>JAJPIE010000083.1 GCA_021324935.1 Acidobacteriota bacterium
TCCTTAAACTCCTTCGTGAACTTCCGTCGAGACAATCCCATGACTCAATTCTCCATTGAATGAAAAATGAGTCTTAACCGGTTGTCTCAGTTTAGGGGACAAGTCCAAACCGTGACGATCCCTCCAAGCGTATGGTTCTCGCCGAGCTGGATTCCCATCCCTACGTCGATGAACGGAATACCCCATTCTTCCAGTCGCTCCACGATTAGCCGCTTGCCCGTACCCTTATCGATGCAGACGAACACAAAGCTCTTGTCCTTGAGTAGCTCAATCGTGTGTTCATCGACGATGCAGTCGTGAGGGATAATCCCCTTCCGCATCCGCGAGTACGTGCCCTCGAGGTAATGAACCTTCATCTGCTTTTTGCTCAGGTCATCTAGCGACGCGGCTCCGGGGCTTCTAAACGCATTATGGTTAAGGAAGAAATCGCTGTCGAAAAGATGAATCTCTGCGACGGGCGTCTTGGCAACGAAGTCAAGCACGTAGCCGCCTACTGCGCCTACACCGACGATGGCAATTTTCAATCCTTCTAGCTTGTGATTGGCCGCGACGATGCCAGATTTTGTGGCCGCAGTATCGAGGTATTTGAAGACCGAATCATCCTCTTCGTCAGGCACGACAACAGGATGAGTATAGGCCGTAACAGTGTTATCAATTGCCTGGGCCGGGCTGCAAATGATCGCGATGTACGTTTTGATCTTTTCGTAGTAATCCGCGTATTTGCCGGGCGTCGCCCCGATTGTAGGCTTCCTCGAAATCTGGTGATTGGGGGTGAGCCCCTCGCCCAAGGCTTGGTTTGAGTTTGGGCTGACTCCCGGGAGCGTGGAGCCCTGCTCGTCACAGGGCGGGTCGCCCACGAAAAAAATGACGTGCGACTCCGGAGGAATGGTCGTCTCGCCGGCGAGGTCCAGCACTGATGCAATCGTGCCGCGCTTGATCTCCTTGGCAGCGTTCACATACGGAACGCCGCGGACGAATAGGTGCTTAGACTTGCCGATGGAAATGTCCAAGCCCTCGGCGCGGAGCCTGGAAAGGTCGGGATTAAGATTGACCAGTTTCTGTGACATCGAACTTCATCCCGTTTTGGAGCTGAACGCTCTTACCAGGAGTAAGGCTCCCACCCTGGTTGCCGTGGCTCCAGGTGACCGTGAAGAACGCTGGGGGAACGGGATTGAAGGCCAATGCCACGACTTGTTCGAAGGAGATTGATGGTCCGGGTACCTTTTTTGGTCGCCCATTGACGATGATATTGAACTCGTTTTGATTCATAGCGCTCACAGGTCCTCCTGTACGACTACAATTCCGCGAAGAGTCCACACCGGAGTGGCGACGCTCTCGCGCCACCTGTTTCTTAAATGGAGTTGTGTTTCCCTCCTGTGCTATTTATATCACGTTCGCGCGGTTTCGACAAGTGACTTTTGTTTTGCAATAATGCATCTGGAGGTAACTATTTGCCACGACGGCCATTAGCAAGTCTCGGAGCCCTGGTTCGGGAAAAGCGAGACAAAACGAAACTGCGGGAGGCGGCATCGGAAATTGGGATCAGTCCGGCCACGCTTCTCCGCGTCGAAAGTGGTCGCATCCCGGATGTGGTGACGTTTGGAAAGCTCTGCCACTGGCTCGGAACTGATCCTAGTACTTTCCTTGGCACTGAAGAACGTCCGAAAACATCTGCCCAGCCTGCCGAGCTCGTCAGCATGTCAGCGCATTTCAAGGCTGACCGCACCCCCAAGCCGGAAACGATTCAAGCCCTTGCAAAAATGCTGCTGTTTGCGGCCAACCCAATGATCAAGGAGCCGAAGGATTCGTAAAAATCATGAGCTTCTTGGAGCGAGGGTTCAAAGCCTGGGCTGAACAACTCGCGTTGGGTATCCGCCGAGATATGGGGCTGGCGCCGCACGCACCCCTACCGCCATCATCTCTCGCTCAATACCTAAATGTGGAATTATGGACGCCTCACGACGTCCCGGGTTTGCCCAAGGATGCCCTTGATCAATTGTTGTATCACGACCCTGACGGATGGTCGGCAGTGAGCTGCTTCGTAAATGGCCGAGCCGTGATCATCTACAATCCGCGTCACTCTTCAGGACGGCAAAGCAGTGACCTTGGACATGAGCTCGCACACATCATCCTGGAGCACCAGCCCAGCAAACTCGTGCTTTCGTACGACGGTTCGATTACCATGCGCAGCTTCGACGAGAAGCAGGAAGAGGAAGCTAACTGGCTTGGCTGGTGTCTGCTTCTTCCGAGGCAAGCCCTAGTTCAAGCGATTAAGAGCCGGCTCAAAAAAGCGGAAATTGCGCAGCGCTGGGGCGTCAGCGAGCAGCTGGTTGAGTTTCGCATACGAATGACGGGTGTGCGAGTGCAGTACGGGAAGCGGTAATAGTCGGAGTGACTTCGTGAGGACTACGATTACCAAGTCTGATTGGCTCATCTCACTGGCGTGTCCAGCAATGGCTTGGCATGGACTGCGCGCCGATCCGGTCGCTCCCTCAGAAGCCGAACAGTTTCGGATGCAGCAGGGGCAAGAAATCGGCGGGTTGGCACGCAAACTTCACCCCGACGGTGTGATCGTTCCGGCCACTGCCGGGAAGACACCCGCCCAAATGACTCGGGAATGTCTGGCAGACCTACATAAGCAAACATTTTTCGAGGCGACGGTCGCCGTCGGACCCTTCGTGGCTAAAGCCGACATTCTCCGCCGCCACGATAGCGCCTGGCACGTACTAGAAGTGAAATCCCGGTTTTCCGATGGGGAGCGCATTCAAGACCTTGTCAACGACATCGCTTATACCGTCATGGTGTTTCGGCGCGCCGGCTTGAATGTCGATAGAGCATCCCTCGTCTTGTTGTCTCGCGATTTCCGGTTCGGCGACGGACCAGACCGGTTGTTTGAGACCGTGGATGTGACCGCTAACGTGATGAAGCGGGTTTCGGATTTCGAAGTAACGAGCGATGAGACCGCCAGACTTCTTTTTCAAATGACGCCTCCCGCGCCAATCCTGGTCTCCGCATGCCGTGAATGCCCTTTTTTTGACACGAAGTGTCTCGGCGCCGGAATTTCTCATACCGTGTTGGAAATCCCCGGCCTACATCACAAAAAGCTGAAACGCCTCTCGGCGGAGGGTATTATTGACCTGGCGCAGCTCCCGGCTGATCTGGAGTTGAACGAGAACCAGCAGCGCACCGTCAATTCGGCGCTCTCCGGCAAGCCGATTATCGACCACAGGCTGGGGAAGGCATTGGCAACCATCCCCTGGCCCTGCCACTACCTCGATTTCGAGACGGTCTCAACAGTCTTGCCGCTATATAAAGGACACGGCTGCAACCAACAAGTGCTCACGCAATTCAGCGTCCATCGCCGCGAAACCATCGACGGGGAGCCCGAGCATCGAGACTATCTGGCCGATGCCGGGCAAGACTGTCAGCGGGATCTCGCCGAGTCGTTGATTAATGCCCTCGACGGCAAGGGCGCCGTTGTCGTCTACAGCAGCTTCGAAAGAAACCGTATTAAAGCGCTGCGCGACGCTTTCCCCGACCTGGCCGCGCCCTTGAGCATTATCCTCGGCCGCCTCGTCGACCTTCTTTTCTTCATAACGGAGTTTGTGTCCCATCCCGGTTTTGGAGGAAGCTATTCCATCAAGACCGTTCTGCCTGCGCTCGTCCCTGAATTGTCGTACAGAGGCCTTGCAATCCGGGATGGCGATACAGCGATCACGCGATTTGCGCGAATGGCACGTGGGGAAATTCGGGGCGACGATATTGTACCGACCCGTCAGCAGCTTCTGGATTATTGCAAGTTGGATACACTCGCCATGCTCCGTCTGCACGGAGTCCTGCAGGAAATGGCAGTTTCCGCCGCATCCGGAGCCGCAGACTGACTGAAACCGGCCCGCCTTCAATTCATCAGACGTCGTCAGCGGTAACGACCACTTGGAAGTCAACTCCGATGGCTTCGAAATGCTTCTGCCCACAGCGAACCTTATCTGCCTCACTCGTTCGGAGCTTCAGGAAGTCCTTGGTGCCCTTGGTTTCCCTCACCAGATAAATCGCTTGCCCGTCGTGTTTCAAAATCGCCCAATCAGGATTGTATTTGCCGACCGGCGTATCAACCTCGAACCAGGAGGGCAGTTTCACGAAAAGCTTGATGTCCTCGCGCTGATCGAGTTTCCGGGCGAACTCCCTTTCCACCTCGGAGTCATAGACCACGTATTCGTAAAGCGAATGCTGAACCTGCAGAGCGGTGAGATAACTGATTAGCTCCTCGTTCTTGAAAAGCATCATCTCCCACTCGGCGTCAGGCCCATCCCCGTTCATGCGCTCGTACTTGATGCCGTCAACGAGAAGGCGATGAAGTTCGTACTTGAGGATGGCCGCCACCGCGTCCATGAAGCGCTGTGGGTCCGTGAAAAATTCCGCGAGCCTGCCGGATTCTTTCAGGATACGCACCAACGTGGAACGGGTCAGCTCCGTCTCGTTCTGAAGGTAAGCAAGGATATCCGGCGTCGGAAGCAGCGCCGGGGAAACCCGCTCTTCCGCCGCACTCATGGCCGTGGCAGCGATGCCACCACGTTTCACATCGAGCTTACCAATGTTCACGAGGATCTTCGGGGCCTCGATCTTCTCCATTCGCTTCAAGCCTTCAACCGCACGTCGCACCAGGACCTCGGTCTCGAACTCGACGCGATAACTGGTTTTTGGGTTGATCCGCTCCCAAAGCGCTTTGAAGTCGGGGCTGAGCTGCACTTCCTTCCTTAGCCTGTTGGGTCCTTCGTCCTGATCTTTCCGGACGTGGCGCTCGATCTGGTAGGACGCCAGCAAGTCGGTCACCGCCGGCGCTAAATCGGCGTGGCCTTCGGGCAGATCGATTTTGAAACCGGGCTTTTTAGGGTCGAACGCGGCTTGGATGCGTCCGTCGGCGTCCAGCATTTTCTGTTGAACCAAAGCCTCACGTATGATTTCGGCGGCCTCGCGGCCGATCGGCTGCTCCTGCCCATCCACGACGCGAGTGAGCCGGGCCATCGCCGTCAGCGGCACCTTGCCGAATGTCACGCCGCAATCTTCTTCGTACTCGGTCTGGAGGGCACGCGCGAAGTCTTCATAACTCTCGTTGGCCATCACGAGAAGCTTGTTCACGGACTCATCAAACACACGCTGCCCGTTCTGATCGACCGGAAGCCGCAGACCGCGCCCGATCTCCTGGCGCTTTTTCAAGGCGCTGCGCGTTTCATTTAGGGTGCAAATCTGGAAGACGTTAGGATTGTCCCAGCCTTCGCGAAGTGCCGAATGGCTGAAGATGAAGCGCAGCGGCTCGTCCGTCGACAGCAGCCGCTCCTTTTCCTTCATTATGAGGTTATACACCTCGTCGTCGGCCTGGGTATCGCCGCGTGTATCCTTGAAAACGCCCTTCCTGTCCTGCGCGAAATACCCGTTGTGGAGAGTCTCGAACGGCAGTTTGAGCCAATCGAGCTGAGAGTAGCGCACGTCTTTCGCGAATTCAGCAAGCGCCGCTTCAAAGGCCTCGGCGAACCTTCCTTTCACCGCCTGACCGGAACTGTCGTAGTCTCGGTAATTCGCGACGCGGTCGATGAAAAACAGGCTCAGGACCTTGATTCCCCGCTGCCGGACCTGAAGATCCTTTTCAAGATGCTTCTTTATTGTGGTCTTGATCTGCGCGCGCCAGATGTCGTCGCGCATGCCGCCGGACTCTTCGCCAAGACGCAAGACACGGCCGTTATTGAACTGGATGTATTCGTTGCCCGGCTCCGCATTGATCTCGGCGACGACAAAGCCGTTCTCATATGATGCGCGCTCGCCTGAAAGTTCGAACAGGTCGGCGCCATTCTTGACCGTGAAGGATTTTTCTTTGGGCCCCTCGGGCGTCTGCGTGTGAATTCGCAGTTTGGCCTTGATGCCGTTCTTGTAATCAATCTGCTCCACCCGCACGAAAGCGTCGTTTGCACCTCCGTCCGCCCTGGCGTTCGCAACAACGATTTGTTTGACGAGCCGGAGCTCGAACGCCCGGACGGGATCAAGCCGGTAGATAAGGTTGTAGGGATTTCTGTGCGTGGCCGAATACCGCAACGTGCACAGCGGATTCAGTGCCTTGATGGCTTCCTGCGCCTTTTCCGTCGAGTCGACGCTTTGCGGCTCGTCGATGATAACGATCGGCCGTGCCGCCTGGACGAACTCGATGGGCTGCCGTCCAGAAAGCTTGTCGCTCTCTTTATAGATGACATTGCTTTTCTGCTCCTCTTCGGTCCCAGTGAAATTCTTGCGGAAGGCGTCGATGTTGATAATCAGAATCTGAAGTGTGTTGCTAAGCGCAAACTGCCGGAGCCTGTTGACCTTCTTCGCGTCGTAAACGAAGTGCTCGAAGGGCAGGTTGTTGTACAGAGCGCGGAAATGCTCCGCTGTGATCTCGATATTCTTCAAGACACCTTCGCGGATCGCGACGCTCGGAACCACGATGATAAACTTTTGAAAACCGTACCGCCGCGAAAGCTCGAACACGGTGCGCAGGTAGACATACGTCTTCCCCGTTCCGGTCTCCATCTCGACGGAAAAATGCGGGCAAGTTCGCGCCGTGTTGGCGGGACCGTCAAACAGTTCCCATGCCTCCAAAGCGGATGTGGGGTCAGCTATCTCGATGTCATTGCGCGCCTGCACATCACGGACGTTCTTCATCAGCTTATCCGCGGAAAGCAGTATCTGATTTCCGACTCCCAACTCGGTCTGGGCCTGCCCGGCAAAGATCCCGCCCCAGTCGCCCATCTGGATGACCGAGTATTCCGGCGCACCTTGCGGCTGGCCTTCGAAGAGGTCAACAGTGCCCGCGATAGCGTCAAGCTGGTAGCTCTGGTTCGGATCGAATTGCAGCTTCATGAGTGGCTCCGTCAGACCGTCTTGAAGCTGGTAACACCTTTAGTTTTGAACGTTTGGGCCGCGTTTGCTTTTAACTGGTCGTTACCTGCGAAGCCATCGTCAAGGCAAACCACGCGCTCCGGTTTCAAGTCCGCAATTCCCCGGATCAATTCGAGGGTGAGAGCAGTTTCCAGGCAAACGACCAAGGCGCCGCCCGCGACAGAGTGCACGGTTTTTTCCGCAACTTTCTTGGTCTCGACTGGCGTCGTGAGCGGGAACCCGCTCTTGAGGAGGAGTTCATAAAGAAGGTCTGCGGCGGCGCGGCCTTCACGCACATGGTTAACGTGCAAATCGAGCTGCTCTGCGAGGGCATTTGGGTCTTTCGGCGCCTCGGCATTCCAAGTCTTGAAGTTCGACTCCGCCAGTCTGAACACACGGAATCCGCGGGGGGAGGCTTTCTGACCGCCTTTAAGGTCCAGGTTACCGGCATCCTGGCTATCGAACTTTTCCATCACGCGTCGCACGCGCTCTTTACAAATATCCGCAATGGTTTTAAGTGCCTTCTCCGGTTTCGGTAGCGGCTCCGGAAGCTGAACTAGAATAAACTTCCGATTGCCACCATCCTCCGCATTCTGCGCGACGACGGCGTGGCCGGTAGATCCGCTGCCCGCAAAGAAATCGAGGATGATGTCGCCGGAATCGGTTGTGGTGCCTAGTTGAAGCAATTTCCGGAGTAATCGTGTCGGCTTCACTGTATCGAGAACATTGTCGGTGTGTTCAAAGCTTACGTATTCAAGCAATTCTTTCTTGGCTTCTTGTGTGTTACCCACATCCTCATGTTTCCAGAGCGTCTGCGGGACTATGCCTTGCTTCACCTCTGAAAGAAACCGCTTAAGGCGCGGCATATTGTCGCCGCCTTCGCCCCACCAAATGCGCCTGTCTACATCAAGCGCCTTGAACTTGTCTTCATCAACCGCCCAATACCGACCTCTTGGTGGACCTTCTATCACACGACCTGAGGGGCACTTGACACTGTATAAACCTTTACTGTAATAATTCCGTGCGGTTAACTGATCGGACATCCACGGCCCCCGAGGATCGTTGTCTGGATTGGAATATCGCGCATTAGCTTCTTCGGTTCTTGGCAGGGCTGCAGGGCTCCAGTTATCGGCATTCCGGGCGTAAACAACAATGTAATCGTGGTCCTCCGAAAAATGCCGTGCTGTGTTTTTGGGCGCGAACACTTTCTGCCAAATGACCGTTGCAACAAAATTTTCCTCCCCGAACACTTCGGACGCGACCTTCCTCAGATTAGCCACTTCACCATCGTCGATACTAATAAAGATGGCACCGTCATCACGCAGCAGATTCCTCGCAAGATATAGCCGCGGGTACATCATGTTCAGCCATTTGGAGTGGAAGCGACCATCCGCCTCGGTGTTCGTGCCAAACTTCTTGCCTTCCGCGTCGACCTGTCCCGTGTATTCGAGATAGGTTTCAAGGGATTCTGTGTAGTTGTCCGGATAGATGAAGTCGTTGCCTGTATTATAGGGCGGGTCGATATAGATGAGCTTTACCTTGCCGAGATAAGACTTTTGCAGGAGCTTCAGTACTTCGAGATTGTCGCCCTCGATAACAACATGCTCCGCAACGTCAAAATTCACGCTGTCTCCGGCGAAAGGTCGCAGTGTACCCACGGTCGGCGTTTGGATTGTCCGGAAGCAATCGGCCTTGCCTGGCCAGTTTATGCCGTAGCGTTCCTTGCCAACATCTATGGTTTGCCCCAGCGCCAGTTTCAGGCGATCGAAATCGATTTTGCCGCCCTCTGTGCCCGCCTCGGGAAACAAGCGCAAAAGTTCGGCCTGTTTATCCCCCACGAGGTCCTCAGAGCGCAGGTTCAAACGTTCTGGCTGCCCATTGGTGGTAACGTCTGTTTTACTATCGGTCTTTTCGGTTGGGGTCATCGCAAGTCACTCAAATAAGTTGCCATCGAATCATGAAAAGGTCTTCCCGTTCGGTTTTCTGGTTCAGCTTCTGACTGATATCGTCCAGAAGCCCGTCCTTCTTACGCTCCAAGTCGCGGGATGATTCATCAAATTGCTTCCAGGCCTCATTGCGCTTCGCTTCAAGCTGCCGGAGCTGTCGCTGAAGGTCGAGTTTTGTCGGCAGGTTGGGGGCGCTGCGAGCCTCTTTTTTGATTTCCTTGATCTTGGCATCTAAGTCTTCCAAGTCCGCTTTCAGCGACCGGCGCTGATCTTCCGCCCAGCGATCTAGCTTCTCCATTTCGGCATCAAACCAGACGCCGTTCTTCTCTGCGAGGCGAGCGGCGATGCGCTGCATCTCGGCGGCAATCTGGCCATCGCACTTGCCGCGGATCTCGGCATCGCAGGACGCGGCGCCGGTTTCCTCGCCCGGAACATCGAAAAGACGCCGGCACTGACTATGGTCAAGCTCGTCGCCGTTGTCGGTGAAGCCGGCAAAAAGCAGATAATCTTCGGTTTCGAAGGCTGTCAGAGCCGCTCTACTGCAAAGCAACCAGCCTTGTTTTCCCACGAGAGGCTCAACGACGGCGATGCGCTTGCCGCTGTTCCGGTAATCGAACCGGACAGCTTTTGTATCAGTCTGGACATTCCTACAAAGTGCAAGAATTCGTTGTGCGAGGGGGTGGCCGATCCGGTAAGTGTTGGCATCCTCGACCCGCTTGCCCAGCCGGTACGGCCCTGGGTGAATGCGCTCTCCCTCAAAGGGATTGCGCTCCAACACGAACGAGTAGCCGCCATGATCGAAGCGGGCATATGGGCCAAGATAAAACCGCGTGATTTGCCAAAGCCACTCCTCGAAACGGTCGAGATAGTCGCCGCTACTGACACGCACCTTTTCGACCACCTCCTGGTCGAAATTGTTCAGCAACTGTTCGCGCGCTTCCTTCCGCTTATCATCGATCTCGGTTTCGAGGTCTTTCTGAAGCTGGTCGAACTCAAACGAAATCTGCTCTGGCGTGCGGCATTTTTGATAAATGGCAACGATTCGCTTTTCGAAATCTACGCCGGATTCGATGGCGCCGAGCACTTCGTCGCTCGCGCCGAAGACACCGTTGAACAACCGGAACTTCTCATCGAGGAGTTGATAAACCCTGACATCGGCGGCATTGCTCCTATTCAGGAAGTTGACGACGACCACGTCGAACTTCTGGCCGTACCTGTGGCATCGGCCGATCCGCTGCTCGATGCGCTGCGGGTTCCAAGGAAGGTCGTAGTTGACGACCAGATTGCAGAATTGCAAGTTGATGCCCTCGGCAGCCGCCTCGGTGGCGATCATGATGGCCGCCTCATCCCGGAAATATTCTACAAGCGCTGCGCGCTTGTCGGCCGTCGGCGAATTCGTGATGACGTCCGTGCCGGCGTGGCGTTCGAGCCATCGCCGGTAGATGTCTTTGGACTTGGGATCGTTGTTGGAGCCGTTGAACAGGACAACCTTGCCGGCAAATTCCGTCTTATCCAGGATCTGATAGAGGTATTCCTGCGTTCGGCGCGATTCCGTAAAGATCAGGGCCTTCTGCTGAAGGGCCGGTGCCCCCTTGCTTTTCTGCGCCTGCTCTGACGCGGTAAAGCCGCGCCGCAATGCCTTCAGAAGAACTTCGCCTTTGGAGTTCTTGATGATGGATTTTGCCAGGCCGTGGAATTCGCGCAGCATGGCCATTTCCTGCTTCAGTTCGGCTAACTGCCCCGGCGAAAGCTGCTGTGTTTGCGTTGGCGCTTCTTCTTCGTTCTCTTCCTGCTCCCATTCGTCTTCGATCTCCGGAAAGTTCTCCAGATTGTCGGTAACCGTGTCGGCGGGAGCTGGTACTTGCTCAGCCGCGCTCGCGACGGCCTGAAGTCGGCTGGCAAGACCGTCGAGGGTGTCTGAAATCGCGTAGGTCGACGACGCCAGCAGTTTCCTGAGAATCAGCGTCATGAGTTGCCGCTGGCTGGCGGGGAGGGCGTAAAGGGTATCCTTTTGGAGATAATCGGACACCAGATTATAAAGACGCTGCTCCTCAGCGCTGGGAATAAACTCCTGCACGAGCGCGTGCCGGTTCGTGTACTTGATGTATTCGAGCACCTGCTTGCGAAGAGTCCGTTTGCAAACCGGCTGAAGCCTTTGTTTCAACTCAGCGAAATCGCTGTCCTCCGTCAGGCGGGCATATTGTGCCCGGAAACTTTTCAGGTCCCCGAAAGTGAACTCATCGATGATGCTGACCAGACCGTAAAGCTCAAGAAGGGAGTTCTGCAGCGGCGTGGCCGTGAGCAAAGCTTTCTGATAAGGGTAAACGGCTTGCTTAATGGCCTGGCTTATTTTGTTGTTCGGTTTGTATACATTGCGCATCCGGTGCGCTTCGTCAATCACCACCAGGTCCCAGGTTGTTTGCCTGACATGAGGCTCCTTCGAACGCGCGAACTGATACGAGCAAATGACAGCGCTGTCGCACTGAAAGGGATTCAGGTTCCCGGCTCGGATTGCCTCGTTGAAAGTCCGCGTCTCCAGAATGGCTGAGGGCAGGAAGAATTTGTCGGCAAGCTCTTCGCTCCACTGCTTGCGGAGGTTGGCGGGACAGATGATCAGGAGGCGGCGCTTGCGCTCGGCCCATTTTTGGGCAAGCAGGATTCCGGCTTCAATTGTTTTTCCCAGACCGACTTCGTCGGCGAGAATGGCTCCTTTCGAGAGCGGGGAGCGAAAGGCGAAGAGCGCCGCCTCGATTTGATGTGGATTTAGGTCTACCTGGGCGTTGGACAGCGCCGTGGCCAGCTTTTCGACACTGTCCGAGGCACAGCGCTTCGTCAGCTCATGCGCGAAGTATTTCGCATGATAAACGGTCAAGCTTCTCTTCTCCTGCCCCGCTTCCCCCATTGCGCTTGCGGAATCGCCGAAAGACGCTCGAATTCCCATTTGAATTGATTGTGCGTAATTATACAAGCTATGTTCCAATCCGGGCTAACGTTCGTTAAATGAAGGGGATGAGCTCCGGAAGGCGAATTTCGGGAGCACAGGTCGCCATGCTGGCTCGGTTTGGAGTACAAGCGGGGCGAGGTTGGCTTGAGTTTGCTCAACCGGACAAAGGACCTAACAATTTGAGTAGCGGAGCGTGTTGAGAGCGCCGCTGTTCCAAAAATGTTCCAATAACCCGGGATCAAGGCCCAAAAGGGGTTGCGCTTTGAGCGGAAGCAGAACCCCTGATTTGATGTAAAGGCGGTAAAATCAAACGGCTGGGTGGAACCGGTGGAGAACCTGCCGGTTCCTTACAAGCAGGAGGTCCGCGGTTCGAGCCCGCGACCGCCCACCATCCGATCCTTTGATATCAATTCTTGTGATCGGCCCATCTTCCTATCCTCACCAAAAACGCTGAAACGTATGTTGATACTAGCCTGCCGGCGCTGCGCTCCGTATGGTGTCTTCGCACGATCGCCTCGGTAGCAGGGCGCGGGTTTGAATCGGTCTGAAGTGCGGGCGGTCATGAATATCTTTCACACAGACGCGCAGCAGTTCAGCAACGCTCCAGGCTTGCGCCATGCAGCCGCCCGCACGGTGGGGAGCATTTCCATCGAAGACTTCCGGGATTTGACCACAGCCTTCGTCTCCCATGAAGGTTCGCAGCCCAAGCAGCCATAATTCGGCCTGCTTTCTCGCTGCTTGCGAGTGATCGTTTACCCGCAAGTAGGCCCGCACAAACGGGCCAATGAGCCACGGCCAAACCGTTCCCTGGTGATACGCGCTGTCGCGGCTGTGTGGATCTCCTTCGTAGCGGCCGCGGTACGCTGGATCAGTCGGCGCCAGACTCCTCAATCCATACGGGGTCAGCAATTGTCGTTCTGCCACTTGCACAACCGAGCGGGCTCGATCCATCGGTAACATCTGGTGAGTCAGGCTGACTGCGAGAATCTGATTCGGACGGATGGCGCTGTCCCGGTGGGCGCCATCCGCCACATCGAACAGGCAGCCTTGCGATTCGTTCCAAAAGAGCGGAGCGAAAGCACTCCGCGCGCGGTCGGCCATTTCGGCGTACCGGTCTCGGTCTGAATCGTGTCCGTATTTCCCTGCCAGGTCTTCCATCACGCGAAGCGCGTTGTACCACAGCGCCTGGATCTCGACGGGCTTGCCCTGACGCGGGGTCACCACCCAATCGCCGACTTTGGCATCCATCCAGGTCAACTGGACGCCCGGCTCGCCGGCGCGCAGTAAGCCATCGGAATCCACACGAATCCCGTAGCGCGTGCCTCGTTCGTGCCAGGAGATGATTTCCGCCAAGACCGGATAGAGGCTCTCGCGGACGAACTCGTAATCTCCGGTCTTTTCGACCAGGGCGCTGACTGCTTCGAAGAACCAAAGCGCGGCGTCGACCGTATTGTATTCGGGCGCCTCGCCCGCATCTGGAAAACGATTCGGCAGCATGCCCCGATCCACATGCATGGCGAACGCCTGCAGAATCTGGCGAGCAACTTCCGGTCGGTTTGTCGCCAGTGTCAGGCCCGGCAATGCGATCATCGTATCCCGGCCCCAATCGCTGAACCAATGGTAGCCGGCAATGACTGTGCTTCCGTTGCCGCGCTGCACAAGGAACTGGTCCGCCGCCACGACGAGCGACCGGACGAAGTCGTCGTCCACCGGAGCACTTTCGCAGAGGGCCTGCCGGCGTTCCATTTCGCGCTCCCGCAGCGAATCGGCTGTTGATGACGAGCGCTCCTCTGTCGAAGCAATCCAGGCCGGCCGCGCATTCCGATTCAGATCGAATACCAGGACGCATGGATTGAAGAGATCTTCCTGGAAATCCAAGCCCCGGTCCCGCTCCAGGTCATACTCGAAGTTCCGATACCAGTCCCCGCTCGCCCGGATTTCCGCGTCATCGTGCGCGAGAAAAAGCGATGGCAAGCCTGCGTACGGCGTGAATTTGAGCGAGCCCGGCGCAGCCTCGTAAGCGGGGCGGAGCGCTTCATTTGCATGGGTGGTGTTGTGGTAATCGCGAAATGCGATCAGCGGCCGCAGCTCCAACGAGCATTGGGCGGCGCCGGAGCCCCGGACCGCGTATTGCACGACAGTCGTGTTCTCGCCATGCACCAGGAAGATCGATTTCTCCAGCTTCACGTCCTCCACCTCAGATACTGAAAGCCCCGCGGGTGCACCACGCCCGGATAGCGATTGGCCGAGAGTTCATGACGCCGGCCATCGATGATCAGGGCCTCCTCTACCTTCGAAAGCAACACCATGCGGCCGACCGGAGGTTTCGTAGCGGCTACGAGTAGCCCGTGATACCGGCGCGTGTTGATGCCGGACACCGTCGAGGATGCGAAGCCCCCCAGGCCATTGGTTTCGAGCCATTCGCGTTTAGCCGATACGTTGAGGTCGCGGCAGATGGTTTCGTCAAATCGAATCATGGACGCCTCACAGATCCGCGACTTCGCAGAACACCTTGATCGCGCCGTTTGGATGCGTCAGCTTGTCGAACAGCAGGGAATAGTTTTCCAACCCCTTAACGGGATCAGTCAGCAGCCGCGACAGCCACCCGGGATATTCCGCCTCGGCTTGCGCCATATCGCGGACCCCCGCCTCAAAATGCTCGCGCCCGGCATTCACGGTTCCGACCATGACCCTATTTCCCAGCACGAATTACAGATTGATGCGGTCCGCCGGCACTTCGACCCTGCGGTCGCCGCCGGTGACGCTCGAGAGCACCAGGACACCGTTTTTTCCCAGAGCCTGCATGCTTTCGAAAACGATGGGGGAGAAGCCCGTGGCCTCGAAGATGATGTCGAACGGCCCGAACGCAGCCGCGGCTTTAGAAATCGGAGTTTCTCCCGTAACGACATAGCGGGCCCCGATGTCCTCAATCAGCGCAGCATTCCGATTGGGTTTGGGGGTGAGCGCGAAGGTGGATACCTCCAGGCCGCGCATGCGCAGAGCTGCCGTGGCCAAAAGCCCGATGGTTCCCGCGCCCATGACCGCGGCGCGCCGCGGGCGCCACACCTTCAGGCGGCGCTGAATCTCGAACGCCTGCGCGATCCCCTTTTCTACCACGGTGAACGGTTCGAGCAGAACGCCCACTTCTTTCAGGCCTTGCGGAATCTTGACCAGGAAATCCGCGCTTTCGGCGTAATACTCGGCCAAATACCCATGGCGCAAGTTAATGCCGCGCTCGAAGTAGGTGTCATCCGTGGTCATGTCTGGGTTGCCGATTTGATCGTAGATGCTCGATCCGGGACGCCGCACGGTGGCCACCACATAATCGCCCGGGCGGAACTCGGTGACATTCGGACCGACCTCTTCCACACGGCCGAAGCTCTCGTGACCAATGACCAGGAAGTCGAATCCCGCCGGCGCCGCGCCGTATTCGGCGGCATTGATTTCTTTGTCGGTGCCGTCGACGCCGACCCGCAGGACCTTGACGAGCACGCCTCGGCCCGCTGCGATCTCGCTTACCGAGGGCCGGGGCATTTCGGCCAAATGGACGCTTCCGGATTTGCCAGGGATCACGGCGATGGCCTTCATGACAGCACTCCTTCCAGAATCTCCTGCGACGCGACTTCTTCGACGCGCGCCGCAGTCCGATGTTTCGAGGGCTCTCCGCTCTGCTGCATCAATTTGCCGACCAGTCCCGTCCAACCGGTCTGATGGCTCGCGCCGAGCCCCGAGCCGTTGTCCCCATGAAAGTACTCGTAGAACAAGACCAGGTCGCGCCAGTTGGGATCGTCGCGGAATAATGAATTGGCTCCGTGCACGGGCCGCGCGCCGTCCGCATCGCGAAGGAAGATGGCCGTCATGCGGCGGGATAGCTCCGCAGCCACCTCCCACAAATTCATCATCCGCCCAGAGCCAGTGGGACACTCCACCTGAAAGTCATCGCCCAGGTAATGGTGGAACTTCTGCAGCGATTCAACCAGCAGATAGTTGGTGGGGAACCAGATGGGTCCGCGCCAGTTGGAATTGCCGCCGAACAGGCCGGTGGACGATTCGCCGGGCTCGTAATCCACGCGGTGTTCCATGCCGTTCGCGGCAAGAACATAGGGGTGCTCCTTGTGGAATCGCGAGACGGCACGGATGCCAAAGGGCGAGAGGAATTCGTTCTCATCGAGCATGTACCGCAGAACGCTGCGCAGTTGCTCCTGCGTCACAAGAGAAAGCAGCCGGCGCTCCCCTTCGCCGGGAGTCTTCATGCAGGCCACGTTGCTGGTCAGGTCCTTGCGATTCTCGACGAACCACTCCATCCGCCGTTTGAAGCCGGCCAGCTTGTTGACCGCCTTCGGTTCCAGCGTTTCGACGGCGAAGAGCGGGATCAATCCAACCATCGACCGGACCTTCATGGGAATACGCCCATCGTTGGGTAAATGGAGAACGTCGTAATAGAAGCCGTCTTCCTCGTTCCACATTCCTGTGCCGCCGCTGCCCAGGTGGTTGATCGCGTTGGCGATATACAGAAAGTGTTCCCAGAATTTGCTGGCCACGTCTTCGTAGCAGGGATCCTCGCTGGCGAGTTCCATGGCGATGGCCAACAGGTTGAGGCAATACATGGCCATCCAGCCGGTGCCATCGGCCTGATCGATGAAGCCGCCCGTCGGAAGCGGTGCGCTGCGGTCGAAGACGCCGATGTTGTCGAGGCCCAGGAAGCCGCCCTGGAAGACGTTCTTGCCTTCGCTGTCTTTGCGATTCACCCACCAGGTGAAATTGAGGCAGAGCTTCTGAAAGACCCGCTTGAGAAAATCGCGATCGCCCACGCCCCGGCGTTTCTTATCGATCTTGTAAACGCGCCAGGCCGCCCAGGCATGCACCGGCGGATTCACATCGCCGAACGCCCATTCGTATGCCGGCAGCTGCCCGTTCGGGTGCATGTACCATTCGCGCAGCATCAGCAGAAGCTGCTGCTTGGCGAACTCGGCATCGACTAATGCCAGCGGGACGCAGTGAAACGCCAGGTCCCACGCCGCGTACCAAGGGTATTCCCATTTGTCCGGCATGGAGATCACGTCGGCGTTGTAGAGATGAAGCCACTCGTGGTTGCGGCCGGAGAGCCGTTCGGCCGGCGGCGGCGAGGCCGGATCGCCTTTCAGCCAGTCGCGCACAACATAGTGGTAGAACTGTTTGGACCACAGCATGCCGGCGAAGGATTGCCGCATCACGTTTTTGGCGTCCGGCGAAAGGTGGGCGGGAATCACAGTTGCGTAGAAGTCATCCGCCTCCCGTTTCCGGTCGGCGAAGATCGTGTCAAAGGTGGGGCCAAAGAGGTCGCCTGCTGGATTTCGATCAACCAGTCGCAGGCGGATAGTGGCCGTTTCGCCGGACGCTAAAGTCAATTGGTAGTGTGCCGCTGCCTTGGTGCCCCCCTCCGCGGGATTGACGGCCTGGCTGGCCTTCTGCACGACGCAGTCGTTGATGCAGTCTTTGGCATAGCGCGAAGCGTTGGACACGCCGTACAGGCGCTCGTAATTCGTTTCGTTCTCGGTGAACAGGAGATTCGGCGCGCCTTCGTACGCCAGCCAGCGTGTGCCGAGTTGATGGTGCCAGAGTTCGATTGCCGGAGCTGCTTCCGCGGTTCTGCGCAGCATAGGCCGCCGGGCGTCATTGCCCCACGACCACGTATTCCGAAACCAGATGGTGGGCAGGAGGTGGAGCTGTGCGCGATCGGGACCATGGTTGGTCACGCGAATCCGCACCAGAATGTCTTCGGGGCTGTTCTTGGCATACTCGACGGCCACGTCGAAATACCGGTTCTCGGCGAACACGCCGGTATCCATCAATTCGAATTCGGGACTGCGTTTATCGCGGCGCCGGTTCTCTTCCACCAGGCGCGCATACGGAAACTCGGCCTGCGGATACTTGTACAGGTATTTCATGTACGAGTGGGTAGGCGTGCTGTCGAGATAAAAATACTGCTCCTTCACGTCCTCGCCGTGATTGCCTTCATTGCCCGTGAGGCCGAAGAGACGCTCTTTCAAGATCGGATCGCGGCCGTTCCACATCGCGACCGCAAAGCAGACGTACTGATGCCGGTCGCAGATGCCCGCAATTCCGTCTTCATTCCAGCGGTACGCCCGTGACCGCGCGTGATCGTGCGAGAGCGACTCCCAAGCGTTGCCGTAAGGGCTATAGTCCTCGCGGACCGTGCCCCAGGCGCGTTCAGCCAGGTAAGGTCCCCAACGCTGCCAATGCGCCTTTCGCGTCCGCGCTTCTTCGAGTCTGATCTCTTCGTGTGTCACGCCGAATAAGGCCAGATGCGCGCCAGGATATTCCAACATGCGCGCAAATTCTCAACTAAAAAAAACGCCGGCCCGAAGGCCGGCGCGGGAAGAAGGGTTTGGGGTCGAGTGGACTAGCCGCGAACGGCAGCCAGGAACTGATGCACGGCCGGGGCCAGGGCGTAAGCAATCTGCAGATTCTGCCGCGCGCCCAGGTCTGACACGACATACGCGAGAAACTGATCGGTCTCGAATCCAGCCACGTCATAGTTTTGCGCCGCGGCTTGATAAACAGGCACGCCGGCCGCGTGGTCGGAAATGGGCAGGGCTTGCATGGATTCTCCGGGCTGCCTGCGCGTAATCACCAGAGAGAGCAGGCTCGATCCGTTGGTCAGCGTCAGGTGCACGAACCGCCGTCCTTGAAATCCGCACTGATGCGCCAGAATGATCCGGTATCCCTCCGGGACTCGTGCCTTCACCAGGGGCACCAGTTCTTGATAGGAAGGACCCAGCTTCTGGGCCATTTCATCGACCGAGGGCGGATTCTTCGGATATTTCCGGAAGATGGCGCAATGGATGTGGTCTCCGAGCCCAACCTTCAAGACCGCGGAGAGACTAGTTGAAACTTTTTGGATGAAGGCATCCTGCCCGCGCCGGTCTGCTAAGTCCGGCAGAGCCGGACGGGTCCACCGCGGCAGCTCAAACCAGAGCCCGGCAGCAACCATCAAAACGGCCGCGGCCGCGGAGGCCCATCGTGTCCAGGCGAACGAGCTGTGGCTCTCCTGTCGCAACGCGGCGTGGACGCGTGCCTGCAAATCTTCGGGAACAGTCTGATTCTGCACCGCGCGTTTCAGACGGATCTTCAGGCGCGTGCGCGATTCCACTTCGGCCGCGCAGGCCGGGCACGTTTCCAGGTGCCGCAGCACCTCGTGGTTGGTTTCTACCAGCAGCTCATTATTGATGTACGAATCCATGTACCTGCGGATACGCGCGCACGTGTTTTCCCCAAACTGCACCAGTTTCATGCGGTCCGTCCTTCCAGCTTACCCTTGCCGATTCCGTACGATTGCGCGGTCTGTTCCAGCTGCTCCCGGAGGAGCTTGCGGCCCCGGCTCAAGCGGGACATCACCGTCCCGATCGGCACGCCCAAAATCCCGGAGGCCTCCTTATACGAAAACTCGTCTACGTCCACCAGCAGGACCACGGCGCGAAAGTCCTGGGGAACGCGGTCCAGCGCACTCAAAATCTCTGCGTCCGTCAAATTCTCCGCTAACGGTTCGGGCGATGCCGCCACCTGCTCGAGGATCTCCTCGCTCTCTTTGACCATCCGCACGTTGAACCATTTCCGGCGGTGATGATGGACCACGTGGAACAGAATCTTATAGAGCCAGGCCCGGCAGTTCGTACCCACTTCGAAACGGTCGAACGATTTCCAGGCTTGCAAGAAGACATCCTGCACCACGTCATCGGCCTTGGTGCTGTCAGCCAAAAGACGAGTCGCTGTTCTGTACAGATCGTTCAGATGCGGCAGGGCCGCGTCCTCAAACTGCTGGCGTTTCATCTCCAAACCGTGAATGCCGGCAAGGAGGCTGGATATTCCCGATTCCGAACAATTTGAAGCGCCTCTATTTCAGGCATTTACGAGATCTCCGGAACGTTGAAGACCCGCCCGCGGTGGATCCGATTGGGCAACCGCGGCGTCCGCCAGGCGAATACCAGCGCGCCCGTCAGTAGAGAACTCGTTTTCATCGATGCTGCTCCTTCGTGGAATCAATGCCCCGCGGCCGCCCGGTTTTTGCGTGGCGGCTGCCGGCAGCGACTCGCCACCAGGGCTGGTCCTCCCGCTGCCGCCAGAAGGCTGGCGGCCAGCACCACGCGCGGAGTGCGCACTGGCATAGCCCAGAGCAGCGCCGCGACGCCGAGGATTGCGGCTTGCCCCCAAAGGTTACGAACGCCAAGTCCCCCTTCCGCGGTCGCTCCGATCGCCATCAAGCTAGCGATCACAACGGCGACCGCTCCGCACAGAATCCGAGCCTCTCCCATTCCCAACTCCGCTCCCACCGGGAGCGAGATCGCGCGTTGAAACCCGACCCCTGCGACTCCGATCCCCAGAAACAGCGGGAGGTGCGCATACTGCCAGAGCTCGAATAGGCGTGCCTGCTTCGAGTTCCGAATGTGGCGCTCTTGGGCGCTCTTCGCGACGTCGAAGTACCACCAGCGCACTGCGAAGGCGAAAGCCATTCCTGTGAATGCCGTGGATGCGGCGGCGAAGCTCCAATACTCCTGGCTCTCAATCCCCCGCATCACTGCCGCGACGAACTCGCCGAGCAGGATGATCGTAAACAGCCCGAAGCGTTCCGGAAAGTGTGCCGCGTCTGGAGGAAACCGGCGGCTGTGCTGGGCGGCGAACCAAGGCGTCGCAAAGTCGACCGCCAACGCCACGCCCCAAAGCCAATAGCGCTCGGGAGGCTCGACTACAGCCGAAGCCACCCACAACAGCGCGGCTGTCCCAAAGCCGGCTGCGTACCGCGTGGTCAACTTGCGAGTGGCCGGCAGGCTGCGAGCGCGGAGGTACTGCAGAACTTGCATGATCCGCATCCCGGCATATGCCGCGGCAAAACCAGCCGAAGAGCGGCTGTCCAGCGCTTCTTTCGCGTTGGCCGCCATCACTGCCGCGATGAAGCACTGCCCCAGCAGCAGTAGCCGGTTTACCAGGTCGTCGTGATCGAATCGCGTGCAATAGAGGGTGTGCCCGCTCCATCCCCACCAGATCAAAACAAAGAGGAACGCGTAGCGAAGCAGACCCGCCGGCGAGTAGTCACCGCTCAGCGGCGAACCCACCTCGGCGACGGCGGCCACGAAAACCAGGTCGAAGAACAACTCCAGCCAGGTCACCCGGCGGTGCGGTGTGAAGTCGGAGGCCCAGAGCCTCGGCAGCCCGGTCATCTGCGCAATCGCCATTACTGGCAAAGGCCGGGACGGGTGCAAATTATTCCAGACAGATTATTCAAAAGTGAGACTCAATCGCACCTCAGTAAATGGACCACACACCCGGTGTGGCCAACTCAACCAGGTGCCCGTCCGGATCGCGGAAGTAGAGGCTCGTTCCGCCGCGGCTCCAGTTGACCCGGCTTTCCACGGCAACACCCCTCGCGGTCAGGAACCGCTCCCAAATGTCCACTTCTTCCCGCTCCAACGAAAATGCGAAATGGATGGACCCGCTGCTGCCGTGAGGCGGAATGCGGCCTCCCGGGATGTCGACGGCTTGCGGAGCGGCTTCCCGCTGGAAGAGCAGGAGCACATCTCGGTCCGCTACGCTCAGGGCGCAGAATCGCTCGTTGCGTTCGACGATCTCCAGGCCTAGTAGCCCGCTGTAGAACGCGATGGCGCGCCCAAGGTCTTGCACATCCAGTGCGGTCTCGACAATTCCGGTTAAGCGTGCCACGCTTCTTCCTTTGCGATGGCTGCGGCGAATTGAACGAGACCGGAGCGAATCACGCCCGCGATTTCCTCGTTGGCCAGGATGCCGCTCACATCCGGCTTCTTACCCAGGAGCGGCACCTCGACACAGGCGTCTGCAGCCACCTGAGCCGACATCGTGGTGAGTGTTTCCCGGAGCGAGGCCTGCGCGTGAAACGCACGGGGCGAGGTGTTGATGAGGGCGACTGGCTTGCCTGCGAATTCGCCCGTGCCGACCACCCAGTCCAAAGCATTCTTCAGGCTGCCGGGCACTCCGTGGGCGTACTCCGGGCTGGAGATCAAAACTCCGTCCGCGGCTCGAAGCTGCGCGCGCCAATCCGCTACCGGCGCGAGCGCGTCCTCGCCATCCAGATCGGGATTGAAATGGGGTAGCCCGCTCAGGCCGTCATACAAGATGATCTCTAGGCCCGGAGGGGCCAACCACGCGGCCGCCTGAAGCGCCGCCGTATTGGACGAGTCCGCGCGCAGGCTTCCCGAGATTGCCAGAATTCGCATACTGTGACCATTTTTTAGAGTCCGGTAAAGCGGATATCGATTCAGAGAGCGCGGTAAATCCGGCAGCACTCAGTTCGCCAGATGCCGGAAGCCCGCCGGGTCGGCCCGAAGGATCAACGTTTCGCCGGAACGCAGCACCTCGCCGCTCACTTGCATGGTCTCGCCCACCCAATCGAGCACCTCGTGCTGGAGCGGCCGGCCATCCCTTCCTACCAGCAGGTAAAAGCCATCGGTTGTCACGAAGGCGGGCGGAATACCGCCGCTGATACACCGCGCCGCGCAGTCGCGGTGGACCTTCGTCCGCCCCGGGTTCATGACGCCCAGGTAACACTTGCTATCCACGATCTCCCCGGTCAATGTCACTTCGCCCACGTTGACAAAAGAAGCCGCGGCCGGCCTTCCCTCCACCGCCTGCACCGATCCCGGCACGAGTTCCACCATCGTTTGGCCGTCGCGGTAAATGAGCGATCCCCGCAGATGGACCGTCTTGCCGCCGAACGCGCCCACCTCCGCATCCGCGCCATGCTTACCCGGCGCAACCAGCAGGTAGCGCGAATACTGGTTGCCGGCGGGACGCCCCACCAGCAAGGCGGGGTACGGCTTCACTTCCACTTCTCCGGTGAAATCGCGGTACTCCTGATATTCGAACGTGGACCGTGCGAACGGGCGTTGCGCGAAAACCAGCACCAGCGCGATCGCGGCTGCCAGCACGTTGAGCCCAGCCACGACGCGAAAGATCGTGCGCGCGATGCGCCGAGGCGGCCGCGGGGCATAGCCGACATAAAATTCGCTTTTATCGGATTCGAGCATCGTAGTCTTTCATCGCCGGAGCTTTCAAGCGGGCGGGCTCGACAAAAGTCCCCGGCGGGTTGGCCCGTGGATCAATTTGCACGCGTCCATTCCGCACTCGCACCGGATAGGTAGCCACCTTCTCCGTGAAAGGGGGCGGCGCCGCGCCGTTCTCCGGCTTGTACTGATATCCGTGCCAGGGACAGGTAATGCAGCCATCCACAATGCGGCCTTCACCCAGCGGGCCGTTCTGATGGCGGCAGACGTTCGATACCGCGGAAACCTTCCCCTCGTATCGGAACACCGCGACGCGTTCCCCGCCCGCGCACACAATCTTCGCCCGATTCTCGGGAATGGCGTTCACGGCGCACACGTCCACGTAACCCTCGGAATCGGTCACCGGCAGTGTGTTATCGGTTCGTTCCTCACGCCGCCCGGCCAGGAGGTGCAGGATCAGAACCGCGCCCAACCCTACGGCCAGAACCCCAGCCAGTAGCGGGTCGCGTTCCGATTGCAGCGCGCCGAGCATGACATGGGCCACCAGCAACGCGTACGCCAGGTAGACCGCCATGTGGATCCGCTTCCAGATTGCCGGCGTCAGATTGTTCAGCCAGAAATCATGGCTGGTCGCGGCCATGACAAACAGAATCAGCAGCGCGAAGAACCCAAGGCTCTCAAACGGGAATTGGGAAAAACTGCCGTAGCGCGAATTGCTGACGAATACGCTCACGAGCGGATTCCGGTCGCCGAGCGCATGAAACTGCACGATCGAGAATACTCCGTGCACCAGCGCCAGCAGAAACATGGTGACGCCCAGGTGCCGGCGATTGTAGAGCAGCGGCAGAAAGCGGCGGTTCAGCCGGCATAGCGGGCCGATGCTGAGAATGACATGCAGCAGCAGGATGGCCGCCGTTCCGAATCCGCGGATCAGCAGTGTTTCGGCCGTCGCATTCGGATGGACCAAGGCGCCGATGCCGGCGAACAGCGCCAGATACAGCAGTACGGATCCCACCAGAATCGCGTCGTAAAAGCGTTTCTGCCGGTTCCAACCAATCGCCCGATATTGCACGCTCATGGCATCTCCTGCGGAGTCGGTGCGCTTGCCAGCACTTCCCGATGGGCCAGGCTGTATAACAGAAGATAGCCGCCGCTCGAAGGCACCGGAATCGCGGCCCGGCGGCCCTGGTGCAGGCTGCCGGCCAGTTGGGCTTCGGCAATCGACTTTGTACCTGTCTCAGACCAATAAATCAGCGGGTCCGGCGCATCCACCGCATTTCCCCAAAGCTCCCGGCTGTCCGCCACCATTTCCGTTCCATTCGGCAGCCGGAAGGTGATGCGCTCCGTCATTCGCTCATCCGCTACCGGAGCGGGCCGCAACGCCAGGCCCGCCGCCAGCAGCGACGGAAGAACGGCCGAGAGCGCCAGCCAGATGGATCGATGCGCGCGCCGCAGAGGTCGGGTCATGATTGAGCTCGAATCCACCGGCGGAGCAATACCGGCCACAAAGCCGTAACTCCGGGAAGAAGGATGAGCCGGAAGCCCAGGCCGGCGCCGGCCGCCTGTCCGTCGATCCGCGAGACACCGCGCCAGACAAATGCAGCCGCAAACAGCGCTCCCACGGCCGCGTACCACGTCAAGGCCCGGACAAACAGTTCGGCCGCCATGTCAGGCCTCTTTTCCGTAGACCGGAATCGCCGCGCCGGTGATCTGGCTTGCGGCTTCCGAAGAAAGAAATACCGCCAGATCCGCTACGTGCTCCGGCGGAGCCCACCGCGAAAAATCGGCCGCGGGGTCGGCTTTGCGATTGGCATCCGTGTTCATGGTTCCGGGGAGAATGGCGTTCACCGTAATGCCCCGGTCTTTGTTCTCCAATGCCGCCGATTTGATGAGCGACACCAGCGCGGCTTTGGAAGCACCGTAGGCCGCGATGCCGGCCGCGGGCTCCACCGCCGCTCGGCTGGCAATCGCCACGATGCGGCCGCTCCCCGCCGCGCGCATCGCCGGGATCACGGCTCGCAGAATATGAAAACCGGAGCGGAGGTTGAGATTCATCATACGGTCCCAGGTGGCGTCATCCGTCTCCTCCACCGGCTTTCCTCCGGAAAACCCGCCCATCACGTGCACCAGGACGTCGATTCGCTGGAAGCGCTGCATCACGGAATCCACCAGTTGGCGCGTCGAGGCGGCGTCCGTCAGGTCCGCCGCCATGGCGACAAATCGCGGATTCGCGAAATCGGACGTCCGGATCGACTTCGACGTGCCGATCACGGTGTCCCCCGCCGCCAGGAAGGCTTCTGTCACGAAACTGCCGAGCCCGCCCTTGGCTCCGGTAATCAGAACGATGCGATTCTCTTCCATGGCGATTCCCCTCTCACTCTCCAGAAGACCACGCAGTTCGGAATTCCGGATAGAGCGTCAATCCGCCGCAGGCATACAGCGTCTGGCCGGTGATATACGACGCATCCTCGGAAGCCAGAAACGCGAACACCGACGCGATCTCTTCCGGACACGCCGCGCGCCCCATCGGAATATGGCTCTCCACTTCCCCGCGCGCCTTCGGGTCGTCGATCCAGGCCCGGTTGATAGGCGTCACCACGGCGCCGGGGCCCACAGCGTTCACCCGAATGCCGCGGCCGGCGTATTCGAGCGCCAGGGTGCGCGTCATATTTTCCAATCCGCCTTTGCTTACCGAATAGGGCAGGTACTTGGGCTTGGGGATCGTCTCGTGCACGCTCGAGTTGTTCAAAATGACGCCGCCGCCCGGCCGCGACAGAAAATGCCGGATAGCTTCGCGCGCGCAAAGAAACGGCCCGCGTATGTTAACATTCAGAACCCTGTCGAAGTCCGCCATTTCGATCTCCTGGCTCGCTGCGGCCTTCTGAATACCGGCGTTGTTGACCAGCACGTCGAGCCGCCCGAATTCCGAGAGCACGCCTGCAAACATCGCCCGCACCTGGTCCTCATTGCCGACATCCGCCTGTACCAGCAGCTCGCGGCGGTCCGGCCGGCCGGTGGCTGTGTATGCATCGCGCACCATAGTCCGCGTGATTTCCGCCTGTTCCGACCCGCTGCGATAGTTGATCGCCACATTGGCGCCTTCTTCGGCAAAGCGAATCGCGATCGCCCGGCCAATGCCCGACGATGCCCCAGTCACCAGTACATTTTTTCCGTCCAGTTTCTTCATGCCCGCTCCAGTCACTCGTGCAAATCCGTGATCGCGTCCCATTTATTCCGGGAATAACCGGCAATCCCCGAAGGATAAACTGGCATGAAGCTCACTCTTTCTTCTCACAAACTGGCGGCCGCCGCCGTCCTTCTTGTATCCGTGACCGCCGCATTCGCCGACAAAGCCGATCCGGTCTTCCAGGACGGCAGCGGCGTAGCCATTCGCGGCTACGACCCGGTGGCCTACTTCACGGACCAGAAACCTGTAAAAGGCTCGGAGCAATTCACCTTTGCCTGGATGGGCGCCACCTGGCGCTTCGCCACCGCCGCCCATCGCGACCAGTTCGCCGCCAATCCCTCGCAATACGCGCCCCAATACGGCGGCTACTGTTCCTATGCCGTCAGTAAGGGACACACGGCGTCCATCGATCCCGAAGCCTGGCGCATCGTGGACGGCAAGCTGTACCTGAACTACAGCAAGAGCGTGCAACAGAAGTGGGCGCAAGATGTGCCCGGTAACATCCAGAAGGCCAACCAGAACTGGCCGGCACTTCACAAATGACCGCGATAATATCTGTGAGACCACTTATGATTACCCGGTATGTGACGCTGTTCGCCGCGCTGGTTCTGGCTGGAGGATCCGCGGAACCAGCCGGGCCGCGGCGTCCGATCCTGCTGGAATTGTTCACGTCCGAAGGTTGTTCCAGTTGCCCGCCCGCCGACCGTCTTCTGGAAACCTTCGACCGAACTCAGCCGGTTTCCGGAGCCGATCTGATCGTGCTGAGCGAGCACGTCGACTATTGGAACCGGCTGGGCTGGACTGACCCGTACTCGTCTCCCTTGTTCACAGAGCGACAGCAAGAGTATGTGAGGCACTTGCACCTGGAGGGCGCCTACACGCCGCAGCTCGTCATGGATGGACAGGCGGATTTCGTCGGGAGCGACGAGCGTGCGATTCGTGCCGGCATCCTGCGCGCCGAAACACGCCCCAAAGCGGCTGTTTCGGTGCGCGCACAGCATGTCGGGTCCGAGGTGAAGGTCTCCTTGGAGGCAGGCGATCGGATGCGCCCGGCCGAGTTGTATTTGGCGCTCGCCAACGACCCGGCACAGTCGCAGGTGACGCGCGGTGAAAACTCCGGACGTACGCTGGGGCACGTCGCGGTGGTCAGAAATCTCATTCGGGTCGCGAGTCTCCCCGCGCATGGCACGTTCGCCAAAGAGCTGACGCTTCCGTTGAAGAATGAGAATGCCCGGCCCTGGCGGGCGGTGGCGTTCTTGCAGGATTCGGGAACGGGACAGATCCTGGGGGCGGCCGAGGCCCGCCTGTAGCGAATCGCGGGAGCCGTCTGTCCGGGCGGCTCGTGGCTGGACCGGCGGTCCAGTTGAAATCTTCGGAGGATGCGATCGTTCAAAACTAAGCACATCTAGGTTCGTTTGGTATCTCGGGGGTGCGCACGGATGGCATCGCCGGGAGTCGGGACGGCAGGGCTTGGGTGAACACAAGAGGAGAGGATTGTGCGAAAGGGACGCCATCCGGTTTCAGCATACTCCCAGGATCCGCGGAGCCCGATTGAGGGCGCTTTGTTTTCAGAGAGTCGGAGCCGAAAACGCGAGTGACGAATCGGCTTTTCGAAGGACCGGTCACGGATTGCTCGGACACGGACGTAAACGGAAAAGAGCGGTCCAGCGGCCAGCCGCTGCGCCAGCCAGTGCGGGCTGCTGCTACGTCGCGGCGCTGCGGGCTGAAGCTCCGCTGCTGTTGTTGATTGTCGTCGAATTCACTCGCATTCTTGCTATTCTCCATGGTTCGAAGTTCATGAACGCCGCAATGGTCGTCGCCGCCGGCCGGGCGGATTCGGGCAGAAGAACTTTTTGGGCTGGCTTGCGCTAGAGATATTTTGCGCCATTGCGCGTCGCAGGGCAGCGCTGCCGGCTGCGGCCTGTAAGGTTGTGTAGAATGGCTTTTTCGTCTCCGCGTGGTTGAGATGCCTTTAATCAGTTATCGAGTGGCCAAAGCATTGAAATTGATACCGCACCTCTTAGCGGTATTCGGGATAACGGCCGCTCTGGGGCAAACCCCACAGGCTCAGTTGGACAGCGAGCCACGGAGCTTCGAGGTCGCATCGGTTCGGTCCGTTCCTCCCGAGGAGTTGCGCACGGCAGCTGCGAAGGGATTTACGGGGATCATGCCTTGCAGTGGGAGCTTCGAGCTTACGCCCGGGCGCATCCGGATCGTTGCAGTTACAGTGTTCCGTCTCATCGCGACAGCGTATGGCCAGCCCTGCGCTGCTGCCTTGGATCTGAAGTTGATTGCAGGTGGCCCCGACTGGATTCAAAAGACTGCCTTTCACATCCAGGCGACTCTTCCTTCCGGAACGCCCGACTACAGCCTGCAACAATTGCAAAACGGTGAGGCCCCCGTTCTGGAAACGATGCTCCGGAATCTGATGGCGGATCGGTTTCACCTTGCGGTGACGCGTTCTATGAAAGAAGCGTCGATCTACAACATATATTCAGCGAAAGAGGGTCGCGTTAAGCTATCGGTGGACCAAACCCCAACGCAGCTTTCTCTTGTATCGGGATCGCGGGGGAATTTCGATATGGCTTTGGACCGAACGACCGGCATCGTTCGGCTTGTGGCGACGGCGATTCCGATTAGTCGACTCATTGCTCCGATGCAGGGCCGGGATGGCCGGATAGTGTTTGATCGGACGGGTATGACGGGCGTCTACGATATTGCCCCAACAACTATTGACGTGGGACCTTCCGCACCCGGGGTTTCGGTCTGGCCGGAGATCATGCAAGCCTTGGGCTTCAGGATAGAGTCCGCGCGCGGGCCTGTAGAGTTCCTACGGATCGATCGATTGGACCGGCCTTCGGAGAATTGAACGCACGGGGCTGACGCTCTATCCGCGACCTGCCAGCCTCATTCCATCTCAACGTCGCGAAAGATCGATTTTGAACGGACTCTCCGCCGCACAACAAAGCCCTGGGGCGCGCCGGGGGCTTTGTTCCGCTCGCGAATCAGGTGCTTATCGCCTTACCGTAGTGCTGGTTTGAGTATCCAACGGGCCAAACTGATCGATGCCAATGCCCTTGGGGGCGGTCGGGATTACCAGTTTCACCCAGACGGCATCCGGACCCTTGAAATACGAA
>JAJPIE010000044.1 GCA_021324935.1 Acidobacteriota bacterium
CAGTTCGTGTTCGATATCACCACGTTCTACGATCCGAACAAGAAGGTGGACGCGGGCATCGGCGGCAAAACGCGCGTCTTCAACGACGTCGTCGTCGCCATCCCGCCGGTTAACACGCCCGTCGTCACCGTCACCACCACGTCCGACGCTTCTCCGGTCAACGCGGGAAGTCCCATCGGCTTCACCATCGCGGTCAGCAACTCGCTGTCCGCCACAGCCAGCAATGCCTCGCTCAATAACCCGCTGCCGGCTGGCGCCAACATCAACTGGTCCATCTCTCCGGCTTACTCCGGCCCCGGTTCTTGCACGATCACCGGCGCTGTCGGCAGTCAGGTCCTCAACTGCTCGTTCGGCAACCTCAGTCCCGGCGCGAACCTGAGTCTCCACGTGCAGAGCGCCTCTTCCTCCAGCGGCACCTACATTTGTTCCAGCACGGTCGTCTTCGCCGGCCAGCAGATTCTCTCGATCGGTAGCATCACGGTGCAGGCCCTCCCGGCGGCTTTCAGCGGCATCAAGCCCTCGCAATCCATTCCCGTGGGAACTTCCTCTATTTCTCTTAGCGGCACCATTGCCAGCGGCACGCAATACCCGCCCAGCGGCGAAACTGTGTCTGTTGCCATCAACGGCGCCAAACAGATCGCCACCATCGGCGGCAACGGCGCCTTCTCCCTGCAGTTCCCAACGGCCTCCATTCCCGCCTCTACAACGCCCTATACCATCACCTACTCCTTCGCCGGCGACTCCACCTTCTCCCCCGCCTCTGACACCAGCACCTCTCTGGCGGTGGTTGCTGGCGGCAAACCCGGAAGCACCATCAAACCGCTTGGCTCCGGTACGCAAAATGGAGTCTTTTACCAGGATGTCCAGATCGCGAACTCCGGCACTGGCGTGGACATCAATGTCGCGATTACCAGCCTGGTTTTCCGCACCCTCGCTGGAACCGGCACCGTCACCCTGAATACTTCCCTCTCACCCGCCCTGCCGGACAACCTGGGCAATCTCAACGTCGGCCAAGCCGTCACGGTCCGGCTATTCTTGAACGTCCCAACAAGCGTTACCCGTTTTCTCCTCACGGAAAACGGCACGCTTAGCGATGCCTCCGGCACCCACTACACTTTCTCGGCTGCTCAAGTGATTAACTACTGAAGGATGCGACCATGATGAACCAGGACTATAACCCGAGGACTATTGGTACTACCTCAGCCGGTCATATAGAATTTTGTTCCCCGCTAATCGAAAGGAAATCGCCAATGCTCTATCGAATGCTCTTTGGAATCCTCATTGGTTGCTTGGGCCTGGCGACTTTCGCTGGTGTGGCTCAGGCGGATACGGTGTCGGCCGGCACTGGCTCGATCACCTTTGCCCTCGTGAACGCCGATCTCACCGGCACTCCTGGCGACACCCTCACATGGCAATACGACGTTACCAATAACAGCGGCGAAGCTATTCAAGCCGCCTACGTCACCCCTTCCGGTTCCTTTTCCGGCGGCACCGCCGATGCTTCCGTCTTTGACGCCTTTAGCAGTCTGGGTGGAACGCTTCCGGACGGAGCTTCTTTGATTGGCACGCTCTTTAATTTCTCGGCCGACCCTTCGGTTCCCAGCTCCTTCAATTCTGGCACCTTTGACCTCGGCGTCGTGCTGGAGGATGGAACGCTGATCGATCTTTTCGAAAATTACTCCGCGACCATCACTGCTCCCGTCAATGTCCCGGAGCCTCGCTCCTTGACACTTCTGCTGAGCGGATTATTGATCGGCGTGTTCACGCTTCGTCGCGCAGGCCGCTAAACTCGATTGTGGAATCGTCTCGAAATTGGGGACTTCAAACTCTGGTCCCTTGCAACCGTGGATGATTCCTCCGCCGGCTAGCTTTTCCCGCTGAAAATCGGCGCCAGGTCATACCGCTTTGTAACCGCCGTTCCCTGCGTGTCTTTCTCCACATCTTCCGCGGCTCGTTTCGCTTCGGCGTAATGTTCTTGAGCGTCCGTGGTTTTCCCGGATTGTTCCAGCGCACGTCCCCATTGATACTGGCTCTGGGCCGCAAGCGCGCGCATCCCCAGTTTTTCGCTTCGCAGCGCCGCCATCTTCAGTTCTCTCTCCGCGTTTGCAAAATCCTTCGTTCCGATCAGTGCCTCGCCGCGCAGCAAATGGCACTGTGTTGATAAATATTTCAATCCCAACGCATCGGCATCGTCTCCTAGCGTCCGCAAATCGTTTGCCGCCGCGCCGTATCTTCCCGCCGCCACTGCCAGTTTGGCTTGGTTCACTTTGCTCAGCAGCACCAGGTGCGCGTCTCCGCTCTTTGCCGCCGCTTGCGTGGCTTCCTGATACAACCCCGCCGCGGCCCTCAAATCTCCGCCGTAATAAGCGTTGTCCCCCTGATAACTCAATGCCGCCGCAATCTGCGGTTCGCTCTTGTCTGCGCGGGCCGAATTCAGTGCTGTTGCCAGTGCTTTCTCCGCTTCGTCGCCGCGCCCTGCCTCCGCCAGCGCCCGTCCGTAGGCGCTCTGAATCTCCGTCCACCAGAATCCCTGCTCCTTTACCTCGCTTAATCCCTTCATCGCGTCCTGTTCCGCTCCCACCGCCGCGCCGAATCTGCCCTGATATCCGAATAACGCGCCCAGCCCCGAGGATTCGATTGCCGCGCCTCGCACGTCTCCCGACGACCGCCGGATATCCAGCGCCTTCAAATATTGATCTTGCGCCTGCTCGAACTGCCCCGTCCGCAGCGAGGTCTCTGCCAGATTGTGCAGCGTGTCGGCAATGTCCGCCGGCATCTTCAGCTTTTCGCGCACTTGCAGCGCCCGCTCAAAATAGGTGCGCGCGTTCTCATAATCGCCTTTCGCCAGGTACGTGTTCCCGATGTTGTTCAGCACTTGCCCTTGCATCAGGTCGTTGTGAATCTCGATCTGCGATTCCAGCGATTCCTTGAAGAGCCGCAGCGCATCGTCATATTTCCCGTGTTCCACATAAAAGTCGCCCAGGTCGCTCAACACGTTTGCCGTGCCCTGTTTGTCCCCGATGTCCCGCCGGATCGTCAGTGCGTCGTTGTAGTTTCTTAGCGCCAGTTCCGCTTTCCCCATGCCGTCATAAATCGACCCGATCATCTGCAGGCTGTCCGCAATTCCTTTTTTCATCCCCAGCTTCGTCTTGATCGCCAGCGATTCCTGCACGTTCTTCAGCGCGTCGTCCGGCCGCTGCATCATCGAATACGCCACGCCCATCGCCTGCAGGATTTGCGCGTGTTCCGCTTCGTCCTGGTTTTCGATCGCCAGCGCCAGTCCTCGCGACAAAAAGTCCAGCCCCGCCTGGGGATTCCCGCTTTCGATCTGCACCCGGCCCATCGCCAGCAGTCCGGCCACGCGCTTCGGGTCCAGGTCCACCACTTTGGCGAACATGTCTCTCGCCTTTTCGTAGTCCCCCGTGTTCTCGTATGCCGTCCCCAGCTCGAAAAGGTAATCGCTGTTCTTTGGCGACACTTTCACCAGGTTCTGATACGCCTCAATCGCTTTTGCATAGTCCTTCTCAATGCGGTCGTAATTCGCCTGAATCAGGTACTTCTCCTGCATCGGCAGGTTCGCGCTCAGGTCCACCGCCTTTTTAGCGGCCGGCTCCGCGTCCTCATCCTGGCCCATCTCCGAATATGCCTGCCCTAGGTTCGCGTATGCCAGCGCAAACTGCCCGTCTTCCTTGATCGCCGCCTGGAAGCTTTGCGCCGCCGCCCCGTTGTTTCCCGCCCGCGCCTCCTGCAACCCCTGGTTGTACTCCCGCAGCGCCTCCACCGATGAAGTCGAAGGCTTGAACGCATGTTCCTGCAGCTCTTTCAGCAAGCTCTTCGACACCGCAAGATTTTCGCGAATCTGCCCTGCCAGCCGGTCCACCGCCGCGAAAATCTCTTTTTCTCCGGATGCCTCCTCCTTGATATTTGTCGTTTGCCCGCGCTTCAGGTCCTGGATTCGCGCGTCGATGCGAATCTGGTCCCCAAGTTGCACGTAACTCCCGGAAACCACCGTATCCACGTTGCTCTGATTCGCGATTCGTCCGATCGTCGAGGTGTCCAGGTTCGATTGCGGCGTCAGATGCAGGTCTTTCATCACCTGACCCACCCGCTCGGAAGATACCGCTCGCACGCTGGCCGATTGCCCCACGTCCGTGCTCAGCATGTCCGCCATCGCCGCTCCGATCCAATCAAGCTTTGGATCGGACGTCCCATTGTGAAAGGGAAGGATCGCCAGTGAATGCAGCGGCGCGGCTGGTGTCGCGGCTCCGCCCGATGGCGCAAAATACCTCTTTCCGGCATAAATTCCTGCGCCCAGCAGCACCGCCAGCGCTGCGCTCACCATCAGCATCGTCGCCCGCGAACGCGCCTTCGCCACGGGTTCCGGCGGTTTTTCCACCGGCAAATCGATCCGCTTTGTCGAGCCCCCGCGCCACGAATCGATGTCCTTCTGAATGTCCAGCGCGCTCTGATACCGCCGCGCAGGATCCATCTGCATGCACTTCGCCGTGATGTCGCTCAGCAGCGCCGGCACAGTCGCATCTACTTCCGCCGGAGCTCGCGGCTTCTCCCGCGTCCGCTTGAACATCGCTCCTTGTATTGTGTCTGCCTTGTAGGGAAGCTGCCCCACCAGCAGTTGATACAAAATAATTCCCAACGTGAACAGGTCGGATCGCGCGTCCACATGTTCGCCCATCACCTGCTCCGGCGACATGTAATCCGGCGTGCCGATCACCGCGCCCGTGTGTGTCATTCCTCCGCCCTGCTCCATCGTCCGCGCTATCCCGAAATCCATCACGATCACGCGCCCGTTCTTTTCCACCATTATGTTCTGGGGTTTCAGGTCGCGGTGCACCACCCCTTCCGAATGCGCCGCGTCCAGCGCTGTACAAGTCTGGTAAATGACGTCCGCGCACTGCTCGTAACTCAGTCTTCCTTTCTCTTTTACCAGCGAAGCCAGGTCCTTCCCCTCAATGAACTCCATCGTGATGAATTTAACGCCGTCGGCTTCGCCCAGGTCGAAAATGCGGATCACATTCTTGTGCGTGATCTTCCGCGCCAGGATGATTTCCTGCTTGAATCGCTGGAGAATCTCTTCGTGGACCGCCAGCTCCGGCCGGATCACCTTCAGCGCTACCAACCGCTCCAGCTCCAGGTCTTTCGCTTTATAGACCGCTCCCATCCCCCCTTCTCCCAGCATCTGCACGATTTCGTAGCGTTTCCCCAGTCGTATCCCGTTCGGCAGTCGGCCGCTGCGCACTCCTGTGGCGTTCGGCGGAGCTACCGGTTGCGACCAGCCCTGCGCTCCGGAAATGTCCGTTAGGTCGCTGCGATTTGCCTCGCCCGCAATCGTTGCGTTTTCGTCGGCGTCTTCATTTCCCAGGAAGGTCGCGTCACTTAGGGGAAGGGGCGTCTGGCAAGCTGCACACGTCGGCGCGGTGGATTCGTTCGCCGCGTGACACTTCGGGCACTCTCTGCTTTCCGGCGCCATGAGTTCCGCTGTATTTCGATCGTCTGGAGTGTTCGGGCCGGGGGACCCGGTTCATTTTTCCTGCGAATTTTACCTCAAGGCCGCCGGTTTCGGTGGAAAAGGATGTCTCTCTCCGGGGCCTTTTTCCCAACCTTCTCTCCACTCCGCCTCCACGCCTGCGCACATAGGTCGTTGTCCTCGATTATGCTCTGGAGTATGATTCCACCTCCAGGGGAAGTTCTCCTGACGGTGCCGACCTTAGGCGTTCCGCTTGCGGCCGGGCGCTTCTGGGCTTCTCGGCTTCCCGGTCCTCCTCTCCGTCCGGGAAGAGAACAGGAGGATGCGTCTGTCCCTTCCCGTCCTGGTCGTGGAATCATTGTTCGGCAATTTCATCGAATCTCCACGTTTTCTTTTTAGGCGCTAATAATTTTCATCTTTAATTGTCTTAAGTAAATCCAACTCGTCGTCCGGGCTTGCACGGCTTGCCCGGATGCTCTGAAACGCCAAATGAACTCAGCCTCGTTCAATTCCCAACGCCCAGGCGCCACACACCGCCTGCTCAGCATTCTCTTGCTTGTTGTTGGCCTCCTTCTCGCTGCTGGTCTTTGTGTCGCCGCTCCCGCCCCTCCGGACAATCCCGTTCCCAATATTTTTGTCCCCCGCTCCACTCCTGCGAACATGATTGACCACCTTTCCCTATTCGTCTTGCTCATCACCGCTCTGATCTTTGTCACCGTTTTCACCCTCCTCGTTTACGTCCTCGTCAAGTTCCGCGCCAAAAACAGTGATCCTTCTCACGAACCCGCGCAGGTCTATGGCAGCACGCAAATCGAGCTGGCCTGGACGGTCATCCCCACCTTGATTGTTGTCGTTTTGTTCCTCGCCAGCGCCCGCGTCATCCATGCCATTCAGGACGCCGCCAAGCCCCCCTCCGCCATCGACGTCGTCGCCGTCGGCCATCAATTCTGGTGGGAGTTTCGTTATCCCTCGCTCGGCGTCGTCACCGCCAACGAGCTCCACATCCCTGTTAGCGATCCAACTCACCCAACTCCGACCTACCTTAAGTTGCTCTCCGCGGACACCGACCACAGCTTCTGGATTCCCCAATTGAATGGCAAAACCGACTTGATTCCAAATCGCGTGAATGAAATGTGGTTGGACCCGCACCAGACTGGCCTGTTCCTCGGCCAATGCGCCCAGTATTGCGGCACACAGCACGCCAAAATGCTTCTCCGCGTCTATGTTGATACTCCGCAATCATTTTCCGCTTGGGTTCAGGCGCAAAAGCCGCCGGCCAATCTCGACGCCAGCGTCGCCGCCGGCCGCCACGTCTTCGAAACCACCGCGTGCATCAACTGCCACGCTGTCGCCGGCACCCCGGCCAATGGACGTTTTGGCCCCGATCTCACGCACCTGATGAGCCGCGCCACGCTTGCCTCCGGCGCAGCCGAAAATACCCGCGAAAATCTTCGCCTGTGGATTCAGGATCCGGACGCCTTGAAACCCGGCTCCTTGATGCCGTCAATGAAACTCACGGACAACGATCTCGACGCGCTCGTGAATTACCTCGAGACGCTGCGTTAGCTGGATTTTCTGGAGGACGAATTATGGCTTCGGATGCAATTGCCATTCGCGCCCAGGGAGTTGCCTCCCGCCCCTGGGTGGAACTCGTGCATGAGTGGATCACCACCGTTGACCACAAGCGTATCGGCATCCTCTATATCGTCTACGCTCTCCTCTTTCTCGTCATCGGCGGGATCGAAGCCATGATCCTCCGCATCCAGCTGATCGTCCCTCAGAACAATTTCGTCTCCCCTCAGGTCTTCAATCGCATGTTCACCATGCACGGCACCACTATGATTTTCTTCGTGGCTATGCCAGTCCTCTTCGGTTTTGCGAATTACTTCGTTCCCCTGATGATCGGCGCGCGCGATATGGCCTTTCCCCGCCTCAATGCCTTCAGTTTCTGGCTCAGTGCCTTCTCCGGTTTTCTCCTCTATTTCAGCTTTCTCGGCGGCAACGGCCTCTATGGCGCCGGCACCGCTCCTGACGTCGGCTGGTGGGCCTACGCTCCGCTCACCGCACGCGCCTTTTCTCCCGGCCACAGTTCCGACTACTGGACCATCGCCGTCCTGGTCGCCGGATTTGGCTCCGTTGCGACCGCTATCAACCTCATTGCCACCATCCTTTGCCTCCGTTGCCCGGGCATGAAGCTCAGTCGCATGCCGTTATTCGCTTGGCTTAATCTAGTCATGTCCGGCATGGTGCTCATCACCATTACTCCGCTCTCCGCGGCGCAGATCATGCTTCTGATTGACCGCTATCTTGGAGGGCATTTCTTCGACACGCAAGCTGGTGGCTCCGCCGCCATCTGGATGCATTTCTTTTGGATCTTCGGCCATCCTGAAGTCTACATTCTTATCATCCCGTGTTTCGCCTTTATGTCCGAAGTCGTTCCCGTATTTTCACGCAAGCCTATCTTTGGCTATCCCGTCATGGTCGGTGCCACCGTCACCATCGGTTTTGTCAGCATGAGCGTCTGGGCTCACCACATGTTCACCATCGGAATGAGCTCTCCCGCCAACGCTTTCTTCACTATCACCTCGATGGTCGTCGGTGTTCCCACCGGAATTAAAATCTTCAACTGGCTCGGCACCATGTGGGGCGGCAAAATTCAGTTCAAAACCCCGATGCTCTTCTGCATCGGTTTTCTCTTCCAGTTTCTCGTCGCGGGCCTCACCGGCATCATGCTCGCCTGCGCGCCGTTCGACTGGCAGCTCGGCAATTCCTACTTTGTCGTTGCCCACTTCCATTACGTCATCGTCGGCGGCATCCTCTTCGCTCTCTTTGCCGCCTTCTACTACTGGTACCCGAAAATCACCGGCAAAATGCTCAGCGAAACCTTGGGCAAATGGCATTTCTGGCTTTTCGTCATCGGTTTCCATCTCACCTTTGATCCCATGCACATCCCCGGCCTGCTCGGCATGCCTCGTCGCATCTATACCTACGAGCCCGGCCGCGGTTGGGAAATCTGGAATCTGCTCTGCACGATCGGCGCTTTTGTTCAGGCCATCGCCACGCTCATCTTCGTCGGCAACATGATCTACTCCTATTTCAAAGGCCGTGACGCCGGAAACGATCCCTGGGACGCTTGGACTCTCGAATGGTCCGTAAGCTCTCCTCCTCCTTCCTACAATTTCGCCGTTATCCCAATCGTTTCCAGCCGCCGCCCGCTTTGGGATCTCAAACACCCCGAAGATCCGGATAGCCAATATGAGTAACAGGAGCCGCGCATGAGCGAACTTGCCGCCGCCGTCCCATCACCGCCCCAATCGTGGACGCTTCCCCATCGTGGCAAGGTCGGCATGGCCGGCCTCATCATCGGCGAATCGTCCATCTTTACGATCTTCGTCGTCGCTTACATTTATTACATCGGCAAAAGTCTCTCCGGTCCCACGCCCCGCGAAGTCCTCGAGCCGCCCATCTTCTTCACCGTTTGCCTGCTCTCCAGTAGCGTGACCATTCACTTCGCCGAAAAATTCCTCGAAGCCGGCAATCGCGGAGCTTTCCTTTTCGCTTGGTTCCTCACCGCCCTGCTCGGCGGCCTCTTCCTCTACGGCACCGGTCACGAGTGGCATCACCTCATCTATGACAAAGGCCTCACCATCTCCACCAATCTCTTTGGCACCACCTACTACTCCCTCGTCGGCCTCCACGCCTTTCACGTCACTGCCGGCCTCATCATGCTCGTGATCGTCCTGCTCTTTGGCCTTGCCGGCCGCGTTGGCCCCGAGCATTCCTTGCGCGTTCAGGTGCTCTCCATGTATTGGCATTTTGTCGATGCCGTTTGGGTCGTCGTCTTTACCGTCATTTACATCCTGGGCCGTTGAGGAAAATATGTCCGCTCAATCTTCCGTCAATCGAATCGATGCAAGCGCCGCTGTTCCCTCGGAAATCCATCTCCCTGCTCCTACCGCCTGGCCGTTCGTCCTTGGTCTTGGCTTCGTTCTTCTATTCGCCGGACTCCTCACCAGCGCCTCAATTAGTATTCTTGGCGCGTTTCTTTCCGTTGCCGCTTGTGTCGGCTGGTTTCGAGAAGTCCTCCCGCGCGAACACGAGGAAGTTGTGCCCGTCGTGCCCCGCGAAATCCCCATTCGCACCGAACGCCCGCGTGTCGAGCGCTTTCCCACCGCTCCCGAACCGGTCCGTGCTTGGCTGCCGCTCGAGACCTATCCGATTTCCGCGGGCATCAAAGGAGGTTGGGCCGGCAGCGTAGCCATGGCGGTTCTCGCCTGTACTTTCGGTCTCATTAAAACCGGCAGCATCTGGTACCCCATCAACCTGCTGGGAGCCATCGTTTTCGAAGAACCGTTTCGCCTCGATCCGGCTCAACTCAACGCCTTCCACGGGAACACCTTCCTCGTCGCGCTTATCTTCCACGCCACCGGCTCTACCCTGGTCGGCCTGCTCTACGGCGCCATGCTCCCCATGTTCCCGCGCAGGCCCATCTTGCTCGGAGGTGTCATCGCGCCCCTGCTTTGGTCCGGACTCCTTTCCTCCCTCCTCGGCCTTCTGAACCCTCTGCTCGAAAGTCTCATCAATTGGTATTGGTTCGCTGCTTCCCAGATCGGTTTCGGTGTCGTCGCTGGCCTCATCGTGATGCGCCAGCATCGAATCCCAACAAAGGAAAACATTCCTTTCGCCTTCCGCGCTGGCATTGAAGCCCCCGGCTTGATGCACAAAAAAGACGGTGGGGAGAAGCAACTTTGAAAGCTACGGCGCATATCCTTTTGGCTTTCGCCGCGGGCGTTCTTTGGTTTTCCGGTTGCGATTCTGCGCCGGGCCGCCCAGCCACGGGCGCGGAATCTCTCCCTCCGGAAGAAATTCTCGACTTTAATGTTCTCTTTGCCACAAACTGCTCCGGTTGCCATGGCAGTGATGGTCATGGCGGCGCCGCGGTCGCGCTCTCCGATCCGGTCTATCTCGCGATCGTTGATGAAGACACCCTGCGCAAAGTCGTCACCTACGGCATTCCCGGCACCTCGATGGCTGCTTTCGGACAAAGCGCCGGTGGCATGCTCACCGCCAAGCAGATCGACGTCCTCGTCACGCAAATTCGCGCTCGCTGGAGCAAACTCGGCATTCTCGATGGCGCCAACCCGCCTTCCTACGCTGCTAGGTTTCCTGGCGACGCCGCCCGCGGCGAAGCGGTCTACAAGACTTTCTGTCAATCCTGCCACGGCCCGGATGGCCGCGGCGGCCCGAAGGGAAGTTCCATCACCGGCAACTCGTTCCTCGCTCTCCTCACCGATCAGGAACTCCGCACTATGACCATCGTCGGGCGCCCGGATCGCAACGCTCCCGACTGGCGCAACGATCTTCCCGGCAGGCCCATGTCCGATCAGGAAATCACCGACGTTGTTGCCTGGCTCGCCTCGCATCGCGTTTCCACGCCGGGCCAGCCCTATCCCGCTTCCGGCAACTCGCAACCCTAGGAGCGCTTCCTCATGCCCGATGAAAACACCATCTCTCGCCGCGGACTTCTCATGAAGCTCGGGGTCTTCTTCAACGGCCTGGTCGCCATCGGCCTCGCCGTCCCGATTGTTCGCTACCTCTTTTCCGCCGTCACGCGCGGCCGCGCAAATTCCTATTTGTCCTGGGTGCCTATCGGCCCGATCAGCGAATTTCCCGAAGGCGAAACGCGCCTCGCCACTTTCAGGAACCCCTTCGTCATGCCCGCCGACGGCCAGACCGTCAACACCGCCTGCTGGGTGCGCCGCATCTCCGCCCAGCAATTCCAGGTCTTCGCCGTCAATTGCGCGCACCTCGGATGTCCCGTCCGCTGGTTCCCGCAGTCCGGCCTCTTCCTCTGCCCTTGCCACGGCGGCGCTTATTATCGTGACGGCTCGCGCGCTTCCGGTCCGCCAGAGCGCGGCCTCTTCGAATATCCCTACAAAGTCGAAAACGGTTTGATCACGATTCTGGCCGGAGAGCTTCCCACGCCCGGCGATCCTATAGCTTCTCTCGGCGAGGAGCGTCCCCCATGCGCGTGATCACGCAAATCGGCGAATGGGTTGATCGCCGCGTCCAGCTTGGCGCCGCAATCCGCGAAGCTGCCGGGCATCACGTCCCGCGCAAAACCGCCAGTTGGTTTTACGTCTTCGGCAGCGCGGCCCTCGCCGTTTTTGTTCTTCAGCTTCTTACCGGAATCTTGCTCGCCCTCGTCTATGTCCCCTCTGCCGCCGAAGCCTGGAATTCGCTGCAGGTTCTCAATCACGATGTGACCCTGGGCTGGTTCCTTCGTGCGCTTCACGGCTGGGGCTCCAACTTCATGGTCGCCATCGTCCTTCTTCACATGGTGCAGGTCTTTCTCTTTGGTGCGTACAAATTCCCCCGCGAACTCACCTGGATCGTTGGCGTCTTCCTTCTTCTCATGACGCTTGGTATGGCCTTCAGCGGTCAGGTCCTGCGCTTCGATCAGGACGCCTACTGGGGCATCGGCATCGGCGCCTCGATCACCAGCCGTGTACCGGTCATCGGCCCTCTCGCCGTGAAACTCATGCTCGGTGGGCCCATCATCGCCGGGGCCACGCTCTCCCGCTTTTTCGCCCTGCACGTTTTCCTTATCCCAGGCTTGCTCATCGCCTTCGTCAGCCTCCATCTTCTGATGGTCCTCAAGCTGGGCATCAATGAGTGGCCTATGCCCGGCCGCATCGTCAGCCGCGCCACTTATGCCGCCGAATACGAAGAACTTCTCGAGAAGGATGGCGTGCCTTTTGTCCCTTATGCCATCTGGAAGGATCTTGTCTTTTCCGCTGTCATTCTTCTGGCCGTCGCTGCGTGCGCTCTCTATTTCGGCCCCTTTGGCCCCGGTGGGCGCCCCGATCCCACCCTTATTCAGACCGCTCCCCGCCCCGATTATTTCTTTCTCTGGCTCTACGCCATGCTCTCCTTGCTTCCCGCCTCGCTCGAAACGCCCGCGCTCTTGATCGGCCCGGTTGTGGTCATCATCGCTCTCCTCTTCCTTCCATTCCTTTTTGGCGAAGGTGAAAAAAACTGGCGTCGTCGTCCCATCGCTGTCCTCAGCGTTCTCCTGATCGCTATCTCCCTCGGCACGTTCACACACCTCGCGGGTTACGCTCCCTGGAGCCCGCAGATGAATGCCTGGAGCGGCGATCCCGTGCCCGATCGTTTTCTGAAAAACACCACGGCTCTCGAGCGCCAGGGCGCGCTTGTCTTTCAGCTCAAGCAGTGCCGCAACTGCCATTCACTTGGCAGCCAGGGAGGGCAGCGTGGCCCGGCCCTCGATGAAGTCGCTCTCCGTCTCACGCAGGATCAGCTCATTCGGCAGGTGATTCAGGGCGGTGGTAACATGCCCGCCTATGGGAAAAATCTCAGCCCCGCGGAAACCACCGCTCTCGTCGCCTTTCTGATGACCCTCCATCCCCCGGGCTATCTCCCCGCGCGCGACGCTGCGCTCGAACATATCTCCTCTACTATCGTTTCACCGCAGCATTAGACGCACGATGCCACTGATGAACCATCACGTCCCCGGCCATTGGACACTGCCCCTCCCGCTCACGCTCTTGTGCCTTCTCTTCGTCATTCTCTACTTCAAAGGCTGGCGCAATCTCCGGGCGAATCCCGCTGGAAAAATCTCCACGTCGCGTGCTATCGGCTTCTTGTCGGGACTTCTTCTGATCTGGATCGCCATCGGCTCTCCTCTCGCAATGCTGGACGCGCAGCTTCTCACCGCTCACATGGTCCAGCACCTTCTCCTGATGACGATCGGTCCAGCGCTCCTCTTGCTCGGCGCTCCGCTGCTCGCGCTTCGTAGCTCGCTGCCGCAGCGCTTCGTGCAGGCCCTTCTCGATCCAATGTTCCGTTCCAATCCACTCCAATCCGTGGGTAAATTCCTTTCCAACCCCATCGTCTGCTGGCTCGCTGCCTCCGTGACGCTCATCCTCTGGCACATCCCCACTATCTTTGCCGTCGCGCTCGAATCTCCCGCTTTGCACCTCGCTGAACACGCCACCTTCCTTTTTGCTGGCTTCTTTTTCTGGTGGCCCGTCATTCAGCCTTGGCCTGCCAGCCCCATCTGGCCGCGTTGGCCTCTCCTCCTCTACCTTTTCCTCGCCACTATCCCCTGCGACATTCTTTCCGCCTACCTCACTTTCTCTGACCGCGTCGTTTACACCTCCTACCTTCAGAATCCGCCAGCCCTCGGCTTCTCTGTGCTCCAGGACCAGCAATTCGCAGGATCGCTTATGTGGACCTGCGTCACGATCATTTACCTTGTGCCGGCTGCCATTCTCACCATCCGCCTCCTCGGGTGCCAGCCTCAGGAAACCCATTCCTCGGGGTTGGCGAAGCCCTGACGTGCCCTGTTCGTGCCTCCTGGTCTATGCGGTTTCAATCTCCTCGGCTACGTCCCAAGGCCGCTCCACAAGGGAAGGGAATGCTGGCGTGGACGACATTCGCGATGGAATTTGTCTGAAGTAAAAAAAAGCTGCCTGCTTTCGGCAGGCAGCTCAAAGGGCTGGAACTTAAAGTATCGTCAGAATGCTAGGTCGAGTCGCCTCTTCGTCATCGCGAAACCCAGCAGCAACAGCAGACCGCTCCCGAGCAGCAGCAACGCGCTCGGTTCCGGAACGTCGATCGAAACGTCCTCACCCACTGTGAACGGGCCGGTGAAATCCACTTCCACCGCCGGGCAGGCCACGGTTACCTGCTGCCCAGACTGATTATAGGATGTGCACGAAAGCGGACTAAACCCTTGCGCCACCGCGTTGCTCAGCAAACCCTGCAATGTCGGCAGGAAACCGCAACCGGTTGAAATCGGCGGCACCGGCTGACAAGTCCAGCTCTCGTTCAAGAACTGGCTGAGTGATTCTCCGGAGAACGGGATCACCTCAATGTAAACCACGCCATTTTCTGCGATCAGCGGGTTATCCAGAAACCAGTCGCTCGTTCCGGAAGCATCCGTGACGAAAAGCGGATCCTGCGCGCTCTCGCCCGCCATCGTGTGCGTCGATGCTCCAGACGGCCCCAGCTTGATCGTCGGATCCACCACGCCGTCGGCCCGAACGGAAGCGGAGAACATCGCCAAAACCATCGCTAGTAATAGTACCTTCATCGCCTTCATGTGCACTCCTACCCCCTCGGGTCTGGGGACCGAGACGTGTTTACATCTGCAGGGCCATTGCCAAACACTCGAGATTTCCACCGCTTTAACTACCTATTTTTCAATCGGTTACAACACTCCTGAAAAACTCTCTCGGCACCCTGCGCAAAGTTTTTCCCATTCCTTCGACCCAATGGCCGAAATTTTGCAAAATTGGATTTTTGCAAAAGTACCAGTACCTTTTCAACTTCCTATACTTGGATCTTTCCGGCACGTTTCCTGGGATGGTTCGCCAAACCCTGCGTCAACCCCGGTGCCTCCGGGCTGGTCAAACAAACTTGGTGTCATCATTCATCCGGAACAGGCAGTCTTGAAATTCCTTGCAGGGTTTGGTGCAGGCTGGCTGTGTCTAGCCTGGACTGGCTATTTGCTCTTGGCGGAATACCTCTTCAGCAGCGCTTCATAATCCGGCCGCGAGTGCAGTGCCATAAACTCCGGCTCCGCCGCCACCTCTTTTGCCGAGTATCCCTTCTGCAGGGCAAGCGTCAGGTCCTTGACCGCTGCATCGGGCTTGTTTCCGAGGGTCTTTACAATCGCGGAAATATAGATCAGATAGGAATCCGTTGGATTGATCTCCCGCGCCCTTTTCACAAATTGCTCTGCCTGCGCGGTGTCACCCTTCTTCGCGTAGTAGAGCGCCATCCTTCCGGAAACGTCGGCGTCCCGCGGATTCACCTTAAGCTCCTGGTAGCCCAAGGTGATCGCCTTTTGATAGGTTGCCGCTGCCTGAGCCGAATCTCCCGCCAGCCGGTATCCATCGGCCAGATTCCCGCTGTTCACTTCGTCGTCCGGGTTCATCTCCACTGCCTTCTGAAACATGGCAACCGCTTCCGGGTACTTCTTCAGGTAGAAGTAAACCGTCCCAAGATTTGAATAGACGTCCGCTGTCGGCTTGATTGCCAGCGATTTCTGGAAAGCCCCAATCGTCTCCTCATACTTGCCCATGCTCAGATACGCGGCGCCCAGGTCGCTGTACCCGACCGGGTTGTCGGGCTCGAGGTTCACGATTTGCTGATAGGTCTCAACGGCTTTTTCCATCTCCCCGAATTTGTAGTACGCATTCCCCAATCCGGAGAGGTTGTACCAGTAATAAGGATTCAGATCCACGGCCTTTTTCAATGCCTTCAGTGCTTCGTCTTTCTGTCCGTTCGCCATATATGCATTGCCTAACCGGCGGTACGCTTCATCCGAATTCGGCGCAAGGTCCAGCGCGCGCTTGTCCTCTGCTATTGCCTGCGTTATCTGTCCCGTCGCCGCATAGGCGCTTCCCAAAGCGAAATGCACTTCCGGCAGATTGTCGTTCAGTTGCGCCGCTTGCTTCGCCTGGATCACGGCTTGCTCGGACCAATGCTTGTCGTTCTTCTGCCGGTACATTGCCAGGTTGGCGTCCGCCAACCCCGAATATGCCAGCGCGAAGTTCGGATCCTTCTGCAGCGCCTTGCCGAAGAAATCCATCGCCGTCTGGATCGTCTTTTGATCCGCATTTCCCCCCAGCGCGTTTCGCCCCTTTAGGTATAGGTTGTACGCCTCGATATTCTCCGTCGGGTGGGCGGCGATCGCTGCCGATTCCTTGTCCGTCAATTTTGCTTCCAGTGCGTCCGCCAGTTTATTGAATATCTGGTCCTCGATGGTCAAAAGGTCGCCGGTGACCCCGCCAAATTCCTGGCTCCAAACCCGCTTGTTCTCCGCCAGATTTTCCAGGTCGACCGTGATTCTTAAATTGTCTCCGGATCCTTGCACCGTCCCCTGTACGATCATATTGACGCCGAGTTCTTTGGCCACTTGGCCCAGCGGCGTTTTCGGATCGATTTTCGCCGCTTCCGAGGAATTCGCCATCCGCACGTCTTTCAACTCAAACAGCTTTGTGGAAACGGCTTCCCTCAATCCATACGCAACGTCCCCCAGCGTCGCCTGATCGCCGACCACGCGGAACGGCATCACCGCCACGAATTTTCCCTGAGACAAGGCCGGCAAACTCGCGTTGACTGTCGCCGGACGACCCCCCACCTCCGCCGGCCGGAAAAGCATCTCCCTCGTTCGCGGAATTGCCAGGAACAACACCGCTGCCAGCGCCACCGTCGCTGCCGGCCCCACCCACTTCCATGCAATCCTGCTCGATTGCGGCGGCGCCTGCATGATCATCGACGCCATCACCGGCCGCTTCCCCTGCCATGCATCCAGGTCCGTAATGATTTCCGCTGCCGTCGGGTACCGTTTGCTTAAATCGCGTTCCAGGCAGCGGCTCACGATGTCGCTCAATCCTGCCGGCACCGTCGCATCAATCTCCGAAAGCGGCACCGCCCGCTCCTGGTTCCTCATCAGCAGGCTGGCCATCGCCGTTTCGGCTTTGAACGGCATTCTCCCGCTCAGCAATTCATAGAAGATCAATCCCACCGCGAACAAATCCGACTGTTGGTTCAGCGGCTTGCCCATCGCCTGTTCGGGAGACATGTATTCGATTGTCCCCAGCAGTGCCCCCGTCTGCGTCATTCCTTCCGATTCCACGGATCGCGCCAGGCCAAAATCCATCACCAGGATTCGCCCGCTCTTGTCCCGCATGATGTTCTGCGGCTTCAGATCGCGATGGATAATTCCCGCCGTGTGCGCCGCATCCAGCGCCGTGCACACCTGCCGGATGATTTCCACCGCCTCCTCCGGCGAGACCTTGCCGTGCTCTCTCAGGATCTGTCGAAGGTCCCTGCCTTCCACAAACTCCATCGTGATGAACTTCACGCCGTCCGCTTCCGCCAGGTCGTAAATGCGGATTACGTTCTTGTGCGTCACCTGGTGTGCGGTCAGCAACTCTTGCTTGAACCGCGCCAGAATCGCCGGGTTGCTCGCCATCTCCGGCCGGATTAGCTTCAAGGCCACGGTCCGTTCCACTTCCATGTCCTTGGCTTTGTAGACCGCGCCCATCCCCCCTTCGCCCAACAGCGCCAGAATTTCGTACCGGCCACCCAGCAGGTCGCCCTCTTGCAGTACCACGTTTTGGTAGGAAGTTACGTAAGAGCGAGGTCCGCTTGGCGTTCTCACCGAAGTCCCACCCCCCTGGTCCGGCGGTGGCTGAACCACTGTCGCTCCGGGGTCGGCAGGCGGTTTTCGGGCTGGCGGGGCAGGCGTGGGGGGAATATCTATAAAAGTAGCGCCATCATTATCCAGCGGCACCTCGCTGGGCGAGCTATCGCCCTTCGCAGGCGCACGGAGTCCTCCGCTGGCGTCCTGGCTGCGACCTGGCTTGGGCTTCAAATCATCCATGGAGCGACCCGGACCCAAACACACCCTCACGTCCGGCTTCTGCTGAGCCGCTTGGGTCCAACGGCCTCAGTATATACCCTTGTCGGCTCTACCGTCGGTTAAAGTCGAGTGAACTCCCCTGCCTGGTATCTTCCGAGTACAGTCCCGCTCTTTTCACAACGGTTTCGATTCCAAGGACTTCCTTCCCTCGATGTCCAATCCGTAAACCTATACCGTTTGGGTACACTCCTTCTTCCAATTTGTGGCACTCCTGTCTCAATACTGGACACTGTTCCTAGATTTGTTTCTAGTCCGTACGGCTCCACCTGAGGTGAGGTGTGTCACTGATGCAATTTGAGACTGCTCGCTTTGTTCGCAATCATGATGTGGTCTCGCGCCAGATTGAAGGCGAACTCATCATCGTTCCCGTTCGCCGCGGCGTTGGCGACATGAATTCTCTCTATACCCTGAATTCCGTCGGCTCTGTTCTTTGGGACTTCATGGCCGAAGAACATTCCCTGCCGGAAATGGTTCAGCGTATTTGCGATGAATTTGAAGTCTCCGCGTCTCAAGCCAAATCCGATATTCAGTCTTTTCTCGACTCCATGCTCGAAGAAAAGCTGATTCAGTCGGTCGCTTGATTCGCGGACCGCTGCCTCACGCGGTTCGCTGGGTGCGGCGGAAGTGCTGTTGAATTATTAATCGGTTTGCAAAGGACGAGGATTGATTCGGACTCAGACATACGGAGATTTCTCAACGCAGGTGCATGCGCGGCACCAGGGGCGCCGTGTGCCCTCCGAAGTCTCCCTCGAAGTCACGCATCGCTGCCCGCTCGATTGCCAGCATTGCTACAACAATCTGCCCATTAGCGATCCGGAGGCCCGCAAGAGCGAGCTCTCGCTGCAAGAATACACTCTCCTCTTCGATGAACTCGTCGAAGCCGGCTGCTTGTGGCTCCTTTTCACCGGTGGCGAGGTCTTTGCCCGCAAGGATTTTCTCGAAATCTACACCCTCGCCAAGAAAAAAGGCTTCCTCATCACTCTTTTTACCAATGGCACCATGATCACTCCGCGCATCGCCGATCATCTTGCCGAATATCGCCCCTTCTCCATCGAAATCACTCTCTATGGCGCTACGCGCGAAACCTACGAGAACCTCACTCGTGTTCCCGGCTCCTTCGATCGCTGCATGACCGGCATTCGCCTCCTCCTCGAGCGCCATCTCCCCCTCAAATTGAAAACCGTTCCAACTACCGTCAACGTTCACGAAGTCTATGAAATGAAGCGCTTCGCCGAACAAGACCTCGGCGTTGAATTCAAATTCGATCCCCTTGTCAATCCCCGCACGGACTGCTCCCAAAGTCCTCTCCGTGTCCGCCTCACCCCCGAACAAGCCGTTGCTCTCGAATTTCGGGATCCCGCCCGTATGAGCGAATACCTTCGCCTTCTTGACCACGAACGTTCCTTGGCGCAAATTCCCTTGCCACCTAAGCGCTACACCTGCGGCGGCGGCCATAACGGCTGCGCCATCGACCCCACCGGCCGCATGACCATTTGCGTGCTCTCTCACAAGGACGGCTTTAATTATCGCCACGCCACTTTCCGCGAAGGCTGGGAAGGGAAGCTGCAAAACATCCGCGCCATTCCTTCCACCCGCGAAACCATTTGCACGCATTGCCAGATCCGCTCCCTCTGCAGCATGTGCCCCGCCAACGGCGAACTTGAAAACGGAGACGCCGAGGCCCCCGTCGATTTTCTCTGCCAGGTCGCGCATCTTCGTGCCTACAGCATTGGCATCCCGGTCCCGGCTCACGGCGATTGTTCCTGCTGTCCCGGCGGCCCTCACCACACCCAACTCGCGCAATCCGCCGAGCGCCTTCACAAAAGTGCCGTCGAATTTCAGAAATCCGCCCCCGTCCCCCGTTCAAGCTCGTTGCTCCCCGTCCTTGAGTCGCGCGGCGGTTGCAGTGCCGGAGGATGCTCCTCCTGCGGATCGCAGTTGCGGTGATTGCTTAGGTAAGGAACGCAATCTGATGAAAGAAGCTCGACAGAACAACAATCAGGCCAATAACAATCGGGCCGCCTATCAGCCTCCCGAGGTCGTGCGTGTCAGTCTCCGCCCCGAAGAGGCTGTCCTCGGCCATTGCAAAACTTTTAGCTCCACCGGTCCCGCGGCGGCTAGTTGCCGCACTTTTTTCTGCAAAACATTCGGTTCCTGAAGAGGCTCGACGCGGAAGATTACCATGCCCCAGCGCCGCACAAAATTCGCAACGCAAGCAGCCTCCGAACCCACTCGTTTCGCTTTGCGGATTGGTGGTTTTTCTCTTGGCCTTTGGTGCGAACAGGGTATGCCCGTCGCTCTCGATCCAGAGCACATTCCGTTTCTCGCTCCATCCGGCGCCGATTCTCCTTGCGACCTCGAATTCGACGTCTCCTGGGCTTCCGAACTCCGCGCCCCGCTGTCCGCTCCGGACTTTGCTTCCGGAGGCCTCTGGTCCGCCCATCGCGATCACTGTGGCACTAGATTTTATTTCTCCAGTCCCGCCTTCGGCGGCGGTCCTTATAAAGCTGCCTGGCTCGATCCTTCCTTTTCGCGTGGCCATGTCGTCCTGAACCGCGAAAGCTTCCAGTCCCACGATTCGCTCTTTCCACTCGAGTATCCCATCGACGAACTCGTCCTCATGCATCGCCTCGCTCTCGGCGAAGGCGTCGAACTCCACGCCCTCGGCCTCGTCGATCAGGATTCCTGCGGTTATCTCTTCCTCGGCCATTCCGGCGCCGGCAAAAGCACCACCGCGCGCCTATGGATGCGCCAGCCTGGCGTACGCCTTCTCAGCGACGACCGCATCATTCTTCGTCATCAAGCGGCAGGCTATCGCATGTACGGCACGCCCTGGCACGGCGACGCCGGCATTTCTTCTCCGGCCAGTGCTCCTCTCTCCGCCATTTTCTTCCTGGAGCAGGCACCAACGCATCGGATCGTTCCCATCTCTCAGCCGCAAGCCGCCGCCGAACTCTTCGCGCGCGCTTTTCTCCCCCACTATGTGAAATCCGGCATCGAGTTTACGTTGCAATTTCTCGATCAACTCACTCGCTCCATCCCATGTTCCATCTTCCGTTTCGCTCCAACGGACGACGCAGTGGAGGCCATTCGTCATGCCCACGCGTGAGGTTCAACTCCGCAAGGATTCGCGGCTCTTCTCGGAGCTCTGCGCCGCATTGCTTCGTCGCGGCCATCGCGTTCAATTCCGGCTGCAAGGGGCAAGCATGCAACCCAATCTCTTGGAGGGCGACGACATTCTTATCGCGCCCGCCACTTCCGAGGAACTCCGTCCCGGCGATGTCGCGCTCGTCGACACTCCCCACGGCCTCCGCGTTCACCGCTTGAAGAATGTCACTTCCGGTCAGATCGTCACGCAAGGCGATGCCGGTCTTGAACCTGATCCTCTCTGTCCCAGAATCATTGGGCGGGCCGATGCCTTCTCCCGCGGCGGCAAGCACTATCCGCTGACTTCCTGGCGCAATCGCTTTCTTCACCCACTGGCCACCGTTTCGCGCCGTCTCCGCCTTGCGGCCCAAAATCGTCTTCGTTCCATCTCTTCATTTTTCTTCGGTGCGGCCGCTCTCGCCCTGCTTTTCGCAGCGCCCGGCACCCGCGCGCAAAACGCCGACCTCCAGCTTACGCAAACGGCCTCTGCCACCGCCGTGGACACCAATGGCACTACGCAGTCCCTTGGCACCGCCTCTACCGCCACTTGGACGGGCGGCGTCGCTTCCTTCACTTTCCCCACCCCCCTGCCCTCCGGCGTCTTTCTCGGCACGCCTCTCACCCCCACCGGCTTCACACCGTCTGCTTACAACGTTGCCGCCACCGCTATTACTTCCGTAAATTACGCCACCGGCGTCGTCACTGTCGCTCTGCCCGCCCAAACCACCGGCACCGCCACCACCGCTACCTGGGCCACTGGTGTTGCTACCTTTACTTTTCCCACTCCTCTTCCCTCCCTCGCCGTTGTCGGCGCTCTGTTGACCACCACCGGTTTCACTCCCGCCACCTACAACGTCACCAACGCTGTCATCACCTCCGTCAACACCGGGACCGGTGACATCACTGTCGCCTTGTCCGCACAATCTCTCGGTACCGCCACTGCTGCTACCCACATTGCCACCGGCGGCGGCCGCTTCCAATTCACCTTTCCAACTCCTCTTCCTTCTAACGCCATCGTCAACGGCAAACTCACCACCACCGGTTTCTCCCCTGCCGCTTACAACGTGACCGATGCCACTATCCTTGCCATCACCGCCGGCGCCATTCAAGTCGCCGCCGCCACCAACCCGGGCAACTCCACAGCTCGCGGCACGGGTACTGTCGGACCCGGGAATTCCACCGCCAACGGCACCGCCACCATCAATCCTCCGGCCACTGCCTCCACCGACGGCGCTGGCACAGTTCCTACCGGCTATACCTACTCCGAAGTCGTCACCAATAATTCCGGCACCAACGTCACCTCCGGCACCATTACCGTCTACATGCAAACCCCGGCGAATACTATCTACGAATCCTCCGCTGGCACGAACTGGACTTGCACCACACCCGCCGTCGGCGGCACTGGCCCCATCATCTGCACTTACAACGCCGCCCTGGCCGGTGGTGCCACTGCCAGCACGCTTACTCTCGGTTTCCAGATCCCCTCCGGCGTTGCTTACGGCACCACCATCCAAAGTTCCGCCACCGTTACCAATTCCACCTTTGTCGATTCCGTCCCTTCAAATAACACCAGCCTCTCCACCCTTGTTGTCGAACCCACCACCGCTTCCGACCTTGCTCTGTCCATGTCCGTCGCTCCGACGCCCATCTTTGTTTCATCCAACTTCACCTACACCCTCCAGGTACAGAATCTCGGCCAGGCTGCCGCTCCGCCTTCTTCCAATGTACTGACTGATACGCTTCCAGCCGGTCTCTCCGGTGTCTCCGTCAACGCCTCTTCCGGTTGGTCTTGCTCCGGCACTTCCACCATCAACTGCTCCATCACTTCTCCCATGGCTGCCGGCACCACCTCCACTATCACGATCAACGCCACCAGTCCTGCCACTGCCACCACCCTCACCAACTCCGCTACCGTCAGTCTCTCCGGCGATCCCAACAGCGCTAACAATTCCGCCACTGCCTACACCGTCGTTCAGCCGCTCGCCTGCGCCAGTCCCGGCCGCGACGGCGCTGGCGGCACCCTCACGGGAATCGTTAACACCTATTTTCCCGGTACCACTGCCAATCTTGCTTCGGCCGCAACCTCCGTCACTCTCGGTGCCGCTCAAGGCGCCACAACTCCCATCGCTGCCGGCGATCTTCTCCTCATCATCCAGATGCAGGCGGCTGCGATTAACAGTACGAACACCAGTTCCTACGGCGATAATTCCCCCGGTGATCCCGCATCGGGTGCTTCGAGCCTCGGCAGTTCGGGACTCTTCGAATTTGTCACCGCCACGAACTCCGTTCCCGTAACTGGGGGCACTCTCACCTTCGCCGCCACTGGCCCAACCGGAGGCCTTCTCAACAGTTATTCTCATGTGTCGGCTTCTTCCAGCGGCACCACTTACACGCCCCAACAGACCTATCAAGTAATTCGCGTCCCTCAATATAGCTCCGCCACTCTCAGCTCGGGACTCGTCCCTCTCGCTTGGAACGGAACCGTCGGCGGTGTTCTCGTTCTCGACGTCTCCTCTCAGCTCACTCTCGGCGGCACCGGTTCTCTCAACACCCTCGGCTTCCGCGGCGGCGGCGCTCAATTGCTCACCGGTCCAGCCATCGGCGGCACCGACACCCCAACCGACTACGTCACCACTGCGCCTGCTAACAACACCACCACCGCCGGTGCAAACGGCTCCAAAGGCGAAGGCATCGCCGGCACTCCACGCTACGTTGCGCCCGCTACGATCACCTCCACGAGCAGTCCCACGGACTTCTACGGCCCTTCCGTCCGAGATTCTCTGCCGAATGGAAGTTCCGCGCGTGGCGCTCCCGGAAACGCTGGCGGCGGCGGCACCGACGGGCATCCCGTTAATAACGACTACAACTCCGGCGGTGGCGCTGGTGGCAATGGCGGCGCGGGAGGTCAGGGCGGCTACGGCTGGAACAGCATGGCCACTACCAACACCACAGACGGCGGCTTCGGTGGCGCCGCGTTCCCTGCGTCCACCAGCGCTCTCGTCATGGGCGGCGGTGGCGGCGCCGGCACCACGAACAATGGCACCTACTGCGACTACAACGCGGGAACGGGCACGTGCACAAACAGTGGAAACGGCACTGGCATCTACAGCTCTGGCGGCAACGGCGGCGGCATCATCATCATTCACGCCGGCTCCGTGGTTGGCACGGGCACGATCACGGCCAACGGCCAGAACACTCTCAGCACTCTCAACGACAGCACCGGCGGTGGCGGTGCCGGCGGTTCCATCCTTGTCTTTGCCAATAGCGGCACCCTCTCCGGCCTCACCGTTTCGGCTAACGGCGGCAACGGTGGTTACGCCTGGCCTACGCAGGCTCCCGTTGGTTTCCCCGGCCAGCGTCACGGACCTGGCGGCGGTGGTGGTGGCGGCGTAATCTTTCTCACCTCATCTCCGGCTAGCGCCACTGTCAGTGGTGGCTTCAACGGTTACACCGACACGGTCCAGGATTCTTACGGCGCCACCGCTGGCTCTCCCGGCGTTGTCGCTACGGCCCACATCATCACCGAAACTCCCGGCACCCAGTCTGGCGCTTATTGCGGTTCAGCCGATCTCTCGGTCACCAATGCTGGCACTCCTCCCGTCGTTGCTCCCGGCGGCACCATCACCTATACGCAGGTCGTCACCAACAACGGGCCGCTCGACGCCGTCAACGCCGTCTTCTCCGAGACGATTCCAGCGAACACTACCTTCTTGTCTTTGCCTAACGTCGCCGGCTGGATTTGCACCCCTCTCACTGTCGGAGCCACCGGCACCCTCACCTGCACCAATCCTGACTTGCCCAAGAACGCCTCGTCCACGTTTACGCTCAGTGTCACCGTGAACAACTCCACCTCCAACGGCACCCAGATCGTCGATGTCGCCAACGTTGTTTCCGGTACCAGCGACCCCAATCTCACCAATAATTCCGCCACTGCCGTCACCACCGTCGGTGTCCTCGGCAACGCCGATCTTCAGGTCGTGAATACCGCCTCGGCGCCTACCACGCTCGCCGGTGGCACCGTCACCATGACCGCAGCCGTCAGCAATCTCGGTCCCTCCCCTGCCAGCGCCGTCACCTTCACGGAAACCGTTCCGGCCAATACCACCGTTTCCACCGCATTCGTGCCTCCCGTGGGTTGGAGCTGCAACTCCCTCCCCGCTGGCTCCGTCGCGGGCAGCGTCCTCACCTGCACGATCGCTTCGTTCCCGGTGAGCGCCTCGGCAACGAATTTCCCGCTTGTGCTTCAGGTTCTCGCGGGCACTGCTTCCGGCACGGTCATCTCCGCCGACGCCAGCGTCAGCTCCACCACGCCAGATCCCAATGCGCTCAACAACGAATCCATCGCCACCACTATCGTAGCCACTTCCGGCCAGTCCGACCTCGGAGTCACCAGTTCCGCTTCGCCCAATCCGGTCACGCAGGGCAACAACATCAGCTACACCCAGGTCGTCTCCAACAACGGCCCCTCCACCGCCGCTTCCGCCACTTTCACCGACACGATTCCCACCGGCACCACGCTCGCTTCCTTTACGCCGCCCCCCAATTGGACCTGCAATTCCATTCCCGTCGGCGGTACCGGCACCATCACGTGCACGCTCAACGTTGGTCATCCCCTCGCTGTTAGCGGCACCGTGAATTTCAATCTCACCGTCAACGTGAATCTTGCCACCACCGCCGGAACCACCATCACCAATACCGCCAATATCAACGTTCCGTGCTCATCCACTACCGACCCGAATTGCAGTAACAACTCCGCTTCCACCACCGTCGTCGTTGCTTCTCCGACACAGGCGGATCTCAGCATCGTCAAGACCGCCGCTCCGGAACCTGTCACCGAATTTACCAACCTGACCTACACGTTGGTGGTTTCCAACAACGGGCCTGCGGTTGCCCAAAACGTCTCCGTTAGCGATAACATTCCTTCCACCACGACCTACGTTTCCTCTTACACTCCACAAGGTTCCTGCTCCACCACGGCGATCAGTGTCAGCACGCCCTATCCCTCCGTCCTACAGCTCAATTGCAGCCTCGGCTCCATCGGCGTCGGCAATCAGGTCGTCATCACCGTTAACGTCAACGCTGCCACTTTCAGCAGTTCTTCGCTCACCACCAATACCGCCACGGTCAGCAGCACCACCGGCGATCCGAATCTCGCCAACAACACGTCCACCGCCATCTCCACGATTCAGGCCTCCACTGCCGTCGGCCTCTCTTCCTTCAATGCGTATCGCCGCTCCGATGGTTCGGTCGTCCTTGAATGGCACACCCACGAGGAATCGCGCAATCTCGGCTTCCATATTTACCGCGAGGATGGCTCCGGCCGTCATCGTGTCGATTCTTCCATGATCGTCGGCTCCGCGCTGCTGCTGCGCAATTCGCGCCCACAACACGCCGCCAAAACCTATCGCTGGATCGACACGCAACCCGCGCCCGGCGCGATCTATTGGATCGAAGACGTCGACATCAACGGCACCAGAACGCTCCACGGCCCCGCTAACATCCAGAGCGCCGCGCAGGCTCCAGCCTCCATCGAAGCGCCCGCAGTTCCTGCCGCTTCTTTGGTCCCGATGCGTCCCCGCACCGTTTCGGCAAGCTCCCTGCAACCCTCGATTCGCTCGTTCTTGCCGCGCCCGGCTTCTCCCGCCTCTCCCCCGAATTCGCCGCTCTTCACCGTCGTGGACCACTCCGCCGTCAAGATCGGGGTCGATCAGGAAGGCTGGTATTCCGTCCCATTCACGCAGCTCTATGCTGCCGGCCTCGACCCCAACACGGATCCTCACTCGCTGCGCCTTTATGCGGAAGGCATCGAGCAGCCCATTCTCTTCACCGGCAATCTGGCGCCTCACTCCGCTACCGCGGCTCTCGAGTTCTACGGCACTGGCATCGACACTCCCTTTTCAGGTACTCGCATATACTGGCTCGTTCGGGAAAGCGGCTCGCCTAAGCGCATCCTCCCCGTCTCCTCGCCCAGCTCCGGCGCTCCCGCGCCTTCCAGCTTCCCCTTCACCGTTATCCGCGAAGATCGCGTCGGATATTTCGCCGCCCTGCTCAACGGCGAAAATAACGACAATTTCTTCGGCCCCTCCGTCACCAGCGATCCCGTCGACCAGTCTTTGCTGGTCGCCCACTACGACGCCGCTTCCTCGCAGCCCGTCACTCTCGACGTCGCTCTTCAGGGCGTTACCGACGCGCAGGAACACCGCGTCTCCGTCCAGTTCAACGGCTCCAATGTCGGCGAAGTCGACTTCTACGGCATGGTCCCTGCCGCGCAAACCTTCTCCATCGATCCGTCCCTCCTCCTCAGTGGCTCCAACACCGTCACGCTCACCGCCCTCGAAGGCGACTTCGACGTCAGCGTCGTCAAATCCGTCGCCTTGCACTACCCGCACACCTACGCCGCCGATTCCGATTGGCTCCGCGCCACGGCTCCTTCTGGCTCTAGCCTGCAAATTTCTGGTTTCTCGAATCCCCAGATTCGCGCGTTCGATATCTCCGATCCGCTCAACATCGCTGAACTCCCCGGCAAAGTTTCCGCTGAAAACGGCTCCTATCAATTCGCCGTGACGCTGCCTCTCTCCGGCGCCACGCAGCGCACTATCCTGGCCTTTGCTTCCGACGCTGTTTCCGCTCCCGTTTCGCTTGCGCCTCACGCCCCCACGTTCCTCGACGACATGCGTTCCGGGGGCGACATCGTCATGATCGTGCATCCCGATTTCGTCTCCAGCCTCGCGCCACTGGTTCGCCTCCGCGAATCGCAAGGCCATCGCGTCCAGTTGGTCACCACCGAGCAGCTCTACGATGAATACAACTTCGGCGAGCGCAGCCCCTTCGCCATGCGGGCTTTCCTCCAGGATGCCGTCTCCCACTGGAGCCGCAAGCCCCAATTCCTGCTCCTCGTCGGCGACGCTTCCTTCGATCCGCGCAATTATCTCGGCTTCGGCCAGACCGACTTCGTCCCCACGCGCATCATCGAAACCTCCGCCTTCAAGACCGCTTCCGACGACTGGTTCACCGACTTCCAGCAGACCGGCTTCGCCACCCTGCCCACCGGCCGCTTGCCCGTGAGCACCCCTGCCGAAGCGGATCTCGTCGTCTCCAAGATCGTCAATTACGAGCAGCGCACTTCCGCCGGGGATTGGTCCTCGCAAGCTCTCTTCATTGCCGACCAGAACGTCGACACGAATTTCAGCAACGCCACTGCCGCCGCGGCCGTCAATCTCCCCTCCGCACTTTCCCCGAACCGGTTGCTCACCGACGGCCTCGATCAAGCCACCGCGCGTTCCCGGATCATCTCCGCGCTGAATAACGGTGCGCTTCTCGTCAATTACGACGGCCACGGAGCGGAGCAGCAATGGTCCTTCGCCGATCTCTTCGACAACAATGACGCGCAGGCCCTCACGAACGGCGGACGCCTTCCCGTCTACCTCTTGATGGATTGCCTCAACGGCTTCTTTCAGGATGTATACGAGGAAAGTCTCGCCGAGGCCATCATTCTCGCCCCGAATGGCGGCGGCGTCGCCGTCTGGGCTTCCTCCGGCTTTACGGATCAGCCGCCGCAAGCCACCATGAATCAGGCGCTGCTCCATCAGTTCCAGTTGCATCCTGGATCTCCCCTCGGGAAGTTGATTCTCGACGCCAAGTCCGGCACCACCGACAACGATGTCCGTCGCACCTGGATTCTCTTCGGCGATCCGGCGATGAAGTTCCAGTTCAGCGCCGCCGCGGCTGCCGCGTCATCCAGCACACAGCAAACGCCTCCAACCGCTTTTCCCGTGAAGTCCGCTCCGCCTCAGAAGTGCCGTGGGAATCTTGTTTGCCTGCAGGAGAATTCACAACCATGAGGAATTGTCGAGTTGCAATCATGCTCGCACTCTTTGTTTCCTTGCTCTCCGGCGCCATCGTCTTCGCGCAAACGCCCAATGCGCCCCTGGGTCTGGTCGGCAATGCCAGGTCCGCTCACATCGGCAATTCACCCGTTTCCGATGGAGCAACGGTCTATTCCGGCGATTTTCTCTCCACCGATAATGACGGCGCCATGCTCGTCCGCATTGGCTCGATCTCCGTCGAACTCCTAAGTGACTCGTCCGCCCACATCTATCGCGCGCCCTATGGCGCCGTGCTGGAATTAAACAAAGGCAGCGTCGTCTATTCCACGCCGGGCGGCTCGGAAAACGTCGTCATTGTCGCTTCCGATGTTCGCGTCGTTCCCGCCGAACATCGCGCGGACTTCGGCCGTGTCACCATCGACGATCCCTGCAATGTCACCGTCGAAAGCCAGCGCGGCGAAGCCTCCGTCCGTGTCGCTTACGAAACGAAAATCATCGAGGAAGGCAAGGCCTATCGCGTCCGTGCGGAAAATTCCATCAGCTATCGCAAATATCTGTCGCCGGAAGATACCGACTATCACCACTACCATGAACACGCCCCCTGCGCCGCCGCGTATCAGACCATGAAGGGTCGTCCTCCTGTCGCCCCAGGCCAAAGCCGCTTCCTCTATGTAGCCATCGGTGCCACCGCCGGCCTCACCACCTTCGGCGTCATCAAGGCCCTCGAAAGTCCCTCCCGCCCGTAAAGGGTAGCTGGGCTTCAACCCGTGTTCTTCGCATTCTTCCCCTTCCCGGCTGAATTGGATGATTTTTCTTCCGCACCCGCTTCAGCCCATCCGGCCCTGTGGCTTTGAAATTCGACCATTGATCTCCGCAAAGAAAAATGGCCGATCGCTCGATCGGCCATCCCAAATACCCATGTGGCCCGGCCATTCCTGCCGGGTTGTTTGGACTCCATTTACAAGCCGCCCATCCGGCTTCTTAGTGCTCCCCCGCCAACTCTTTCACAATCGCTCCCACAAAGTTCTTCGCGTCTCCAAATAGCATCAACGTCTTGTCCATGTAATAGAGCGGGTTGTCGATTCCCGCGAATCCCGCTCCCATGCTGCGCTTGATCACCATAACTGTGCGCGCCTTGTCCACGTCCAGAATTGGCATCCCGTAAATCGGGCTGCTCTGGTCTTCGCGCGCCGCCGGATTCGTCACGTCGTTCGCGCCGATGATCAGCGCCACGTCGGTCTGCGGAAAATCTCCGTTCACGTCGTCCATCTCCACCAGTTTGTCGTACGGAATATCCGCTTCCGCCAGTAGTACGTTCATGTGCCCCGGCATGCGTCCCGCCACCGGATGAATCGCGAACTTTACGTCCACGCCCCGCTTTGTCAGCGCATCATAGAGTTCGCGCACCTTGTGCTGCGCCTGCGCCACTGCCATGCCGTACCCCGGCGCGATGATCACCTTGTTCGCGCTCCCCAGAATCCCCGCCGCATCTTCCGCGGACGCGCTCCGCACCGTACGTTCCTCGGTTCCCTTCGCCGTCGCCACCTGCATCTGCCCGAACGCCCCGAACAGCACATTGGTGAACGACCGGTTCATTGCCTTGCACATGATCACGGACAGGATGAAGCCCGAAGCACCGTCCAGCGCGCCCGCCACCACCAGCACTTTGCTGTTCAGCACGAAACCCAGCAGCGCCGCCGAAAAGCCCGCGTAGGAGTTCAACAGCGATATCACCGTCGGCATATCCGCGCCGCCGATCGGCATCACCAGCAACACCCCGAAAAGCAGCGCCACGCCCACCATCGCTCCGAACAGGTGCGTGTATCCCGGATGAAACATCAGCACGATGATCATCGTCACGGCCGCGGCCAGCGTGGACAGGCTGACGATGTTCTGCCCCTTGTACACAATCGGCCGCTGCCGCAGGATTTCCTGCAGCTTTCCCGCCGCGATGATGCTGCCCGTAAACGTCAGCGACCCGATCACCACTTCCAGACCGATTTCCGCCATCTCAAACTTCGACAAATTCGGCGTCCCAACGTAATACTCCGCAATCCCGATCAGCGCCGCCGATAACGCGCCAAACGCGTGGCTCAGCGCCGTTCGTTGCGGTACCGCCGTCATCTTCACCAGGCCCAGCGGTATGCCCACGCCCGCGCCGATGATCAGCACGATCAGGATCCATTTGTACTGCACCACCTGCGGATCGAACAGCGTCGCCACCACCGCCACTGCCGACGCAATCTCCGCAATCACCACCCCGCGCATCGCCGATGCCGGCGAATTCAGCCACTTCAGCGCCAGGATGAACCCCGCGACCGCGGCAATATAGCTGAAATCGATGAGCTGCTGCAGTGTGGCCGGGTTCATGATTTCTTCGCCTTTGTGGTCTTGAACATGCTCAGCATCCGGTCTGTGATCAGAAAGCCGCCCACCATGTTGCTGAACGAAGCCCCCACCGCCACCAGCCCCAGAATCGTTGAAATCCTCGTCTCATGCCGTCCCGCGATGATGATTGCCGCGATCACCACGATCGCGTCCAGCGCGTTCGTCAGCGACATCAGCGGCGTGTGCAGCAGCGGCGATACCCGCTTGATCAGCTCAATTCCTAGGAACGCCGCCAAAACGAATACAAACAGGTTCGATATGAAATCCGCCGGCATCCTCTCCTCCTTAATCCTTCGCCGCCAGCGCGGGCAGCCCGAAAAACTCCCGCACCCGCGCGTTTACCACTTGGCCGTCCTGCGTCACCATCGTTTCGCGCATGATCTCGTCCTGCATATTCAATTGCACCTTTCCATCCTTCACCAGGTGCAGCAGGAACGCGCTGATGTTTTTCGCGAACATCTGGCTCGCGTGATACGGCACCGTTCCTGCCAGGTTGTATTCCCCGATGATCGTCACGTTGTGTTCCACGGTGATTTCATCCGGCTTCGTCAGCTCGCAGTTTCCTCCGCGTTCCGCCGCCAGGTCCACGATCACCGAACCTGGCGCCATCCGCGCCACCATGTCTTTCGTCACCAGAACCGGCGACTTTTTCCCCGGGATCACCGCCGCCGTGATCACCACGTCGCTCTCCGCGATCACGTTTCCCAGCAGTTCCCGCTGCTTCGCGTAAAAGCTCTCGTCCTGTGCTTTTCCGTAGCCGCGCGCGTCCTTCGCGTCCTTCGCCTCGATTGCCAGTTCCACGAATCGCCCGCCCAGGCTCTGCACCTGCTCTTTTGCCGCGGGCCTCATGTCGTATGCCGATGCCACGGCCCCCAGCCGTCGCGCTGTCGCGATCGCCTGCAAGCCTGCTACGCCCGCGCCGATGATCAGCACGCGCGCGGGCGCAATCGTGCCCGCCGCCGTTGTCAGCATCGGGCACATCCGCGGCAGCGTATCCGCCGCCAGCAGCACCGCCTTGTACCCGCAAATCGTCGCCATCGACGAAAGCACGTCCATGCTCTGCGCCCGCGTCGTCCGCGGCATCAGTTCCACCGCAAACGACGTCACGCCCCGCGCCGCAAGTTCCTCCAGTGTCTTCACCGCTCCCAGCGGCCGCAGGAAGCCCATCAGATATTGCCCCTTGCGGAAAAGCGGCAAATCCTCGCTTCCGGTCTTGTCGTTTGCCCCGTGACACAAAAATTGTACGAGGATGTCCGCCGCGCGAAAGATTTCCGCTCGCTGCGCCACCACCTTCGCGCCTTTTTCCTCGTACTCTTTGTCCGGATAGCCCGCGGCCAGCCCGGCGCCCGCTTCCACGTGTATTTCCAGCCCGGCCTTTTTCAGGCTCGGTATCACCGCCGGAACCAGCCCAACGCGCCGCTCTTTCGGATAGATTTCTCGGGGTACACCGACGATCATGCACCCTCCTTCCTGAACATGGGAGTCCTCGCATGCCGGAGCTTTACTCCACCCTGACCCTCGAAGCGCTCCGGCATAAATTCGCGCCCTTCCTCGGGCTTCCGTCTCTGACGAACTGCTTCCTCTTGTCTTCCCTCACGCTGCATTGTCTGTTTTCGCCTCTCGGGTAGCGCGGGCTCGAGCCTGCGGTCCTCGTGGCTATCCTGAAACGCAAACTCGTCTAACTCCGTGCGCTTGCACTCCTCGCCCCGGCTGGTCGATATCGGGCGGCCTTCTCAACTGGATTGCAAAATCGGGGACGGAGCGATTGCCCCTATTCTGGGAAAGGAGGCGGTCAGGTTGTAGCTGCGATCCACTCGCAACGCGCCACGTTTCATGGACACAGGGATTCTATCTCCATTCGGCCGTATTGTGTAGTGGTCGGTCTTTTTGTAGTGGCCGAACTTTGGATCGGCCCGAGCATTGACCGAATTCCAGCTCGGCTCTTGCATTGGCCGAACTTCGAATCGGCCGGATTTCCTCGCTGCCATCGCGACGGTAGGCCATTTCCGTTTCGCTGGCGCATCGTTGGGACACGCGCTCCGCGTTTCTGGGTGCGCAGTCTCCCGTGACACTCCTGCCTATGCCCTTTCAGCCCTGGCACCATGCTTCCGTTCGCCGCCGACCCAAATCCTCTTTTCTATTTTCCAATTTCGCTTTTCTACTTCAATCCTCTGTATATCTCCCGCGCCTCTTTCAATCTCTTCATCACCAGCTCTTTCTCCGCAGTCGAATTCCAATCTGGGTATTGCGACGTCGCCTCCATCGTCCGGTCGATCCACGCCTCAAAATACTCCGCATCCTTCTTTGCGTGCGCCCGCTTCCCTCGGATCGTCACATACACCGGGCTCGTCGTCGCATACGCGTAATTATCCATTACCGGCCATCGCGGCCCGTCGCTCCACGCACGCAACACGCACCACCCGCTTTCATTCACAGGAATCTCTCCCGCGAAATCTCCCGTGTCTTTCTCGTCCGTCAAAAGCGACTTCACCACTTTCCCGTTGCAAACAATTTCCAGGTGCTCCACCGCCACGATCGACCGCAGCCTCGCGGTGAAGGGAACTGCCCTCTGCGCATCTGCAAACTTCAATTCATCGCCTACCCGCTGCCCGCCCAGCGTGAACTCCACCAGCGGCCCGTTCGTCGCAAACGTTCTCCCCTGCCGAATCCCATCCATCCACGTTCCCACATTCGCCGGCCATTCCGGCGTCCACACGTACGCTCGGTCAAATCCGATCTGCCCCCGGATCGGCGCCGCATAATTCGTCGTCGCGTCCGTTCCTCCGCCCGCCGGCAGCTTGAATCCCAGATTCAGCAGCTTGTACCACACCTCCGCCGTCGACTTGTGATCGCTGAACCCCACAATCTCCATGTAGTCCAGTTTTCCCAGTGCCACGTCCACCGGCAGCTCGTCCGTAATCTTCTGCGCTGGTTTCGCAAATGGATCGGGCACACTGTCGAACGGATGCACCGCTCCCACCAGCGCTCCCTGCGCGTGCGCCATGTCGTAGACATCCGCGTTCATTGGATACAAGCTCGCCGCCGCCGTCCCCGGATAGCCCGCATACCCCGGCAGAAGCAAATGCTCCTTTAATTGCAGCACGCCGCGGTGTCCCCAATAGCTCGTGTGAAACTCCTGCCCCTTCACCAGCACCGCTTCCCAATCCCCGGGCTCAATCCGCGGCGGCACCCCAAAATCCTCGTCCGGAATCCGTTGTTCCTTGTTCACGATCAACTCGTTGATTACTTCCAGCCCTTCCGCCTGCGCCTGCCTCCACAAATGACTCGCATAATTCCGGTATGTCCCTGCGTAATTCATGTGCACATGCAGGTCCGAAGCCACCCAGTGTCCCTCGCCGGGCTGCTCAAAATCGATCGGTTGCAACTCCGCCTCTATCGTTTGCGTCTCTCCAGCTTTTACCTCCACCGTCGCTTCAAACGGCTTCTCGCTCATCCCCCGCGAAATCCGCACCTCCACTTTTCCCGGCGGCGCATCCATCACCACCTCGCGATCCTCCTCCGGATAAAAATAGTGCGCCTCAAACGCCTGTTTCTTCCGGTCGAATGCATCGTCCGCAACTATCCATGCGTCATCCGGCGCGTGGAATCTCCCCTGCTCATCCACCACCGAAATCCGCGCAAAATTCGAAAATAACTGCGCCTTCGCCAGCCGAATCTCCAGCCTCCCCTGCGGGTGCAGATTCTTCCGCGATTCGATCCTCACGATGTGACGTTCCGCTCCAGGAATCGGCTGCCAGAAAATCTCCGTTCCCCCCGGCTGGTTCGAAATCGCCGCAATCTTTTTCCCGTCCGGCGACCACCGCGCGTTCGTCTCGTCCCATTCCGCATACGAAATTGGAAACGCATCGCCGCCCTCCGCCGGCATAACCCACAAGTTCTGCCACTGCCTTCCCGAATACGAGCTGTACACCATCCTTGATCCGTCCGGCGAAAAATCCGGCCGCGCTTTCCAGCTCGTCTCCTCGTAATGAATCTCTCGCGCCAATCCTCCTGGCTTCGCCGCCATCCGCCAGAAGCCTCCCGTTCCGTAAATGTGCCCGCGGTTCGATACGTACAAAATCTCTTTCCCGTCCCGCGTCCACGCCGGATTGATCTCCATGTCGTACTCGCTGTAGTAATATCGGGGCAGGGAACTCTTTGTTTCCCCCGTCAGCCGCTTTACATTTTCCAGCGCTCCCTTCCGCACGTCCGCCACGAACACATGAAATCGTTTGTGATACTGCGTCGAAACCCAAACAATCTTTTTTCCGTCCGGTGACCACCGCGGCTCCACATTCACCGCTCCCTCGCTCGTCAGTTGCTTTGTCTTTCCCGTATCCACGTTCAGCAACCATAGCTCCATCGCGTCTTTCTGATATGACACGTACACCACGCTCTTCCCATCCGCCGACCAGTCCGGCTGGTAGTCGTACCCCGGCCCATCCGTTAGTTGCACCGTCTCCCGCTCATCGATCTTCTGTCGCCACAGCGAGCCCTCCATCGAATAAATCAATTCATCCGAACCCGGCCCCCAACACAAGCTGCTCGGCCCGCTCGTCAATTCCGGCAAATACAATTCGCGGTAATAATACGGATGCGGCTCTTCGATCTGCCCCAGCACCGGCCTCCGTTGCCCCCGCCCTGGCGCTGCCACCACCAACGCCGTGACCATCAGCCAAAACCCTTTCGCCACTCGACTCACCCCATCCTCCTTTCGTGTTTCCGCCCCCTCTGAGCTCCTCGGCTAACTTTGTGTTGAAATCTTCTCGTTTCGTGTTGGGGCGGCTTCTGGCCCTATGCGCGGTCGAAGCGTGCGCCGCCTTCTTCTCCGTCCTGCTTTATCCGTCAAACGCCATCAGCTGCCTCGCATCCTACTGCAAAAACAAAAGGGCGCAGCCCAGCCGCGCCCTCCTTTCCGATTCCTTATTTGCTCGATCCCCGCGCCTCACGTTCTTTGTTCGCCGTTTTTTTCGATTACGGCTCTCGGATTACGCATTGTCTTTGCCCATTTCACTCATGCCAATCCAAATTTGCTCAAAGGCATCTCCCGATATCTCTTCCCGGTCGCCGCGAAGATCGCGTTATAAAGCGCCGGCGCAAATGGCGGCAACCCGGGTTCCCCAACTCCCGCTGGCGGCGCTTCGCTTGGCACGATGTACACGTTCGTCTCCCGCGGCGCCGCGCTCATCCGCGCCACCGGGTACGTATCGAAGTTCGTCTGGTCGATCACGCCGTTCGACGCTGTGATCTCCCCATACATCGCTATGCTCGTCCCCATCACCCCCGCCCCTTCAAACTGCTGCTGCACCGTCAGCGGGTTCACGATCGTTCCCGCATCCAGTGCCGTATCCACGCGGTGAATCTTCACCTGGCCGTCCTTTACCTCCGCCTGCACCACCGTCGCCACGTACGTCAAAAAGCTTCGGTGTACCGCGATGCCCATCCCGAATCCATTCCCGTTTTTCTGTTTCCCCCATCCCGCTTTTTCCGCCGCTATCTGTACCACCCGTCGCAGTCGAGCCACATCAATCGGGTACTGCCCGTAATCCCCGTCGTAGTTTGTGTAATCCTTCGGCAATTCGCTCTTCGGAACGATCCGGTCCGGCCCCAGCAGCGCCAGTTGGTATTCCACAGGGTCTTTTCCCGCCGCGTGCGCCAGTTCATCCGTAAAGCACTGGATTCCGTACGCGTGATACACATTCGCCACCGACCGCAGCCATCCGATCCGCGTGTGCGCCGTCGCCGGACCGTTCTCCGCGCGGTGGTTCGCCAGCGCGTAGGGCACGTCGCTGAATCCCAGCCCGATCTCGCCCGCGTCCGCGTACTCCGTCTTGTCAAACGTCGACGCGATCGGCGGAAACACGCTTCGTTGCAGCCACGCCGTTGGCTTCCCGTCCGTTCCCACCGCTGCCTTGAAATACATCGCCGCCACCGAATGGAACGAATCGAATTGGATATCGTCCTCCCGGCTCCAGACCACCTTCACCGGTTTCCCGGTCTGCTTCGACAAAATCGCGGCTTCCACGATGAAATCCGGAAACGACTTCCTCCCAAACGCCCCTCCCAGCAGCGTCACGTTCACCGTCACATCTTCCTTCTTCACTCCAACCGCCGCCGCTATCGCCTCCTGCGCGCCTTGCGGACTCTGCGTCGGCGCCCACGCCTCCACTTTTCCATCCTTATAGACCGCCAGCGCCGCCGGCGGCTCCATCGAAGCGTGCGCCAGCATCGGCGCATAGTATTGCCCTTCGATCACCTTTCCGCCCTTCGCAAACTCCGCGTCCACGTTCCCGTTTTCCCGCACCACTTTGCACGCCTTCTGCGATGTTGCTTCCAGCTCCTTCCGGAACGCGTCCGAATTCCACGAAGCGTGCTCGCTCTTGTTCCATTCCACCTTCAGCTTCTTCTTTCCCTGGAACGCCGCCCATGTGTTGTCCGCAATCACCGCCACGCCGCCAAGCGGCTGGAACGACACCGGCGGCTTGAACGTGTCAATCGTCGCCGTCTGTTTCACTCCGGCCACTTTCAGCGCTGCGGAATCGTCCACGCTCTTCACCGTGCTCCCGTAAACCGGCGGGTGCATTACCGATGCGTACAGCATCCCCTCCATTTGCGTGTCCTGCCCGTAATGTGCGCGCCCCGAGCACATCTCCTTCAAGTCGTAACTCTTCCTCGGTTTCCCGATGTAGCGCCAGTCCTTCCGCGCCTTCAGGTGCAACTCTTCCTTCTTCGGCACCGGCTGTTTTGCCGCCTTCCGCGCCAGTTCGCCGTAGCTAGCCTTTTTCCCGCTGCTCTTGTGCATCACCACGCCAAGTTCCGTGCTGCATTCCTTCTCTGCCACCCCCCACTGTGCCGCCGCCGCGCGCACCAGCATCAACCGCCCGCTCGCTCCCGATTCCCGCAGTGCCTCAAAAAAGCTCCGAACCGAATGCGACCCGTCCGTGTCCTGGTCCCCATAATCCTTATTCCCCTCTCCCTGTACCACCTTCACGCGGTTCCAATCGGGATCCAGTTCATCCGCCACGATCATGGGCAGGCCCGTCCGGTCGCCGCTACCCATCTCCGAGCGGTGCGCGATGATATACACCGTCCCGTCAGTCGCAATTGCCAGGTACACGTTGGGATGCAGCGCCGCTTCCCCCATTCCTTCCGCGGCTCCGGCTTTCCCCGCCGCCAGCAGGCTTTCCGGAAAATACCGCGCGCTCAATACAAACGCGCCCGTGCCAACGATCCCTTTCAAAAATCCCCGCCGGCTTACATTTTCGATCTGAATCATCTCTTCACCTGGCTTTCAGGAAGTCGAAAATCTCCCAAAATCCGTCTACTTCCGCTCTCTATCCTACCTTCTATCCGTATCCATGCAACCCCGTTGGCTCTGGCTCTCACTCCTGTGCGGCGCAAGCTTCCAGGAAGCCTCGTCCGCATTGGGTTGCACAGCCACCCGGGTTGTGCTTCTGGTCATCCGCCCTATCTTGCAATTCTCCGCTACCTCGGCTCACCTCTGTTTCCTCTTTGGTGAACTCTTCTCTTCTCCGTACCCACTGTGTTTTTCCTCCGCGTTCGCTGGATTAAATCGCGCCTTCGAGTGCCGTTTGTCGCCGCTTCTTCGTTTGATTCTGCGGTCCCTCCGCTGGCATACTCTTCTCCCGCACTCCGGAGCCAAACAATGCATCGCGAATATCATCGCTGGTATTCTCCGCGCCTCGGCCTCGAACTCGGCGTCGTCATGTACGGCCACTGGGGCCCGCCGCTCCTCGGCTTTCCAACCAGCGCCGGTGACGAATGGGAACTCGAAGGCCAAAGCATGGCCGGCGCCCTCGCTCCCTTCATCGACGCCGGCCGCGTCAAGCTCTACACCGTCAATTCCATCAACGGCCTCAGCTTCTACAATAAAGCCGCGCACCCTTTTCATCGCAGCTACGTCCAATCCGTCTTCGACTCCTACCTCCGCGAAGAAGTCGTCCCCTTTATCTGGACCACCTGCCAGTCCCGCGTCGCCATCGCCACCATGGGCGCTTCCTTCGGTGCCTATCACGCCGCCAATTCGCTCTTCAAGCATCCCGACGTTTTCAAGCGCTGCTTCGCCATGTCCGGCGTCTATGATCTCCGCAATTTCATGGACGGCCTCTACGACGACAACTTCTATTTCAACAATCCCGTCGACTATCTCGCGAATCTCTCCGATCCCTGGTATTTCGAACAACTCGCTTCCTGCGATATCCACCTCATCACCGGCACTGGCCCCTGGGAACACAGCGGCCCCACCTACCGCCTCTCCGAAGTCCTCAACAGCAAAGGCATCCGCCACTCCGTCGACAACTGGGGTCCCGATGGCGGCCATGACTGGCCCTACTGGAAACACCAGATGGGCACCTACCTCGCCCAACTCTATTGATATCGCGATATCATCCTTTCCATTCCTTTGTGATATCACGATATCGGACCTGCGGGTGGTCCACTTGGCGCAACTCGTAGTTCGCAATTTGGAATAATCCGTAAAAACCAAACTCCAGCGCCCCGCCAAGCGTCATGGCCGCAGCATCAAGGAAGAAATTCGCGAAATCCTCCGCGATGCCGCGAAGCAAGAGACCGCCCGTCCGAACCCCGAGGGCCTGGGGACTCGCATCGCTGCTCATTTCCGGGGGATCGGACTAAAGGATGGCGATGAAATTCCGGAGTTTCGCGGCCTCAAACCTGAAATTCCTGATTTTTCAGAATGATCATTCTCGACACAAATGTCTTGTCCGAGTTGATGAGGGATTCACCTCATGCCGCAGTGCTCGCCTGGCTCGATCGCCAACCAGCCACGTCTATCTGGTTCTCGACCGTGACGTTGATGGAGATTCACTTCGGACATTTCCGAATGCCCGAGGGAAAAAGGCGTGACCTCATGATTCGAGAACTAGAGAACATCCTGCACGAAGAATTCGATGAGCGCTATGCTCCCTTTGACAAAGCTGTGGCAGGGCAAGCGGCGTTCTTGATGGCCTTGCTGGAAACAAACGAGCGCCCAATCGAATTTCGTGACGCGATGATTGACGGCACTCTGTTATCCACAAACGCTGCGTTGGCTACGCGAAACGTTTCTCATTTCGGCGGGCTCGGGCTGAATCTTATAAATCCGTGGGAACAATAGCAAAAATCAGGTTGAGGGAGCCAGCCCCAAGTGCTCCATCTGATACCGCCCCTTCTCAATCACCTGGTCCTCATCGATCCAAACATCGCACTCTCGCGTTAACACATCCACATGCGTCCGCGATTTCCAATCCGCGTGCGTTTGGCTCCCATACGGATCCCCAAACGCAATATGCACCCCGGGAAATTTCTCATCCTGCAATAAATTCCCGATCATTCCCGTCAATCCCAGATTCGTTCCGAACGCCAGTTCCCCCACGCGGTCGCTGTTCTCATCCGTGTGGCAATACTTCCAGAACTCTTCCTCCAAATCCTTCCGCTTGCACTCCGCACGCACCAGCCGCCCGCTCGCAATCTCAAGCACCAGCGGCGTCGACTGCAAATCCCCATATTTCCCGTTGAAATAATCGCCTGCCGTAGCATCGCAAACAAACCGTCCATCTACGGTCCCCGGCGTCGTGAACACTTCTCCCGCTGGCAGATTCGACCAATACCTCGGGCTGATCAACCCGCTCGTCTTCACCCAATCCAGCCCGCGGTCGAAATGCGCGTTAAATGAAGTTCCCGCCTCGGTCTTCACCGTTAGCGTCTCCGCTTTCAGCATCCGCTCGCGCAAGCGGTCGCTTAACCTGTCCACCATGCGGTAATCTGCGCGCATCCCTTGCTGCATGATCTCCGGCGTCACTCCCACCATGTGCGCGTAGCGGATCTGCCGCCGCTCCACCACTTTCACGATGGACATTCGCGCGCCCAGTTCACCCGGCTGCGGCGTCATGCACAGCACGCCCACGTCCGCCGTCTCCAGCGCTTCCAGCACCACCTCTGGCGCGCCCTTCATCGGCCGCGGACCAAAATCCTCCAGCAGCAATCCCGTCGAGATCGCGCCGCACTCATTCAAAGCCTCCTCCAGGCTTGCGGCCACGCTGCGGCTCGCCTCATCCGCGATTAAGGCCACACGCTCGCCCGCTTGCACGTTCAGGCACACACCCACCGCGTTCTTCGCGCCAGGCATCAACTCAACAGGAGCGATTCCGAAAGGCATCCTTCCATTTTACCGAATTTTCTCCTCCCGCCAACCTGCGGTGTCCCGAACGTAGCGCCCGCCTTCTGAGGCGAGCGCTCTTCGCCTTGTGTAGTGGCCGGTCTTCAGACCGGCGGTTTGCACCCCCTGGCATCGCTCCGCTAGCGCCTGCTTCCAGCAGGCAAGCGCACAAGCGCGGCAGGCGTGGCACACTTCCTCCCTCGCCTTCCAACTTGCCAACTCCAACTCATGTACAATTCCCACGCCCTGGAGGCCACATGTTTCGCCCACGCCACGCATTTATCCTTTTCCTCGCGCTCTTCCCTGTAACTCTCTCCCATGCCCAATCCACCGCGCCCCGCGTCACCCCAGAATGGCTCTACACCGAAGGCATTCACGTTGCCGATCTCCCGCAGACCCTCTGGCTCGCCGACAACACCGCCATCCTCTTTGACACCCGCCAGCCCGAATCCCAGCGCACCTTCGAACGCCTCGATCCTTCCACCGGCCAGCGCACCCCCGTCCTCAACATGTCCGCCGCACTCGCCTCGCTCCATTCCCTTGCACCTGACTTGCAAATCAAATCCGCGCTCCCTTGGCCCGCTTCCTTCGACTCCGCGGGCCAACAAGCCCTCTACGAATTCAACGGCGACCTCTTTCTCCTCAATCTGCCCTCCTCCACCTTCACCCGCGTCACGCAAACCCCCGCCGAGGAAAAGGACTCCGCCTTTTCTCCAGACGGCCGCCTCATCTCCTTCGTCCGTGACAACGACCTTTACGTCTACGCCATCGCCACCAAATCCGAATCCCGCCTCACCTCTGGCGCCTCCGCCACCACGCTCAATGCCACCCTATCTTGGGTTTACTGGGAAGAAGTGATGGGCCGCCGCGACACTGCCTACTGGTGGTCCCCCGATTCCCAATCCATAGCCTATCTCCAAACCGACGAATCCGGTGTCCCCATCAGCACCTTCGTCGACTTCGCTCCCGTCGACCAGCGCGTCATTCATCAGGTCTATCCCAAGCCCGGCGACATTAATCCCCGCGTCCGTGTCGGCATCGTCAGCGTCAGCTCCGTTCCCGCCTCCACGCGCTGGATCACCGTCTCTGGCCGGCCCTACGAATGGCTCTTCGGCGTTAAGTGGCTCCCTGATTCATCCCGCATCAGCTTCCAGACCCTCGACCGCACGCAAACGAATCTCGGCCTCTACTTCGCCGACGCCAAATCCGGCTCTTCCACTCTCATCCTCACCGAAATCGATCCTTACTGGGTTAACGTCAGCGACGATCTCTACTTCTTAAAGGATGGCAAGCACTTCCTCTGGGCTTCCGAACGCACCGGCTACATGCATCTCTATCGCTATCAACTCGACGGCACCCTCATGAACCAGGTCACCAGCGGCGATTGGGCCATTGCCTCCGCCGGTGGCATCGCGCCCTGGGTCCGCCAGGCCGTCGTCGGCATCAACGATTGGATCTATTTCACCGCGCTGAAAGACTCTTCCATCGAGCGCCACCTCTACCGCGTCCGCCCGGACGGCTCGAACCTCGAAAAAATCTCCGCCGACCCCGGCACGCACCGCATCTCCATGTCCCCCGATGCGAAATATTATTTCGACCAATACTCCAACCTCCGCACTCTTCCAGCGCTCAATCTCCACACTTCCGACGGCAAACGCAAGGCCGCCCTCGCCGCCCCCCGTCCTGAGCTTCTTCCCGCAGACATCCAATATCCCGAGCTTCTCACCATTCCCGCTTCCGACGGCTTCCCCATGCCCGCGCAGATCCTAAAACCGAAAAATTTCGATCCCACCCGCAAATATCCAGTGGTTCTTTATATCTATGGCGGCCCTTCGATTCCCACCATTGCCAACGCCTGGGAATTCTCCACCCTCGCCAATCAAATGCTGATCGACAGCGGCTATATCGCCGTCGGCATGGATAACCGCGCCGCCACCGCCATCTCCAAAAAACTCGAAGACACCATCGGCCAGAATCCCGGCCTCGGCGAAACGAAAGATCTCCTCGACGGCGTCCGCTGGCTCAAATCCCAGCCTTGGGCCGATCCCAACCGCTTCGGCGTCTGGGGCTGGAGCGGTGGCGGCACCATGACCCTCAATCTCATGACCCAGTCCAAAGAATTCAAAGCCGGCATCGCCGGCGCGCCCGTCACAGATTGGCACTTCTACGATTCCAAGTGGGCCGAGGCCCTCGTCAAACTTCCCGCTAACAATCCTGAAGCTTTCGACCGCACCTCGCTCGTCAAACACGCTGCCGGGCTCAGCGGCCATCTCCTGCTCATGTACGGCACTTACGACGACAACGTCCACCCGCAAAACGAGGAAGCTTTCATGAACGAACTCATCAAAAACGGCATCCTCTTCGACGTTGCCCTTTACCCCATGCGCAAGCACGGCTTCGTCGACACCCCTGCCCTCATCCATCGCGAAAAAACCCGTCTTAATTTTTGGCTGAAAAACCTGTAGGGGCCGGCTTCAGCCGCCTCATCCGAAAGCGCCGTAGGCGCGAACCGACTCTGCCCAGAGCCTCAGCCCTGGGTCACAAGCAGCAAAATTCGCAAGCAGCGTGGGCGCCACACACAACAACACCAGGATTCATCCCGTTGCCGTCTTCGCCCTCTTCCGCTCCACCCGAAACGCCGGCACCTGCCCTCCGCCGCTCGTCACGTTCGCCAGCCCGCTCCCGCTCAATCGCGTCAAAAATCCCGCCAGCTTCCCCCGGAATAAATACGGGGCAAAATCCACCAGCATGTTCCTGTGCTCCACTTTCCCATTCGCCCCAATAAGCGGAAACTCGCCGCGCCGCACCGCAATCTTTTCCTGCACGATCCAGCAACTTTTCGTCTTGCCCGGCAGCGCGGACTCAATCGCCTTTTCCCATTCCTTCGCGCCCACTTCCCAACCCAGCGTCACGCCCGTCCCGCCATATTCGTCGCTCGGTTTCAGTACCAGATCGGTCTGATGGTTTCTCGTGTACTCAAGCAGCCCGATTGGTTCTCCATATCGTTCCGTCTTCACGTCCTCCACCACGCGCGTCCACGGCACGTGCCGCCGGATCGTCTCGCGCTCTTCGCTCGAAAACAGCTTCGCGTTTTTCTCCGCCGTCAGCACCGCGAAAAACGCCTTCACGTGCGGAATCTTGCACCGGAAATTGTTCGCCACGCACACCGCCTGCGCCTCGTACGCCTTCAGCAGCGCCGCGCACTCCTTCGGCCGCTCAAGGATGTCGTTGATCAGCACTCGCCGGTACACCAGATCGATCTTCTTCCCCTTCGCCGCCAGCCGTTTCCCGTCCCAGTCCAGTTCCCGCGGGTCCGCCAGCACCACCGGCACGCGCAGCGCCTCAAACCTCTGCTTCAAAATCTCAAATTCGCTCCACGTCGGCACTTCCTTCCAGTCCGTAATCAGCATCTGCGGGCGCCGCGTCGCCCCGCCCCACTCGACGTACGTCTGAATCAGCGCATCCAGCAGTTTCGCGCTCAGCGGGTAGCTGTGAACCTCAAACTCCTTCGCGAATTCCTTCATCACCGGCAGGCCGCGGAACACAGTTGCGAGCACCTCCGTGTACCCCGCTCCCGCCGGTGATTCGCCGTTATACTCCGTGAATTTCAGCGAATCCGGCAGCAGAAACGCGTCCACCCGCGAAGCCGTGCTCGCCGGCCCCTTTCCCGCCGGCATCCGCGCCAGTTGCTCCTCCTCCGGCCGCAAATGAAATTGCTCCAGCAGGGAAGCATCCTCCATTGCGGCGCTCGCCACGCGTTCGCCGATCCGCCCCAGCGTCTCGGTCGCCTTCCGCACTCGCTCCTCGTCCGCCGGCGAAAGAAAAAACGGCATCAGAAACGGGCAGTGCACCCGTTTCCCGAACGTCAGCTTCGCTCCTCTCAGCTCTTTCAGGAACGCTTTCGGCAACTCGGGCGTTTTCTCCAGCACCGGTCCCAGCAGTTCTTTCCACTGTGCCGCCGGATCCCGTTCCGCCATCGAAGTTGCCGCTTTGCTCATCGCGCCGGCTTTCCTCACGTGGCCTTCTGCGCCGCCTGTGCTACGCGCGGCGCTCCCGTAAAGCCGGCTGCTGCGCCGATTCCCAGCATCTCTTCCCATTTCGGCCACGTATTCGCGATGTTCCCGTGCAGTGCCCGGTCGATCGCCAGCCGCGCCATCTTTTCCACCACGTGCTCGAAATAAAATTCCGTGATCCGGTCTCGTTCGAAATCCGGCGCGGGGTTCAGGAAGTCGATCGCATATGGCACATTGTCCTTGATCGCGAATTCGATCGTGTTCATCTCGTAGCCCAGCGCCAGGTTGATTGTCTGCGCGTCCTGCACCACCCGCGCCCCCACTTCCTTCGACAAATAGCTGTGCTCCACCAGGTATTTCCGCTCCTTCGGGTCGTAGGCCACCGGCAAAATATCCATCTTCCCGAACGTAAAGCACCGCACGTACTGCTCGAAATCGATGTACTCCTGCAGCGTCATGCAATACGGCGACGTCCTGTCGTACGCCTCCAGCAATTCTTCCTTATTATTCACTTTATAGACGTGCTTCCACCCGCCGCCCGAAAACGGCTTCAATATCGCCGGCCGTCCCACGTAATCCAGCAATTCGTCCCATTCGATCGGGTACTTCAAATTCCGCAGCGACTCCGAATTAATGTCAACGTCCGCCGGGTAGCCCTTTTGCGGCAGCAGCACCGTCTTCGGAATCGCCAGCCCCAGCTTCGCCATCGCCGAATAATTGAAATATTTGTCGTCCGCTGTCCACCAGAACGGGTTGTTGATTACATATGTGCCCTGCAGCGCCGCATGCTTCAGATAGCCGCGGTAGTACTCCACTTCATGCGAAATCCGGTCCACGATTACGTTGTATTCCGCCGGCTCCCCCATCTTCGTCCCGCCCAGCTTCACGAACTCCGCGCTCACGCCTTCCTTCTTCCCCATCTCGTTCACACGCTCGAGAAACGCCGGAGGAAAACTGAACTCTCGCCCGCACATCAATCCCACCTTGGCCATCTTTCCTCCTTTTTCATTCTTCAGCAGGGCACGGCTTCTGCCGCCCCGAAATACCTTCGCAGAAACTGGGACTTCAGCCCCTGAAGTTAACGTTTTGGGTGCTCCACCCTCGACTTTTAAGACCGGCTCTTCGCTTCTTTCTCGGCGCGCTCGGCGTCTCTGCGTTGTTCTATCTTTACTTCCGTTCTTTACTTCATTCCTCCGTTGCTTCTTTGCTTCCTAATTGATCGAACCCGCCGAACTCGACCTCGCATCCACTACGCTCGCCCGCGTCTCCGTCACCAGGTGCCTCACCACGTCCTTCAGATTCCCCGTCTGCTGATATACGCGCAACTGCCGCTCCGCGCTTGTCCCTTCATTCAATATTGTGTGAACGTATTCCACCGCGCTCCGGCTACCCAGCTCGTCCACCACGTCGTCCACCAGTCCCAGCAGCTCCATCATCAGCTCCCGCACCGGAACTTCCGCTTCGCGCCCGAAGTCGATCAGCTTTCCCTCGATTCCATACCGTGCCGCCCGCCACTTGTTCTCCTCGAGCAGCGCACGCCGGTAAATCCGCCAGCTCTGGTTGTGCGTATAGAGACGATGCAGCTTCACGATGATCGCCTGCGTCAGCGCCGCGATCGCCACCGCCTCTTCCACCTTCGTCGCTGTGTCGAACATCCGGAATTCCAGCGTTCCATACGTCGGATGCGGCCGCACGTCCCACCAGATCTTCTTCCCGTTGTCGATGCAGTTCAGCTTGATCAGCAGGCTCACGAAATTTTCGTACGCGCTCCACGACTCGAATATCTCCGGTATCCCCGTCCGCGGAAATCTCCGGAACACCGTCGTCCGGAACGATTTCAGGCCCGTGTTCCTTCCCATCCAGAACGGCGAACTCGTCGAAAGCGCCAGCAGGTGCGGCAGGAAATACCTCACCATGTTCATCATGTCCACCGTGGTCTGTTTGTCCGGCATGGCGATGTGGATGTGCATCCCGAAAATCAGCAGCGACCTCGCCAGTTGCCCCATCTCTTCCACGATGTGCTGGTAGCGTTCCCCCGGCGAAATCACCTGGTCAATCCAGCTCGAAAACGGGTGCGTCCCCGCCGCCGCCACGTGCAGTCCCGTGCTTTCCGCCGCCATCACCAGTTCGCTCCGCGTCCGGTGCATCTCCAGCCGCAGTTCGCTCACGTTTTCGCAGATCTTCGTTCCCGTCTCCACGATCGACTGGTGCATCTCCTGTTTCACCAGGTCGCCCACTCCGCGCGCCGCCGCTGAACTCAGCAGTTGCACCACGTGCGACCGCAGCTCCAGCGTCTCCGGATCTATAATTTGGAATTCCTCTTCGACACCGATCGTAAAGCGGTGAGCCATGGCGGCCCTCCCGGCTGGTGGTCTCTACTGGGGACTTCGGGAGCCCATATCATACTCCTCCCCCGTTAAAATCACAGCCACCCCGGCCCGGCCAATCGCCGCACACCCGTGTGGCCCGCGGCGTTACCCCGCCTTTCCCTTTAACCCTCGGCAATCACTTCATATTCGCTCGTCACCAGCCCGCTCCGGTACTGCCGCGTATTGATGTGCCGTAGCCGGACATCTTTCTCCACCTTCCCAAACAACGGAATCCCTTCCCCAATCAATACCGGTACCCGCGTAATCGTCAGCTTATGAACCAGCCCCGCCCTCAGAAATTCCTGCACCGTCTCGCCGCCATCCACATACACATGCTTCGCCCCGCTGGCCTCCAGCCTCTTCGCAATCTCTGCCGGATCCCCGCTCATCTGTTCCACGGGCGCTTGGATCCTCGAAAAATCCAGCGATCGCCGGCTCAAGACCACCACCCGCTTCCCCTCATACGGCCAACTCTCCATCTTCGCCACCACTTCAAACGTGTTCCTCCCAATCAGCAGCGTATCGATCCCTGCCATGAACTCCTCGTATCCATGTGTCTCTGCTTCGTCGCCTCCCAAAAAATCGTAAGCTCCATCCCGCCGCGCAATGAACCCATCCACACTCGTTCCCACGAACACGAAGAACTTCATCCAAGCCTCCCTGCCCCGGATCCAAAGATGCTTAGTCTACATTCACGCCATGCATTCGCCACTCCATTGACACCCTTCATCGCCTGCCCTACACTCACGCCTCATTGGTCGCCATAATTTCCAATTATTTCCACTTCGAATCGAGGTAGTGTCATGCACCGTTCCCTAGCCAACTTCAGCTCCACCCGAAATTCTCTCTTCATCCTTCTTCTGACGCTGGCTTTCGCCTTCTCCACCCCCGCCCAAAAGCCCATGGAACCCGAACAAAAACCCGGCGAAACCTCCAATGTCGCCGTCGTCCTGGTCACTCCCTCTCAGGCCACCGCTGCGGTCGGTGGCAAGTTGACTTTCCAGGCCGTCGCCAAGGACGCCTCCGGCAACCCGCTCCCCGACTCCGTCAAATTCTGGTTCGCCGCCCCCACCGACGTCGCCGGCGCCGACCAATCTGGCGTCGTCTCTTTCTTCCAGCCCGGCGAAGTCACCATTGGCGCGCTCATTGGCAACAAAATCGGCTACGCCCACGTCACCATCGGCAAACCTCACATCGCCCGCATTGACGTCGCCCCTCTTGGCTCGCCGCTTCCCGTCGGTGCCACCCAGCGCCTCTCCGCCACCCCGCGCAATGCCAACGGCGATCCTCGCACGGACATTTCTATCACCTGGGCCTCTCTCGATTCGAAAATCGCCACCGTCGATCCCGCTGGCCTCGTCCATGCCCTTAAGCCCGGTAAAGTCCGCATCACCGCCGCCGCCGACAACGTCACCGGCGAAACCTCTCTCGATATCGTCAAAAACACTGTCTCCGCTATTTCGCTCGCACCCGAATCCTCTTCCACTAAAACCGGCACCGTCGTCCATTTCACCGCCAAGGACAAAAGCGGCGCCGCCATCCCCTTCCAGATCACCTGGTCGGTGCAGGGAACCGGCGCGCAAATCTTTTCCGATGGCGCTTTCGTCGCCGAGCGTCCCGGCACTTACACCGTCCTCGCTACCCTCGGTGAAATGCACGCCACCGCCAGCGTCGTTGTCGCTCCCCGCGACATTGCTCGCGAAGCCGAACCCGTCGGCTTCGCCATGCCTCCCGACGAACAGTTCGCCGAGGAATGGATCTGGGACCACTACGCCTACCTCTCCGCCATCAGCGACAAACTCTACGTCTACGACATCTCCGATCCCGCTCACCCGCGCCCCGGCGAAACCCTGAAGGTCGACGCCCGCCTCATCAACGACGTCAGCGTCACCCCCGACGGCAAAATCGGCGTCATCACCCGCGAAGGCGCCTCCAGCCGCAAAAACGGCATCGTCTTCCTGGACACTTCCGATCCCATGCACCCGAAAGTTCTTTCCGAATACTCCGCCACCGTCACCGGCGGCGTCCACAGTGCCTACATCAATTCCCACTATGTCTACATCACCGATGACGCCACCGGCTCGCTCCGCGTCATCGATTTCGCCGATGTGAAAAATCCCAGGGAAGTCGCTCGCTGGGAAGTCGAAAGCTCTGGCCAGATGACCATCGCCCTTCCCGAAGGCGAGGGCGTCGCTACCGCCGGCCGTTATCTCCACGACGTGCAGGTTGTCGACGGCCTCGCCTATCTCGCCTACTGGCGCGATGGCCTCGTCATTCTGGATGTTGGCAACGGCGTCAAAGGCGGCAGCCCGGAGCATCCGCAATTCGTCTCCACCTGCCGCTTCAATTACGACGAACTCTATGGCGCCGGCTGGCTTGCCGGTGCCCACGCCATCTATCGCTACAAAAATTACGTTTTCGTTGGCGACGAAGTCTTCCCCGGCATCTTCAGCCTCGCCTCGCGCGAACGCATTCCTGTCCGCGGCATCGTCCACGTCGTCGATGTCTCCGACCTCCAAAATCCCAGGGAAGTCGCCACCTACAGCGTCCCCGAAGCCGGCTCGCACAACATCTGGGTCTTCGACGATGTTCTTTATATGGGTTATTACAACGGCGGTGCGCGCGTCCTCGATGTCTCCGGCGAACTCCGCGGCGAACTCTACAACCAGGGCCGCGAAATCGCCCACATCTGGACCGGCGATTCCAAAGGCTATCGTCCCAATCTTCCCTTCGCCTGGGGCGCCTATCCCCACAATGGCCAGATCTACGTCAACGACGTCCATTCCGGCCTGCGCGTCTACCAACTCGGCAAGCACCGCCCCTACAGCTCCACCACCACCCCTGCCCTCTGATGGGTTCGGCTACCGCAAGCGACCCAGGCCAAGGAACTCTGTCATCTTGGCCGGGGGGGCCGGTCTCTTTTCGCACCGTCCGCGGCACCCTGGCCGGTTTTTTCTGTCGTCCCGGCCGGAAGCTCGCTGTTTTGCCGGCCGCAGTGGAGGGACCCCGGCTACCAACGCTGCGCCACTCCATTCGATGGAAATAAGCTGCGACGCGGCGCTTTCCAATCTCTTTTTCTCTGCGCTCCTCCTCGTCCTCCGCTCCTCTTCGTTAGCTTCGCCTCTTCCTTACGCCTTGAACGCGCACTCCACCTGGCCCATTTTCTAATTTCCATTTTCTATTTTCTGCTCTACTCTACCTTCCAAAAATCGATTCCCGCCGCCTGCGTTGGCGTATCCACTTCCGCCACCACCTTCTTCGCCTGCAAATCCACCACCTCCACCGTCCCCGGCTCTTCCCCCACGCCTTCCACCGTCACGAACGCATACAAACTGTCCGGCGACACCGCCACTCCGTGCACCACCTTCCGCTTCGTCTTCAGCCGCGCCAGTTCCTTCGCGTCGCTCGTGTCAAAAATGGATAGCGACGCATCTTTCTTGTTCGTCGCGATCAGATATTTCCCATCCGGGCTCACTCCCAGGTTGTACACGCCGTTTCCCGCCGGGATCCGCCGCACCACCTTCCACTCCTTCGCGTCCACTTCCACTATCTCATTCGATTTGTTGCACGCCACATACACCCGGCTCCCGTCTGCCGACGGTTGCGCCCACGTCGGCATGCACGTGATCGCCGCCATGTTCATTGGCATCGTCATCCCTTCGTGGTGCTCCGCTTTCGCCTCCGGAATTCCCGCGAAGCCTTCCTCTTTTCCCGCGCTCACACGGAAGCTCCGTGAGACCTTCATCTTCTCCGCGTCGATCTCCACCACCAGGTCGCTCATCATGCAAGCCGAATATTGCCGCTTCCCGTCATGCGTGATCCGCGACCCATGCGGCATCACGCACGTCGGAATTCGTGCCACCTCCAGCATCTGGTTCGTGTCCACCACCGATACGTTGCTTGGCACCGGGTCCCCGTGCAAATTGAAGTTCACCGCGAACAAAAAATTCCCGTCCGGCGTCACGTCCGCCGTCGCCGGAAAATAACCCAGTCCCACCTGCTTCAAAATCTGCTCCGAGTCCGTGTCGTATTTCAGCGCCGTTCCGTATGGCCGCCCGTGCCCGATCGTCACGTAGAAATTCCGCTTGTCCGGCGAAAACGCGATCCCGTGCGGCCCGCTGATGTCGCTCTTCAGAATTCGCGTGTCCGTCGTCCTTTCCAGCGCCGCCCCGCTTGGCCCAAATCGCACCGTCGCGATCTTGTCCGCCGATTCGCACACCAGCTTCACCCAGTACGTCCTCGCCGGCTGCTGCCCGCCGTAGTTCGCCGTCGCCGCCAATCCCGCACCCGCTGCCAGCACCGCCGCCATCCTCGCCACTCTGCTCGTCATAAGCCTCTCCTGCCGCACATTCTACGACCACCGTCGCGTTGCGGCCACCTTCCCAATTACGATTTTCCATTTTCAATTTTCTGCCTTCGCTTTTCCCTCCTCTTAACCTCATTACTTCTTTACTTCCTTGCTTCCTCCCTTGTGCTACACTCCTCTCCCCCGCGGAGGGCGTCTTGTCCAGTCAACCCGCGAAGCCTGTTCGATCCTGGCTCATCGGCACCTCGCCCGCCTGCGATCTCCGCCTCTCCCAGCCCACCGTCTCCGGCCAGCACTGCCGCCTCACCGAAACCGACGCTGGCTTCCTGCTCGAGGACCTCGGCTCCCGCAATGGCACCTACGTCGAAAATCGCCTCCTGGCCCCGCACACCCCGCTTAAAATCTCCCCGCTCCAGCACGTGCTTCTCGCCGACAACGTTCCCATGCCTTGGCCTGCCGATATCAAATCTTCCGCTTCCGCCGCTCCTGCTCCTCGCACCATCAACATCGGCCGCGCTCCCGATTGCGACGTCTGCCTCGACTACCCCATGGTCTCCGCCCATCACGCTCGCATCACCGAACATAACGGCGCCTACTTCATCGAAGATCTCAACTCCCGCAACGGCACCTCCCTTAATCGCATCCATAATCGCGTCCAGCGCTCTCCGCTCCATCCCTCCGACGACATTTTCCTCGGCTCCTATAAAGTCTCTGCCTCCTGGATCCTCCAAAAACGCAAAGCCGTCCTCGGCGAAGCCGCTTTCGCCACCGTCCTCTTCCAGGCTCATTCCATGACCATCGGCCGCGATCCCGCCTGCGAACAACCCGTCTCGCATCCCGCCATCTCCTGGCATCACTCGCGCCTCACGCGGACTCCCGCCGGCACCTTCATCGAGGATCTCGGCTCTCTCAACGGCACCTTCCTCAACGGCGTTCGCATTTCCTCGAAAACGCAAGTCAGCCCCGGCCAGGAAATCGGTATCGGCAGCATACGTTTCCAGGTTCTCCCCGATGGCAACCTTGCACGCCGCGACTACGCTGGCAACGTCAGCATCGAAGCGCAGGACGTCACCGTCCTCGCTCCCGATGGCCGTCCCCTCCTAGAACCTGTCTCCCTCGTCGCCTACCCCTCCGAGCTCATCGCCATGATGGGCCCCGCTGGCGCCGGTAAAACCACCCTCCTCAAGGCCCTCAACGGCTATTCGCGCCCCGCTTCCGGCCAGGTCCTCTTCAACGGTATCAATCTCTATCGCCACTACGACCGTTTCTGCCAGCAACTCGCCTATGTTCCCCAGGACGACATCGTCCATCCCCAGCTCACGGTCCGCGAAGCCCTCTATTTTTCAGCCCGCCTCCGCACCGACCTCACCGATGACGAAATTGAAACCCGCATCGACACGCTTCTTCGCGATCTCAATCTCCTCGACAAAAAAAACACCATCATCGGCTCCCCCGAAAACAAGGTCCTCAGCGGCGGCCAGCGCAAGCGCGTCAACATCGCCATGGAACTCATCACCGACACGCCCGTCCTCTTCCTCGACGAGCCCACCTCCGGTCTCTCTTCTTACGACGCCGAAGGCGTCATCCATCTCCTCAAGCAGCTTTCCCAACAGGGCAAAACCATTATCGCCACCATCCACCAGCCAAGCCTTCACGTCTTTCGCGAATTCGACAATCTCATCATGCTCGCCCGCGATTCCGGCGGCTGCGGCACGCTTGCCTTCTTTGGCCCCGCTTATCCCGATTCCATCGAATTTCTTCACCCGAAATCGTCCGAAGAAACGCAACCCAATCCCGCCGACGAACCTGGTCCCGAACTCCTCCTTGCCGGCCTTGCCAAATGCCCCGCCGCGGAATGGTCCCGCCGTTTCCGCGAATCGCGCTACCGCAAGGAATTTGTCGAAGCTCGCTCCCGTCAATCCGCTTCCGCCATTCAGGCCCCGGTCCAGGAAGCCTCGCGCCGCTTCAGCTTCACCCAATGGCTCACGCTTCTCCGCCGCAATGCCATCGTCAAGGTCCGCAACCGCGCGCAATTGGCCATCCTCGGCCTGCAATCCCCGCTCATCGCCGCGCTGATCGTCCTTGTCTATGGCCAAGTCGCCGCCTCCGCTGCCACCTTCCGGCAATTTCAGGAAATGGCCGCCAACATCATCGGCATCCACATCCTCATGGTCGTCGCCGCCATCTGGTTCGGCTGCAACAACGCCACTCGCGACATCGTCGGCGAATGGACCATCTTCTATCGCGAACGCATGGTCAATCTGAAGCTGCCTTCCTACGTTTTCTCCAAGTTCCTCCTGCTGCTCGCTCTCTCCATCCTTCAATGCGCCGTCATGCTCGGCATTGTCTATCTCTTCTCCGGCCTCAAGGCCGATTTCCTCCAAATCGGCGCCGTGCTCGTTCTCGCCTCCGCCGTCGGCACCTCCCTCGGCCTCGCCATCTCTGCGGGCTCCTCCAGCACCGAAAGCGCCATCGCTCTCCTCCCCATCGTCTTGTTGCCCGTGATTGTTCTTGGTGGTGGTTTAAAACAAATCTACCTCATGCCCGTCCCCATGCAGTGGGTTTCGACTGTCATCCCCTCCCGTTGGGCCTTCGAATACAACCTCGTCAACGAAGCCTCCCACCGCAACTCCTGCATCGAACTCCCTGGCCCCTGTCAGCCGGAGGCCGCGGCTCACACCCCCGCGCATCCCGGCCGCGCTGAGCATGCCAACTCCGCGCCTTCCCGCGAACCTGGCGGCACAATCCTGCCGCCGGGCTCCTCACGCGCACCAAGTAGTCCTTCTACCGCTGCGCAGCAACATGCCGACCAATCCCGGCTTTATTCCGTCGACGCCGCCGACTTCCAGGTCCCCGTTACCCTTCAAAACGCCGTACGCGCCAAACCCGATCCCGCCCACTCTCGCCGCCTTGACTTCCTTCACACCCTCGGCGTCCTCGCCGCCATGCTCTTCGTTTTCCTCGCCTCTGTCTTCCTCTTTCTCCGCTCCCGCGTACCCCATTGACCTGGTATTGCCGGCATCTTGCCGGCCACCCTGCCTCCTCCTCCTCCTCCTTTCTTTTCTCTTCCATGTAGCGCTGCTCTTTTAAGCCGGCTCGCCCGGAGCGAGGCGAAGGGCCTCTTCTGCTCCGTTCTCTCTGCTACCCTCTATTACCTCTGTGGTGAATTCTTTCTCTTAATTCCTTCAACTCTTCGACCTTTGAACCTTGAATTCTTCAGTCCTTTCCCCATCCAATTTGCCCCTCGACGCCCGGCCCTCGCCCCTGCCACACTCTCCTCATGCACATCACTCCCTTCCGCATCGAAGAGTACATGGCCCAATACGAATTCGCGGCCAAATACCTTCTCTCTTCTTCCGACGCCGAATCCGTCACCATCGCTGAACTTCTCGCCCTCGAACCCGGCGCCCACGACGCCTTCCTCAATCACTGGTGTGGCTACACCGAATCTTCCGGCGCTCCCTGGCTCCGCGAAGCCCTCTCCACCATCTATACCTCAATCGCCGGCGATCAACTCCTCGTCGTCTCCGCCGCCGAAGAAGCCATCTTCCTCTTCTATCACGCGCTCCTCTCGCCCAACGACCACGCGATCGTCGAAACCCCCTGCTACGAAAGCGCGCTCACCGTTCCCAAAAGCACCGGCGCCGCCGTCAGCGAATGGCGCCGCAAGCCCGAAAACGGCTGGGCCCACGATCTCGCCGCCCTCGAATCCCTTATTCGCCCCAACACCCGCGCGCTATACATCAACACACCCCACAATCCCACCGGCTTGCTCATGCAGCCTGACATCTATCGCAATGTTCTGGAACTCGCCGCGCGTCACGGCATTTATGTGTTCAGTGATGAGGTCTACCGCGAACTCGAACACCATCCCGCCGACCGTCTTCCCGCCGCCTGCGATCTCTATGACCGCGCCCTCAGCCTCGGCTCCGTCAGCAAAACCTATGGACTCCCCGGCCTCCGCCTCGCCTGGCTCGCCTCACACGACGCCTCATTCCTCCAGAAAATCCTCTCTCTGAAGCACTACACCACCATCTGCTCCAGCGCTCCCAGCGAATTCCTCACCGCCCTCGCCTTCCGTCATCGTCAGAAATTCATCGAGCGCAATCTCGCCATCGTCCGCCACAATCTCCCGTTGCTCTCCGCCTTCTTCTCTCGCCACTCCGATCTCTTTGATTGGACTCCTCCCACCGCTTCCACCATCGGCTTCGTCCGCTTCAAACCCCAACTGGACGTCCTGAAATTCTGTGAAACTCTCGTCCGCGAAGCTGGCGTCCTTCTTCTCCCCGGCACCGTCTACGACGAGCCTCAACACATTCGCTTCGGTTATGGCCGCAAAAACATGCCCGATTCCCTCGCCCATCTCGAGTCCTGGCTTGCCAACTCCACCCGCTACCGCTCCGCCACCCTGTAGTGGCCGAACTTTAGATCGGCCACCGTCAACTCTGCCCTTAACCTGTTTGCCCCAATCCTCTCCGCACCACGGCGCAATCTCGTCCGGCGCATACGCGTTCCTCGTCTCCCACACATGGTCCCCAAACACAAAACCGCCGGGAGAACCGGCGCCTTTGGTTGTCGTTCTCCGCTTCCGAACCTTCTTCGGAATCGAATCCCAACAACCTCCGGCTTCTCCCGGCGGTTGAATCCGCTTTCTGGCTGCTGATTACTGATCTCTGATTTCTATCTTCTTTACGCCGCTCCCATTGACCTCCTCGCCTGGAAGCATTCCCGGCAAAACACCGGGCGCCCCTGCGTCGGCCGGAAGGGAACCGTCGTTTCTTTTCCGCATTGCGAACAAGTGGTTTTGGTTTCCGCCCTCGGCGCTGAACCTCCTCCGCCTCCCCCCTCCGCTCGCTTTGCCTTGCAGCCCTTGCATCGCTTCGGTTCGTTTTTAAATCCCTTGTCGGCGAAAAACATCTGTTCGCCGGCTGTAAATACGAACTCGGCGCCACACTCCGAACACTTCAGCACCTTATCGTTGAATTCCATGACCCCGCTCCCCCTGGACCCTTATCGGGCGGGGGGCCGGGCTCCTGCGCCACGGGCCGAATGGGGGCTCGGACCTGTGACCGGGAAACGCCGGGCACGGATCCCTGGGGCCTGCGGGCGAAGAATAGGAACTAACACCCAACTTGCTCTGCCTGATAGGGGCCTGATCCCGGAAGTGCGGCGCCGAAACGCGTCTCGTTCAGGTTTTAATCCTGCTCGCGACGCTGCTTCTTGCGCAGTCGCTTCCGCGAAAGCGCTTCTTTGGCCCGGCGCTTCTCGCCGGGCTTCATGTAAAAGCTATGCTTCTTGATTTCCTTGATGATGTCTTCCTGCTGCACCTTCCGCTTGAATCGCCGCAGGGCATTCTCCAAGGATTCATTTTCTTGAATTACGACTTCTGCCAATGTACTTCACCCCAATTCCGGTTCGGATTACCTGATGGCAGTGCCACGGTTGCCTTCCCGCACTGCTTCTGTTTAGATTATCTCACGAGGTTGTTGGCTTCTTGTAGTCAATTTCGCCCTCCCAAGTCAAGCAATCTTTGCTGCGAAGCCGTTGCAACCCCTTGCTCATGCTTCCACGGTTACTCGTACCTTCCTTGTAATTCCCCTTTCCTGCTGCTTTCCGTTCTCGACTGCTGATACACTGGGGGGCCGCAAAAAAACATTTCTCGGGAGCCTGCCTCATGCCCGATATGCGTGATGCCATTGGCGTTCTTTTGGCTGGAGGACAAGGGGAGCGGCTCTGGCCCCTGACTCGGGATCGTGCCAAACCTGCGGTTCCGTTCGGCGCTCTTTACCGCATCATCGACATCACTCTCTCGAATTGCATCAATTCCGGCCTGCATCGCGTCTTCGTTCTCACGCAATACAAGGCGCTGAGTCTTTCCCGCCATATCCGCGCCGGCTGGTCCCCGCTCATGGGACTCGGCGAATTTATCGAAGTCCTGCCTCCGCAGATGCGCGTCTCTCAGCAGTGGTATCAGGGCACTGCTGACGCCGTCTATCAGAACATCTATTCCATCGGCAGCGAGCGCTCCAAATACGTCTTCATCCTCTCCGGCGACCACATTTACAAAATGGACTACGCCAAGATGCTCCAGCGCCACATCGAGTCCGGCGCCGAAGTTTCCGTCGCCACCATCGAAACTCCCGTTGCTGAAGCCGCCCGCCAGTTCGGCGTCATCGAAACCGATAAAAACTGGCGCATCGTCGGCTTCGAGGAAAAACCTCACCAGCCTAAGCCTTCTCCCCACAAGGCCACGCACTGCAACGCCTCCATGGGCGTCTATATCTTCAATACCCAACTCCTCATTCCCACGCTGCTCGCCGATTCCGAGGATCCCAAGTCCTCCCACGATTTCGGCAAGGACCTGATTCCCCGCATCATCTCCAAGCACCGCGTTTTCGCCTACAACTTCGTCGACGAAAACTCCAAGGAATCTCTTTACTGGCGCGACGTCGGCACCATTGACGCCTACTACGAAGCCAACATGGATCTCGTCAGCGTCTCCCCGGTTTTCAATCTCTACGACAAAGCCTGGCCGCTGCGCACCTGGCAGCAGCAGTATCCCCCCGCGAAATTCGTCTTTGCCGATGCCGACCGCATGGGCATCGCGCTCGACTCCATCGTCGCCCACGGCTCCATTCTTTCCGGCGGCCGCGTGCAAAATTCGCTCCTCGGTTACGATGTCCGCGTCAACAGCTATTGCGAAGTCACCGCCTCCATCATCTACAATCACGTGAACATCGGCCGCCACTCGCGCATCTGCCGCGCCATCATCGATCGCCACGTCAGCCTTCCCGAACGCACCGAAATCGGCTACGACCTCGAAGCCGACAAGCGCCGCTTCCACGTCACTCCCTCCGGCATCGTCGTCGTCGTCCGCCAGGAATCCCTCATCGAAGAACCCGAAGCCGGCTAGTTGGTGACTGGTTGCTGGCGACTAGCGACCTCGCTTTCTTCACTCTTAAATGTAGGACCCGCCTTCCGAGGCGGGCCGCTCTCCCCTGTGCTCTCCGTGCCTCGGCGCTCTCTGTGTTTATTCTTGCCTTGCTCCGAAGCTGTCAACTGTCAATCTCTTCCACCAGTCACTCTTAGTTCGCCGCTCCAATTCCTTTGTTACAATGTCCAGTTGCCTCATCTCAGTCAGGAGTCACCACACACCATGTCCACCAAAATCACTCGCGTCCGCGCGCGCCAGGTCATCGATTCGCGCGGCAATCCCACCGTCGAAGCCGACGTCACCCTCGAATCCGGCGCCTTCGGCCGCGCGGCTGTTCCCTCCGGCGCTTCCACCGGCGAACACGAGGCCCTGGAACTCCGGGATGGCGACAAATCCAAATTTCTCGGCAAGGGCGTCCTCAAGGCGGTGCAAAACGCCAACACCGAAATCGCCAAGGCCGTCACCGGGCTTGACGCCGCCGACCAGCGCTCCCTCGACCATAAAATGATTTCGCTCGATGGCACTCCCACGAAATCCCGCCTCGGCGCCAACGCTATTCTTGCCGTCTCTATGGCTGCCGCGCGCGCGGCCGCAGTCGCGCTCAAGCAGCCTCTCTACAAATATCTCTCCCGCTATTCCACCGACACGTCGGCAAACCTCCTCCCCGTGCCGATGATGAACATCCTCAATGGTGGCGCGCACGCCGATAGCTCCGTGGATTTTCAGGAGTTCATGGCTATGCCCGTCGGCGCTTCTTCTTTCAGTGAAGCCCTCCGCTGGGGCGTCGAAGTCTTCCATGCACTGAAAGCCGCTCTGAAAAAGCACGGTTACTCCACTGCCGTCGGCGACGAGGGAGGTTTCGCCCCAAGCTGCAAATCCAACGAAGAAGCCATCCAGATCGTTCTCGAAGCTATTTCCGCCGCCGGCTATAAACCTGGTGAGCAGGTTGCCATCGCGCTCGATCCGGCCGCCAGTGAGTTCTACGACAAAGCCAGCGGCAATTACGTCTTCAAGAAGTCCGACAAGTCCACGCATTCCTCTTCCCAAATGGCCGGGTACTGGACGAGTTGGGTGGAAAAATATCCCATCGTCTCGCTTGAAGATGGCATGGCGGAAGACGACTGGTCCGGCTGGAAAGCCCTCACCCAAAGCGTCGGCAGCAAGTTGTCCAAAAAGAAAATCCAGCTCGTCGGCGACGATCTTTTCGTCACGAACACGGAGCGCCTCTCGCGCGGCATCAACGAAGGCATCGCCAACGCCATCCTTATCAAGTTGAATCAGATCGGCAGCGTCACCGAAACCATCGACGCCATCGAGCTCGCCCGCAAGGCTGGCTACAACTCGATTATTTCCCACCGCTCCGGCGAAACCGAAGATACTTTCATTGCGGACCTCGCCGTCGCCACCGCTGCCGGCCAGATCAAGACCGGCTCCGCCTCACGCACCGACCGCATCGCCAAATACAATCAACTCCTCCGCATCGAAGAGGAACTCGGCACCGCCGCCCGCTTTGACGGCAAGGCCCCGCTCCGCTAGCGCGCTCCACTCGCAGAGTCCTGGCGTTTTCTTCTCCGCGAATCCCTGCGTGCTTCGCTATGACCGCGCAGGCTATCGGCGGTTCGCTTCCTCTTGGCACGCGCGCCGCAAAGCTCTCCGCCATTGGAGCTTTGTTCTTCCTTATCTCCGACACCTTCCTCGCCTGGGATCGCTTCCACGGCGGCCTCCTCCTTGGGCCCGCTCTGGTTCTCGTCCCTTACTACGTCGCGCAGTTGCTCATCGCTTTGTCTGCCTCTTCTCCGTCCACCCAGCGACCAACCCATATTCCAGATGTAGCGCTATCTTTCATGCTAGTCCGCTTTTTCCGTGCGCTCCGCGCTTCTGCGTTACGCTGTTTCCTCCTTTCTGCGCTTGTCCATCGCGTGTGACATTCGCCACACTGGTTCCCCGCTCGGGGGCGTAAACTAAACTGCTAGCGCTCCAATGCCCATGAGCGTCGTCGCACAATCCGAAGCCGCACTACCCGCCCATCCCGAACTCTCTGCCCCTGCCGTCAATCCCTGGTTCATTGCGGGTACGGTTATGCTCGCCACCTTCATGGAGGTGCTCGACACGAGCATCGCCAACGTCGCACTGCCGCACATCGCCGGCAGCCTTTCGGCCGGCATCGACGAATCCACCTGGGTGCTGACTTCCTATCTGGTTTCCAATGCTATCGTGCTTCCGCTGACCGGCTGGTTCTCGCGGCTGGTCGGGCGCAAGCGCTTCTACATGTCGTGTGTCACTATTTTCATGATCAGCTCGCTGCTCTGCGGACTCGCCCCCAGCCTCCCGCTCCTCGTCCTGTTCCGCGTTCTGCAAGGGGCGGGCGGGGGAGGCTTGCAGCCGGTGTCGCAAGCCATCCTCGTGGAAAGTTTTGCACGAGAGAAACAGGGCATGGCCATGGCCATTTACGGGATGGGCGTCGTCGTCGCGCCGATCATCGGCCCCACGCTGGGGGGATGGATCACGGACAACTACTCTTGGCGCTGGATTTTCTTCATCAACATTCCCGTTGGCATCCTCTCGCTTTTCCTCACCTCCTCGCTCATTCAGGATCCGGCGCATCTGGTTGCGCTGCGCAAGGGGCCGCGGGTCAAAATCGATTACTTCGGCCTCGGCCTGCTCAGCGTCGGCCTCGGCTTCCTCCAGGTCGTGCTCGATAAGGGGCAGCGCGACGACTGGTTCGGGTCGCGCTTCATCGTCTGGTGCAGCGTCGTCACCATTGTTGGCCTCGCCGGGACGGTCCTCTGGGAACTTCGACAGAAAGATCCGGTGATCGAGCTGCATCTGTTCAAGGACCGCAATTACGCCATGGCGACTTTCACGATGTTTGCCCTCGGTGTCGTCCTCTATGGCAGCACCGTGCTGCTCCCGGTGATGCTGCAGACGCTTTCCGGTTACACCGCGGAGCTCAGCGGGCTGGTGCTTTCTCCCGGCGCTGTGGTCACGCTCATCACGCTGCCGTTCGTGGGGCGCTTGCTTGCGAAGCACGAAGCGCGGTGGCTCGTCCTGTTCGGCCTGGCGATTCTTTCCTCCGGCATGTGGTCGCTCTCGAAGCTCAATCTCACGACAAGTTTCTGGACCTTCGTCTGGGTGTGGATCATCTCCCGCGGGGGTCTCGGCTTTCTGTTTGTACCCATCAATGTGGCGGCGTTTTCCTACGTTCCCAAGGAACGCATGAACAACGCCACCGGCCTGATCAACCTGGCGCGCAACATCGGGGGCAGCGTGGGGATTTCGCTGGTCACCACCATGCAGGCGCGGCTGGCGCAGCGCCACCAGGCGTATCTCGTTAAGGACTATTCGCCGTTCAACTGGCGCTATCAGCAGGCGCTTCAGGGACTCGCCGCGGAACTTCAGACGCGAGGCATGACCGCGGCCGACGCGCTCGTTCGCGCCAAGGCCATGCTCTATTACGAACTCCAGCGGCAGGCCGCCATGCTCTCCTTCGTCGATGTCTTCCGCTTCATGGCATTTCTCTGCGTGGCGATGATGCCGCTCATGTTCCTGATGAAAAGGTCGGCCCGCTCGGAATTCTCCTCTCCGCTGACGCATTAGGATTACCTCCAAAACCGGAAGAAACGAGAAGCGGATCTGCGATGGCGAGAGAAATCGAGGCCGCGGCGGGCGTTGCGGCGTGCGCATTCAGCGGCGTCGGGGTGGGGGATGTTTTTGGAGAGGTCCTGGGAGCCGGGAGGGAGAGTGAGGTCGATGGGATGGAAGTGGTTGTAGAAATCGGGGGGAAGCTGGGAAGGCGAGGAGGCAGAGCAGCCGGAAGATTTATCGGGGGACGAGGATATTGCCGAGTGGCTGGATTTTTTGGCGGGGGATTTGACGGAGGAAGGAACATCGGTTGCGGCGAGAGGAGCCGACGCGGCGCTGGTAGCCGGGGTCCCTCCGCTGCAGGCAGCAGAATTCGCGGGCTTGCGGTCAGGATGAGAGAGCAAAGAGCCGCCAGCGGGGAGAGACGCGGCAGAAGAGGGCGTAGAAGAGTTCGCGGGTGTTGGGAGTGAAGCGGCTCCGGCAGAAGCGGGGACGATGGCGGGGGATAGTTGTTCGGAAGTGCCAGAGGCAGGGAAAAGATTGGGGGCGGAGGGAGTTATCGCCGTGGGCGACGGCGGATCGTCGGGGCCGGAGCGGTCGGGACGGGGGATGTTCCAGTTGGAGTGGGTTTTGCGGCGGACTTCCTGGGCTTCGCGTTCCGCGCGTTCCTCGCGAATTTTCTGGTGGAAGGCGATTTCGCGCTGGCCGCGCTGGAGGATCTGGCAAAGATAGGCGTAGGAGCAGGATTCCTTGGGAGTGAGGCGCCCCTGGACGCGGAGGAGGGTGACCTTGGTGAGGAAATTGTTGATTTGCTCGGGAGTGGAGAGCGAGCCGGCGGCTTCGGTGAGTTCGGCGATGAGGAGCTGTTCGGGCTTGGGCTTGTGGGTGAGGCAGAACTGGGGACTGGTGGAACAGATGGGCTGGGAGCAGCGGCGTCCGGCGGGGGAGAGATGCTCGCAGCGGGGAAAGGGGAGGTTGGATTCCTGCTTTGGTTCCGATTTGAAAAAGAGTTCACTGATGGCTTTCATTGTTTCGCTCCTTGGAATTTTGGTTTGGGAAATCGTTTTGGGGTACCCCTGGGGTTGGCGTAAGAGTGGCAGTGAAAGGAGTTAGCTGTGAGCCGTAAGCCGCAAGCAAGAGGAGGGGAGTGCCGGCGATGGCGCTGATTCCAACGAGGTGGGCCTGGGGAGCGGTGGTAGCGGGTGTTCCTCCGCACCGCGGCCGACGTACAAGCCGCGCGAACGGGAGAGAAAATGGGCCGCTCTGGCCGGGGCGACAAAGAAGAGAAGAGCGAGGGCAGAGGCGGGCGCACACGGCGGGGCTTGGGAGGGCAGGCAGAGGGCGGGGAAGAGGGGAGGAAGGGAGACGGAGGGAGAAGATGGGGTGGGGGCGAGAGTTCACGACTGATGATAGCACAGGGATAGTAATGCTGTCAATAGATAATTAAGTAGTAAAAGTTTCGAATGAGCGGGAAGTTTCGAAAGAGTGCGGGGTGGCGGAGTGGATTGGGTTGGTGGAGGGGCTTTCGAATGAGCGGGGGCTGTGAGGGGCGAAACTGGATATTCGCAGATGGCACATCGAGATTCAAGAATGGGGAAAGGAAGAGATAAGCGTTGGGTGCCGCAGGCGGGCAGAGAAGAGAAAGATCTCACCACAGAGTCAGCAGAGAAGAACAGAGTTAACGGAGAGGGAAACGGAGATCGTTTCGATGGCGATTGCATCGAGAGGGGGTAAGGGAATGTTGGGCGCCAGGGTCACTCCGCGCCGGTGAAGCACGCAAGAAGCAGAACCGCGAAAGACCGGCCAATCCACACGGCGAGATGAGGCCGCCCGTACACAGGCTGGAGGACGGGACTTAGCGAAAGAAGGAGAGGAGCCAGTTGGGGAAGGAGTGCCAGAAGGCGGTGGTGGCGAAGGGCAAGCGGAGTTGTTGGAGGAGAACGAGGAAGACGCCGCCCCAGAGGGTGACGCGGTGAATTTTGCGGGTGGACCAGTAGTCGTAGGCGAGGAGGAGGACGAGAAAGCCGCAGGTGATCAGGTCCACGACGGCAAGGTTGTGATGGTGATGCAAGAAACTCATGCGGGCGACGGCGGCATCGAGGAGCGCGGTGGTGGCGAGGAACAGGCAGCGCTTGTGGGCGATGGAATCGAAGCGGGAGCGGAAGCCGAAATAGAGGAAGGAGGCGAAGAGCAGGATATCGGTGAGCGGGACGATATAGAAAGCCTGCGGATCCCGGCCCGGTGCGTGAGGAAGCCCGGGGGTGGTCTGACGGAGGAGTTGATCGGTGGCGACCATGACGCCGAGCACAATCATCAAGCAGCCGAGAGCGAAGCCGGCCATGCCGAGGCGCTTGTGGAGGCCGGTGCGGTGCGCGGCGACGAGCGAAGTTTGCGTGATGAGCAGCAGCATCCAGAGAGTGAAGGCGGCGCCATGAAAGTGAACGATGAGGCTGGGCAAGGGCGCGCGAAGGCCGCCAGCGAGATAGTAAGTGGGCGCAAAGCCGACGAAGACGGTGAGCAGCATGAGCGCGGTGGCGGCGGAGAAGAAGTAATGATCGTAGCGGCGGCCGGGGAGATTGTGAGCTGGACGCGCAGAAGTAGCGGCTGGAGCGGTAACCGTAGCCATTGAGCCTCCGTGAAGAGTTGCGGCCATTGTATATGGGATTGGAGGGGGAAAGGAGGAAATAGAAAATAGAAAAGAGAAAAGAGAAAAGAAAAAAGAGGGTTGTGGTGCATGCGGTGCTGGGTGCCCGGGCCCCTCGACTGCGCGGCCCGACGCGCCGCGGACGGCGCGGAAGAAAGGGCCGGGCCGCTTCGGTCGGGATGACAGAAAAAGCCAAGAGGGCCGGAATGGCCGCTCGGTTCCGGCCGTGGGAGGCGTTGATGCCAGAGAAGAGAAAGGCGCCGGTGTGAAGACCGGGCAATCCACAAAGAGCAGAGGCCGGCGAGACGCCAGCGTTAGAGGGAGAGTCAGGGATTTTCGTTCCACCACCAGAGCGGGGGAAGCGGCTTCTGGACGGGATAGATTTCGTCGAGGGTGTTGCCGTCGAAGAGTTCGCCGTTTTTCATGACGTAGCGAATGGTGTTGGTGTTGTGAATGTCGTCGAGCGGGTTTTTATCGAGAACGACGAGATCGGCGAGCTTGCCGGGCTCGAGCGAGCCGAGGTCCTGGGCAAGGCCCATGGCTTTGGCGCCCTCGAGGGTGGCGGAGCGGAGCACGTCCATGTTGGAAGCGCCGCCGGAAGCGAGCGCCCACATTTCCCAGTGGTAGCCGAGCCCCTGAAACTGGCCGTGGCTGCCGATGCAGACGTGGCCGCCGGCCTTGATGAGCTTGGCGTCCTGAGCGGCGAGGCGCGGGAAGGCGAGTTCATCCTTGCGGGTCCAGATGCGGCGGCGGCGGGTGTGGTCGTCGACGATGTTATGAGGAAGGAAGCGGCGGACCTTGGGATCGTCGTGGACCTCAGTGGTTTCGTAGAAGAAGTTTTCGGCCCAGGGACCGCCGTAGGCGACGATGAGGGTGGGAGTGTAGAAGATGCCGGAGCGGGACCAGAACTGCACGGTGTCGTCGAAGAGCGGGGTGATGGGAAGGGAGTGCTCGTTTCCGGAGTAGCCGTCGATGGCGTGTGTGAGGTCGAGCTTCATGTCCAGCGCGCCTTCGGTGGTGGGCATGATGCCTTCTTTTTTGCAGGCCATGACGGTCCACTGGCGCTGCTTGCGATTGCCGACCATATAGGACTTGAGATAGTCGGTGCGGTAGAAGTCCTTGTAGCGGCGAATAACGTCATCGGCGTCTTCGGCGGACTGGAAGTCGTTGTCGGGGAAAACGCCGGGGCCGGTGGAATAGGGACGCGGGCCGATGATGTCGCCGGTGTCGACGAGGTCCTGGTAGGCGAACATGTCGTTGGTGGCGGTTTGCGGATCGCGGCCGGAGGTGACGCCGTAGGCGAGGTTGGCAAGGAAGCTCCAATTCTGGAGGTCGAGGACGCCGCGGCGGATTTCGGTCCAGTGGGGATGAATGTCGATGAAGCCGGGGAGAATGGTTTTGCCAGAAGCGTCGATGACTTTGGCTTCGGGAGGAATGGCGACGCTGCCGGATTTGCCGACGGCGACGATGCGATTGTCCTTGACGAGGATGTCGGCGTTGTCGAGGACCTCATCGCCCTTCATGGTGATGACGCGCGCGCCGCGAAGCGCGACGGTGCCGGAAGGGGTGTGGCGGGGGAAAGTGAGATTGACGGAGATGACTTCGGGATTGAGCTTGGGGAGTTTGGGCTTGCCGGCGGACTTGTCGACGTCATTGGCCTCTTCGGTTGAGGCTTTGCCATTTTCTTTTCCTTTGGCGGAGGCTTTCGGTTTTTCGGCGGGCTTGGCTTCTTCATCGGATTTGGGCGCGGAGAATTCAATCTGCTCGAGAGGGATGCGGAAGAAAGAAGCGCCTTCGGCCCAGGTGACGGTTTTTCCGCCGCCGGCAAAGTTGAAATAGTCGCCGCCGACGGTGGTGATTTTGCGGAGCGGCACGGAAGAGTGAGAGAGATCCACGTTGACGGGACCATCGCCGGTGCGCGGCACGGCGAGGAGGTAGACCTGATTGGTGGATTGCGCGAGAGCCCATTTGCCGTCGGGACTGATGCGGATGTCGTCGGCGGGATTGCCTTCGGGCGAATCGGGATCGGGAAACCAGGCTTTGCCGAAAACGCGGAGAACGGTGCGGCGGTCGGTGCCGTCGTAGCGGACGGAGACGAGGCCGGCCTGAGAGTAGATGTAGACGCGATCAGGCTCTGGGCCAAAGTGCGGATCGGCGGCGCCGCGGGCAGGCATGATCAGATTGGAGTCGCCGCCATCGGCGGGGAGCCAGATGAGGTCCCAGTTGACGGGCTTGGAGTCCCATTCGTCGAACTGTTCGACATGGCCCTGACGCGGGCCGCGAATGGCGACGATGCGCGAGCCGTCGGGGGAGAAATTGAGGTCGCGATAGTAGGCGGGAACACGGGTGAGTTGTTGCGGGGAGCCGGTGCCGTCGGCGCGGATTTTCCAGATGTGGCCGCCATGGGCGGAGGTCCAGGTGACATAGGCGATCCACTGGCCGTCAGGAGACCAGGCGGGCATGAATTCGGGTTCGTTGGAGGCCGTGAGGCGCTTTGGCGTGCCGCGGGGAATGTCCATCACGTAGAGATGCGTGAGGCCGGAGAAGGCGAGGCGCTTGCCGTCCGGAGATTGCACGGGCTGCTGGATGAGGCGGAGCTTGACGGGGCCTTCGTCGACGCGGAGGGCGAGATTGAGATCGGGGCCGAGTTCGCGGGAGATTTTTGCGGTGAAGGGAATTTCGGTGTCGGAGCCGTCGGCGACGTTGATGCGGTGAATTTTTCCTCCGTAAGCGGCGACGACTTCCTTGCCGTCGGGAGTGAAGGCGTAGTTGGGAAGGAAGTCACGGGTGAAGAGGGATTCCTGGTCGTCGCGCTGGACGGGATATTTGAGCCAGTGCTCCGCGCCGCTGTTGAGATCGCGGATGCGGAGGCCGGTTTCAGTTTCGAAGCGGGTGGCGTAGACGAGGAGCTTGCCGTCGGGAGAGATTTCGGGGCGCATGGCGCTGCCGGGGGCGTCGGTGACGGTGTCTTCTTCGGCGGTGACGAGATTGCGGCGAACGATTTGGGAAAGAGGGAAGGTGACGTTGTAGAAGCCGTCGGGATTCTGGCGGGCGGCGTAATAAAGGAAGCGGCCGTCTTTGGAAGGAGAGGCGCCGAGAGCGTTGACCCAGCGGCGGACGGGCGTGTCGGGCTTGCCCTTGGACTTGGAGACCTGAATGCCAGCGCCGCCCTTGATGTGGTACATCCAGAGTTCGGCGGCGCCAACGGGAAATTGGGTGAAGCGGGAGGCGATGACGTAGTTGCCGTCGGGAGTCCAGACGGGGGAGCAGAATTCGGATTCCTCGTCCTGGCTGAGCTGTGTGGGATTGGAGCCGTCGGCGTCGGAGATCCAGACGTTTTCGGAGCCGCCACGATCGCTGATGAAGGCGAGCTTTTTTCCGTCAGGGGAGAAGCGCGGCTGGGAGTTGAAGCCCATGCCGGAAGTGATTTTTTTGGCCTCGCCGCCGGAAAAGGGGAGCGTATAGAGATCGCCGACCAGTTCGAGGGCGAGAGCTTTGCCGTCGGGAGAGACATCGAGGGAGAGCCAGGTGCCCTGATTGGTGGTGAATTCGAGGGTGCGGGCTGGCTTGAGAGGGAGAGGGGATTCTTTTTTGGCGTCCCTGGAGTCTTTGGCGTTATCGGTTGCGAAGACGGGGACAGCGAGCAGCGCCGCGAGGAACAGAGCGAAGAGCGAGGATTTCACGAGTGCCTCCAAAATGCCGGAGCGGTACGTTAGTCTGCCCGGAGGATGAGTGTCAAATGCTTGGCGCGGGGGCTCGATGTCAGCGGATGCATGGATTGAATGGCGCCGGGACACGGACGGCGACGTTGGGGGTTTAGACGGGGTCAAAGGGGAAAGGAGAGCAGGGAAGGGTCAGCGGCTGGTACGGAAAAGTCCGGTAACCCCTGCCCGCTCAGACGGTCGATGCAACACCATTCAATGCGTTGATTCCAGAAAGTTTCCCCGGAAGAACCATCTGTTTAGTCGTACTCGATCAAGACCTAGCCAAGGCAGCGTTTCTGGTGGCCTAACCTTAGCCAGGGGCTTTGACCTTTGTTTTCAATGCAAGTTAAGTTCGAGCTGAGTGTTGCGTCGACCCATTGAGACCACCCCAACTAAAGGCCGACTCATTGCCGACGACTTACGTGGCGGCTGAAGCCGCCACCGCTAAAGAGAAATGCCGCGAAGTTCCGGGACGAGACACTAGTAGCCAGCTATTTGGCGGGGATTAAGGTGCTGTGGCTGGCGACGCAGCGCCAGACGGCGTCGCGCTTGATCCAGGTATCGGTGTAACGGGAACGAATGAGGTAATGCTTGCCTTTGTTGGTGCCGGACTCGCGATAGATGCCGACGACAACGGCGGCGTTGCCATATACATGAACGGTGAGCCCTTCGTCGTAGAGGTGGTCGGCTTTTTGTTCGGGTGCGGCGACCCACTTCAGATATTCGGCTTTGTTCATGAGGGAGCCGTCGTAATCAGTGTAGACGAGGGTGTCGTCGACGAGATTGGCGACTTCTTTCACTTCTTGTTTGGTTTCGGCTTGATTCCAGGCGCGTTCGAGCTGGCGGATTTGGATTTCGTCGGAAGCGGCGGCATTTTCTTGTGCGAACGGCGCCGAGGTACAGAGAAAGAGTCCGAGCGTCAGGAGGATGAACCGATTCATTGGATAGCACCTCTTGTGGAAATTGTCGCCATGTTATCAGGGAGTGCCGCGTGCGTAGCGGCCGATACGCGCGATGTTCACTAATAGTCAGTGGCCGCGCGAGCGGCGCCGTGAATCCTGGAGTGTGCTCGGCGAATTATTTTCCGCGGTCATCCTGTTCGTCAGGCGCGGAACAAGGAAGCTTGCCTGCTGATAGGAAGGTCCGCGTCTGATGCAAAGCGCGGTCAGTGGGCGGATTTGGGGGCGGATTTGGCCATGAGTTTTTCGGCGGCGGCGATGGCGGCGCCGGCGGGGAGTTCGGCGCCGGATTTGTCGACGTAATGGATGTCAAAGACGCCGTCCATGGAGACGATGGCGGAACAAGGCCTGGAGCCGGTGCATTTGTCCTGGTGAACGTGTTTGGCGGGAAGATAGTTGTAGTCGCCGTTGACGATGATCGAGGGCTTTTCGCCTTGCATGGAGATTTCCAGGAGGCCGCTGAGCGGGACGACGCTTTCGTTGATGCTGTGCCAGTGCCAGGGAATGATGCAGCCAGGTGTGAGCTTGATTTCGACGACGGAGGGGCCCTTGTCGGGGTCGCCGCGCAAGGCAGCGAGCGTTAGGCAATCGGGAGCGCCATGGGCGGGGACGTATTTTTGCGTGGAGGCCTTGCTGATGACGGGCTTATCGGACGATTCCTGGGCCGAGACAAGGAATGTGAAGAGACAAAGGGACAGAGAAGCGAGACAGAAATTTTTCATGGGCGCCTCCGCGCACTGGGGAAGCACGGTAGTTTGAGGCAGGGGGAGGTGTCAATGAAGATTGAAGGCGGGTGCTGTTATTCTGGAATGAACAGTGAAAACAGTCCGGCCGGATTTCTCCGACGAACTTTATTACGGATCGTTGTTAGCCGGGGTCTCTCCACGCCGCGGCCGGCACGCCAAGATGCGGCGGGCAATAAAAAGCCGGCCGCTCCGTTCGGGATGACAGAATTAAGGACAAGAGCCCTTTGCTTAGGGCAGGTTGGGATAAAAGGCAGCGCTACATTGAAGAGAGAAGAGAGCTTACCGCAGAGAAGCAGAGGACACAAAGAGAAGGGACGGATAGACGGAACGAAGAGAAGAGGGAAAGAAGGAAAGAAAGAGAAAGAGAAAGAGAAAGAGAAGACGAGTGGCAGCGATACTTAGCGCGCAAAAATTAGGGAAGAGGTTTGGGGCGACGCCGGTGTTCCGGGAGATTTCGTTCACGGTGTCGGAAGGCGACCGGATCGGGATTGTGGGGCCGAACGGGTCGGGGAAGTCGACACTGCTGGCGATCCTGGCGGGACGGGTGTTGCCGGATAGCGGGGAAGTGGCGGTGCGAAAGGGCGTGCGTATCTGCGGGGTAGCACAGATTTCGGAGTTTGCGGAGCGGGACACGGTGCGGTCGGTGGTGGATGCGGCGCTGGATCGCGTGAAGGTGGCGGAGGGGGACCGGGCGAGCAGGACGGCGGAGATTCTGGGGCGCGCGGGATTTGCAGAGATGGATGTGCGGGCGGGTTCGCTTTCCGGAGGATGGCGTAAACGGCTGGCGATTGTGGAGGCGCTGGTGCAGCAGCCGGACGTGCTGCTGCTGGACGAGCCGACGAATCATCTGGATCTGGCGGGAATCGAGTGGCTGGTGGGAGTGCTGCAGAACGCGGCATTCGCATGCGTGGTGGTGAGCCACGACCGGTACTTTCTGGAGAACGTGGCGACGGCGGTGGTGGAAGTGAATCCGGCGTACGAAGACGGGGCGTTTCGCGTGGAAGGGAACTACAGCGCGTTTCTGGAAAAGAAAGAGGAGTACCTGCACGCGCAGAAAAACCGGCAGGAGGCGCTGGAGAATCGAGTCCACACGGAGATTGAGTGGCTGAGGCGAGGGCCGAAGGCGAGGACGACGAAATCGAAGGCGCGGATCGACAAGGCGCACGAGTTGATTGGCGAATTGAAAGAGATGACCGCGCGCACGCGGACGACAAGCGCAGGGATTGAGTTCACATCGAGCGACCGGAAGACGAAGCAACTGATGACGCTGGACGGAGTGGCGCACGGAATGGGCGGGCGGACGTTGTTCCGCGACATCCATTTCGTGATTACCTCCACGATGCGCGTGGGGCTGGTGGGGCCGAACGGAAGCGGAAAGACGACGCTGCTGCGGCTGCTGGCGGGAGAGATGAAACCGGAGGCGGGAAGCATCAAGCGGGCGGAGCATTTGAAGGTGGTGTACTTCGATCAGAACCGCGAATTGGACCCGGAGGTGACGCTACGGCGGGCGCTGGCTCCGGACAGCGACGCGGTGATTTACCAGGACCGGGTGATTCACGTGGCGTCGTGGGCGGCGAGGTTTTTGTTTGCCGGCGAGGCGCTGAATCAGAAGGTGGGACGGCTATCAGGAGGGGAGCGGGCGCGGGTGCTGATTGCGCAGTTGATGCTGCAACCGGCGGACGTGTTGCTGCTGGACGAGCCGACGAACGACCTGGATATTCCAACGCTGGAGATTTTGGAAGAGAGCCTGCTGGAATACCGCGGGGCGCTGGTGCTGGTGACGCATGACCGGTACATGCTGGACCGGGTGTCGACGGTGGTGCTGGGGCTGGATGGGTTGGGCGGGACGGAACGGTTTGCAGATTATGGGCAATGGGAGATTTGGCAGCGGGAGCAAGCCGCGGGGAAAACGAGCGAGGGCCGCGCGGCGAGTGCGGGCGCTGCCGCGAAGCCTGCGGCTGCGAGAAAGAAGAAGTTGAGTTACAAAGAGACGAAAGAGCTGGAGGGGATGGAGGGGCGAATTGCGGAGGCGGAGCGGGAGTTGCAGGCGAAGCATGAGATGCTGCTGGATCCGAAGGTGATGAGCGATGCGGTGAAATTGCGGGAGTTGTCGTTGGAGTTGGAGGCGGCGCAGAAAGAGATTGATGGGATGTATGAGAGGTGGGGGGAGTTGGAAGAGAGAAGTAAGAAAGTGGCGAGTGAAGAGTGACGTGAGAAGAGATCAACGGTCCACAGTTCCAGCCGATAGCCGAAGGGAAGGGAGCGTAACGCAGAGCTGGGGAGGGCGCAAAGAAGAGAGGTAAGAGGAAGAATTCACCGCAGAGTGAGCAGAGGTAACGGAGAACAATGGGCTTGCGAATCGGCGTTAGCCGCGGTCCCTCCACTGCGGCCAGCAAACGGCGCTGGCCTTTGGCCGGGGATGACAGAAAAACCGCAGTGTTGGCGTTACATGCGGCGGGGTGACATAATTTGAGATTCCCAATGGGGCGATTTGTGAAGCGGCGGCAACAAGCTTTCTTCAGGGGCTAAAGCCCGAAGTTGTGCTGCATTTCGTGCGTGGGCTGAAGCCCGCGCCTCCTGAAGAGGCTTCGGCGAGAACAGCTAGTCACCGGGTTTAGGGGGTTGTTATGGCGATGAGAGATGGATGGATTGAGAAGCGGGAAGCGGCGCAGGCGCAGGCGAATGGGTCGCGGAACATGTCGCAGATGCACCTGGCGCGGCTGGGCGTGATTACCGAGGAGATGGAGTACGTGGCCACGCGGGAGAAACTGGACGCGGAGACGGTGCGTTCTGAAGTGGCGAGGGGGCGTGCGATCATTCCCGCCAACATTCATCACCGGAATTTGGAGCCGATGGGAATCGGCGTGGCGTTCAACTGCAAGATCAATGCGAATATTGGAAATTCGGCGACGACTTCGGAGATTCAGGAAGAGTTGAAGAAGCTGCATCACGCGGTGCACTACGGCGCGGACACGGTGATGGACCTCTCGACGGGGGGAAACATCCCGGAGATTCGCAAGGCGATTATCAACGCTTCGCCGGTGCCGGTGGGGACGGTGCCAGTGTATGAGGCGATTGCGCGGGTGAGACGGCCGGAAGATTTGACGATCGGGCTGATGCTGGAAGTGATCGAGGAGCAGGCGGAGCAGGGCGTGGATTACATGACGATCCACGCGGGGGTGCTGCGGGAGCAGGTGCCGCTGGTGCGGAAGCGGATCACGGGAATTGTGTCGCGCGGCGGTTCGCTGATGGCGCACTGGATGGAGCACCACAAGAAGCAGAACTTTTTGTATGAGAATTTCGAGGAAATCTGCAAGATTTTCAAGAAGCACGACGTGAGCTTTTCGCTGGGCGATGGGATGCGGCCGGGCTGCCTGGCGGATGCGAGCGACGAGGCGCAGTTCGCGGAATTGAAGGTGCTGGGGGAGCTGACGAAGAAGGCCTGGGAGCACGATGTGCAGGTGATGATCGAAGGGCCCGGGCACATTCCGATGGACAAGATCAAGGAGCAGGTGGACAAGGAAGTGGAGTGGTGCCACGAGGCGCCGTTTTACACGCTGGGCCCGCTGGTGACGGATATTGCGCCGGGATACGACCACATCACGAGCGCGATCGGGGCGGCGATGATCGGGTGGTACGGGGCGTCGATGCTGTGCTACGTGACGCCGAAGGAGCACCTGGGATTGCCGAACCCGGAGGACGTGAAGCAGGGAGTGATCGCGTACAAGATTGCGGCGCACGCGGCGGATGTGGCGCGGCACCGGCCGGGAGCGCGGGACCGGGACGATGCGCTGAGTTACGCGCGGTTTTTATTCGATTGGAACAAGCAGTTTGAGCTGTCGCTGGATCCGGAGACGGCGAAGGCAATGCACGACGAAAATCTCCCCGATGATTTTTACAAAGAGGCGAAGTTTTGTTCGATGTGCGGGCCGAAATTCTGCTCGATGAATATTACGCAGCTGGCGGAAGCGGAAGGCGGGAAAGACCAGGCGGAGCGGAAACAGAAGTTCGCGGAGTTGCTGGTGAAGGTGCAAGGGGCGGGGAAATAAAAGAAGAAGTAAAGAAGCAAAGTAGCAAAGAGAAGTAGTTGACCGCCGACTGTCAACAGCTGAGGAATAAAGAACCAAGAATAAACGCAGAGTCCATAGGGAAGTGGAAATGGACCGATGCGCAGCTCCGGCGTTTCCATCGATTTGGGTTTTCGGAACGGTGACAAGCGGGGTCCCTCCACTCCGGCAAGCAAAAGGCTTGCCTCCGGCCGGGATGACAATCCAGAAGCTCGAAACGCAGCTAACACAACCAGGTCGAGCGGCACCTCAAATAGCTAGCTGAGGACGGGGACGTCGGCGACGCCGGCGAGGCCGAAGACGCGGCGGTAGCGTTCGACGACGGCGGAGTTGCCGAGGGCTTTTTGGAAGTTGTCGGAGAGTTTGACGGCGGGGCGGCCGTCGACATCGTTGAGTTTGCAGACCAGGCTGAGCGGATCGAAGCCGGAATCTCCCAACGGGTTACAATCGCGAAAATCATTGGTGAGCAGAGTGCCCCAGCCAGCGCTGAAGCGGATGCGGCGGCCGGGGAGCCATTTTTCTTTGTCGAGGAAATCGGCGGCCTGGCGGAAATCGGAAGGCTTCGCGCCGTTCTGGAGCGTGCCGGAAAAGTGGGCGTGGAGCTGGAGGATGGTGTCAGCATCGAGCGCGTCGGAGGCGATGAAGAGTTTCTGGCGGGGATCGCGGCCGCGGGATTCGAGCCAGGCGATGTACTCGTCACCGGCGAGGAAGGGATCCTTGCTGTCGGCGCGCTGGCCGGTCCAGTCGGCGACCCAGTCGGGAGCATTCTGGAAGAATTGGGTAGAGCCGAAGGTGTCCGGAAGGACGATGAGGAGCTCACCGTGATAGGTCTGCTGCCAGAGTTCGAGGAGGCGGTACTGGGCGGCTTTCAGCTCTTCGTCGTTGTTGGCAAGGGCGGCGAGGGCCATGGGGAGTTCGTGGGCGTTGGTGCCGATGGCTTCGAGGTCGTGCTTGTAGGCGAGATAGGTGTTGGAAGTGCCTTTGAAGACGGGACCGACGACGTCGGTCATGGCTTTGATGACGTATTCCTGCCAGAGGAAGCTGTGGCGGCGGCGGGTGCCAAAATCGCTGATGCTGAGGTCGGGAGTGCCGCGGAGGCGGGCCATTTTTTCCCAGAGGCGAGTCTTGGCGCGCGCATAGAGGATGTCGAGTTCGAATTCGCTGAGGCGTTTGAGGGAGGCGCGGGTTTTGAGTTCGCTGATGGTGGAGAGAGCGTAGATCTCCCACATGGTGGTTTCGGTCCAAAGACCGTGAAAGGTAAGGGAGAATTGGCCGCCGTGAGCGGAGAGCTCGTAGTCGGAGAGGCGAAAGTCCTTTTCGAGCCAAGTGAGGAATTCAGGTTCGAAGATGTCCTGGCGGCCGTAGAAGGTGTTTCCAGCGAGCCAGATGAGTTCGGATTTGTGGAAGCGGCGCTGGCGGGTTTGCTCGAGTTGGGCGCGAAGTTCTTCGACGGGGATCAGGTCGGCGAGGCGAACGTGGAAGGAGCGGTTGATGAGGGAGAAGGAGGCGCGGGTTTTGGGGAAGTGTTTCCAGATGAACTGGAGCATTAAAAGCTTGTAGAAGTCGGTATCGAGCAGAGAACGGGTGATGGGATCGAGGTCCCAGTTATGATCGTGGGCGCGGCGAGCGAGATTGAGAATCACAGTCACATTAGAGTACCGCAAATGGAAGAAGTTAACAGTCGACAGCCGGCGGCCAGAGGAAAGAAAAAACCTAACGCAGGGACAAAGAGTACGCAGAGCAAACCCAGAGAAGAAAAGGCCGGCACCGTAAGATCATTGGAAGTGTAAAAGACAGGCATGCAGGAGAGCGCTAACTTTGAGTGGGAAGGGACGGAGGTCGAAGAGGAACATGGCGAGGGAAGACGCGGGGAGGGAGTTGCGAGAAGAGTTCAACAAATGGGCGGAGGCAGGGCGCGGGGAAGGTATGGAGCAGGACCATTTGCCGATCACGCTGCCGGTGCTGGAGAAGATGAAGGTTGGCAGCGAGGAAAATTTACTGGACGTGGGGTGCGGGTCCGGTTGGCTATCGCGGCGGCTGGCGAAGATGGCGCCGGGCGGCCGCGTGGTGGGAATGGACATTTCGGACGAGATGATCCGCGCGGCGCGGAGAGCGAGCACGGAGCAAGAGAATTTGCTGTTTGTGACGGGCGAGGCGAGTGAGATTCCGTGGGAGCCAAATTTTTTTCATCAGGCGATTTCGGTGGAGTCCGCATATTACTGGCCGGAGCCGGCAGCGGGGATCCACGAGATGTTTCGCGTGCTGCGGCCGGGCGGGGCGGCGTGGGTGGTGATCAATTATTACCGGGATAATCCGCATTGCCACCAGTGGGGAGCGCTGCTGGCGGTGAAGACGCATTTGCTGCTGGCGGAAGAGTGGATGCAGATGTTTCGAGAGGCGGGATTTGGGGAGGTGCGGGAGGAGCGGGTGGCGGATGCGTCGGCGACGCCAGAGAAGTATACGGGAAGGTGGTTTCGGGATGCGGAGCAGTTGAAGGCATTCAAGAGGGAGGGGGCATTGGTGGTGGCGGGAAGGAAAAAATGATGAGGCGAAGAAGCTGACTGCTAACAGCTAACAGCTGACAGGTGAAGCAGGAAGACGCAATGCCGGGCGGAGAGGACGCCGGGAGATTGCGCGGGAGGCAAAGCGGCGGGATTTTCCGATCCTTCAAAACACACCGTGGCGTGATAGCGGAGCTGGCCGCCTGCTATGAGGTGTGGTAAGGAATCGAAAAGGGAGAGTGAAAATCGGATGGCAGATGTCAGAGACCGGAAGATGTAGAGGTGCGCGAGCGCTCGAAAATAGCGGCCAGGGATGCAGGAGATTTAGGCGAGCAAAGGGGATGAGACGATGTCATTTCTGAGCGAAGGCGTGGCGGTGATTACGGGAGCGGGGTCGGGGATGGGGCGATGCCTGGCCAAGCAGTTGGCGGCGATGGGTTCGTCGCTGGCGATTTCGGATGTGAATGAAAAGGCGCTGGCGGAGACGGCGGGAGCGTTGGGCGCGACGAAGGGAAAAGTGACGCAACACGTGGTGAACGTGGCGAACGAAGGGCAGATGAAGGGGTTCGCGGAGGAAGTGGCGGGGAAGCACGGCCGGGCGACGGCGCTCTTCAACAACGCGGGGGTGGCGCTGCTGGGGAATTTCGAGGAGCTGGCGCTGGATGACATTCGCTGGCTGATGGACATCAATTTTTGGGGCGTGATTTACGGGATGTACTACTTTTTGCCGATTTTGAAGAAAGAGAAACGGGCGCACATCGTGAACACATCGAGCATTTTCGGATTGGTGGGCGCGGTGGGGCAGACGGCGTATTGCGCGAGCAAGTTTGCGGTGCGCGGATTTACGGAGTCGCTGGGGCATGAGATGGGAGGGACGAATATCTTCGTGACCAGCGTGCATCCTGGCGGGATCAAGACGGACATTGCGCGGCACGCCCGGCCGGGAGCGAAGGCCGGGGCGAGTTTGTACAAGGACAGCGTTTCGAGGTTTGACCGCGTGGCGATTACGACGGCGGAAGCCGCTGCAGCGCGGATTTTGCGGGCCGTGGAGAAGTATGAGCCACGAGTGTTGATCGGATCGGATTGCAAGCAGGTGGATATCATTCAGCGGCTGAAGCCGGCGGGGTATTGGAAGTACCTGGCGAAGAGAATTGAGGATCCAGGAGCGAAAAAGTAGCGAGGGGCCATCCAGAAAGGAAGCGTCCGGAGAGACTTCCGGCGGCGCTTGCCGGAAGTGTGGATGAGTACCAACCCGCGGGGACGTGTCACCGAATGTGTCCTTTCGTACAGTAGAAGGCACGCGCATTCGCGTGCTAGAAAAGGGCCTCCTGAGGAGGTCTCGATGAAACCAGTTCTGATGCTCGCGTGTCTGCTTACAGTGACTGTGGCGAGTCCGCTAGCCCGCGCCGAGGCCAAGATTCCCTTTTTTCACCGCCACAAGGCGAATGCGACGAAACCGGAGAAGGCCGAAAAAACGAAGACGAAGCGGAGCCTTTTTCACCGGGGAGAGCCGACGCGGGAGGAGAACGCGAGGGCGGAGGCTGCTTACGGCATGACGGGGCCGAAGACAGTGGGTTTCTGGCATAAGGAGCCGGGTCCGGCGGGAGTGGGGGCAGAGTAGGGCATCCGAGTATTCCGGTGAATCCCGCAGGTCCGGGATGGACTTAAAGCGACGGCCATAGAGGGAGAGCAGGGGCACGGAGACTTTGAGGGTGGAACTTGGCCGATGGGCGATGGTCAAGAAAAGCCCGCGACAATAAAGCTGCGAGGGGATGCGCGGCGCGCTTCGTATCCGAAACTATTCCGCCCGCCCATGGAGTCGCGAAACAACTCACTTCAAGGTTCGAGCCGGTAAGTTTTCCAGGCGTTCGATTTCTTGCTCAGCCATCAGATCGTCCGGGTCAGCTTGCAGGGCCAGCCTGTATTGTGCGATGGCCTGATCAAACTTGCCGGCGTTCTCATACGCCTTGGCAAGAGCGTAATGGACCATCCCGACCGTGAAGATGTTCTGTTCGGAAGGTTGTCTAGCGGCGAATTGAGAGTCAAGTTCCAGCACGCGCGCGAATGCCTCAACGGCACCGGAGTACTGCGGGGATTCCATGTAGGCGGTGCCCATGCGGGACCAGGCATCTCGAGAGGAGGGTTGCTTTGTGAGGATGTATTGGAATTCGGAAACGGCGGCTGGATAGCGTTTCCCGCTCCTATAAGCTTCGGCGAGCAGCGTATGGGCGCGCAGAATTTCTGGGTGCTCCCGCACGATTTGTTCAAGCCGAGGGATCGAACCCCAGTCGGCATAATTCTGGCGGAAAGGATCGATATCGTCGAGTTCGACCCAGATTTTTTGCTTGTGAATGGCGAAGGATGTGGCAACGCCAAAGCAGAGAATAATGAGGGAGAGAGCCGCCAGAATTCTCGGTTGGGATTTCGGGCCGACGAGGGGCATCAGACAGGCGAATAAAATGCCGGCGAGCAGTCCTCCGATATGACCTGGGATGGGCCTAGCAAAAACGCAGGACTCGCCGAGAAAATTTAGAATTACGAACACGACGAGCGGGACAATGCGGGTAACCGGATATTTGAGAGAAAGGCTTTGCCACTTGAAAAGGTAGATAAAAAGAAGCACGCCGATCAATCCATAGACGACACCGCTCGCTCCGAGTGCCGTGTGGTGGGGCCTCTGAAGAGACAGTTGGGCAATGGAGCCGCCGATTGCGGAGACGATCCAGAGCAGGAAAAGGGATCCCGGACCAATTGCGGGTTCGACCATAAAGCCGAGGATGCAGAGGAAAGGCGTGTTGTCAATCAAGTGAGGAAGATTAAGATGCAAGGAAGCATATGTCAGAAGTCTCCACCACTGGCCGTGAATCACGCTGGCACCGTAGATGACGAAATCTTCCACCAGGTCCGGGCCTCGTGCGGTTTCGTTATTTCACTGAGCGTAGAACCAGACGGCGACATTGACGAGAACGCGTAGGAAGGTCACGAAAGGGAGACGCGCCAGTCATGGGCGAGCTGGAACCAAGAGACGGTTCAGTTGCGCGATAAAGAAAGCTCGGCGCGGATTTGGGCCGCACATTCCGGGCAGAAGTCGCCGGACGGCGTGCCCGGAGTAATGAAGATTCCGCACCGGGGGCACGGTTGATTTTCCATCGTTCTCAACTGCCACATCTAAAATGGAGAGGCGCCTACCTGCTATCCATTTTCGTTTTGACGGGCAGGCGACCGTACATTAAAAGCGGCTGAGGTGGATGCGGACGACTTCGTTGGATTGGTGGAACTGGAGGCCGCGGTCGGTTTCGTCGCCGTTCCAGAGGCGGATGGGTTTCCAGGCACCGTTTTCGTAGGAGCCTTCCTCGGCGGAGAGGATGAGCATGCGAATGCCGGGGAGGCGGCCAGGCAGGTGGAAAGAGACGGAGGCATCGATGCCGGTGACAAGAAATTCGTCCGGGGCGAGTTGCGCGACGACGGCGGCGCCATGGGCGTCCTTGGTGCCGGGCGGGCGGCGGCCGTCAAATTGCGGATAGCCGTAAGAGATGCTGGCTTGCCAGGAGCCGAAGTCGAGTTCCTGTTCAGCTTTGCCGGGTTCTTCGACCGAAGTTTTGAGTTTCCCCTCGAAATTTAATTTGGCGAGTTGGCGATCCAGAGGGCCGAGGAGTTCGAAGACGTGGGCTTCGGCCTTGGGGGGCTCGTCGCCGAGGATATTCCAGCCTTTTTCGTCAACGCCGAAGGGCGAGAAGCCGATCGCGCCATCCCCCAACATGTAGAACATGAGCTTGGCGAAGGAATCGCTGCGGCCCATTTCAGGGATCCAGAGTGTGTTGTCCGGGCGGTTGTAGGCGCTGAGGACGTCGAGAACGAAGCCGGTGTCGCTGGCGTAGATATCCGGGCCGATGGCGTCGATGGAGGGAGCGAGGGCGCGCCAAAGGCCGACGAATTTTTGCACGGCGCCGCCGCTGGGATATTGGATGCCGGGGATGGGAATGCGGCGCTCGGGAAGTTCGGCGGGAGGATAGCTGATCCAGACGTTCATGTAGAGAGGGATGACGAATTCGGCTTTGCCGGCGGCGGCGATTTCATTGAGGTAACGGGCCTGATGGTAGAGCTGGAAAGTTTCATCGGCGTCCGCGCCGAAGACTTGGGACCAGGTACCGGGTTTCTTGCCGGCGATTTTGAGGAGATCGGCGGGAACTTGCCCGGCGAAAGCAGCGTTGGCTTCCGGAGAGAAGTCACGGACGGTACCAAGGGCGCCGGATTCGTTTTCAACCTGGACCATGAGGACGGTGTGGTCTTCGTTGTCGAGGGACTTGAGATGACGCAGGAGGGTGACGAAGGCGGCTTTGTCGGCTTCGAGATTGGCGCGGGAATTGGCGGAGAGGACGTCGATGGGATCGCCATACGCGTTGATCATGCGCGGATATTTCTGCGGATTGGTTTTGATCCACTCAGGGACATAGTGCATGGCACCGTTTTTCCAGGTGCCGAACCAAAGAAGTACGAGATGGAGATGGTGTTCCCGTGCGCCCTGGACGAGCGCGTCGACATTGGTGAAATCGAATTTGCCCTGTTGAGGCTCGAACTGTTCCCAATAGACGGGAGCTTCGATGGTGTTGGCGTGGAGGGCGGCCAGGCTGTGCCAAACCTGAGGCAGTTCGGAAGGCCAGGCGGACGAATTGTGGATTTGCCCTCCGAGGATGAGAAAGGGCTGGCCGTCGACGAGGAAGGCCCAGCGACCGTCTTTCTGGACGAACCTGGGAGATTCGGCGGCGGAGAGAAGGGAAGAGGAAAAAAGGGCGGCGAAAAACAAAGACATGAGAAAGCGGAAACGGAGCACGTGGATCACCTCGGAATGAATATATTCGGGCAGGTTAAGCGGTTCAAGTGGAAATCGGAGTGAGGAGGCAGGGAGGAAAGGAAGTCACTCCAGAGGGAAGAGGGAGGAGCAGAGGGAGCGGGGGTGGGAGTGGCGCGGGGATTGGAAGGGTACGTTCCAGTTGCGAGGACAAATTGCCTGGCCGGGGATTTGAATTAAGGCTGATGAAAAGGCCAACGAGCAGGCCAGCGCGAGAATGAATCGGGTCGATGATAGCCACGATCCTTTGGCTGCGCAGCCGAAAAAGCGCCGCTGCCCGGTGGGTGTGAATGGAGCCTACATACTGGAAACGGCGGCGATGGCAAGGTGACGATTATTTGGGGAGGACGGTGCCGGCAGGCAGCTGGCCGAGGCCGGAGCCGTAGTAGGCGGCGAGCGCATGGCGTTCGTCTTCGGTCAGCAAGGAAGCAACCGTACGCATGGGCATATTGATGTCGTTGGACCTGGCGCCGGTGGAGAAATCGCGGAGCTGGTTGAAGAGGTAGTCCTCGTTCTGGGAGGAAAGAGGCGGAGCACCGGCTTTGAAGCCGACCGGACCGTGACAAGACTGGCAGGGAGGAATGCCGCGTTGCGCATCACCGAGGACGATGAGCTGGGCGGCGCGGGCGGATTGCGCGGGGGGGATGGCGGGACTTGGGAAGACGCGTTTATCGAAGGGATCGGCGGAGGCGGGCATCAAGGAATAATAGGCGGCGAGATCCGCGACGTCGGCGTGAGAAAGCGGGGCGGCGACGGGGCTCATGATCGCGGAATTGCGTTTGCGGGAGGCAAAGTCCTGCATCTGCTTCCAAAAAGAAAGGGGGTCGATGGCGGCGAGATTGGGAATGTCAGAGTTGGCGCTGAAACCTTCGGAGCCGTGGCAATGTTCGCAGCGCTTGGCGATGAGGAGGCCGCGGAGAGCATTGCCGTGAGAGGCCTCGTTGATTGTGGGGGAGGTCCAAGCAACGTTGGAGGGGACACGCGGCGGCTGGGAAGTGGAGGATGAAGAGGCGAGAAAGAAAGCGAAGCACAACACGGGCAACGCGAGCGCGGGGTGAGCGGGGGAACTGCAGCGATTTTGGTTATGGCGCGCCACAAGCCACCCGGTCGGCAGGCTGCAAATTTTGAAACTGATCCGCGGGGACAACTTCAAGGCGGGAGATCATCGTGAAATGTCCGGTGCCGCAGAATTCGTTGCAAGGCATGGGGAAGCCACCGGGCTGGGGAATTCGCAGAAGCGTTTGCGTAACGTGGCCCGGCACGACTTTGACATTGAGATCCAGGCCCGTGGCGGTAAGGGTGTGCGGATTATCCGCGCTGGTGATGCGCAGGCGGACGGGAATTCCAGCCGGAATACGCACACAATGCGGGACGAACATGTATTGCTGCGCGATCATGCGAAGCGTGAAAGTGCCATCGGCCTCGCGCGCCAAGCCCAGGTTGTTTTCGACAAACTCGCCGCGCATGTGGAGGGTGACCGGATCCACACGGCGATTACCGCCGAGCAGACGCAAGAGGGGGGAATCGAGCTCGTAGAAGCGAGTGGAGGCGGCATAAACGACGCAGATCAGGACCGCAAGCAAGATCTGCCACCAGCGGAGTTTGGGAATGACGGGTTCAGGATCGGCGCCGTGAGTCATGACCTGCTCTGGCCACGAACGAAGCCGGGAGAGAAAAATGCCGCGAGTGAGCAGAGGAATTCGCCGTGGAGAACGATTGTCACTATAGCAGAGGCAGGAAAGAGCGCAAAGCGTTGCGCTCAAGAAGGGGTTGAGCGGGACTGGCGATTGGAGAAAAGACCGGCGAGTGTGGAGAGGAGTTCCTTGAGATGGACGGGCTTGGTGAGGATGGCGCGGATGCGGAGCTTTTCGGCTTTTGCCTGATCTTCTGGATTGATGTACCCGGAGGTGAAAATCACGGGCAGATCGGGACGGATCTGCTGAACCTCGAGTGCGAGTTGCAGGCCGGACATGCCGGGCATGGAAAGATCGGTGATGATGGCGTCATAGGCGGAGGGATCTGTCAGGATTTCCTGAAGGGCGAATTCGCCGTTGGCGACGCAGGTGACCTTGTAGCCGTGCTGCTCGAGAAACATGGAGCCGACGAAGCGGAGGGCGCCTTCGTCGTCGACAAAAAGGATGCGTTCGCCACGGCCATCAGGAGGATCGGCCGGCGCAACGGCGTCCCGGGCGGGAACGGCATGGATTGCGGGGAAATAGACCTGAAAGGTTGTGCCTTTGCCGGGCTCGCTGTAGACGCGAATGACTCCCTTATGAGAGGTGACGATGCCGTGGACCACGGAGAGACCGAGGCCGGTGCCCTTGCCGGTGGCTTTGGTGGAGAAGAAGGGATCGAAGATGCGCTGGAGTGTAGCGGAGTCCATGCCGCAGCCGTTGTCGCTGACGATGAGGCGGACGTAATGGCCGGAGTCGATTTCGGAGTAGAGGGGAATTTCCTGGTCGGAGATGGTGCGAGCGTCGAGCTTGAGTTCGATGAGGCCGGGCTTGTCGCCGATGGCGTGGGCGGCGTTGGTGACGAGATTGACGATGACCTGATACATCTGCGTGGCATCGAGGCGAACTTTAGGAAGATCCGGGGCAAAGTGAGAGCGGATTTCGATCATGGCGGGAATGGTGGCGCGGACGAGCTTGATGGCTTCCTCGACCACCGGCTCGAAGGCTTGAACGTCCATGTGCTGATCCGCGGGGCGGCTGAAGCGAAGGATGCGGCGCACCAGATCCGCGCCGCGCGCCCCGGCTTTTTCGATTTCGAGCAGACAGGCCTGGACAGGATTGTCTTTGGGGATTTGATTGACGGCGAGAGAGGCGCTGCCGGTGATGGCGGCAAGGATATTGTTGAAATCGTGAGCGATGCCGCCGGCGAGAGTGCCAAGCGCCTCGAGTTTCTGGGAGCGGAGCTGAAGGAGTTCGGCGCGCTTGAGAGCGGTGATGTCGGAGCTGACTTCGAGAATGCGGAAGGGAGCGTTCCTCGAGTCGCGGTGGAGCACCCACTGGCTTGCGGTAACAACGCGCTGGCCGTCGCGGGTGTGGTGGATGAGTTCACCTTCCCAGACGCCATTGGTGTGGAGGAGTTTCTCGATGTTGGCGAGCGGAACCGGGAATTCGGTTTTGAGGAGCTGATGGGAAACGCGGCCGAGAGCTTCTTCTCTGGAGTAGCCGTAGAGGCGTGAGGCGCCGCGGGTCCAGACAACGATGCGGTCGTCCATGTCGCGGACGAGCGCGGGCGCGAGATCGAGGAGGCCTGCCTGCTGGCGGATTTCCTCCTCGGCGCGCTTGCGGCCGGTGATGTCGCGGACAATGGTGGAGGCGCCGATGATTTTGCCGGAGTTGTCGCGAACAGGGGAGATAGTGACGGCGACATCGATGCGCTTGCCGTCCTTGCGGACGCGGAGAGTTTCGAAGTGGTCGATGCTTTGCCCCCTGGCAATGCTGGCGAGAATGGCGGGCTCTTCATTCTCGAGTTCGGGAGGAAAGATCATAGTCATAGGGTTGCCGAGGGCTTCTGAAGCGGAATAGCCGAAAAGCTTCTCAGCGGCGGGATTCCAACTGGTGATGACGCCTTCGAGAGTTTTGCTGATGATGGCGTCGTCGGTGGATTCGATGATGGAGGCGAGGCGAGCGCTGATTTCACGGGCCTTTGCCGTTGAGGTGATGTCGCGAACGATGGCAGTGAAAAACTTGCTGCCGTCGACCTCGACCTGAGAGATGGAAGCTTCGATGGGGAATTCCTCGCCGTTGGCGCGGAGGCCGACCAGGGGAGTGTGGCCGCCCATGACGCGGCGGGTGACGGCATTGAGACCAAAGTTCTGAATGTAGCCGGCGTGGGCGGAACGGAAGCGAGAGGGGAGGAAACGCTCGAGGGGAGTGCCGATGGCGTCGGCGACAGGACAGCGAAACATCGCTTCGGCAGCGGGATTGAACATGGTGATGCGCTGCTGGGCGTCGATGGTGATGATGGCATCCATTGCGGAATCGATGATACGGGAGAGTTTTTCTTCACTGACGCGGACGGCGGCGCTGCTTTTGACGACCTCGGAGGTGCGTTCTTCGACACGCTGTTCGAGGGTGTCGTTGGCAGCGCGGAGCTCGGCCTCGGCGCGGCGGCTGCGTTCGAAACCATGACCCACGAGGAAAAAGGCGGCAGCCATGAGGAGGAGAGCAAGGGCGGCGCCGGAGGCGACGGCAGATCGGGTGAGCAAGCTGCTGCGTTCTTCCTGAGCTTCCCGCTGCTGGAGCAAAAGTCTTTCGCGATCTTCCATATTGGCGACGATTTTCTGAATGGAATCGCGAAGGGCATTGCCTTCGGGAGAGAGGATGGTGGCTTGCACGGAAGGAAGGCCTTGGCTGCGGGCCTTTTCGATGCGGGCGCGAAACTGGCTGAGGCGGTTGGCGACCAGTGGTTCGAGCGCGTCCAGATTGCTCTGCTGGTAGGAATCGTCCCGGGTGAGTTGACGGATGCGGGGAAGTTGCTGCTGCACCTGCCGGGCAGCCTCCTCGAACAACTGCTGCTGGGAGTCCTGGCCGGTGAGGAGGAAGCCGCGTTGGTCGGATTCGGCGGCAATCAGACCGGAGAGCAACTGGTCGAGGGAATTGAGAACCTGGTGAGTGTGATCCACTTGGCGGGCATCGGCACGGAAGCGAACTACGCTGGAGTAGGACAACCAGCCAATCAACGCAAGGAGGAGCGCGGCCAAGACGAATCCCAGGCGCACATTGCGTTCGAGAGAATGGAGACCGTAGGAGGGCAAGTCAAATTTCGTAACGTGCACGGTTGCTCTCCGGGAGCGTCGGAAGGGTCTCTGGAGGATCGCCGAGCACGAGGATACGAGATAGGGGTGCGTACACCAGAGCGGGCCTGGGTAAGCCGCAATAAGTATGCTGGGAGAGAAAAAAAGATGTCAACTGGCTTTCGTGACCGAGTCGAGCGCCCCCGATGGAGCAGGACGTCAGATCATTTGGCGCCGAACTTCTGACCTTGGAGGACTTCGACGTCGTCGAGGAAGGCGATCATGGCGTAATTTTCGAAATAGTTGCTGGCGACGTGCTGGATAATTTTCTCGGCGACTTCGAGGGTGGCGATGACTTCAATTTTGGTGTTACCCGGCTCGGCGTGGCGGGGGCGAATGCCGCGCGCTCCTTTACCGCTGACGGGGTACCAGGTATAGCCGGTAGCGCCGAGGGCTTCAATTTCAGCGCGCAGGCGATGCTCGACAGTGCTATCACCGATGATCACGACGCGCTTCATCTTGACGGATTGCATGCATGGCTCCTTTGTTCGTGCGGAAATCAAAAACCAGCGGCGCCCGGAAAGGGGCGCCGGAACAAATTTGGCCAGGCACACGAAGGACTGCACCGATTATGCCGTGGGATTCGGCGGCGGGCCAGAGAATTTGCAGGCGGGGTTTCGCGAGGGGGGACAGGCCGGTCGAGCAAGGCAAAGGCCCTGGCGCGCAGGAGGGAGGCAAGGATTGTCGGGGGGCAGGGGCCAGGATTAGTGGAACGCGCCGGATTGATAAAGGGAATGGAGAGCGGCTGCGATAATGGCGGAGGTGAGAATGAGCCAGACGACGGCGACGCGCTTGAGGAACCAATTCACGGTTTGCAGCATGAAATCTCCCGACGACTATTCTCTCCGGGTATATCGGCGGGGAGTGAAGATTCCTGCTGGGCCGAAAGGACAGGCGTGACGAAAGGATTACGATTTCGGGATTGGTGACAAAACCGCGCGTGAGAGGGAAAAGCATTTGTTTTGACGGGGATGGGGGCGGGGAATATACTGCGCGGAGAACGAGTTGGCGGAAGCGAAGATTGACTGGTGCATTCGGCTTCGTTTGGGGGAGCGTTGGCAGCCACGATCCCTCCGCTCGGTGGCCCGCGCGCCGAAGACGGCGCGGGAAAAAAAGCAGGCCACTACTGCCGGGTTGACAGACAGGAGAGGCCCTTCGCTTCGCTCGGGGATAGCTGGCATGAGTGCCAGCGCTACATGGAATAGCGAAGAGAGTCGGAGGCGGAGGAAAGACGTGGGAGTGATTGACCAAAGGTTTGAGAAGAATGTGCTGATCAGCTCCGTGGACTACGTGTTCAACTGGGCGAGGAAGAGTTCGCTGTGGCCGCTGACATTCGGGCTGGCGTGCTGCGCCATCGAGATGATTGCGTCGACGACGGCGCGGTTTGACATGGCGCGATTCGGAGCGGAGGTTTTCAGGCCGTCGCCGCGGCAAGCGGATTTGATGATCGTGTCCGGGACGGTGACGCTGAAAATGGGGCAAGTGATCGAGCGCATCTGGCAGCAGATGCCGGACCCGAAGTGGTGCATTTCGATGGGGGCGTGCTCTGGAGTGGGCGGGCCGTTCAATACCTATTCGGTGTTGCAGGGGGTGGACCGGATCGTGCCGGTGGACGTCTACGTGGTGGGATGCCCGCCGCGGCCGGAGGCATTGTTCTACGCGCTGTTGAAGCTGCAAGACAAGATCGACAACATGAGCCTGGCGAAGCGGCCGACGGAGGTGAGATTGCGGCCGGAGATGGCGGAAGAGTTCAAAAAGAGCGTGATGATTGCGCAGGTGGCGGAGCCGAGGTAGGGCGACAAGAGAAAGTGGAAAATAGGCGAGCAGCGAGTGGCAGGGCGAAGCACTCTTTGATAGCCACGATCCCTCCACTGCGGCCAGCAAAGGGCGCTGGCCTCCGGTCGGGATGAGAGAGAAAAGCAGGAGGCCCTTCGCGTCAGTCAGGGCGAGCTGGCTTAAAAGCCAGCGCTAGATTAAGGAAGGAAGAGAAGACGAAGAGGGGTGGCGATGGGTTTTGTGAGAGTGGTGAAGGCAGCGGAAGTGCCGGCGGGGAGCATCCGGGAGCTGCAGGTGGAGGGGAAGGCCATTGCGGTGGCGAATGTGGGCGGAAAGATCTACGCCATAAATAACACGTGTTTGCACCGGGGAGGGCCGCTGGGGCAGGGAATACTGGAAGGAAAAGTGGTGACATGCCCGTGGCACGGATGGCAGTTTGACGTGACGAATGGAAAGGTCGTGCAAAATCCGGCCGCGGGAGTGGACTGCTATCCGACCGAAGTGAGAGGCGAGGATATTTTTATAGATATTGGGTGAAGTAAGAAGGCAGCCCACGGGGTTGCCAGCGGGAAAGGAAAAGCAGATCCCGCGCGCCGCCAAAGGTGGGGGATTGCGGCTGGCCCAGGGTCATTCGTTGCCGCCTGATTGCAAACCAGAAAGCCTTATAGAATTAAGAAAATAGAACACTTACGATAAATGACGGGTAATTCCGAAGGCTGGGGAGTAGTTTTGCACAGATTAGGAGCTATCCCTCACATTTTGTTTGGTTTTGTTGGCTCGACCGTGTATATTGCACGCGACTTCGGGTGAAGATGGCGACTGCGACTCCTCAGACACGACATTACTGGATCTTCAGCACGGACCCACACCACTATCACTGGGACACACTTTTCGTGAAAGGCAAAGAGATGTGGCACGGGGCTGGTGCGAAGCCCGAAGCGATTCGTGCGCTCAAACAGGTGAAGCGCGGTGATCGCGTGTTGTGTTACCACTCCGCCCCCGAACGTTCGCTCTATTCGATCGCCGAAGTGACGCGGGACCCGTATCCGGATCCGCACGACCACAAAGGGAAAAACCTGGTGGCGGACCTGCGCGCTTTCGAGAAGTTGCCACGCCCGGTGACGCTGGCGGAGATGCGAGCGAACCCCGCAGTGAAAAAGGTCAAGCTGTTGAAGAACGTGCGCCTAATTATCTCGCCTATCAGTGAAGTGGAGTATCAGGAACTCCTGCGGATGGCCGGAATCGTAGCAACGCCGGGAGTGCCGCTGCCCTGAAGGTCCCGCCGGACTTACCCGGCTTAGGCAAATTGGCTGAACAAAAGCGCAAGCAGATGCGTCCAATGCATAGGGCTGTGCGCAAGGAACAACCAATGAAAATGAACTGGAAGCGAAGTGCACAGTGGGTCGTGCTGGTGGCGTTGGTGGTGTGCGCGGGAATGGCCCAGGCACAAGAGTATCCGGTGGCGACGAAAACGCTGAAGAACGGGATGAAGATCCTGGTGCAGCCGGACCCAAGCATCCCGAACGTGGCGCTGTACACGTTTTACCGGATCGGTTCGCGAAACGAACGGCCGGGGACGACGGGGTTATCGCACTTTTTCGAGCACATAATGTTCAATGGCGCAAAGAAGTATGGGCCGGGAGATCTCGACAAAGTGATGGAGGCCAATGGAGGGTCGAACAACGCGTACACGACGAGGAATGTGACCGTATATCAGGACTGGTTTCCCCGGTCGGCGCTGGAACTGATTTTTGACATCGAGGCGGACCGCATCCAGAACCTGAGCTTCGATCCGAAGAAAATTGAAAGCGAACGAGGCGTGGTGGCGAGCGAGCGACGCAGCAGCGTGGACGGAGAAAATGAAGGCGTGCTAAGCGAACAGCTGTGGGCGACGGCGTTCATCGCGCATCCCTACCAGTGGCCGGTGGTGGGTTGGATGAGCGACATCGAACATTGGACGATGGCGGACCTGAAGCACCACTTTGAGATGGGATATTCGCCAAGCAACGCCACGATGGTGGTGGTGGGGGACGTAACCCCGGAGGAAGTGTTCGGGCTGGCGGAGAAATACCTGGAGCCGATTCCGTCGCACGCGCCGCCACCGCCGGTGACGACCGTGGAGCCCGAGCAGGAGGGAGAGCGGCGGTTGGTGGTGCACAAGGCGGCGGAACTGCCGTTGCTAATGATCGCGTACCACGTGCCGCGGACGGACAACGCGGATTTTTACGCGCTGAACGTGCTGCGGTCGATATTGTTCCAGGGAGAGAGTTCACGGATGTACCAGCGGCTGGTGGACAAGGACCAGATTGCGCTGGACGTGGAATCAGAAGAGGAGTTGGCGTTCGATCCGACGCTATTGGTGCTCTATGCGCAGCCGAAGGAGGGCGTGGACCCGGCGAAGTGCGAGAAGGAAATTTACGAGGAGCTCGAGCGGGTAGCGAACGCGCCGGTCTCCGATCAAGAGCTGGAGAAAGCGAAGAATTTCCGGCTGGCGGAATTCTACCGGCAGGTGCAGACGATCAGCGGGAGAGCGAACACGATCGGGTCCTACGAGGTGTTTTTCGGGGATTACCGCAAACTTTTTGACGCAGCGAAGAATTACAGCGGGGTGACCAAGGAAGACGTGCAGCGCGCGGCGAAAAAATATTTTGGCGCGAACAACCGGACGGTAGCGACGTTGCTGCCGGAGAACGAGGGGAAGGGCAAGCCATGAAGGGGATGGATCAAAAAGCGCGGCGAAGCGAGAAGCAGATCCCTCACCCCGCAAAGAGTGCGGGGCTTCGAGATGACAGTTCCTGGCATTCGCCAACCGTTCGAAGTTCAGGGCGAGCAAGAAGCAGGCGCTACCAGGTAATGGTGGTTTTGGTTGCGGCGGCAATGCTTATGGCCGGGGCCGCGGCGCGGGGGCAAAACGTAAAGCTGCCGCCGCACGAAAAAGTGGTGTTGCCGAACGGGCTGACGGTGCTGCTACTGGAAAAGCACAGCGTGCCGATGGTGAACATCACGGGCATCGTGAAAACAGGCAGCATGGCGGATCCGGTAGGGATGGAAGGGCTGGCGTCGACGACGGCAGGGCTGCTGCGCAAGGGAACAAAGGGGCGGACGGCGCAGCAGTTTTCCGAGGTGATCGATTTTATCGGCGGGAGCTTTGGCGCGGATGCGGGCGCGGACTACTCGAGCTTCAGCGCGGAGTTTCTGTCCAAGGATACGGACAAGGGATTGGACCTAGTGGCGGACGCGTTGCTGCACCCGACGTTTCCGCAAGCGGAAGTGGACAAACTGCTGGCCCAGTCGGTGGACGGAGTGAAGGCAGAGAAAGACAGCGCGCGGGACGTGATTTTCGATTATTACCAAGCGTATCTGTACGGCGGAAAAGGTTACGGGAGGCCGACGGGCGGCGACGAGGTTTCGCTGAAGAAAATCCAGCGGCCGGAGATCGTGAAGTTTTACGAGACGTACTACACGCCGGGAAACACGATCCTGGCGGTGGCGGGCGATTTCAAAACCGAGGAGATGAAGAAGAAGCTCGAGGCGGTTTTCGGCGGGTGGAGCGGAAAAGCGGCGCCCGCTGTGAAGACAGAGGCAGCGGGAGCGGTGAAGGGGAAGCGACTGCTGCTGGTGGACAAGAGCGACGCTACACAAACGTACTTTGCGATTGGAAATGTGGGAATTTCGGCGACGGACCCGGACCGGACGGCGGTGCAGGTGGTGAACTCGGTATTTGGCTCGAGATTCACGTCGATGCTGAACGAGGCGCTGCGCGTGGAGTCTGGGCTGACGTACGGGGCGACGTCGTTTTTCTCGATGGAGAAGGAACCGGGGCCGTTTGCGATGTTCAGCTTCACGCGGAACGAGACGACGGAGAAGGCGATCGACATGGCGCTGGAGGTGCTGAAGAAGCTGCACACGGATGGCGTGAGCGCGGAGCAACTTTCTTCAGCGAAGAGCTACATGAAGGGGCAGTTTCCGCCGTCGATCGAGACTTCGGGGCAACTTGCACGGGTGATTGCGCGACACGAATTTTACGGGCTGGGCGACGACGAGGTGAACGAGCGCGACAAACGGATCGACGCGGTGACACGGGAAACAGCGAAGCGGGTGATTGCGAAGGATTTTCCATTGGACAATCTGGTTTTTGTGCTGATCGGGAAGGCCGCGGATATCGCGCCGTCGGTGAAAAAGTTCGCGGAGAAGCAGGACGCGAAGGAAATTGCGGCGCCGGGATTCTGGGGCAGCGGGCAGTAAAGCCGAAAAGAAAAACTGGAAAACAGAAAATGGGGAAAAGAAGAGTCAGCGCCGGAGCCATAGAGAAGAAACGCAGGGGCACAGAGAACGCGTGCGCCAGCAAACGGGATTGAGACGAAGCCTAGGGAGGATGCGATGAAGAGAATGCTGGGGTGGGGGGGTGCAGTGCTGTTCGCGGCGGCGTTGTGCGCTAGCTTGGCCGGGGCGGCGGAGGCTCCGTTGCTCTTGCAGCAGCCGGCGATTTCGAAGAGCACGATTGTGTTTGTGTATGGCGGATATTTGTGGAGCGTGCCGCGGGAAGGCGGGGAGGCGCGGCAGTTGACGACGGGCGGACACGAATCGCATCCCGCGTTTTCGCCGGATGGAAAGTGGCTGGCGTTTACCGGGCAATACGACGGAAACGCGGACGTTTACGTGATGTCCGCGGATGGCGGAACGCCGAAACGGCTGACGTGGCATCCGGCGCCGGACATCGTGGATGGATGGACGCCAGACGGGAAGAAGATCGTGTTCCGGTCGCCGCGCGAGGCGTATGCGGATTTCGACCGGGTGTACACGGTTCCCGCCGAGGGCGGAGTGCCGGAAGCCCTGCCGATGTGGCGCGGGGAAGACGGAAGCTACTCGCCGGACGGAGAGATGTTCGCGTACGTGCCGAACCTGAAGTGGCAGACGGCGTGGAAGAGGTATCGCGGAGGCCAGACGACCCCCATCTACATCGTGCGGCTGAAGGATCTGCAACTGACAAAGGTGCCACGGGAGAATTCGAACGATTTCAGCCCGGTGTGGTTTGGGAACACGGTTTATTTTCTCTCCGACCGAAACGGACCGAACGCGCTGTTTGCTTACGACACGAAGAGCAAAAGCGTGAAGCAGGTGGTGGAGAACAAAGGGCTGGATTTCAAATCGGTTTCAGCGGGGCCGGACGCGCTGGTGTACGAGCAGTTTGGAGGGTTGTACGTGTTCGACCCGAAGTCCGGGAGTTCGAAGAAAGTGGACGTGCGTGTGAGCGGCGACCTGCCGGCGACGAGGGCGCATTGGGAGAAGGTGGCGGACAAGATCGAGAATGCGCAAATTTCGCCGACGGGGCAGCGGGCAGTGTTTGAGGCACGAGGAGAGATTTTGACGGCGCCGGCGGAAAAGGGCGACATCCGCAATCTGACGCGGACAACCACCGTGGCGGAGCGCGATCCGGCGTGGTCACCAGATGGGAAGTGGATTGCATATTTTTCGGACGAGTCAGGCGAATATGCGCTGCACCTGAGGGATCAGAGCGGATTGGGAGAGGTGAAAAAGATCAGCCTAGGGAATCCCCCCTCGTATTTTTATGGGCCGGTGTGGTCGCCCGATAGCAAGAAGATTGCGTATACGGACAAGCGACTCAACCTGTGGTACGTGGACGTGGAGAAAGGCACGCCGGTGAAGGTAATGACGGACCGGTATGAGACGCCGTTCGGATTGGCGACGGGGAACTGGTCACCGGACAGCAAATGGCTGACGTATGCAAAGTTTCTCGACAACCATCTGCACGCGATTTTCGTGTACTCGATGGATTCGGGGAAGGAAACGCAGATCACGGATGGAACGGCGGATTCGCTCTTTCCGGTGTTCGACAAGAACGGGAAGACGCTGTACTTCGCGGCGAGCACGGATATCGGATTGACGGCGGGATGGCTGGACCTTTCGAGCCTCCAGCATCCGGTGCTACGCAGCGTGTACGCAGTGGTGCTGAAGAAGGGCGATCCGGATCCCGTGGCGCCGCAGAGCGATGAAGAAAAAGTGGCGGAGGAAAAGGGCAAGGAAGGCGAAAAGTCGAAGGATCAGACCGCAGACCAGGCGAAGGGGAAGGAAGAGGATAAGGACAAGGGGAAAGGAGGGGAGAAGAAGGAGGAAACGCCGAAGGTCACGATTGATTTCGATGGAATCGGGCAGAGGATCGTGGCGCTGCCAATTCGCGCGGCGAATTACCAGCAAATGGACGCGGGGAAGACCGGCGTACTGTTTCTCTCGGAAGTTGTGGATGTGCCGCGGTTTGGGGAGCCAAAACTTACGACAGTCAGTAAATTTGATCTGAGCACGCGGAAGACGGAGCCGTTCGTCGCGGGAGTGAGCAGCTTCACAGTGTCGTCGAACGGGGAGAAGGCGCTGTTCCGGCAAGGGCCTGCGCCGGCGGGGAAATGGGTGATTGCCGGGACGGCGGCGGCACCGAAGCCGGGCGAAGGGGCGTTGGAGCTGAGCAACATGGAAGTTTATACGGACCCTCGCGCGGAGTGGAACCAGATGTACCACGAAGTGTGGCGGATCCAGCGGGACTTTTTCTATGACCCGAATCATCACGGATTGAATCTGACGGCAGCAGAAAAGAAGTACAGCGCGTATCTGGCGGGAGTTGGCGGACGGCAGGATCTGAACTACTTGTTTGTAGAAATGCTGGGCGAACTGACGGTGGGGCACATGTTCATCTCAGGCGGCGACGGGCCAAAGCCGCCGATGGTCAAGGGCGGGCTGCTGGGCGCGGATTACAAAGTGGAGAACGGGAGATACCGGTTTGCGCGGATTTACAACGGGGAAAACTGGAATCCAGACCTGAAGGCACCGCTGACACAACCGGGTGTGGACGTGAAGGTGGGCGAATACCTGATCGAAGTGAATGGGAAGGATGTGCGGCCGCCGGCGAGCGTCTACAGCTTTTTTGAAAACACGGCGGGAATGCAATTGAAGATCAAGGTGGGAGCGAACGCGGACGGGAAGGACGCGCGGGAGGTCACCGTGGTTCCGGTGGACGACGAGTTCCCGCTGCGGAACCGAGCGTGGGAAGAGGACAATCGCCGGAAAGTGGAGGAGTTGAGCGGGGGGAAGCTGGCCTACGTGCACGTGCCGGACACGGCGGTGGGCGGATATACGAACTTCAACCGGTATTACTACGCGCAGACGGGAAAGCTGGGAGCGATCATCGACGAGCGGTACAACCATGGCGGAGACATCGCGGACTACATTATCGATATGCTGAAGCGGCCGCTGCGGAATTGCGCGATCTCGCGGGAAGGCGAGAAGTTCTGTTCGCCGTTGATGCAGATTTACGGGCCGAAGACGATGGTGACGAATGAAATGTCCGGATCGGGCGGCGACGCTCTGCCGTGGATGTTTAAGCAGGACAAGGTGGGGCCATTGGTGGGCGAGCGGACCTGGGGCGGACTGGTGGGGATTTACAACTACCCGCCGCTGATGGATGGGGGAAGAGTGACTTCGCCGCGCGTGGCGATTTACGGGCTGCACGGGGAATGGGAAGTGGAAAACCACGGTGTGGCGCCGGATGTGGAAGTGGAAAACGATCCGGCGTCGGTGGCGGCGGGACACGATCCGCAACTGGAGCGCGCGGTGCAGGTGACGATGGAGGCATTGAAGAACGGGACGGTGACGCCGCCGGAGCATCCGGCGTATCCGAATTATCATCAGCGGTGAAAAGCTAACGGCCGACAGCTCAAGATGGGTGGCAAGCAGACTTAACCCAGAGTCCGTAGAGAAAGCAACGAGAGGGCACGGAAACACCGTGCCCTGGTCGCGTTGGGGCGGGGATGCCGGAATTGCCGGAAGTGGAGACGGTGGCGCGAGGGCTGCAACGCGAAATTGCGGGGCGGCGCGTGGTAAGCGTGACGCTGGGCAAAACGGATTTCATGGACAATCCGGGAGAGATCGAGCGGCTTCTGCCGGGCGCGATGATCCGGGGGGTGGAACGCTACGGGAAGTTCATGCTGCTGCGATTGCAGGCGGCGGAGGCAGGCGAGGAGGCGGCGCTGCTGGTGCACCTGGGAATGACCGGGGCGATGATGCCGAAGGCGGTAGGGGAACCACAGGCAAAACACACGCATCTGGTGGCGCTCCTGGATGACGGGCGGGAGTTGCGCTACGTGGATCCGCGGCGATTCGGGCGGATGGCGCTGCTGCGAGGGGAAGGTTTGCGGAAGGAGTTGGTGCGGTTCGGAGCCGATCCGCTGGAGGTGACGCTTGAGGAATTCAGGCGGCGGATTCGCGAGCGGCGAGCGCGGATCAAGGCGCTGCTGCTGGACCAGAGCGTGCTGCGAGGCGTGGGCAATATCTACGCCGATGAGAGTTTGTGGAAGGCACGGATACATCCCGCGCAGTTAGGCGCGAGAATTCAGCCAAAACAGGCGGAAACGCTGTACCGCTCCTTGCAGGGCATTTTGCAAAGGGCGATTGCGCTGCGCGGGTCGACGATTTCGGATTTTCAGGACGCGGAAGGCGCGCCGGGGGAATATCAGTTGCATCACCGGGTTTATGGACGGGAAGGGAAAGCGTGCCCGCGGTGCAAGACGGCGATCCGGCGGATCGTGGTGGCGGGGCGGAGCAGCTACTTTTGCCCGAACTGCCAGAGGAGGCCGGGGGGATGGAAGCGGGGGCGAAGGGCGAAACCGGTTTTGCAGGGTGGCGCGTCTAAGGGAGCAGCGAAAGTTGCCGCAGCGGGAAAGTAATCCGTAGTCAGCGATCCGTACGCAGTCCAAGAAAGAATCCAGGCGGCGGAGCCGGATGTGCGAGCTCACGGCTGGCAAGTTGTGCTTGATATTGACGGCGTACCGGCAAAAATGCCGGTGCCACGAGGGGGCGGGATGAAGAGGAACCGCAAGATGAAGTTTGTGGTCGGATTGCTGGTGGGCGTGCTGGCGGCGCGAGCATGGTCGGCGCGGGCGGATGAGGAGAAGAATGCGAATGCGGCTGCGGATGCGCAGATTATCGGAGAGATTCACGACCACAGCGAGTTGATGGCGAATCTCGAGTATCTGTCGGATCAGATTGGGGCGCGACTGACGGGTACGCCGCAACTGAAACAGGCGAACGACTGGACCGCGGATATGTTCAAGAAGTACGGGCTGACGAACGTGCACCTCGAGCCATACACGATTCCGCACGCGTGGATGCGCGGCAAGGCCGAGGCGCGGATCATTGCGCCGACGGAGCATCCGCTGACGATCGCGGCGGCGGCATGGACGCCGGGGACGAAGGGGAAAGTGCACGGACCGGTGGTGTATTTCGACGCGAAAGAGCCGAAGGATTTCGCGAAGTTCAAGGGCAAGCTGAAGGGCGCGATCGTGATTTTGACGGATCCGCAGCCGCTTTCTCCGCCGAGGATGATCGATCAGAACCGCGAAGTGTATCACCCGATGGAAGAGCCACCCGCGCCGGCGGGACAGCCCGCGCGGCCGGACCCCTACGAAAAATATCTGCAGCAGGCGAAGGAGCGGAACAAGTTCCTGAAGGATGAGGGTGTGCTGGCGGTGCTGCGGGATGCGGGGAAGCCGCACGCACTGCTGAATATGACCGATGGGACGACGGAACCCTTTCAGATGGGGCCGTTGACCGCGGCATTTGTCACCGGCGAAGGCTACCGGATGATTTTCCGAATGCTGAAGAAGGGCCCAGTGGAAGTGGAACTGAACATCGCGAACACGCTCTCGAAGAAGCCGGTGGAAGTGAACAATACCGTGGCGGAGCTTCGCGGTTCGGAAAAGCCGGACGAGGTGGTGATTCTGGGAGCTCACCTGGATTCATGGGACCTGGGGACGGGAACGACGGACAACGGGACGGGTTCGATGGTGGTGCTGGAAGCGGCGCGGACGCTGGCGAAGCTGAATCTGAAACCGAAGCGTACGATCCGATTCATTTTGTTTACCGGAGAAGAGCAAGGGCTGATCGGGTCGAAGGAGTACGTGAAGGCCCACAAGAGCGAGTTGGACAAGATTTCTGCGGCGCTGATCCACGACAGCGGAACCGGGCGCGTGCTGGCGATCGGGCTACATGACAACTATCAAGACCGGCAGATCGTGGACCAGGTGATTGCGCCGCTGGGCGAGCTGAAGATGCTGGAACCGACAATGGACCGGGAGTATGGAACGGATAGCCTCTCATTCGATGAGGTGGGCGTGCCGGGATTCTGGTGCGCGCAGGCGATCGCCGAATATTTCCAGACGCATCACAGCCAGTCGGACACGTTTGACAAGGCGTGGAAGGACGATCTGATGCAGGGAGCGCAGGTGCTGGCGACGTGGGCGTACAACACGGCGCAGTTGCCGGAGATGATGCCGAGGCGGGCAGTGCCGCTGGCGGCAGCGAAGCCGGAGAAGGCGGAAGAGGCGAAGGCGGATCCGGTGGCGGAAATAGACAAGAAGATCATCGAGCAGGTGAAGTCAGACAAGGACCAGTTGAAATCAGATCTGACGTACCTGACGACACAGATCGGGCCGAGGCTGACGGGTTCGCCGCAGCTGGATGCGGCGAGCCACTGGACAGAGCGGCAGTTCAAGGCGCTGGGACTGGAGAACGTACACCTGGAACCGTGGACGATCGCGCACAGTTGGACAAGGGGAACGGCGACGGGGCGCGTAATTACTCCGGCGGTGCACGAGCTGACGCTGGCGGAGGCGGGCTGGGCGGTGGGGACCAATGGGACGGTAAAGGGTGAACTGATCGGAGTGGATGCGGAAAAGCCGGAGGACCTGGAGAAATACAAAGGAAAGCTGGGTGGAAAGATCGTTATCGTGGGGCGCCCGCGGGAGATGGAAGCGCCGCTGGACCCGATGCTGACTCCCTGGGGCCGGAGCGCATTGCCGCTGAATCATGCGAAAGAAACGGGGACGATGGATTACCGGTCGTACGGGCAGACGCGACGAGAGCTGATGAAGATGTTGTCGGAGGAAAAGGCGCTGGCGGTGCTGAATGGATCGGAAAAGAGTTTTGGGTTGATGAACATGTCGACGGCATCGCGGGAGTACAAGGCGTCGGAGGTGCCGGTGGCGTACCTGGAGCGCGAGGATGACTTGCTGCTCTGGAGGATGCTGGAGGCGGGCGAGCCAGTCGAGGTGGAGGTGAACTTGGGAGGCACGTTCAGCGAAAAACCGGTGGAAGTGTACAACACGGTGGCGGAGATTCGCGGGACGGAGAAACCGGACGAGGTGGTGATTTTAGGGGCGCACTTGGACTCGTGGGATCTGGGTACGGGGGCGACGGATAATGGGACCGGCTCGATGGCTGTGCTGGAGGCAGCGCGGGCGCTGCGGAAGCTGGACGTGAAGCCGAAGCGCACGATCCGGTTTGTCTTATTCACGGGAGAAGAGCAAGGACTGAATGGATCGAAGGCCTACGTGCAGGCGCACAAGGATGAACTGCCGAAGATTTCCGGCGTCCTGGTGCACGATACCGGCACGGGAAAAGTGCTGACGATCGGGCTGATGGGAAACTACAACGTACGGGAGACGATCGACCGAGTCATGTATCCGCTTTCGCAGCCGGTGGGCTTCATGGAACCGACCTTGCGGAGCGAAGGCGGCTCGGACCACGTGCCGTTCGACCAGGCGGGCGTGCCGGGATTCTGGTGCGTGCAGGAAGTGGCGGACTACGACAAGATGCACCATTCGCAGGCGGACACGCTGGACCACGTGCGGTGGGATGATTTAGCCGAGGGCGCGCAGGTGCTGGCGGTGTTTGCGTACAACGTGGCGGAGCTGAATGAGATGCTGCCCAGAAAGCCAGAAAAGAAAGAAGCCGCGAAGTAACGAAGTAAAGAGGTAATGAAGTAAGGAAAAGGCGAAGGCGGAAGATGCGAGCCGTGGTGCAGCGGGTGAGCCGCGCGAAAGTGACGATGGAGGGTCGAGTCACGGGAGAGATTGGGCCCGGGCTGATGATCCTGCTTGGGGTGGGGAAGGAAGACACATCGCAAGTGGCGGCAGGGATGGCAGAAAAGCTGGCAAACCTGCGGATTTTCGAAGATGCACAGGGAAAGATGAACCTCTCGCTGCTGGATGTGAAGGGAAGTGCGCTGGTGGTCTCGCAATTCACGCTATATGGGGACGCGCGGGGACAGAGGCGGCCGAGCTTTATTTCGGCGGCGCCACCGGAGCTGGCGAAGAAACTTTACGAGGAGTTCTGTGAGGCGACGCGGAAGCTCGGCCTGACGGTGGCCACAGGGATTTTCCAGGCGATGATGTCCGTGGAGTTGGTGAATGAGGGGCCGGTAACGATTCTGGTGGATTCGGAAAAGACGTTTTGACGGTGACCAGTGGCCGGCGACGAGTATAAGATGACTGGTAATTGGCGGCTCTAGCATCAATGCGCAGGACACGGACGCAAAAACGGAGGCGATTTGCAAAAGAGTCGCCAAGTTACTGAGCCGGCCGCGCGCACGAAAAAGCGCACGCCAGGGGACTCGCGAGAGGCGATACCCTGGAAGAAGTGGAGGGTTGAGGAAGTCTTTGCGGAGCTGCGGCTGATGGGGACGAAGAAGAACGTCGAGGGAATGGCGAAGTTCGGGATACGGGCGGCAAACGCATATCGGGTGTCGAAGTCAAGGCTGGATGTGCTGGCCAAGAGGGTCGGGAGAAATCATGGGTTGGGGTTGAGGCCGAGGGAGAGCGGTGTTCACGGCGCCAGGATTCTGGCGGGAATGATCAGCAGGCCGGAGAAGGTTAGGGCGGCACGGATGGAGCAGTGGGTTCGGGGCTTCGACAACTGGGACACATGCGATGGAACGTGCTGTCACCTGTTTGTGTTTGCGAAACCGGCGTGGACGAAGGCGTTTGCATGTACGCGCCGGACAAGCGAGTTCCAGAAGCGGGCCGGATTTGCAATGGCGGCGTATCTGGCTTATCGGGATAAATCGCCCGGGGACGCCAAATTTCTGAATTTCCTGAAAATTATTGAGCGGGAAGCGGACGACGAGCGGAATTTCGTGTGCAAAGCGGTGAATTGGGCGCTGCGAAACATCGGGAAGCGAAACTTGCGGCTGAACACCGCGGCGATCAACGCCGGGGAGAGGTTGCGCAAAAGGGAATCGCGGGCAGCGCGATGGGTGGCTGCGGACGCGCTGCGGGAGTTGCGGAGCGAGGCGGTGCAGGAACGGCTTCGCCGGAAGGAACGCGAGTAGATGGCGCCGGGAGGGAGGGAGATACGGATTCGACGCGTGCGCGGCGGCGACGCGGGGCGGGTCGCGGAGCTTGCAACGCAACTGGGCTATCCCGCAACCACGCGGGAGATGAAACTGCGGCTGAAGCAAGCGATGGCGGATAAAGACGCCGCGTGTTTCGTGGCGGAATTGGCACCGGAAGGCGTGGTGGGGTGGATTCATGTGAGCGTGACGCCGCTGCTGGAGGTGGAAAGGCGAGCGGAAGTGAACGGATTGGTAGTGGATGAGCGGGTACGCAGCCAAGGGGCTGGGGCGATGCTGTTGGGGGCGGGGGAAAAGTGGGCGCGGGGAAAGCGGTGCAACAGCATGTCCGTACGATCGAACGTGGTGCGGGAACGGGCGCATGGGTTTTACCTGCGAAACGGTTACGAGCATTACAAGACGCAGAAGGCCTTCCGGAAAAGGTTGCGCACGTGTTGAAGTCTTTAGGATGATCTTCGGAATGCCGTGGCAGGCCGACCAGACGATCGGTATTGCCAGGGGCGCCTGAGCGTGATGGCAGCGGGGTGGCAAATTGGGAGCGTGTTATAAGCGGAGACTGGTCACATGTATCGTAATACGATAGACTTGAAACATGGCAACCAGGATAACGGACGGGGAGTACCAGGCGCTTTCGCAGCTTCGCTATCTAATCCGAAAGTTTCTGCAGGAAGGGGACCTGACGGCAAGAGACGCGGGGCTGGAACCGCAGCAATATCTATTGCTGCTGGCGATTCGGGGTCTGGACCCGAGGCACGAGGCGAGCATCCGAACGCTCGCCGAGCGGTTGTCACTCAGGCATCACAGCACCGTGGAGCTGGTGGACCGGCTGGAAGCCCACGGATTGGTGAAACGCACGCGGGGAACGCATGACCGGCGGCAGGTGCTGGTGTCGCTGCAGCCGCGCGGAGAGAAGTTGCTGGAAAAGGTAGTTACGCAGCGAATCGTGGAATTAAGGTCGCACGGGCACTCACTGGTGGCCGCAATCGGGAGTCTGCTCGAAGCAAGCCCGAGGCGACCGCATCGATCCAATCGAAGAAAACAGCGGCCCAAATGAAGTAAGGCCGCATCCGGAGAACATTCCTTGCATCAACAAGAAAAAATCCGGGGAGCGCTCCCCCGAAAAACAGGAGTGCGCCGCAACGAAGAACTCGGCGACTTCACGACAACGTGGAGGGTGTTCCCGATATCCGGGCTGGCGATCCTCATTGGGGGAATTTGTGCTTTCGTGGCGCTGGCGCTTTTGCGTTTGATCGGGTTGTTTACACACCTTTTTTATTACGGCAACTGGGGCGGGAGCCTGATTTCCCCGGCGGGAAACCACCTCGGGTATTGGAGCGTTCTGGTGCCGGTGGCGGGCGGATTGATCGTCGGTGTGATGGCACGGTTCGGGTCGGAGCGGATTCGCGGGCACGGAATTCCGGAGGCGATCGAAGCAATTCTGATGAACGGGAGCCGCGTGGAACCGAAGGTGGCCTTCCTGAAGCCCGTGTCGTCGGCGATTGCGATCGGGTCGGGCGGACCGTTTGGTGCGGAAGGTCCAATCATTATGACCGGCTGCGCGGTTGGATCGATGATCGCGCAACTGTTCCATCTGACGAGCGCAGAACGGAAAACACTGTTGGTGGCGGGTGCGGCAGGAGGCATGTCGGCAACGTTCGCCTCGCCGGTTGCGGCGGTACTGCTGGCGGTAGAGCTGCTGTTGTTCGAATGGAAGCCGCGGAGCCTGATACCTGTGGCGCTGGCGAGCGGCGTGGCCGCGATGTTGCGGCGATATATTTTGGGCTCGGGCCCATTGTTTCCGGTTCCGTATCACCCGCTGGTGATCGAGCCGACGGCGCTTTTGGGGTGCGTGCTGGTGGGTGTGCTGGCCGGGGTGCTCTCGGCGTTGCTTTCCCATTCGATTTATGCGGTCGAGGATGCATTTTCCCATTTGAAATTGCACTGGATGTGGTGGCCGGCGATTGGCGGCGTGGCCGTGGGCCTGGGCGGATTGATTTTTCCGCAGGCGTTGGGCGTGGGTTATGACACAATCGGGCAACTGCTGCAGGGGATCGTCACGACAAAAGTGATCTTGGGCATCCTGCTGGTGAAATGGTTCATCTGGGCCGTTTCGCTGGGATCGGGGACATCGGGAGGCGTGCTGGCGCCGCTGCTGATGATGGGCGGAGCGCTGGGCGGAATTGAAGCGATGTTCCTGCCCAACGAAGGTGCGGGATTCTGGCCACTGATCAGCATGGCCGCGGTGCTGGGCAGCACAATGGGATCGCCGCTGATGGCGGTGATATTCGCATTCGAGCTGACGCACGACGCGAACGTGATGCTGCCGCTGCTGGTGGGGACGATTGCGGCATACACGGTGACGGTGATGACGCTGAAGCGGTCCATCCTGACGGAGAAGATCGCGCGGCGCGGCCTGCACTTGAGCCGGGAGTACGCGGTAGACCCGCTGGAGTTGCTCTATGTGCGCGAGGTGATGCAGCCGGAGGTCCACACGCTGCCGGAGACGAAATCCATCCGCGAAGTGCTGCATTCGCCGCAACTCATCGACTGGCATGCGCAGCGATTGCTGCCCGTGGTGAATCAACAGGGCGTGGTGGTGGGGCTTGTGACGTCGGGTGATTTGTACGAATGGCAGAAGCACGATGGAAACAACAGTGGAGAGAAGCCGCTGCGGGATGCGATCCGAACCAACTACGTGGGAGCGGCGCCGGATGAGCCGCTGCGAGCGGCGGTTCACCGGATGGCGGAGAACGGAATCACGCGAATGCCGGTAATCGACGCCGAAACGAAGAAGGTGATGGGGATCGTTTCGCTGGACGACGTGTTAAAGGCGAGGACCAGACACCTGGAGGAAGAACGGCGCAAGGAGCGCGTGCTGGGATTGGGGAATTTGTCGTTGAACTAGGCTGAAGGAGCGGCGGAGGTTTACGAAGAGGGGCTGACTTGAAAGGTCAGCGCTACATTGGGGGAGGAAGAGAGCACCCGGGCCGGCAAGACCGTTGGGTGCGGAGACTGCTTCGATTAATACGGGGCGGGGAATTCACTGCGGGATTTGCGGTAGGCTTCCATGACGTCGGCGAGATCCAACACACCTAAGACTTGAGAAAGATCGGCGCGGTTGACCACCGGGATCAGCGGATAACGGGTGACGAGCGGAAGCGCGTCCTCGAGGTCTTCATCGGGGTGGAGATAAGGCACCGCGGTGATGGCCTGGGTGTCACGGAGGAGGCGCGCATCGCCGGCTTCGACGAGGTGGCGGAGTTCCCCGAAAGAAATCTGCGCAGGGGGTTGATTGGGAATCGCGACAAGGAAGCAGGGCTCGGCGGTATGGCTGACGAAGGGCCAGGCTTCGGCGGCGGACTTTGCGCCATCGAGAATGATGGAGGGGCGAGGGCGCATGGAATCCTCGACGTTCAGGGTCTCCGCCTCGCGTTTTTCTTCCATGGCCGGCAAGGAGAGGCCATCGTGGCGGGTGATGAGCTCGAGGATGGGAACCGCCTGCAAGCGGCGGGCAATGAGATAGGAAAAGGTGTTGGCGACGAGGACAGGAAGGATGATGGAGTAGTCACCGCTGACTTCGAGAGCCATGAAGATGGAGGTAATCGGCGCGCGGAGGAAGCCCGCGAAGAGAACACCCATTCCGACTAGGGCATAAGTGCCGACGGAGCCGGTGAGATGCGGGAAGAAAAGGCGCTCGACGGAACCAACGGCGCCACCGAGCATGGCGCCGATGAAGAGCGTGGGCGCGAACATGCCGCCGGGCGTTCCGCTGCACAAGGAAAGCGTGGTAGCGAGAATTTTCAATCCGGCGAGCATGCCGAGGACTTCCCAGGTGTATTGATCGTGCATGGCTTGATCCATGAAGTCGTATCCGGCGCCCATAACCTGCGGGAATCCGGCGAAGGCGATCAAACCGATCAAGAGTCCGGCAAAACCAGGATAGAGAAATTGCAGCGTCTGCGGAGTGGCTTTCAGTTTCGGGCGAAGCCAGCCGATCGCTTTGGAGAAGACGACGGAGGCGATGCCGCCGAGAATTCCCAGAACGCTATAGGCAACGAGTTCCTGCCAACGGATGACACCGACTGAGGGAATGCGGAACAAGGGCTCGGCGCCGAGGAACAGGCGCATGGTGACGACCCCTGAGACGGCGGAAAGAACGATGGCGCCGAAGATGCCAGCGCTCCAGTGGCGGATGACTTCTTCGATGACGAAGAGCACGGCGGAGATGGGGGCGTTGAAGGCGGCGGCAAGGCCGGCAGCGGCGCCCACGGGAGCGAGGAGGCGCATCTTTTTCCGGGAGAGCTTGAGCCGCGCGCCGACGGCAGAGGCGAGGCCCGCCCCGATCTGCAACGAAGGGTCTTCGGGGCCGAGAGAGTGGCCGGAACCGATGGCAAGGGAAGCAGTGATGAACTTTCCGATGACGGTGCGCAGCGGAATATAGCCATCGGAGATATAGAGAGCGGCTTTGGTCTGATTGAGGCCGCTGCCGGCAGCGCCACTGAAGAGGGTGAAGATCAAAATAGAGATGAAAAGCCCGGTGAGACAGGGAGCGAGAAAGGCGCGCAGCGGAGAAGGCGTCAGCGAGCTGCCAAGAAGGTAGAGGCGGGCCCACTCCATGGTGATGCGGAAGCAGACGACGGCGAGGCCCGCGAAGATGCCGATGAAAACGGCAAGGATGAGGAAGAAGCGGTCCTCGTCGAACGAGAGTTGCGCGGTGATGCGGCGGCGCAGGGAGGTTGCGGCGGATGCGATGGGATCGGGCGAGGGTAAAGGCAAAGTTTTGTTGGTTGCGCTCACTTTTCGTCCGAGGGGCGGGCATTCGCCAGAACTAGAAGAGCGGTATCCTCCGGCGTTGGCGGCCCGCATAGAGATTGCGAGTGTTTCTCAACAGCAGCGGAAAAATCAAAGAGCGACTCGATCCGATCGGGCTGCCGACTCAGGTAGGACGGATTCGCGTCAATTTTCCAGCGCTTCCAGGGCTCCTGCAAAGAAGCCAGCGCTGCGGGAAGGGTGGCAGGGTTGCCGGAGGCCTTTGTGCAAGCCTCCAGGCGGGCAGAGGCGATGCGGAAGGCGTGCAAGGTGCGCTGAATCTTGTCGGCCTCGCGGAGGCTGCGATCGAAAGGATTCAAAGCGGCAGCGGCCTGGGTGACATCCAGGAGATACCGCACTTCCGGCCCAGCAGAATCCTCGCGGGCGGCGCGGCTCAGGTATGCTTCGGCGGAGCGATAATCTCCCGCGCGGAAAGAGGCTTTGCCGAAGCCGAAAAGAGCGGGGAAATACTTAGGGTCGAGCTGGATGGCGCGGCGGTACTGCTCGAGGGCGCGCGGGTAATCGCCGACCTGCGAAAAGAGATCGGCGACGCGGGTGTGAAGAGCAGGATCTTCGGGGAGATTTCCGGAGAGGATGATGAGCTGGGACTCGGCGTTGGAGGTATCCTTGCGCTGAAGATAGAAATGGATGAGTTCGAAAAGGGCCTCACGGCGGTGATCGGAGGCATTTTCCGCCCAATCGCCGAAAATGGCGCCATTGTAATAGCGCTCGGTTTCGGAAAATTCGCCGGAGCGGGCAGCAAGCCGCGCCAGATTGAGATTGACGATGCCGCTTTTGGGGTTGACCTGCCAGAGGGACTCGTAATAGTTCATGGCTTGCTTGGTGCGGCCGGCCTGGGTAAGAGCTTCGGCCAGGCTGAGGCGATAGGTCCAGTTTCGGGGATCGTAGAGGAGGGCGGTGCGAAAGCGCTCGACTGCAGTGTCCGGGCGGTCTTTCTGGAGTTCGGCGACGCCGTCGGCGTACCACTGCTGGCCTAGCTGGTTGCGGCGCCGGTCGTAAGCCCGGCTATAGGCGTGAGTGACGGTGGAAAAGACGACGGCGATGAGGACAAGAATTACGACGAGAAGCGGTTCGCGGACGACAAAATCACGCCTGAGGACGTTCATTGGGATTCCGCCATAGGCCGATTATATCGTATTACGACATTTTGCGAAGGCCGCGCATCGGGCAGAGTTAGCGTTCCTTCCACTGTTGGAGACGCACGCCGGCGATGAGCTTACTGATTGCGCCTCGGTCAACTTTATCGGGAAGCGGCGAGATTGCTTGCGCCGCCAAAGCTTCCGGCTCCAATTGCGCACCGAGTTCCCGGATTTCCCGAGCAGAGTATTTTCCCCTTCGGATGTCAATCAATTCATTCTTGTTGGGCCTCGGGAGTGTAATCCGGCCTTCAACCATCAGTTCCTTTGCTTCACCGTAGAGGCGAATGACATGCATCGCGTATTTTGTATCGTAACCGTGGGCTTTTTCGAGTTCGGCGCGATGGAAGTTCTTCTGACCTTTCTGGCCGAGCAGGCGCTTCATTTGATCATCTGCAAAGCCGAGAAAGGGCTTTACGTGGCCTCTCGCAAGAGAGATTTCAGGTCGGGTTGCCACGCGTTTTCACGTTTCTGTCGTGAACTCCAAAGGAGCGAAGAGGAAACGGAGCGCTGCGGGGCTTCCCTTGGCAGGAAGTCCGGCCCATTTGAGCCGCGTGTAAAGTCAGATGTCAACGTCCGATGGACCATTGCCGCCGACCTCGCCACCAGTGGTGAAAACGGAGTGCTCTTCGCGGACACGCTCCAGGTTTTTGTTGGAAGGAGGGATGTACAGGCCGTACCAGTCCGTGTCGTCGGTGGCCCCGAGTTTTGCGCCGCGGGCTTGAGAACCACCGATGTAGGCCATCATCAGCTGGTTCTGATAGGCAAACCCATATCGAGCAAAGTCAGGATTCATCCAATAATTCTCGCATCCGTCCGCGGTCTGACGATGGGAAGCGTCAGCGTCGCACCTTAGCACGAGCTGGTTCAAACGGACCGCGTTACATAGGAGTGGGAAGAGAACAAGAGGCTAAAACAGCGCTGATAGATGAGTTACCGGGCTAGAAGGCGTCGCCACCGCCGCCGCCGAAGCCGCCTCCCTCGAAGCCGCCTCCCCCACCACCGTCGCTGCCGAAGGCCGAGCCTTGGGCGCTGCGGGGCGCGGAGGTCATGGCCGTGCTGGCGAGGGAGGACATGGAGTTGAGATCGTTGGTGAACATGTAAGGATAGAAATTAGGACCGTAGCTGCCTCCTTGATACCACTGGGGTGGCTGCGTGAAGATGCCCTGGAAGGCTTTGCTCCAGTTTTTCTCAACGCCCAAGGCCATGGCGAAGGGAAGGAATTTTTCGAACATTTCGGGCGTCTTGATCATGCGATTGAAGCGGTCTGACTCGACGTGCGCGAGGAAATCCTCGAAGCCAAGGACGCCTTCGAGGGCGCGTGCGCCGGTTTGCGTGCGCGCAGGCATGAACCAGCCGAAGCCGCAGATGATGGCGCCGGAGAGTATGCCCGAAGCGATAAAAGGCAGGGGCGCCATGCCGAAGTGCTGCGAGAGCCAGACGCCGCCGGCGATACCGATGACGCCGATGACGAAGCCGAAGCCGATATAGGCGGCGCGGACAGTGTCCGGGCGATGGGTATAGTAACCGTTGCCAAGGAGCGAGCCGAAGATCTGATTCTTGATGTCGGGAATATTTGTGTAGAAGGTGTTGTGGAGATCGTCGAGGGTGACGGTATCGCCCACATTGCCCATGGCAAAGAGGCCGCCCATCAAAGACTTTTCGTGGGGCTTGAGGGAGTTCCATTCGCTGGCAGGCTTTTTCAAATGAAACGCGTAGGTTTTGGAGTGAGTTAGGCCGAGAAGATGGTCTTTCTGTTTTTCCTCGATGACGAGGTAGCCGCGGACAGCGAGGTCGACGATGGAGGCGGTGATGTCGCGCATGTCGACGGAATTGTCGACCAGAGTGCCGACTTCTCCGGGAGTGAGCTTATCGGGCGGCTCGTATTGGGGGGCGATGGGGCGAAGGCGAGGATCGCGGCCGCGGGTCCACCACCACCAGAACATGAGGAGGAACGTGGCGATGGGGATGAAGAAGGGCCAGTTGCTGCGGAGATAGAGGAAGAAGCGGGAGAGCGCCGTGGGTTCGCGGACGGCGCCCTTGTCGAAGGCAACGGCAAGGGTGAGCCCCTCATGCATGGGCAGCGGCTGATTGGTATGGACGTCGACACCGGTGCCGGCGATTTCGACGGCAGCTTCGTTGCCGGTGGAGCGGTAGGCGCCCGTGAAGGCCTTGGCGCGAAGATTGGAAGCGGCTTCGGGGAAGACGACATGGGCGCTGGCCGACTCGATAGGGATGGCCCATTCGTCGCCGGTGACGTTCCAATAGAATTCGTCGTGATCGTCGAAGAATTTCAGCGCGTCGCTGACGGTGTAGTGAATGGAGATGGTGCGCGTGGAATTGTCGGCGTTGGGGATGTAGATCTTGAGATTGAGGTAGTGGCGTTCGCGCGAGGTTTCGTAGCGGAGCCTGGCGCCGGACTCGTCGGTGACTTCGCGAACGTCGAGGAATAAGGAATAGTTGAGGCCGCGGGGGCCGGAGTATTCGACGGGGATGAAGCGGTTGATGCCGTGCCAGGGGCCGCCCACGAATTCCATGGTGATGTTTTCGGTGACATCGACGGTGCCGTTGGGAAGGACGACGATTTCGGCGTGGAATTTTTTGAGATGGCGGTCTCGGGCGGAGGCTGGGGAAAGGCAGGAGAAGAAGACGAAGAGAAAAGCGAGGAGAGGCAGACTTGGCAAACGCAGTGGAAAGCGAGTGGAGCGACTCAAGTTGAGATCCTTCGTGTCGCTCCGGACGGCATGCTTCGTATTTTTCCGCAGCAGGTGAAAAAACGCCTGCCTCAGAAGGCGATCGCTACAGCGGATCGAGCGCGGCTCCATAAATGCGAGAAGCGGCCTACGCCGTGGGCGCGCCGGGAGCCCCGAAGCTGACCTTAGGAGCTTCGCGCTCTGCGGGGGAGGAGACTTCGAAAAATTCGCGCTGCTTGAAGCCCAGCATGTTGGCGAAGATGTTGGTGGGGAATTGCAGGATTTTGGTGTTCAGGTCGCGGACAACGGCGTTGTAGTAACGGCGGGCGTTTTGCACGGTGTCTTCGATCTGGGTGAGCGAGTTCTGCAGCGAGGTGAAGCTTTCGATGGCGCGGAGTTGGGGATAGGCTTCGGAAAGGGCAAAGAGGCTTTTCAGTGCGCCGGAGAGCATGTTCTCGGCAGCGGCCTTGTCGGCGGGGCCGGTGGCCGTCATGGCGCGATTGCGGGCGTTAATGACGGCTTCGAGCGTGTCCTTTTCGTGGCTGGCGTAGCCTTTGACGGTTTCGACGAGGTTGGGGATGAGGTCGTAGCGACGCTTAAGCTGAACATCGATATCGGCCCAGGCGTTATCGCACTGGACTTTCAGGCGAACGAGGGAGTTGTACATGCCGATGACGAAGATCACCAGCAGGACGAGGACGACCAGAACGATTATGCCAACCATCGGCCAACCTCACGAGGGCTTGGATTTGAAACACGCAGTGGATTCACTATACGGAGAGGAGGGCGCGGAGTAAAGAACTGCGTAGATAGGTAGTTCTTCTCCAATGTACTCGGCAACAGGATTATCGATGTCAAAGTGGTAAGACAAGAGAAGTATCCAGCATCGTGAGGCAAGTGCCAGTAGGCGGGAGGCGAGGGACGGGGATACCTGCATGGGCCATCGAATACCTAGTTTGCCTCGGAAGTTGGAGGGTGTTTCCTGGCGGGGGCACGGAGGGCGGCGGCTTTGGCAAAGGCTTGTTTGGCTTCGTCCTCCTTGCCGGCCTTTTGGAGAGAGATGCCAAGGTTGGTAAGCAAGTCGGGATCCTGGGGTGACAATTGGGAAGCCCGGGAGAATGCGGCAGCGGCTTCGAAATAGCGGTGCAGGGTGAAGAACGCGGCGGCGAGGTTTGCCTGCGCCTTGAGATTTTTGGGATCGGATTGCAGCACTCGCTGAAAGATGGGGACCGCGTCAGCGGAATGGCTGAGAGCCATCAACGCGATGGCATGGTTGGCGGTGGCGTCCAGATAATCGGGTTTCAAGGCGAGGCTGCGGGAAAAGTATAAGTCGGCGGACTTTGGATCCTTGCGGGCAAGGGCGAAGAGGCCGGCAGAGTTGAGGAGTTCGGGACTATCCGGATGCGCGGCGAGGGCGGAGTTCAAGGCTGGTTCGGCTTCGCTGAGTTTTCCTTCTTCGAGAAGGAGATTGCTGTGGAGCGCGAGGGCCAGAGGATAGTCGGGCGTTGCGGTGAGAGCGTTTTGGAGGAAGGCGAGAGCTTCCTCGCGGTGCCCTTCGAGGGAGAGAGCGACCGCGATGGCGTAGAAGGATTCGGCGTCGAACTTACCGGAGCGGCGGGCGGACTGAAGATAAGGGTAGGCCTCCGTGGTGTTTCCGGACTGAATCAGAAGCGAGCCAAGGGCGAGATTAATGTCGGCGTCGCCTGGAGAAAGGGCATAGGCTTTCTTGAGATTGGCGAGGGCGTCGGAGAGCTTGTTTTGTTTGCGTTGAGCCTCAGCGAGGTTGTAGAGGACGCTGCTGTTATCCGGCCGGGCGGCAAGACTGGCTTGAAATTGACGTTCGGCATCGGCGGGCTTGTCCGCGGCCAAAAGGGCATTTCCAAGACCAGCCAGCAAGTCCGGATCACGGGGATGCTCCGTGACGCCGTTTTGGAGGATGGTGAGAGCCTCTTCGAGTTGCCCTTTTTTCTGGAGGGCCGCGCCGAGATTCTGGGCAGCGGCCGCGGATTTGGGAGAAAGTGCCAGGGCCTTCCGGTAATTTTCGATGGCGGGATCCAATTGTCCGCGCGTCTCAAGGACGACGCCTTTGGTGATATAGGCGGGGGTGAAATCCGGGAGGGTGCGGATGGCGCCGTCGGCGCAGCGCTCGGCATCATCGAGCTTGTTCAGAACCATGTAAACGGAGGAAAGATTCGCCAAGGTAACCGCGAGCAACTGGCGATAACCGGGGTTTTTCTGGAGAAAGGGAGTGGCTTTTTCGTAGTTTTCGACCGCTTCGGGGTAAGCGCCTTTGTTTGTGAGGGCGTCGCCGATACAAGTGAGAAGGGTAGGCTGGTCGGGCCATTTCTGTAGGGCCTGGCGGCAAAGGGCGACGGCCTCGTGGTAATTGCCTTGGCCGGAAAGGCGCGCCGCTTCGTAGGTGACATCGGCGACGGCGGGAGGCGGGCCCATTTGGGCCGAGGAAACAGGAGCATACACCAGAAGCGCAGAGAGAGTCAGGGTGGAAAGAAGTAATCGGCTCATCGGTTCGGATGTTTCGGTTGGGAGGATAGCATACAGTGTACGTTGTCAGTTTGGCGTCAGTTACTTCTAGGATTATTGACTGAAGTGTTCTACTCTTAGGCGGGCTGTTCGCAGGTCCTGGGCCACATGCTTTTCAAAACATTGAGCGCTTCAGTTTATGGGATCGATGCACACCTGGTGCAGGTGGAAGTAGACGTGGGTGTGGGCCGAATGCAGGACTTCAACGTGGTGGGGCTGCCGGATAACGCGGTGAAAGAGAGCCGGCAGCGCGTGCAATCGGCAATGAAGAATTGCGGGTTTGAGTTTCCCTATGGTCAGGGAGTGACGATCAATCTGGCGCCGGCGGATTTGCGGAAAGAGGGCTCGGCGTTCGATTTGCCCATGGCGCTGGGGCTGGCGGGCTGCCAGGGGCAGTTTTTCGGAAAAGCGCTGGACCGGATGATGTTTTTGGGAGAGTTGTCGCTGGACGGGAGCGTGCGGCCGGTGCGAGGGGCCTTGTCGGCGGCGATTGCAGCACGGGACAACGGGATCAAAGCGGTGGCGGTGCCGGAGACGAACGCGAAAGAAGCGGCGGTGGTGGAGGGGATCGAGGTTTACGGGCTGAAGTCGCTGCCGCAAGCGGTGGATTTAGTGAACTCGCCGGAGTCGTTCGAACGGGTGAAGGTGGACGCGCAGCAGATGCTGCGGGAGTCGGCGCAGTACGGTGTGGATCTGCGGGACGTGCATGGGCAGCAGGCCGCAAAGCGGGCGCTGGAAGTGGCTTGCGCGGGCGGACACAACATTTTGTTCATCGGACCGCCGGGAGCGGGGAAAACGATGCTGGCGAAGCGGATCCCGACGATTCTGCCGGCGATGTCGCTGGAAGAAGCCATCGAAACGACGCGAATTCACAGCGTGGCGGGGATTCTGGAGAATGCGCAAGGGTTGCTGGGGACGCGGCCTTTCCGTTCGCCACACCATACGATCAGCGATGCGGGATTGATTGGAGGAGGAGCAGTGCCGCGGCCGGGCGAGGTGTCGCTGGGGCACAACGGAGTGCTGTTTCTGGACGAGTTGCCGGAGTTTCAGCGGAATGTGCTGGAAGTGATGCGGCAGCCGCTGGAGGATGGCGGCGTAACGATCTCGCGGGCGGCGATATCCGTGACATTTCCTTCGCGGTTCATGCTGGCGGCGGCGATGAATCCGTGCCCGTGCGGGTATTTTGGCGACCCAGCGCACGATTGCCATTGCACGCCGCCGATGATTCAGCGGTATGTGTCGAAGATTTCGGGGCCGCTGCTGGACCGAATCGATATTCATATTGAGGTGCCGGCGGTGAAATACAAAGAGTTGCGGGCGCCCTCGGCGGCGGAGGATTCGGCGGCGGTCAGGGGGCGGGTGATCGCGGCGAGGGAGAAGCAGTTAGCGCGATTCCGGGGCGAGAAGACGACATATTGCAACGCGCAGATGGCGCCGAAGATGATCCGGAAGCATTGCGCGATCAACGCAGAGGGGGAGAAGTTGCTGGAGGGCGCGGTGACGCGGCTGGGATTATCGGCGCGGGCGCACGACCGGATACTTAAGGTGGCGCGGACGATTGCGGATCTGGATGAAGCGGAAAATATCCAGGGGAAGCATTTAAGCGAAGCGATCCAATACCGGACGCTGGACCGGGATTATTGGGCGTAGAAACGCAATGGCGAATGGCGAGGGCCGTGGAAGAGCAGGCGAAAGCGGTAAGGTGAGAATCATGCCGGGAGCCCTCTGCTTCCCCGTCCGACGCGTCAAAGGCGGCGCGAAGACAAGGAACGGACGGCTCTGGTCGGGACGGCAGCAATGGCGGGCCCGCTGGTGATTGCCTAGGGAATCGGCTCCATTGACTTATGTTCGGGCGCTGTGTTACGGATAGAAACGCCTTTTTTGAGGGAAAAGCCCGGAAACACCGACCCGGAATGGCGCCAGAGACAAAGCACCTGGAAGTTACGCTGGACACCCACGTCGAGAGCGTGAATCTCGCGGAAGAGATGTGCGTGCGCGTGGCGGAGGCGGCAGGATTCAATGAAGACGAGTGTTACCGCATCGGAATGTCGGTGCGGGAAGGCGTGATCAACGCATTTCACTACGGGAATCAGGAAAAACCGGAGAAGAAGATCCACCTGGCGATTGAGCTGACGGGCGAGCGGATGGTGATTCGCGTGATGGACGAAGGGAAAGGCTTCCGGCTGAACGACGTGCCGGACCCGCTGGCGGAGGAAAACCTGCTGAGCACTTCAGGACGCGGCATTTTCCTGATGAAAGCGTTTATGGATGAGTTTGACGTGCTTCCGGGACGTACGGGCGGGGCGGAGCTGGTGATGGCCAAGCGGCTGCCACTGCTGGGAAGCACTTCCAACAACGGAAACGGCAACACGGGCAGTTCGGACGCGGCGCCGCACCAGGAAGCGTAGGAACGAGATGGCTTCTCTATTCGCCACTACCCGGGAACTTGGCGGCATTGCGATTGTGGATCTGAGCGGCCGGATTTCCCTGGGAGACGGCAGCGCGCTGCTGCGGAAGACTGTCCGGGACCTGCTGGACGAGGGGCGGACGAAGATTATCCTGAACCTGGGCGACGTTAATTACATCGACAGCTCGGGGATCGGGGAACTGGTGAGCGGGTTCACAGCGGTGCGGAACCGTGGCGGCGAATTGAAGCTACTGAATCTCACCAAAAAGGTGAACGACTTGCTGCAGCTCACGAAGCTGTTTACGGTGTTTGAGGTGCATAACGACGAATCGGGAGCGGTTCGCAGCTTTAGATAAAGTTGCAGCAAGCCGCTAGCTCCCCGCGACGGCCCAATGGGCGAATTTTCCCTGCCTGAATTTGCAGCGTTTGCCGAAATTTGCGCAATTCAGGCGGCGCCCAGTGCCCGCTCTTCCTCACCAGCGGAAGTGATCTGGCTCCATTCCTAAAGCTTGGAATTTGTGTTGCTTACTGAGGAAAGTAAGCTGAGACCGCTATGTGGGCTCGAACAAATGTTCAAGTTTGGACTCTCCCTTGCAATTTTGTACTCCCAGGACCAGGGGCCTGAAGTATTAGGTCCACCTGCACGAAACCCCCACCTTGAACCTTCGGGTCTACGAAAGCACGGTCTCGCATGGGCATTTTTGTAGGGATGGATATCGGTAGGCTGCGCGAGGAGGAAGTTGTAGCCGGTTTCGATGTCGAGAGGAAATTTTTCGTTGAAGACGACGTTGGCCTGGTCGGGGGAGAGTTTGTCGAAAGGCGTGCCTTCGGAGTCGCCGTAGCCGCGGAGATCGACGGTAACAACATTGAGACCAGCGGCGGCCATGCGGGAGGCGAGGTCGTCCCAAACCTTGCGCTGGCGATTGCATTGGTGGAGAAGAATCAGCCCTGGGCCGGGAGCTGCGGCAGAGAAGTAAGTAGCCTTGAGTTTGACACCGTCGGGAGCGGTGAGGTCGACAATGCGGGGCGCGGGCGGCTGTTTGCCATTTGCGACAAGAACACAAAGGAAAAGCGGCAGCGCACGCAGGAGTTTCATAAGACCTCCAGATGACTTTGTTTAGCTTGGACTGAAGGAAAGGTCAATGGCGAGCAAGATCTGGGGAGGACCCGGGAAAGGGTCGAGTCACCAACGCGCGCCGACCCGGGAGATTCAGCCAGACTCAAGAGCGGGCGAGAGCAATTCCAGAAAGACATTCAGGAGCGATGATCCGTGAAGGCAAGTTCTTAGCGCAGGCCCAATGTCCCCGCTGTTGCATTATTGCCGGCGGCCCGGGCAACAGCGAGAACATTACGATGGTGCAAAGCGAAGTAAACCGGCTCGGCTCGTTTACTTTGCCTGGATGGATTCGAGGTAATGGACGACGTTCATGACGCGCATTTGGACCATGGCGTCGTCGCGGTTGCTGACGGACGAGAAAAGCGGTCCCCAGACGGGCATATCGGCGGAGCCATGGGCACCGGCGACCCCGGCGCGCAATTCGTAGGCAATGTGATCGGCGGGGAACTTACCGCCGTTGTTTTTCGTCAGCAGGCTCAGGTCGCTTGGCGGAGTTTTCAGGGCCGAGGCGGCGGGGCCATCGCCCTTGCCGGTTTTGCCGTGGCAAGCGGCGCAATAGGACTTGTACATTTCACTGCCGGAAGCTGCCGATGTCATTTGAATAGGTTCTTTCTTCACTTCCTTTGTCTGCGCGAAACTGCCAACGGCGGCAAACGTGAGCAGCGATCCGAAAATGACGTTATTGCGAAAGCACTGCAAGTTCATGGGCGGTCTCCATGCGAAAAATAACTTTGCCCCCATTGCCCAAATGAAACGGCGAGGGCCCTGTGGAAACGTAGGAACAGGATCGGGCTGAACCGGGAGTCCCGTCTGTGACATTTGACCCGCGCGAGCTTGCGTTTTGAGCCGGCGGCGCTTCGGTTAACCGATTGACAAGATTCCTGTTAGGCTGGAGCTTGTGGTGGACAAGAAACCTACCGTGAATGTGAGGAATTCTCCTCCGGGTGCGTGCAAGCTATGAGTGAACTGGTACGAGTGGAACGTGTAAATGGGGTGGCGGTGGTGGCCGTAAACAATCCGCAAGTGAACGCGTTGAGCGCAGGCGTGCCGGAAGCGATTGGGGCGGCGATTGCGGGGGCGGAAGCAGATCCAGCGGTGCGAGCGATCGTGCTGATGGGTGCGGGGAAGACTTTCATCGCCGGAGCGGACATCAAGCAACTGGAAGACATGGCCTGGGGCCGCGGGAGCGCAGCCCCGGAACTCCACGGTTTGTTGCAAGAGATTGAAGACTGTTCAAAGCCGGTGGTGATGGCAATTCATGGAACGGCGCTGGGCGGCGGGCTGGAAGTGGCGATGGCGGGGCATTACCGCGTCGCCGCGGCGGATGCGCAGATGGGGCAGCCGGAAGTGAACCTTGGGATTATTCCCGGAGCCGAAGGGACTCAGCGGTTGCCGCGGCTGGTGGGGATCGAGAAAGCCATTGAGATGTGCGTGAGCGGGAAGCCGATGAAGGCGAAGGAAGGGCTGGCAGCCGGGTTGCTGGATGCCTTGGTTGAAGGAGATTTTAAGCAAGCGGCGGTAAATTTTGCCGAAGCAGTGGCAAAGAGGGGCGGTCCGCACCCCAAGACGCGAGGGAGAAAGGCTGAGCTGCGAACATCGGGAACGCTGGAAGAGGCGCTGGCGGCGGGACGAGCATTGGCGGCCAAGATCAAGAGGAACCAAGCGGCGCCGATGAAGGCAATTGAGGCGATTCAAGCCGCGGCGACGATGCCTTACGAGGAAGGCTGCACGCGCGAGCGGCAGCTTTTCCAGGAATCTGTGGCTTCGGAGCAATGCCGGGCCCTAATTCACATGTTTTTTGCGGAGCGTGCCGCCGGGCGGATTCCGGGCGTCAGCAAGGACACGCCGGTTTTGGCGGTGGGGCAAGTCGGAATTATTGGCGCGGGGACAATGGGCGGAGGCATCGCCATGGCTTGCGCAAATGCCGGAATCTCCGTGCTGCTGAAGGATACCGAGCGGAAGGCTGTGGACGCCGGGATGGCGACGATCCGGAAAAATTATGAGGTGTCCGTACAGCGAGGGAGGTTCACGCCGGAAGCGGTGGCCGAACGAATCGGAAGGATTCACCCGCAAACAGACTACGCAGGATTTGAGTCGGTGGACCTGGTGATCGAGGCGGTTTTTGAGAACCTGGAGTTGAAGAAGAAGGTTTTTCAGGAAATGGTGAAGATGGCAAAGCCCGGAGCGGTGTTGGCATCGAACACCTCGACTCTGAGCATTGATGAGATTGCGAGCGTGACGCCGCGCCCGGAGAGCGTCATCGGGATGCATTTTTTCAGCCCCGCGAATGTGATGCGTCTGCTGGAGATTGTTAAGGGCAAGGGGACATCGGCGGCGACGGTGGCAACGGCGCTAGGAGTGGCGAAGAAGATCGGGAAAGTGGGAGTAGTGGTGGGGAACTGCGAAGGATTCGTCGGGAACCGGATGATGTTTCCATACATGTATGAAGCGCAGTTCATGGTGGAGGAGGGCGCTACGCCGGAGCAGGTGGACCGCGCGCTGACACGTTTTGGATGGGCGATGGGGATCTTTGAAGTGGATGACATGGCGGGCTTGGACGTGGCGTGGAGAATCCGAAAAGAGCTGGGACATTTCACGGAGCCAGGGGCGAGAAGGCCGCTGGTGGCGGACCAGCTCTGCGAAATGGGGAGGTACGGACAGAAGACCGGAAGAGGATGGTACGTGTACGGGGAAGATCGCAAGCCGAAACCGGACCCGGAGGTGCTCGATCTGATCCGCAAGGCGGCGAAGGAAGCGGACATTGCGCAAAAGGAATTTCGAGAGGAAGACATTGTGGAGCGCGCGCTGTACGGATTGATTAACGAAGGCGCGAAGATTCTGGAGGAAGGCTGCGCGCTGCGGGCTTCAGACATAGATGTTGTTTATCTGAACGGGTACGGATTCCCGGCGTGGCGCGGAGGCCCGATGTTTTATGCGGATACCGTTGGGCTGCCGAGCGTGTATGAGCGGATCCGCCAGTTTGAGAAGGATCTCGGGCAGCGGTGGAAGCCAGCGAACCTGCTGAGGAAGTTGGCCGAAGAGAGGAAATCGTTCCGCGAATATGACGCCGAGCGCGAGGGTTGAGTGGGGGGAATGAAGTGAGCCGAGAGGCGTACACCGCAGCGGACACGGCGTGGATTGTGGAGCGCGCGAAAGAACTTGGATTTGCACTGTGCGGCGTGGCGGCTTTTAAAAAATATCCCGAACATGAAGGTTTCCGCGAGTGGCTTGCGAGAGCATACGCCGGAGAGATGGCGTATCTGAGCGCCACGCGACGGCGCGAGCCGGAGCAGTTGCTGCCCGAAGCGCGAAGCGTGGTTGTGTGCGCTCTGAACTACACCACTACCCATCCATATTCGGGTGAATCGTTACATGGACAAGGAGGCGCGCCGCGGGGGTGGATTTCGCGTTATGCGTGGGGGAAGGATTATCACGAAGTGATGTGGAAGCGGCTCAACGAGTTGGCCAGCCGGATCGGTGAAATGTCCGGGGAGACCCACACTTCGCGAGCCTATGCGGACACAGGTCCGATCGCGGAGCGGATATTTGCGAAACACGCGGGATTAGGCTGGCTGGGTAAGAACACGCTGCTATTGAATGAGAGTCTGGGGTCGTGGTTTTTCCTCGGCGCGATCGTAACGACGCTGGAACTGGTTCCTTCGCTCGGACCGGCGGAGATGGCAGCGGCGGATTTGTGTGGAAATTGCCGGCAGTGCCTCGATGCGTGTCCAACCGAGGCTCTGGTTGAGCCATATGTGCTGGATGCCCGACGATGCATTTCGTATCTGACGATTGAACTGAAAGGCAGCATTCCTGAGGAATTTCGGGAGGCGATGGGCCGGCATGTGTATGGGTGCGACATCTGTCAGGAGGTTTGTCCGTATAACCGTGCGGCACCCCTGACCGAAGTAAAGGAATTCGAGCCACAGTCTTGGAGGAATGGAAAGAGTTTATTGCAGCCGGAATTGGAATGGCTGGCGGGAATGACGGAGGGAGAATTTCGGGAGATGTTTCGGGGTAGCGCGATCAAACGAGCGAAGTGGCGCGGATTGGTGAGGAATGCGTGTGTGGCATTGGGGAATGCAAAGGTGGAGAAAGGGACACGGGATTATCTGAGGATCGTGGAATTGTTGGGAAGATTGGGAAATTCGCCAGACACGGTGATAGCGGAATCTGCCCGATGGTCATTGTCGCGCATCCAATAAGTTATCTCTTGTTTTGTGCCGGGCCCGGAGGGATGCCGCGCGAGTTGGAAGTCGCGGTGGGTGAAAGAGCCCGCGCGGTTGAGCGGGAGTCGGCTGGGGCGATATAATTCGCGCGCAAGCCTTCGCGCCCACCTTCGCGGAGGAGTTTGTAGATCGCCGCAATTTTCTGTTAGGCGGTGGAATCATAGGCGCCGGCTTGCCGGGAGCGGGAAGTGCGGCTCCCAACCTGCTTGGCGTGGAACTCAGGTCGGATTTAGATTCAAATCTCAATATGGAGGAAAAACCCGTGGCATTCACAGTGCCCCCTTTGCCGTACCCAAATGACGCCCTGGAACCCTACATCGACGCCCGAACGATGGAAATCCATCACGACAAGCATCACGGTGCCTACGTCACCAACCTGAACAAGGCCCTGGAAGGGCATGCCGACCTGCAAGCGAAATCGATCGACGACATATTGAAGAATCTGGACGCGATTCCGGAAAACATCCGCATGGCCGTGCGGAACAACGGTGGCGGGCACTGGAACCACACGCTGTTTTGGCAATTGATGAAAAAGGGCGGAGGCGGAGAGCCGAAGGGTGACCTGGCGGCGGCAATCAGCGCGAGTTTTGGCTCGTTCGCGGGATTCAAGGAGAAGTTCAAGGCCGCCGGTTTGGGACGGTTCGGCTCTGGTTGGGCGTGGCTGATCGTAAAAGACGGAAAGCTGGCGATCGACTCGACCCCGAATCAGGACACGCCGTATTTTCTCGGCGGCAAAGCGGTGCTGGGCATCGATGTTTGGGAGCATGCCTACTACCTGAAGTACCAGAATGTGCGCGGCGACTACATCGACGCTTGGTGGAATGTGGTGAATTGGGACAAGGCGGCGGAGTTGTACGCCGGGGCGAAGAAGTAGGAAGGAATCAAGTAAAGAAGTAAGGGAAGGAATGAAGAGCCGGGCAAGTCCGGTTCTTCAGAGCAGGGCAGAGGAATAGTGAAAGAGAAAGGCCCGCTCCGGGATCAGCGGAGCGGGCCTTTTTGATTTTGAAGCATTGTAATTAAGCCATCAATCGATGACGAGCGAGGGGGAGCACCTTCCCGGAATGGATCGGGCGGCGATAGCTCTCGCGGCGCTGCTGAAAGGGAGCGACCTGAGGAACCGGCTCGCCGAGGGCGGCAGGAATGGAATTAAGAGTTTGGCGCGAAGCTTCGCGCATGAGTTCCAAACGTCCACGTACTTTGAATTTTTGAAGGAGAGAAGAGACGTGGAATTTGACGGTGCGTTCGGAGAGGTTGAGTTCGTTGGCAATTTCCTTGTTGGCCAGGCTGCGAAGGATTCCGTCGAGAACTTCTTCTTCACGGCGGGTGAGGCGCACCGCGCTTTTGGCGCTGTGGCCGGCTTCGAGCAACCTCTGAGCCTTGTCGGTCAATTCGCCCAGACTGTCCGGCGACGCAGGAACCATCACCAGATAGTCTTTGGGGCTCTGACCGCGGACCATGCAATGCATGGCCAGCAGCCCGGCAGCGTGATCGACAGGAAGTTCACCAGTAGGGCCGGCCTCCACGTGGAAATGAGCCGTACCAGTGCTTTTCTCATAAAACAGGTAAACGCGGGATTGGGGTGAGACTTTGGGCTGGGTGAGCGGATGCGGCGGTACTGATCTGCGGATCAACTTCACGTGCACTCCTCCCATGGTGCCTCGTGGTGGGACCGAAGCCACTCAGATGGAATTTGACCTTCGAATACCTCCGGTGGAGGTCGGCCGGAATGACCGAGCAAGCGGAGGGGAAGGAGAGATGCACCGATACTCTTTACGCCAAAGGAAATAAAGCCCCTCAGACACTCCTTGGGTAAAGTAAAGGATCCCCATCCAAGACTTGCGAAAGTTACACCTGACCGAAGCAGGGAACTGCAGCCAGATTGCCGGACTGTCACTTTTTACAGGGGTTGACTTCTCAATGAGTTAGAGCGTGACCAGGGTGCGATTGCCGAGGAAAGGGGGGTAGAAATTGCGCGGCACTCGAAGTTTTTTCCAATCTTGAAGTTTTCCACAGCCTATGGAGTAACGATGCGGGTCTGATCCGGGGAGACGAGTTCGTATTGAATGCCACGCCAGCGAACTGTACGGCCAATGAGCGAGGAGACAAAATTGACGAAGTACAAAAATGGAACACATAGCGTGATCACGATATAGATCCACGATTGGCCCATGATCTGGCTGCGGGCCACCGGCAGAGCCTCCGTAGCTCCAATCACTCGCAAAGCGCCGCGGATTGCAGCGAGAAGAAGCGGGAGGAGCCAGAGAGTAACGATTTGAGAGGCCGGACGAGATTCGGCGAGAAGATTTAAGGTGACGACAAAGCCGAAAAGAATCGTGAAGCAATAGAGGAAGTGAGTGGCAAAGGCGATGGCCCACATCTGCGGGCGGTAGACACGCGTAATTTTGATTTGGCGATTAGTGAACTCGAGCAGATCGGCGAAACTGGTTTGCACGTAAGAAAGTGTGAGGCACTCGGGGAGGAAGACAATCTGGCGGCCGGAGCGCTCGATTGCAGCGGTCAGAGAGTAATCGTCGCTAAAGGCGTTTTGCCAAACTTCGAGCATACCGAGCTGCTCAAAAACGGAACGCCGAATGGCGGTGCCGCCGCCCCAACAGAAATTTTTGGCATGACCACCGAGCATGGTGACGACGGAGGCGTTCCATGCAGCTAGGAGGGCGGTGGGGAGACCATTGTTGTTGGGGATGAACCAGCGCATGGTGGTGGTGGCGCCGATGCGGGAATCCGCTAGAGGGGCAACCATATGGTGCAGCCACGCCTTGCCGGGGCGGCCGTCGGAATCGACGAAAACCAGAACTTCATACTCGGCAGGAAGCTGTTCAATGCAGACGCGGAGGTTGTTGACTTTTTCACTCGAACCGGAGGGCTTCCCGGCGATGACGATGTGCGCTTTCACCCGGGAACTGGAGGCAACGCGCTTGACGGTGCTATAAGCGGGATCCTGATCGGAAGCGAGGATGAAAAAGACCTCGTAATTCTGATGATTGAATTCGCAGAGCGAAACGAGATTACGCTCGAGACCAGGCTCCATGCCGCGGCAGGGACAAAGGACCGCGGTGCGGGGAGCGTAAAAGCCGGGATCGGTCTGCAAGCGGCGACGCACGTAGAGAAGCCACTGGATCCCCTGCCAAAGCAGGAAGAGACCCGAGGCGATCTGCAAAACCGCCAGGAATGAGAAAAGAGTCTCCACGCAAATTGAGCATAACAAAGGGAAACTTACCGGGGAGAACATTGAACGGGGTTAGAATCGGACCGGTAAACACCCTAAGCTGAAGGAGGGACAGATAACAGGTCGTGTGGATAGCTCGATGGTGACGACGGCGAACGAACTGCCGGGATACCGGGTGGTAAGGAATTTCGGGATCGTGCGGGGAATTACGGTGAGGTCGCGGAGCGTGCTGGGGAACCTGGCCGCGGGGATACAGACGATTGTGGGCGGAAATATCTCGGTTCTGACGGAGCTTTGCGAGAAGGCACGCGAGGAGGCGTACGAAATCCTGTTGCAGCACGCGGCGCAGCACGGCGCGAACGCCATTTTGTGCATGCGCTACGACGCGAACGAGGTGATGCAGGGCGTGACGGAAGTGCTGGCGTATGGGACGGCGGTGCAGGTGGAACGCGTGGGTTAGAGAGAATCGGAATTCAGCGCCGGGCGGAGGAATGATAAGATTCCGGCTCCATGTTTTGCCCAGCATGCGGATTCAAAGTTACAGCCACCGCGAAGTTTTGTTCGCGATGCGGAGGCGCGATTGGCGCCGATGCCGATGAGACGGTTTTAGGGAATACCGGCCTTTTTGAGAGCGGAGAAGAGACCCTCGCGCCGGATCATCAGAAGGCCGGGAAGCCCAATACGACGCCGCGCAAGCCAGCGCCTTTCGGGGCGGGAACTCCAGGTGCGCCCAGACTACGAACAACGAGCCAGCCAGCACTGAGCAGCAGCTCCGATCCGATCGGGGGAGGGAGATTTGCGCCGGGTTCGATCATCGCGGAGCGCTACCGGGTCGTGGCGCTGCTGGGCAAGGGCGGCATGGGAGAGGTTTACCGGGCGGAAGACCTGCGATTGAGCCAGGTGCTGGCGATGAAGTTTTTGCCGGCGGCATTGTCGCAAGATGCCTCGGCACTGGCTAGATTTCATTCCGAAGTGCGGGTGGCGCGGCAAGTGTCGCACCCGAACGTCTGCCGGATGTTTGACATTGGAGATACGGAAGGATTGCCGTTCCTGACGATGGAATATGTGGACGGCGAGGATCTTTCTTCGTTGCTACGGCGCATTGGCAGACTGCCGCAGGACAAAGCGATTGAGATTGCGCGGCAGATTTGCGCGGGGCTTGCGGCGGCGCACGAGCGCGGCGTGGTGCACCGCGACCTGAAGCCTGCAAACATCATGTTGGATGGGGAAGGAAGGGCACGGATCACGGATTTTGGGCTGGCGGGCATCGCATCCACGATTCAAGGCGCCGAAGTTCGCGCGGGGACGCCCGCCTACATGTCGCCGGAGCAGCTTTCCGGGAAAGAAGTGACAACAAGGAGCGACATCTATTCGCTCGGGCTGGTGATGTACGAGTTGCTTACGGGGAAGCGTGCATTCGATGCCGCGAGCTTGCCTGAGTTGATGAAGGCGCGGACGGAGGGGAAGATAACCAACCCTTCGACGCTGGTGCGCGACCTGGATCCGCTGGTGGAGCGGGTGATTCTGCGCTGCCTGGAGAATGATGCGGCGAAGCGGCCCGCGTCGGCATTGCAAGTGGCCGCAGCGTTGCCCGGGGGAGATCCGCTGGCGGCGGCACTGGCAGCGGGGGAGACTCCCTCGCCAGAAATGGTGGCGGCCGCGGGAGAAACCGAGGGAACGCGGCCGAGTCTTGCAATGGCATGCCTGATTGGGGCGATGGTGTTGTTGCTGGCGTGCGCGGTGACGGCTAACCAGGAGAACGGATTGAAGTTCGTTCGAGCGGAAAGTTCCGGCGAAATTCTGGGGCACCAGGCGAGGCAGATCCTCACCAGTCTGGGCTATTCCTCTGGGGCAAACGATTCGGCGTCGGGTTTCGAGTACGATCAGGACTATCTCGGCTATCTCGACAAAAAAGAAAAGCCAAAGAAGGAATGGCCAAGGGTGCTCGCGGAACGTCCTTCGGTCGTGGATTTCTGGTACCGACAGAGCTCAAAGGAGATGGTGCCCTATGAATTCTCGAGTCTTACCATGACACCCGGAGTCGTGACGATGGATGATCCACCGGAGACCTTTTCCGGGATGGTTAACCTGAAACTCGATCCGCAAGGGAACCTGGTTTACTTTCAAGCCATTCCTCCACAAAGGGAGGATGCGATATCGGTCGCACAGCCCGTAGACTGGCAACCGCTTTTTGCCGCGGCGGGATTGAATCCCGCCGACTTTCGGCAAACTACGCCCATTTGGAATTCACTGGCGGCTTCCGATATGCGGGCGGCTTGGGAGGGAACCTGGCCCAGAACAAAGCGGGGGTTGCACGTGGAGGCGGCGGCGTGGCGCGGGAAACCGGTATTCTTTCAATTGAGCGGAGATTGGACGCTGCCGAAAAGGATGCCACGGGCTTCCGTGAGCGGGTCGGAGAAAGCCAGCCAGATATTTGGAATGAGTTTCGCGACACTGCTGGTGGGGGGAGGGATCTGGCTAGCGTATCGGAATTTTTCAAGAGGGAAGGGAGACCGGAAAGGAGCTTGGAAGCTGGCGCGAGCGGTATTCGCGCTGGAGTTAGTATTGTTTTTCGCCCGGGGGCAGCTATCGTTCAGGGTGGAAACGCTCTACTTGCTGATGATGGCGGTCAGCACGGGGCTATTTGTCGCGGGGCTTTTGTGGGTGCTTTATATCGCGCTAGAGCCGTACGTGAGAAGTAAATGGCCGCAAACGATCGTTTCGTGGACGCGGATGCTGAGCGGGAAATGGAAGGACCCTGTGGTGGGACGTGACGTGCTGTTTGGCACGCTGCTGGGATTGGCATGGACGCTGGTCTTTTTTGTCGGGTATGGGTTCGATATCCGCGCGGGTGAGCAGCCGCTTTTCGGGCAGTCGGAATACCTGGAAGGAATGCGAGCCACGACATCTGTGTGGCTGGGAAATATTGTCGTAGCGCTGCTCGGAGCGTTGATGTTCTTTTTCGTGCTGGTGCTGTTGCGGGTGCTGGTGCGAAACCGGTGGCTGGCTGCAATTCTGTTTGTGGCGCTTTTCGCGATTCCGAAGGTGCTTGCCAGTTCACATCCGCTGATTGATGGGCCAGTGTGGATTCTGATCTATGGCATTTCGGCATTTGCGATCGTGAGATTTGGATTGATAGTACTGGCCGCAGCATCATTCACGGCAAATGTGCTGCTGAATGTGCCGTTCACATTCGATTTTTCCTTATGGTATGCGCCAAACATGCCTTGCGTGATTTTGAGTTTCGCAGCGCTGGCGATCTTCGGGTTTTACACGGCATTGGCGGGACAAAAAGTCATGAAGGATGAATTGTTGGAATAAGCGCATACGCCGCCCAGTGAAAGCGCGCTGGGGTACCTGTACTTCGATCATCTGCAACAAGTCTAATTCCATACGGATTCCACGACGCGCGATGTGAGAGATTCCAAGTCCGTCAGGGCGCGGCTGGCGGCCACACGCGCCTTTTCGAGGAAGGAAGAGTCGAGGACGAAGGCGCAGCGGTCGACGAAGGGGTGGTTGGCGGGTTCGTAGGATTTTCGGGGGCGGTGCGACCCACTGGCGCGCGCAATGAGTTCTTCGTACATTCGCAGATCGGATTGGAAATCAAGCGATTCACCTAGGTTCCAGCGCTGATGGCGGGCGAGCGCGGCCAGAAATTTTTGGCGGAAAGCGGCGGCTTCCTTGCGGGTAATGGGCTTGGAAGCAGCGGAGTCGTGGTTGGCAGCGCCGCGGGTGAGGAGGTGGAGGGCGCGAGCCGAGATGGTGAGCAATGCTTCGCGCTGGAGTAAATGGAGAAGGTCGCGATAAAGGCCGGCGTGGACTTGGAGAGAGTGGCGGCCGTGTTCGACGACGTAGGAATCGACGAAGCGAGGAATGCAGCGCTCGCGGAGCAGGGCGTCGCTGAGCTGCTGGGCGAGAGCGGCGGGGTCAGCGGTGTTGGCCGGAGTTTTGGTTTTGGCCTTGGATGGCATCGGCAGTGTTCATAGTAGCAGCAGTTGGGAAGGGGGACTCCCCCTGGGGGGTCCGCCTAAGAGCTGTAGGGAAAGGATTTAGGAAGAGGGAGCGCAAGTGTGGGAAAGGAAGGAGATAGCCGCAAGCGGCGGAGAATCAATGGATTCCAAGCGAGCCAAGAAGCAGCCCCGGCTGGAAAGCCACACAACCTCCCAGACTCTTTATATCACAACATGGATAACTATGTCAATAGATAATGTAATGGTACACATTCGAACGAGGAGTGGTTCGAACGATTCCGAAAGAGCTCCGATCTGAGGAAAGGGCTAGCGGTGGCGGAGCCAGAGGAAGAGGCCGAACATTGCGCCGCACGCGGCTGAGGCGAGGAGAAGCCAACGCGTTTGGGGCATGGCGACCAAACCCATGGCCAGCATCCCTAGGACGATGACCAAGCCGATGGGGTGCGAGGTCCATTGGCCGGCTCCGTAAGGGCCGAAAGGGACCAGGTGCTTCGGCTCTTCGGTCAGGTGCTTGCGGTGTAGGCTCATTGAGCGAGAGTCCTCCGATCCCCGAGATTTGCAACCTGGGTTCGCAAAGGAAAAGGGCCCTTCGAAAACTCACGGGAAACAAGCCCAATCCCCGCAAAGCATGCAGCCCTTCCGCGGGAGGGCTGGCCTGGAGTGCGGCCGATCTGAAGTTCGGCCACTACATGCGGTGTGGAGTCGACCTTAGTGGACGTTGGCGGAGTCGCCGACACCTGACTGGGCGGGCTCCGGTTCAGGGACGACAGGCGCGATGGGTTCCTTTTCCAGGGCGTGCTCGAGGACTTCATCGAGCGTGCGCACGTAGGTGATCTTCAGGTCGCCGAGAATATCCGGTGGAAGATCCGCCACGGCGTTTGGCTCGTTATCGGCCGGGAGCAGCACGTGGGTGACGCCGGCGCGCTTGGCACCGAGGACTTTTTCCTTCACACCACCGATGGGCAGAACCACGCCGGAGAGGGTCATTTCTCCGGTCATCGCCAGGCGGTTTTTCACTGGACGATTGGTTAACAAGCTGACCAGGGCGGTGACCATCGCGGCGCCGGCAGAAGGACCGTCTTTTGGAACTCCACCAGATGGCACGTGAATGTGAATGTCCTGCCTCCGGAAGAAGTCCGGGTCAATGCCATAGCGTTCAGCATTGGCACGGGTCCAGGTCAGCGCGGCGGTCATGGATTCCTGCATGACCTCGCCGAGATGGCCAGTCATCGTGAACTGCTTTCCACCACGCATACGGCTGGCTTCGATGAAGACGATGTCGCCGCCAACCGGGGTCCAAACGAGGCCAACGGCCACGCCGGGTCGCTTGACGCGCTCGTCGATTTCCTTTTCCGTGCGGAACTTCGGCACGCCCAGGAATTCGCGAACGACTTCCGGAGTGACAACCATTTTTTCGGCATTGCCTTCGGCGATGCGCCGTGCCTGCTTGCGAACGATCGTGGCAATCTCGCGTTCCAGGTTGCGGACGCCGGCTTCCCGGGTGAAGCTGTGGATGATCTCCTGCAAACCGGCATCGGTGAACTCCAACTGATCGCCTTCCTTGATGCCGTGTTCGGTGGCCTGCTTGGGGATCAGATATTTGCGGGCGATGTGAATCTTCTCCTCACCGGTGTAGCCGGGGAGTTCGATGATCTCCATGCGGTCACGTAGCGGCTCCGGGATGGGGTCCATCCAGTTGGCGGTGGCGATGAAGGTGACCTTCGAAAGATCGAAGGGCACATCGAGATAATGGTCGCGGAAGGTGGCGTTCTGCTCCGGGTCGAGCACTTCCATCAACGCGGAAGACGGATCGCCACGGAAATCGCGGCCAAGCTTATCGACCTCGTCGAGCATCATGACGGGGTCATTGGTTTCGGCGCGCTTAAGGCCCTGAATGACTTGGCCGGGCAGTGCGCCGATGTAGGTGCGGCGATGGCCGCGGATCTCGGCTTCATCATGCATGCCACCTAGGGCGATGCGGACGAACTTACGTCCAAGCGCGCGCGCGATGGATTTGCCGAGCGAAGTCTTACCCACGCCTGGAGGACCAACGAAGCAGAGGATGGGGCCCTTCATGCCAGGTTGCAGCTTTTTGACCGCCAGGTAGTCGAGGATGCGCTCCTTGACCTTATGGAGGTCGTAGTGGTCCTCATTGAGGATGTCCTGCGCCTTGGGAATGTCGATTTCCGAGCTGCCGGAAGACTTGGACCATGGCAACGAGGTCATCCATTCCAGATAGGTGCGCGAAACCATATACTCCGCGGAAGCTGGAGTCATTTTCGCAAGGCGCTTAAGCTCGCGATCGCACTCCTTCTTGGCTTCGGCGGGCATGCCGGCCTCTTCGACCTTTTTGCGGAGTTCCTCGATTTCCGCCTGAGCGTCGTCGATTTCTCCAAGCTCCTTCTGGATGGCCTTCATCTGTTCGCGCAGCAAGTATTCGCGCTGGTTCTGGGAAACCTGTTCCTGAACCTGCTCGTTAATTTTGCTGCGGAGTTCGAGAACTTCGAGTTCCTTGGAAAGCTCGCGAATGAGCATTTCGAGGCGCTTACGGACATTGGGAGTCTCGATCAATTCCTGGCGGAGCAAGGTGGAAAGACTTGGCAGAGTGCCAGCAATGAAATCGGCCAGGCGTCCGGGCTCCTCAATGTTCATCGCCGCGCTTTGGAGGTCGTCCGAGAGTTGCGGTGAATGACTGACCACATCGCGGAATAAATCCTGGGCATTGCGCTGGAGGGCCTCAAGTTCGGCGTCCTTATCGCCAGTAAAATCGGGCTCGGCTGCGATGGACGCGCGGAGGAACGGGCGCAAGGTGAGGAGTTCGTTGATACGAATGCGCTGCAGCCCTTCCAGAAAGACGACGACATTGCCGTTCGGCATTTTGACAGTTTTGTGGACTTTGGCGAGGGTACCGACCTTATGGAGATCCGCCGCGGCAGGATCTTCGATCCGCGGATCCAGTTGGGCAACCACGCCCAGAAGCTTTTCATCGCCGGAGAGCGAGTTCACAAGGGAGAGCGAGCTTTCGCGGCCGACCGTCAGCGGCAGGACCGCACCGGGGAATAGCACCGTATCGCGTACGGGCAAAATTGGTAATGTATCCGGAACAAAGTGTTTTTTATCAGCCATGATGTCCCCTTCAGCGAGACGGGGAAAAGCCCGTCATGAGTGGATTAGATGCAGAGCGGGCGGAAAAGGTGCCCGAAAGTGCAAATTCAAGCAGCAGAAAATATTAGTCAATTACGCTCACATATTAGCAGGTATTTCCTTGAAATGCAAAACATCCATTAAGCATAAGATAAGAATATATTTAAAGTAATTCCAACTGGCCCTAGCTTGCGTCTTATCGACTGAATTGGCGCAGAGGGTAGCGTGTCCTAATAAATTCCCGAGCTTGCTTTCTGGTTTGGACGGTTTCATCGAGCTGAGCGTCCTCGAGGGTGAGGAGCATCTTCTGAAATTCCGGGCCAGGTGTATAGCCCATTTCTTTGAGGTCGTCACCCGAAAGTAATCGTGGTGGCTGGACCAGGGAGGGAGGCGTCTGGGCCAGAAAGGCTCGGACGGCGTTGTAGGCGTCGAGCTTGCCATGACTGGAAAGGCAATCGAGGCGGTGAAGTTCCAGGTGTTCATTGAATTGGTGGAGGCGGACAAAGCGCTTGAGGGTGGAGGCGCGCATCTGCGAGACGTCTTTGAACTTCATGTGATTGGCGACAAGGGCTTTGATCTGGTGTGTGTCGTCCTTGGAGAAGCGCAAGCGCCTGCAGATCTCTTCGGCCATACGGACGCCGACTTCGACATGGCCGTCGAAACGAATGCGATCGCCGGTTTCGGCGGCGGAGCGGAAGGTGGGCGGCTTGCCGACATCGTGGAGCAGCGTTCCCCAGGCAAGCGTGGGTGAGGCTTTCGCAGGGAGAGCCTCGAGCATCAGCAGGGTGTGCATCCAAACGTCGCCCTCGGGGTGAAATTGAGGGGGCTGAGCGATGCCCTTCATGGCGGCGACTTCGGGAAGGAGCTCCGGAAGGAGAGCGAGTTCATCGAGCAGCGCGAAGCCGCGGCGGGCCGCGCCCTCAGTGAGGAGCTTCGTGAGTTCTTCCCGGCTGCGTTCGGCGGAGACGACGCGAATTTCAGGCGCTTGTGCGCGGATGGCGACGGCAGTAGCCGAATCGATAGTGTAATCAAAACGTGCGGCAAAACGGACCGCTCGGAGCATGCGGAGTTTGTCTTCGGCGAAACGGCGCGCGGGTTCGCCGATAGCGCGAATGACACCGGAGGAGAGATCCGCGCGGCCATTGACGTAGTCGAGGACTGCCCCAGTGTCGTGACGCATGAGCAGTCCGTTGATGGTGAAATCGCGGCGCTGGACGTCCTCTTGTGGACTTTTTGCGTAAACGACATGATCGGGATGGCGACCGTCGGAGTAGCCAAGATCGGAGCGGAACGTGGCGATTTCGACCTTGAGCGAATCCTGGTGGAGCAGAATCACGCCGAAGTGCGCGCCGACATCAAGGCCGTTTGGAAAGAGTCGCAGAACTTCGGAAGGGGTGGCGTCGGTGGCGACGTCGAAATCCGCTGGATCGCGCTGGAGAAGCAGATCGCGCACACAGCCGCCCACGAAAAAGGCTTGAAAGCCGTTGCGCTGGAGGGTGTCGCAGACCGAATTGGCCAGTTCGCGGGAGTTCACTGGGACATTATGCGCTGCGAAAATGAAAGAAAGAAACAAAAGATTCACAGAAGCGAGGGCTGGAGAAAAGAAAGAAGTCTCACGGGAAAGCACAGCAGACACGGAGAAAAAGCGATCAGGAACAACGAAGGACTAGGCAGGTGATGTCGTCGGATTGGCGTGTGGCGCCGACAAAGTCGCTGACGCTGTTCATCAGGAAATTCAAGGTTTGCTGAGCGTTCAGAATGGGAAGGCCGCGAATGACACTAAGCCAGCGAGCGTCCGAGTATTCTTCGCCGGAGGAATTGAACGCTTCGACGACGCCGTCAGTAAAGAGAACAAGTGTGTCTCCGGATTGCAACTGGAGATCCGCCGAGGGGAAGGTGGCTTCTGGAGTAATTCCCAAGGGGAGTCCGCCGGATTCGAGGCGTTCGGTGGACGAGTTGGCGCGGCGGACGACCGGAGAGTTGTGGCCGGCGTTGACATAGCTGAGGATTTGAGTCGCGGGATCATACTCGGCAAGAACGGCGGTGGTGAAACGCTGACCACCCAGGCTGTGAGCGCAGGCGTACTGATTTAAACGCGTGGCGAGTTGCGTGAGAGGGAGGCCTTCCGAGGCAATGGTGTGCAAGCTGGCCTGCAGCGTGGCCATGAGCAGCGCAGCAGGGATGCTTTTGCCGGCAACGTCAGCCATGACGAGGAGCAGTTTGCCTCCGGTGGCGGCGTCGCGGGTGGGATAGAACGCGTCGTAATAATCGCCGGCCACGGAATTTTGCGGGCGGGTGTAAAAGGCGACCTCGGCATTGGGAACCGGAGGAGGAGTGGAAGGAACCAGCCAGGCTTGTATTTCGCGCGCGATTTCGAGGTCGCGTTTTATGGTAATTTTGTCGGCCAGCTCAAGAGAGAGGAGAAGAAGGAACAGGAGTGCGGAGAAGAGCTGGAAATCCACTTCGAGTGTGGAGTGGCCAGGGAATTCGAATTTGAACCCCGAGGAAACCAGCAGGATGAGCGCGATGAGCAGAATGACGCGGCGGGCCGGGGAGAGCTTGCTCATCATAGCCCAGAAGAGTTGCCGGCCGATGCGGAAAGGACGCATCCATGCGGGGAGGCGGTTCACCTCGTCCCAGTCGACGTCCTTGCCGTAAAAGCCGTAGCTGGAGCGAGCGTCGTCGACGAACTGTGACCACAGGTCGTCGAGATCGCGGCCCTCGCTGACGCGATTCCAGAAGGTTCCAATGCGTGAGAATAGGTCGGGGCGAGGTGGGGCGGAAGAACTCATGCGAAAAGTATAGGCGATTGAGGGCAGGAATCCAGTAATGGAAAAATTCAATCTTCCCGGCGGAGGGAACCGCCGAACCGGATCGATGTGAAGCCGAACTTATCGCGCAGGTGATCGGCGGCTTTGGTGAGTTTCTCGAGTTTTTCGCGGCGACCGGCTTCGAGGAGGTCAAGTTGCTGGCCGCCGTGCGATAACTGGGAAAGAGCGACCCCCAGGAGCCGGACTTTGCGTTTGGGGTCACGATGCTGGCGAAAGAGATCGAGGAAGACGGCGAAGATTTCCGAGTCGAGTTGGGAAGATTCGGGGAGGGTCTTGGCGCGGGTATAGGTGTCGAAGCCGGCGTAGCGGATGGTGAGCGTAAGCGTGCGAGCGGAAAGCCCGGCTTCGCGAAGGCGCTTACAGGCCTTTTGAGAAAGATGGCTGAGGAGGGATTCCATTTCGGGGACATCGGAGGTGTCCTCGCCGAAGGTGTGGTTGTGCGAGATGGATTTGGGCTCCGCGTCGATGAGAAATTCATAGGCGTCGCCGCCGCGCGCTTTGCGGTAGAGGGCCGTGCCCCATTGGCCGAAGAGTTTTTCCAATTTCTCCTGTGTGTGAGAGGCGAGTTGTTCGACGGTTTCGATGCCGAGGGCGCGGAGCGAGCGTTCGGTGACTTCGCCAATACCGGGAATTTTGCGAATGGGAAGCGGAGCCAGGAAACGCGCCTCCATGCCGGGGGCGACCCAGACGAGGCCGCGAGGCTTGGCCTGATCGGAAGCGACTTTTGCGGTGAGCCGCGTGGTGGCGAGGCCGGCAGAGCAGGGGAGGCCCGTCTGCTGTGTGATGGTGCGGAGGAGTTTATCGGCAGCGGCGAATGGATGACCGTGGAGTCGTTCGGTGCCAGAGAGGTCGAGATACGCCTCGTCGATGGAGACCATTTCGACAATGGGAGAAAATTTGGCGAGAATGGAGGCAACGCGGTCGCTCCATTCAGAATATTTTTGGTGGTGACCGTCGAGGAATATCGCGTGAGGGCAGAGACGCCCGGCCGTGCGGAGGGGCATTGCGGAGTGGATGCCGTACTTGCGGGCTTCATAGCTGGCAGCGGAGACGACGCCGCGCTGGTCGGGGCGGCCGCCAACGACTACGGGTTTGCCGCGAAGATCGGGGCGCCCGAGGAGTTCGACGGAGACGAAGAAGGCGTCCATGTCGACATGCAGGATGAAAGAGCGAGTGGGCGTTTCGGTGGCGTCCGGGGAAGCGGCGTCGTGCTTGGCACGGAAGCGAGCCAGGTCAGGCATGGAAGTAGGGTACGGCTGGGAAGGCGCGGGAAGCAATGACCAGGAAATTGCTCCGTGGGCAAACGCTTTTATGAAATGATTTGGCGGGCCTTGAAGGAAACGGGGATGAGATCCATGAGGGGCTATCGTTACGAAACACTGCGGCGAACGACATGCTTCGTCGCCCTTTTTCTGCCCGCGGCGGCGCTGCATTGCGAGACGATACCGCTGAGGAGCGTGGTAACGCCGTCGACTGTGTTTGAAAAGGACGGCAAACCCGTCACGTTTGCGATTCATGGATTTATCGAGTTTCGTTCGCTGGCGGCGGCGTTTCCGTACATACGGGCGCAAGGCGAGAGATGGAAGGGGAAAATCAGCAAGGAGGAAGAAGAGGGATTGGAGACAGCGCTATTGCGGGAGGCGGTGGAAAGCCGGGTCGTTTCGATGGTGGATGAACGACCGCTGGAGTCGCTGGTTACGCATACAAGCGGGGAGTTGCGCGAGGCGATTGCGGAGGTGAAAGAACCGGTGCCGGCAGGCTACACCGAGGCCTTTCTGGCGGTGCAGGAAAAGTGGAAGCATTCCATCAATTGTTGGAGCGCTTCGCCGGTGATTGCGGCGAGAGCGCTTTCGAACTGGTATCCAATTGAAGAGGGAATCCCGCTGTATGGCGCCAACTATGATTCGACGGAGCATTTCTGGCAGGCGGTGAAGTATCACCCGGGCGTGACCGTCGGGGAAGTGAAGGAGCTCACAAAGAAGCTTGAGGCGATGGATTGGAGCGGGTGGCTCCAGCGATTGGACGATGATCCCAGGATTTATCTGCCAAACGCGTACGCAGTGGAATTCTTGCGAGCGAATTTGAAGCCAGAAAAGTGGCGATGGTTTGAGGAGGAGTTGAGCGGTCGCGGATTAAAGGATGGAGACCTGGCGCGGCAGGCGCAACAGCGAACGGGTGGGGCGTTCCGATTTAGCGCTTACGAAGAAAAAGTGTTATGGGGCGATCTGGCAGATACGCTACATCTGATCTACTTGTTTTCAGCCGAAGATGATCCGCTGCGAAAGCTGATGACGGACCACCATTTCGACGGAATTTACTTGGGCACCAGGAAGATGGGATTTATCAGTGAGGAGTTCCGCTCGCTGATGCTGGAAATCTGGAAGGTGAAGTATCTGCAGATGCCGAGATTCCGTGAGGTGATTGCGGGAATCCCGAAGGAGATCCGGCTGGAGCATTTTTTAAACGATGGCGACTCGCCAGATATTCCGATTGCGGTGTATGTGGGGTATTTGAATCGAATTCGGGAGCTGGCGCAGACCGGAGAATAGAAACTGGAAAGCAGAGAATTGAAGAATAGAAGACCATCGGTCTGGCACTGCACATATCCAGGAACAGCAATCAAGAATGGAAGAGAACACTGGCTGGAACGCCAGCGCCGCACTCAGGCGTTTGACGGATTGCTTGAGTTGGCGGTGCGTTCCGCCGAGAGGACGCGGGGGATGCCGGCGAGGTCGTTGGTGACGAGGAGATTGGTCCACTCCGGAGACTCGAGGAGCGGGCGGACGGCGGGGAGGGAGTCATGGCCGAGCTCGAGAACGAGAAGGCCGCGGGGTTTTACGTGGCGAGCAGCTTCGGGGATGAGCCGGCCATAGAGTTCGTAGCCTTCTTCGCCGCCGAAAAGCGCGATGGATGGTTCGTACTCGCGGACTTCGATTGGAAGGCTGAGTGCCTCTTTGCGGCCGATGTAGGGAGGGTTGGAAATTACAAGATCAAAGAGAATTGGCGAGTGAGGAGTGGCGAGTGGGGAGAAAGCGGAGAAGAGGTTGGATTGGAGAGAAGTGATGCGGTTAGCGAAGCCGAGGCGGTTGGCATTGCGTTGGGCGACAGCGAGGGCGTCGGGGGAGATGTCGATGGCATAGATTTGTGCGGCGGGGAGTTCCTTGGCAAGGGCGATCGCGACGCAGCCCGAGCCCGTGCCGATGTCCACGACAGAGACATTATCGCCGGTGAGCTTGGGTGGTCGGCCGGCGCGGATTTCACGAACGGCGAGACGGTCGAGAGCGACCTCGATCAGATGTTCGGTTTCGGGGCGGGGAATGAGGACGTCGGGAGTGACCTCGAAGTCGAGGCCCCAGAATTCCTGGTGGCCGGTGAGGTGCTGCGTGGGCTTTCCCCCGATACGGCATTGAATTAAACGCAGAAATTCCTGAGCGACCGATTCGGGGACGATTTCTTCCGGATGAGCATAAAGCCACGTACGATCGCGCCCGATGGAGTGGAGCAGGAGCAACTCGGCCGCGAGCGTGTCCGAGGGGATATGCGCTTCGCGGAGAAGATGGATGCCCTGTTTCAGCAGGGAGCGCAGGTCGGGGGGTGGTGTGGTCAAATCGGTCATGCGATTCAGGCAGGCTTTGAAATTCGCAACTCGAAACTCACGAAGGACACCGGCAAGAGTGCCGGTGCCAGAGTGAAATTGAAAGGTGTCACTCTTCGGCGAGTTCGGCTTTGAGTCGTTCCGCCTCGAAGTGTTCGACAAGGCCATCGACGATGGGTGCGAGTTTGCCGTCCATGACGTCCGTGAGCTGGTGAATGGTCAAGCCGATACGGTGATCGGTAACGCGGTTTTGCGGGTAGTTGTAGGTACGGATTTTCTCGGAGCGGTCGCCGGTCTTAATCTGGCCGCGCCGCTCGGCGGTGATGGCGGCCTGTTGCTTTTCGAGTTCCAATTCGTAGAGTCGAGAACGCAGAACGCGCATGGCTTTGGCGCGGTTCTTGATTTGAGATTTTTCGTCCTGCTGAGAGACGACGAGGCCGGTGGGCAGGTGCGTAATGCGGACGGCGGAGTAAGTTGTGTTGACAGACTGGCCGCCGGGACCCGAGGAGCAGAACGTGTCGACGCGGAGGTCCTTGGCCTCGATTTTGATGTCGATTTCGTCGGCTTCCGGCAAAACGGCGACAGTGGCAGCGGAGGTGTGGATGCGCCCCTGGGTTTCCGTGGCGGGGACGCGCTGCACCCGATGAACTCCGCTTTCATATTTGAGCTTTGAATAGACCTTGTTACCCTGAATGGCGGCAACGATTTCCTTCACGCCCCCCATGGATGCGGGCGAACTCTCCATGACTTCGACTTTCCAGCCCTGGGATTCGGCATAACGCGAATACATGCGGAAAAGATCGCCGGCGAAGATGCCGGCTTCGTCGCCGCCGGTGCCGGCGCGGATTTCGAGGATGATGTTCTTCTCGTCGTTGGGGTCCTTGGGGAGGAGCAGAAGCTTCAGCTCATGCTCGACTTTTTCCTTTCGGGCAGCAAGAAGCTTTTCCTCTTCTTGAGCCATGTGGCGCATTTCAGCGTCGTCGGACTCGAGGACCATCTGGTGGGCGCCGGCGAGATCTTTTTCAATCTGCTTGAACTCGCGGTGCTTGCTGACGATGGCTTCTAAATCGGCGTGCTGCTTGGCGAGTTTTTGGAAACGCGCGGAGTCGGAGATGACTTCGGGTGAAGAAAGTTCGTGGGTCATCTCCTGATAGCGGGTATCGAGCTGATCGAGTTTTTCAGTCAAGGTGAGTACTGCCATTGGAAATCCTTTTTCTCCACGAGATTTGAGTCACCGGAGATGGGTGACTGGTGAACAGTGATTGGTGACGGGCGAAGAGAGCAACGGCGCCCGGGCGGGCGCAAGGCATGAGGCAGCTAATGAAAGAAGGTATACATTCTATCTACTGATTCTAACAGAATTTTGACGATAACGGTTGAATGACGAAACGGACCGGCAAAGAGGCGAGCCCGGAGGCGAATTGGCCAAGGTCGGCGTGGAACGAGAATTTGGGTGGTGTTAGGATGCAATTTGACGGAGAGGCCGAGAATCGAGAGCAGATGCGATGAGTGAGGCGGTACGAGCGGCGCTAGAGAGTTCAGTGGAGGGGCTGGCGGAGAGCGCGCCGAAAGCCGATACAGGATTCCTATGGGACTTCTGGTATCCGGCGATGCGGAGCGAGGAGATCCACGGGAAGGACCTGGCCAAGGCGATGCTGCTGGAGGTGCCGCTGGTGATCGGGCGGACGAGCGAAGGGAAGGCATTCGCAATGCGGGATGCGTGTCCGCACCGGGGGATTCCGCTTTCCTATGGGCATTTTGACGGAAACAGCGTGCAGTGCAGTTATCACGGTTGGGAGTTCGACGCTTGCAGCGGAAAGTGCACGCTGATTCCCTCGCTGACGAGCCACGACAGGCTGAAGATCGAGAGAATTTCGGCCGGGCACTACCCATGCGAAGAGCGGGACGGGTACGTGTGGGTGTACATGAACGCGCCCGGGACGCGGTTACCGGAGAAACTGCCGGCGGTGCCCGAACTGGAAAAGTTCGGAGAAAAATACAAGATGACGCGGCTGGAATGCGAACTACCTTCGCACATCGATCATGGAATCATCGGATTAATGGACCCCGCGCACGGGCCTTTTGTGCACCAATCCTGGTTTTGGCGAAGCAAAGCCAGCATTCACGAGAAGGCGAAGCAGTTTGAGCCAATTCCGTACGGATTCCGGATGAGCCCGCACAAGCCAAGCGCGAATAGCGCGCCATACAAGTTGCTGGCAAAGATGACCGGGGAGACGGTGACGACGACGATCGACTTTGTGCTGCCAAACATTCGCACGGAAACCGACCGGAGCGGAAAGCTGTGGTTTTCCAGCCGGGCAACAGTGACGCCGGTGAAGCGGGACTTGTGCCGGATCGATTTTGTGGCGGCGTGGAATCTGCCCGTTCCCGTTTCCATTTTCCGGATCTTTGCGAAGCTTTTCTTGAGACAGGATCAGGAGACGATGATCCAGCAGGCGGAAGGATTGAAACACAATCCGAAGCTGATGCTGATTGACGACGCGGACCGGCCGGCTAAGTGGTATTTCGCACTGAAACAGGGTTTGCTGGAATCACGGCGAAGCGGGTTGCCGATGGTGCACCCGATGGACGGTCCGGTAACGCTGCGCTGGAGAAGTTGACATCCGGCCCGCCTTCGAGAGATAAAGAACCAAGTTTTGCCCCCTTTGTTTTGGTCGGCCCCTGAAAGAACAAATCCCTGGAACACGCCGAGGTGACGTGTATGGTTTTGCGCTCTTTACCGGGCCGCAGGACGATTGCCTGGCTGGTGTTCGTATGCGCGCCCTTGTGCTTCGCGCAAAACTCCGTAAAAAGCACTCCCGCAGATTCGAATCAGCAGGAGTTTCGCGCAGAGCCATCCGCCAAACGACTGGAGAGGGGGCGCTACTTGGTGACATCGGTAGCGCATTGTTTCGAGTGTCACGATGAAGCGAATTTCGAGAACGGACACGGGCAGCCCATCCCGGGAAAGCAAGGCTCGGGGAGAATCGTGAACGGAGAGGTTTATGATGGACAGCCGTTTCCCGATGGGCTGGTGTGCCCGAATATCACGCCAGACAAGGAAACCGGGGCGGGGAGCTGGACGAATGCGCAGTTCGAGCGGGCGATCCGGCACGGGATTGGTCATGATGGCCGGCAGTTACTCGATTACATGCCTTATGCGTTTTTCCGCAGCATGACAGACGAAGACGTGGCTTCGGTGATCGTATACATCCGTTCGATTCCGGCCGTCCGCAATCCGCTACCGAAGCGAAGCCTGCCTTTTGAAATTAAAGTGGATTTTCACCCGGAGTTGGAGCCAAAGTTACCTGAGAATGCCGACGAGCAGGTGAAACACGGCTGGTATCTGGTCCGCCTAGCGCAGTGCAACGACTGTCACACGCCGGCGAACGCGGATGGTTCGGCGAATACAGCGATGATGTTCGGCGGAGGCGCGCGCATGACCGGCCCTTGGGGAGACATTGTCACGGCGAACATCACGGTGGACCCTTCCGGAATCGGGCATTACGACGAAGCTATGTTTATCAAGACGATGCGGACGGGCCGCGCTTCGGGTGGAGTGCGCGACCTGAATCCACTGATGCCCTGGAGCTATTTCCGGAACATGACGGATGAGGATCTGAAAGCGATCTTTGCGTATCTGAAAACGGTGCCACCGGTAAGGCACCACGTGGACAATTCGGAAGAAGCGACGTATTGTCCGATTTGCCGGCAGAAGCATGGATTTGGGGACAAAAACTAGCGGAGGGAAGTTGGATCGAAATCAACGGAAACGGGATCGCCCTCGGGAGGCGTAACCAGAACAGTGGCGGTATCGTCCGTAAACGCCGAAGCGGGGAAGTCAAATGTGAGCGTTGCTCCAGTCAAATCACAACCGTCATCGGTGCAGCGAAACGTGGGTTCGCCCGTTGCGGCGCTCGGAATCATCATTTGATCCTTTTGAGATACATGCAGACGAAAACCGCGCCAAAAATCCGCGGGACGCAGCATCACCCCGTGATTTGCTTGTGAATCTTGCCGCGCGGGACGTATCAGGAATTCGCCGTAAGAATCCGTCAAAAAAATCTGGACGATCACGCGCACAATCTCGGGAGCACTGTCGTGGTCGAGTTGCGCCTGCTGCGCGCTGTAAATACCGAGGTGCTGACTGGAGTTGATGGCCGTAAGAACATAAGGAGTGAAGAAACTGACTGATTGGATATAAGGTCCCTTCGCAGGAGCGGGCAAGGCGCGGCTGTAATTAGAGACAAATTGGGCGAAGGTCTCGTCACGCCGCTGGCCAAGGAAATAGGCGTCGCGGACGGCGGTGTCGGAGAGGGGAGTTTCGAAGGGAAAAGTAGCGGCGGGAAATCCCAGAAATGACGCGAGGAGAAGGGCGAAAAGGCGCTTTGTGAGTGTGAGCACGGGCCTCCTCTTTCTTGATTGGACGTTCGGCACCGGAGCGGGGTTTCAGATGCGGCGCGGGGTGTTGGGAAAATCAAGCCAGACTTTGACGCCGCAGAAGTGGGAGCCCTCGGTGCAGATCGGCGTGGTGATGCCGGCGCGCAGGTGGCAGGGCGGGCCGATGTAGCGGGAAAGCTGCGGATGGACCTCGCGCAACTGGGCAATCTCGTCCATGGAGGCGTTGTAGATCTCTTCCTGCGCATTGAAGCAGGTGCGCATGGTCCATTTGTGAAGAAGATGGAGCAGCGAGCCGGTTTCGACCAAGCGGATCGATTTGGCGTTGGGAAGCAGATATAGAGCGATCTCGGGAGGGACGCCACGGTCGAGAAGTTGATTCTTGGCGGCCCAGGCATCCAGCATGGCGCGGTCGTAAACCGCGCGGGCGCGTGGATTTTCGTTCAAAAGCACGGGGGTGATGTAATCGGGGTCGCGGGTATCCGCAAGAGTTAGGAGCGGGCGAGAGCCGGGGACCATGCGATGGCGCTGATCCTGGCTGTCCGCGGTGTGGCTGATTTTTTTTGCGAAGGTGTAGTTGGCGTGTTGCAGGGCTCGCATCATCGGAGCGTGAACGCCAATGTTGAGGGTTTCAAGGCGATAGAGATTGCGGGCCGGATTCAGGATGCGGTCGATCGCTTCGGCGTCGGAACATGTGGATTCCGAAAGGCCCAGGACAGCGCGATAGGATTCGGCTATGACGCGAGGAGCGTTGGGGGAGTAGTCCACGAGGCGTGAAGTTTTTCCGGATAAGCTGGCGTCGAATTCGCGCGCGAAGGCATCGGCTGTGGGCTTCGCAGGCACTACTTCCTTCCATTCGGGCAGTTCTTCGAGAGGCGCGGTGCCGAAACGATCGAAAAATTGGGGATCGATTTGGCGGACGAGCGCAACCATTTCGCCGATGATGGCGCGAGCTTCGCTGGGCGTGTCCGAAGCCGAACACATGCGCCAAAGGCGGTGAAGGACGATGCCCGAGACGGTGTGCACCATTGCCGTGAATGCCGCGACGGGAAGCACGTAACGCGCGATTTCGATCGAGCGTTTTTCGGCGGAGCGTTCGATTTTCTGTAGGCGTTTGGGGTGGGACATCGGGCCAATGTGCCAGATGTCATTCAAAATGGTGCGGGCTTCGGGAACAAGTAGCGCGGAAAGTTCGCGGTAGTAAGCCCAGCCGCGTGCAATCGCGCTTTCGTAGATTTGGCGGGAGCTTTCGTCAAAGAAGAGCGAAACCGGAGGGACATAGGCTTGGGCACGATCGAGCCGGACGTAGCGCTGGCTTTGTTGCTCGGAGTTGTAAAAAGGGTGTGCGTGCAGGAAGGACCAGACAAACTGGCGGCTGACGTTTTCGAGCCCGAATTCGAAATGTGCATGCTGATAGACCGTGTGATGGCCGCTATAGAAGGTTGCGGCTCCAATATTCAGGCGCTGCTTGTCGGTAATCTCTTGAGGAGTTATCAGATGCGAGGAGTAACACGTGCGGGCAGCGGCGATGGCAGAGTCGAAGGGGTGAAGGAATGCGTTGCGCAACGTGACCCGTGGGCCACCTGTTTCCACCAGGCCGGCGTCCGGCGGGCCATCAAACATGCGAGATTGCGTAGCCACGTTGGAAGATGATTTTACACGGAGAGCGCGAAGGGGACAAAAGGATAGGGCTAAAAAGCGGACCGGGGAAAAGCCGGTCCGCACAGAGTTGAAGTGTGGGAGTGGAAGGGGAACTTACTTCCTGCCAGCGGCAGCGGGAACGTTGGCGTACTTTTTCTGGAAACGCTCGACGCGGCCGGCCGTGTCAACCAGTTTCTGCTTGCCCGTAAAAAACGGGTGGCAGCTCGAGCAGATTTCAATGCGGAGCATATCGCCCTTGACGGTCGAGCGGGTCTGGAAAGTGTTCCCGCAGGCACAGTGAACGGTCACAGGATGATAATCGGGGTGAATACCGGGTTTCATGGGTCTCCAATCTATTGCGGCCGGTCTGCACGGCGAAGCTCTGGGAGGAAGCCGCAGCCGCGTCGCTAGGCCACAAGACAAACCCCAATTATACGAAAACCGGTGGGAATATCAAAATCGGTGGATGACCGGCGAAAAAGGCACGAAATCAAGTGGCGGGAATTACGGCTGAGACCTCGTTGGAATGAGGGCTTTCGTTGCCGGAGGAATCCACGGCAGTGACGACGTAATAGTAGGTGGCTCCGTTGGCGACCGTGTTGTCCGAATAGGAAAGGATATTTGCCGCGGAGGTAAGGGGGGCATAACCGGTTCCGGAAACCGCGCTGCGGTAGACGCGATAGCCAACGATATTGGCGGTGCTGCTGGGCTGCCAAGACAAGTCCACGGTGTGCTGGGTTGGAGTCGGCGTGGTTGGTGGAGGATTAGAGGTCAGGCCATCTCCGGACACTGGAATTTCCTGAGGTGAAGCAATATTGGCGCTGAGAATTGTAACTGTACCCGAAGCTGGCCCAGCGGTCATCGGCTTAAACCAAACCTGAAAAGTCACAGATTGGCTGGGAGAGAGCGAAAAACCGGGTGAAAGGTCGGAATAGCCGAAGCCGGCACCGGCAATGGTAACGCCACTGACAGTCATGTTGATGTCGCCCGTATTTTTCAAGGTGACGTTTTGCGTTCCAGTGGATTGAAGTTTCAAATTTCCGAAATTGATCGACGCGGGAGAAACCTGCAGAGAAGCATAGGCGGATTGTGCGATTCCCGTCAGCGAAACAGGAACGGGGTTGGTCGCAATGTTCGTGCTGATTTGCAACCAGGCGGATTGGCTGCCAGAACTAGTGGGGACAAAGGAAATCGTGTAGCTGACACTTTGAGACGGAAGCACGGTGCGCGGAACGGAAGGTCCGGTGATCTGGAACTGCTGGCTCTTCAGGGTTAGCGACTCGATGGTCAAAGGTGCTGTGCCGGAATTTGTGATCAGAAGAGTCTGGGTGGATGATTTGCCGACAACCACCGAGCTGAAATTGAAGCTGGAAGCAGAAAGTGCCAGAGTGCCTTGCTGCGTAGAGGAACGCGGGGCAACGTTTGCGCAGCCAATCAATAGCACCGAAATACCGAACGCGCAGGCGGCATTGCGGGGGCCACGAATAGACAGTCTTCTTGAGTTCTGCGGAAACAACCCGGATTTCCCCTCCCTCAGATTAGGAAATCTCAAAGTACCGTCTAGAGAACAGCGGCAGCAACCTGTCCCGGGTACAGTTCTGGGACAGGATTCGCCAGAGTAGAACCTGTCCAGAAGTACAGGCAAGGCGAAAGCGGGTAGAGTTGTGGAAAATTGAGCTACCCGCCCAACTGGCGGAGGAGAAGAGCGGATTTTCCAGGTTTACAGGAGAACATTGGAAGTTGAGGTCAAGAGACGAACTGGCACCCGAAGCGGAAAGCGCCTTCGGCGGTGCGGCAAGACCAGACTGGGCGTAGATAAACGCGCACGGGAGGAAGGATGGGCACGTGTAGGATGGCCACAATGCTTTCAGGAAGGTCTTCGGGGTGCTCGAATTCGAGGGCCACGCCGCCAAATCCCAAATCGAGGACGCGGGCGCGGCGCGTGCCCTGCTCTCCGATGACAGCGTAAGCATTGGTGCCGCTCATCGATATCCGCTCGGCCTTGCGTTGCATGGCATAAGTGATATTGGACTCGGGCGGGGCACTTTGTCCGGACAAAGCTCCAGCGGCGGCGGAGGAAGCGGCGGCAAAGTCCGTCGATAGCGCCTCGGGTGCGCGTCCAGTTGAAATCGGGATAGGGGCTGGGGGAGCAAGTGGAGTTTCGGAGGAGGGACCCTCGGCCCGCGCGGATTCCGCGGCGCCGCGGACATGGCTTGCATGTTTGAACCGATAAAGCCGTTCGTCGGCAACGTGAATGAGTTGCTCTACCTGATCCCCATCTTGTGGGAAAGTCGCGACGCCATGATCCATGGTCACCGCGAAACTCAACCGGAGCGGGCGCAGGATTTCTGCGAATACGGCTTCAATGCGCCGACTCAGAGCGATGGCATGCGCTGCGTCGGTTTGCGGGAGAAGTACGGCAAACTCGTCGCCGCCGATGCGGAAAGCGGAGTCTGAGGTGCGAAGAGCCCGTTGCAGTGTAGCGGCCGCGGCCCGAAGAACATCATCGCCGCGAGGGTGGCCATATTTGTCGTTCACTTCCTTAAAGCGATGAAGGTCGAGAATGACGATGCCCAAAGGCAAGCCATAACGGCGAGCACGGTTCAGTTCTTTCTCGAACGACTCGGCAAACAACCTGCGATTGTACAGGCCAGTCAGCGGATCGGTGACCGCGCTCAAACGGATCCTTTTCAATTCGTCGTATTCAATGAGGGCCGGAACCCGGAGGAGCCCGGAAGTGGAGAGCACATCCGTGAGCACGGTGCGAAGAGAGACAGTACGTCCGAGCGCTTCGTTGAACGCGCGGCGGCGAGTGAGGATTTCTTCCCAGAGTTCGACAGATTTGCTTTCGGGAAGCTCGAGCTGCGTCGTTACGCGAAAATAATGCGTGAGGAATTGCGCACGCGCGGAAGACTCAAGCCCTTCGAGCGTATCGGATAAGAGCTCGAGATAGGCATCTTCCAGAGGCGGACTCGGAGCCTTGGGGGCGCCGGGGCTGGGCATAGCAGGGTTTTCCCACAATTCTGCCTATCCCCGCGGGGTATGGGGCAAGCACGGATCTGAGAGTTCGTAGTTTAGGGAGCAAGCTGGCTGCCAATCTCGCCACAGCCAAGCAGGACTTGAAGCTACCCAAGGGACTCTCTATGGGAGCCTATCCTATTACAAGAAGGGCAGATAAGCGAGCCCGAAAGGGGTGGACGTGGGTAAGCAGAAAAGCAGAGCCTGGCCAAATAGCAGGACGCGGAAGGGAATCCAGAAATTTACTCAAGAGGTCGCAGAAATTCCAACCCGAAGAGCCGCAAATCGCCCAAGCTTTCCTGGCGCCGGACTTTGGCTTGTATCGGTGGGGTTTCGCTGGGAATCAGGCTAGAAGAGGCCGGGGAGGGAGCTGGAATCGTCAATAAAACCGGCTGATCGGGGCGCAATATATGCGTGGAGGCAATGCATGCACCAGTGGCGCTGATATTGAGGGTTCGGGTGAGTTCGATAAATTCTGTCCCAGATGCATCGGAAGCCCGGAGGAAAACGGGGACCTGAAGGCGAATTCGAGGGGATCGTCGTGGCCGCTTCGAATCCACGCGAGCACCCTCCTTCAATTGATCGACGCTAAGGTCCATAAAGTCCAAGTGATAGTACTCGGGAACTAGTACAAGACCATGCAGGTTATTTGCCAGTGTGTTCTGGGCAATTACCACATAACTTGCAGCAGTGAAAGTAGTTAGACTGGACCAATTCAGTGAGACGCGAAGGGGGGAGAAGAGAATGGATGGATTGAGCAGCCCTTTTCCCAAATTGTGCAAATGGAACGCTTTTACCATTGACAGGAGGGGGGGGCTCTGGAAGGATGAAAACGAGACGGGAAAATATTTACCACTCACGCGCGGAGCCGAGGGACATCTATGGGAAGTGGACTCACAACCACGGCAGGGAAGTCGGTATTGAGTGGAATAAATTTTCCCGCAGACAACGTGCGGGCACTGCTCGATACGATGGATCGAGCAGTGGTGGTCGCGAGCAGGGACGGCCAAGTTCTTATGGTGAATGGCCGCGCGAAGCGATGCCTGGAAGAACAAGGCAAGCACAATTTGACCACGTTGAATATCTTCGAAGAAGTATTAAACGTGAGGCCGCAGGAGATTTCGAAGCGCATCGAGAGTGGCGAAAACGACATCGAAATAGCCGGACGGAACGGCTCAAAAAGTTTCCAAGCGAGGCTCCGCTGGATACCAGAGTCCGATTGGATCGCCATCCAATTCGCCAATGAAGTGATCCAGAAAGAAGAAAACGGTTCGGTGCAACCGACGGTACAAGAGTTGCTCCAGGAACGCGAGATTACATACAGGAATTTGCTGGCCGCGTACTTGAAACTGCAGGAAGTGAACCGGCAAAAGACTGTGTTTCTGGCTTCGGCCGCGCACGAACTAAAGACACCACTCGCGGTAATCAAAGGGTATTACGACCTGCTGCTCTCGAATTCCCTGGGAAAACTCACAGACAAGCAAAAGGACATTCTGGAAGAATCCAAGGAAAGCTGCGAGCGGCTGGTTCGCTTGGTTTCGATGTTCCTGAACTATTCGGCGCTGGAGAGCGGGAAACTGGTGTTGCAGTTGCGCGAGAACGATCTGCGGGATTGCCTGGAGGAAATGGCTGGGCGCTGGTCGGAAGCTTTCAAGAGAAAAGGCGTGAAGCTGGACGCACAGCTGGATCCCTCGATTCCCACTTTCAAATTCGATTACCAGAAGGTGCAACAGGCGGCGGCGAATCTGTTGGACAATGCGCTGAAGCACACGCCTACGGGCGGCACAGTGACGTTGCGCGCGAAGCCGCATTTCTGGGAAAGGCGCGTGGCGGAAATTGCACCGGTGGAAGAGCGCAGGAGATTCCGGCTGCCCAGGCCAAACAGCGTGGAAGTCAGCGTGACGGATTCAGGTTCGGGGATCGCGCCGGAGCACCACCAGGAAATTTTCGAGGATTTTGTTCGAGTCGATCGCAATACGTCTGGCATGGGCCTGGGATTGGCGATTGCAAAACGACTGATTCAAGCGCACCGGGGGAAAATTTGGGTGGAAAGCGAGTATCAACGAGGGAGCACGTTCGCGTTTCTGCTGCCGATGGATCAAAGCTGAAGCTTGGTGAGTTTGGGCTAGAGGGGAAGGAATATGTCCGCAAAAGAGAAAATTCTGGTTGTCGACGACGAGCCAAGCATCCGCAAATACTTGCAGACGCTGCTGGAAGTGGAAGGATACCTCGTCGAGACGGTGAGCAACGGCAAGGATGCCATCCGGCGGGTGGGTGAAGGGGAGCGGCCCGACTTCATCATTCTGGACGTCCTGATGCCGGAAATGGGCGGCCTGGAAACGTTACAGGAGTTGATGCATCTGGACCGCAGCCTGAACGTGATCATGCTGTCGTGTTCGAACGAGGTGGGCACTGTGGTGGAGGCGATTCGGCTGGGGGCGCACGATTACCTGACAAAGCCGTTTGAAAAAACGGAGCTGGAAGCGGCGATGTTGAAGTCGCGCCAAAAAAAGCAACTTACCCAGGAAAACCAGGCGCTCCGAGATTTTTGCGACCAGGTGACGGAAGATTTGAGTTTTCTGGCCGCCAGTCCGCAAATGGTGCGCATCCGGCAGCAAATTTTGCAGATTGCCCCCGTGGATGTGCCGGTGTTTATTTGCGGCGAAAGCGGGGTGGGCAAAGAAGTGGTTGCCCGCATGATCCACTTGAGGTCAAAGCGGAGAAACCAGCCGTTTATCAAGGTGAACTGCGCGGCGCTCCCCGGCGAATTGCTGGAGTCGGAATTGTTCGGATTTGAACAAGGCGCCTTCACGGGAGCGGTGCGTTCGAAGCCCGGTAAATTCGAATTGGCGAACAAGGGCACGATTTTTCTGGACGAGATTGCCGAGATGTCCGTGCACCTGCAGGCCAAGTTGCTGCACGTTTTGCAGGATCACCAATATTCAAGATTGGGCGGAAGGCATCTGGTGGAAACCGATGTTCGGGTACTGGCGGCCACCAACGTTGACGTGCACGAAGCGATGAAAACCGGGAAGTTCCGCGAAGATCTCTACTACCGGTTGAATGTGCTTTCCATCAATGTGCCGCCGTTGCGGGAGAGAACTTCGGAAATTCCGCTGCTGTTCAAGCACTTCCTGGAAAAATACAGCGAGAAATTCGGGAAGGCTCCTCAGGCGCCTTCCAAGCACCTTCTGGACGCCGCGTTGAACTACCCGTGGCCGGGAAATTTACGGGAATTAGAAAACTTCGTGAAGCGCTACGTCATCCTGGAAGACGACGAAGGCAGTTTGCGCGAACTGGTGGAGATGTCCGCCACGCGGCAGCGGACTTCGCCGAGGGAGGAAGCTCCCGTGGCGCGAGAACAGGGGCTCAAGGCGCTGGTGCGCGGGCTGAAGGATGAAGCGGAGATGGAGGCGATTGCGGACGCCCTGGAAAAGACGCGTTGGTGTCGGAAAGACGCTGCCAAGATGCTTGGGATCAGCTACAAAGCCCTGCTCTACAAAATGCGGCAGTTCAATCTAGATACTCCGCGGAATCGTCGCAGCGGAACTGGCGGGAACGGGGCCACCCCAGCTCCGGTTGGCGCAAAACAGGAAGCGTAGGCTAGTTCCAGTACGAGCCTATGCATCCGTGGTACCTCATTGGAAAACAGAACTTGCGAGTTGTTTGAAGCCAAGGTATCTTGCGCAGCGAGTTAATCTGTTCGTCCCAAACGTTATAGCTGTCCTAGGTAGGGGTGGGTTATTCGGATCATTCGCCATTTTTCTGTACCCGCGCGGACGTGTGGGCAATTTCACAAGGATAGGGTGAGAACGGAAACCCGCAGTTCAAGTGGGATTAGCGTGAGTTTCCGACCCCATCTAGCAAAACCTCTACGAAGTAGTTGAGGATTTTGACGAGCAAATGCTCGATTCCTGCATCCGTGAGCTTTGCCTCTATGATTAGATGCACGTTTGTAAAATTTCATGCTGAAATGGCTTCGCCCCCAAAGCCATAGACGGAGTAGAGAATGTCGTTGATGACGGAACGCCGCCTGGCCCGCCGGTATGATTTGACTCTCCCTGTCAGCATCCGGTCGGCCGCCGAAAAGTTAGTGATGCGACAAGAGGGCAAGACTCGGGATATATCCACGAAGGGCCTTTACTTCATTGTGGAACGGGGTTTGGAAGCTGGAAGCGAGCTGGATCTGACGCTGACTCTGCCAGGCGAAATTACGCATGGAACGGACGTTTTTGTGCGGGCCCAGGGAAAAGTGGTCCGAGTGGAGCGCCGGCTGGAAGAAGGCGAATCTCGGCTGGGGGTCGCAGCCGTGATCGAAAGGTACGACATCGTCCGCGGCGATGGAATCCGGGCTTAGAGCGCAGAGGGGCTTCTACAACTTAATCACCTCACCAGGCACCTGCAGGTGAAATTTCCGATTGCAATCCATTTCGGGCGGGCCTAGGATGGGCCCAATCCTGTCTCCCCGGAGGGTCCTATGAAGGTTGCGGATCTAATCGGGCCTCGCAAAGAAGTGTTTTCTATTCCAGAATCGCTCAGTGTGTTGGAAGCCGCAAAATATCTGCGTGAGAAACAAGTGCGCTCGGTGGGGATTCTGGATTCCACCGGTAAACTTGTGGGTGTGGTATCGCAGAGCGATGTTTCAGACAAGGTGGCTGCGGAGAACAAGTGTCCTGCGTGGATGAAGGTGTCTGAAATCATGAGCACGGATCTGCTGACGGTAACCCCTGGGGCGACGTTTGAGGAGTGCCTGCGGCTGATGGAGCAAAACGGTGTTTATCACCTGCTCATCGTTGGGGAGGAGAAGAAGTACCTAGGTATGATGTCGGTGAGCGATTTACTTCGAGTGATGGTCTCCGACGAAAAGGCCCGGGCAGATCTGCTGGAATCTTACGCTTTTCCCAACCGATAGTACCTGTCACCCAGCTTGACAATCAATCTGAGCCAGCGGAAGAGAACATACCTTCCTACATGTATGCCCTGAATTTCCCGTGGTGCTGAGTGAGATGTGGAAAAGCCTTGAAGCAAGTACTAAAACTCACCTTACCATATGTTCTGTAAGTCATTGGTATTGCAACGGTTAGCTTGAGACTGGCAGGGAGGAGCCGACAATTCGAAATTGTTCCTTTGGCGGGTCAAGTGCAACCATTGCCCCGACTGCTATGCAGAACGACTCCCCCAATAAGGCAGGAGTGCCAGCCAGGCTGCGTACGGCCCTGCCGGATGACGTGATTTTCGGGCACTCCTCGGCGATGGCGGAAATACAATCGCGCGCTGCCCGGATTTGCCGGACGAATGTCCCCATCTTGATCTGTGGAGAGGGCGGGACTGGCAAGGAAGTCCTCGCGCACTGGATTCATTGCAATTCCGAATACGCCTCTGGGGAATTTGTGAAAGTGAATTGCGCGGCCATCCCGGGAACACTGCTGGAGAGCGAACTGTTCGGGTACGAGAAGGGAGCATTTACCGGCGCGAACCATGTAAAACCCGGGAGAGTGGAGCTGGCGCACCGCGGGACATTGTTCCTCGACGAAATCGCCGACCTCGATTTGAATTTGCAAAGCAAGCTGTTGCACTTTCTTCAGGACGGAACCTTCTCTCGAATCGGCGATCATTCGGAACGCAAAGTGGATGCGCGCCTGATTTGTGCGACGAACAAGGATCTGGATCAGGAGCGGCAAACCGGACGTTTCCGGGATGATCTGTATTACCGCGTCCACGTTTTCCGGTTGAAGATGCCGCCGCTGCGGGAACGCCGGGAAGACATTCCCGTTTTGGTTGAATTCTTCCGGAAGCAATTTGAAAAGCAGTTTGAAATGAAATCGGAAGCGTTTCCGCCAGAGATGCTGGAATACCTGAAAAATCTTGCGTGGGCTGGCAATATCCGCGAACTGTCGAATGGGATCGCGCGATACGTGCTGCTTGGGCCGGAGGCGCAAATTTACCAGGATATGGCCACGCGCCGTGCCAGGAACACCGGATTGCAAATTGGCGGCGGCGATTCTCACGGCATGCTGAAGCGCATGTCCAAGGATGCCATCAAGGAAATGGAGCGGAACGTCATCCTGGAGACTTTACGAGCCAACCAATGGAACCGCAGAAAAACGGCGCAGGCGCTGAAGATCAGTTACCGAGCGCTGATTTATAAAATCCGGGACGCAGGGCTGATTTCTCGACGCGCGGCACTGCAGAAGGCGGACGCAAGCGGCACCATCAGCGTTGGCGGGAACTGACCCCTTTGCGAATCGAACTGGATTTACCCCTTCACCAAAACTCACCCCGAGTGTTTACGGAAAGCGTGAAGACCGCTAATGGGTGGAGGTATGCTGTAATCGTAAGCCTGCCACTTTTTCAAAAGGGACGGGCGAGCGATTCGGGCAGCACGCCGCACACTCCCCGCCGCTGACAAAAAGGTAACCTATGCTGGTGCATCGCACGGAACTCGAGGGAGTGCTCCTGCTTGAGCCTGAGGTTCACAAGGACACGAGAGGGTTCTTTCTGGAAACCTACAGCGAGAGAACCTTTGCGGAGGCGGGCATTACCGAGCGATTTGTCCAGGACAACCAATCCCATTCAATAAAAGGCGTTTTGCGCGGGTTACATTATCAACTGGAAGACCCACAGGCCAAGCTCATTCGCGTGCTGAAGGGCGAGATCTTTGACGTGGTGGTGGATCTACGGCCGAAGTCGAGAACGTTCGGGAAGTGGATTAGCCTTACCCTAAATGATGGGGAGCACAAAGCTCTGTGGATTCCGAAGGAATTCGCGCATGGATTTTACGTTTTATCGGAATTCGCCGATGTCGCATACAAGGTGACTGCATTCTACGCGGCCCAGAAGGACAGAACTTTGTTGTGGAGCGATCCGGACCTGGCGATCCGATGGCCATTACTTGGAGCGCCCATCCTTTCCGAAAAAGACAGGGCCGGACATCTGCTGAAGGATTTCCAGCCACGCTGATATTCGGCGGACGCTTGATCACCGCACTCGATCTAAGAACTCAGACACTTATCCACGTGTGAGACCATTGGCTTCCATATACGGTGATCGCTCTTAAGCTGGTCGATTTACTTTTTTGAGGCTGGTGCTGGTGCGGGTTTCAGGTTCGCAGCGGCCGCTCGCAGGTCTTCCACCGCGGAATTCGGAACCTCATACAAAGCAGGCTCTCCTACCCGTTTGGCAATGTAATTGTCCTTCGTCTTCGCCAACAACAATGCCTCGCTGTGCTTTTTGTCGTTGGAAAGGACGGAGATGCGCAAGGTCGCCTCAGTGAATCCGGAGTCGGTAAATTTGCTGGCGGAGAGATCACGGAGACGATCGAGGAGGGTATCGGTTGTGGTTTTATCGAGTTTCTGGCCATCAGGACCCCACCAATCAGAACCCGAGCGAGTCAGGTAATACGATTTATCGCCGTCGTGCAGTTCGATATTATCGGGGTCGGTGTAACCGAAATCGAAAAGTTTTTTGTTGCGGAAATCATCGAGGGATTTGTTGAGCCCGGTGCCAATATCCTCGGAAACCTTGTGGACTCCGGAAACAACAGAGGACTTTGCGAAGAAATCGCCTTTCAATTTGCGGATTTCGACACGCTGGGTGCCGGTTGCGCCGATGACCGTTGCGGCAGCGAAAGGCTGAGCAGACTGAAAAGCCGCCGAATCTTTCTTCTCATCCGCATTCGCGGAGGGAATGAATCTGGCATTTTTCAAGGTGCTAACCAGCTCATCGACTCGGAAGCCATCCGTGCGGTAAGGCATGGGCCGCATGATTTGCCACGTGTCCTTGACTCGTTCAAAGGCGATCGCACTTTTCTTCCCGGATTGCTGATCAAGCAGTTCAATCCGGCTGACCTTGTCAAAATCCAGGGTAATTAATCGTTTATCCCGCAGGTCATTTTCGTTTTTGTCGAGGCTCGATTCGTTGAAGCTTGCCAGGATGAAAAGCCGAGGGTCGCCGGTAAGCATGGCGTAATAATCGTTGCCAGCGGGAGTTCGATCGCCGATAAGGAGCTTCTCTGATTTTCCGTTCTTGAGCGTCACGTCGAGTTCCAACGAGGGATTCGCAAGACCATAAGGAGAGAAGTCCTTCACGTTGTCTTCCACCAGCCGATCGGAATCGAGGGCGGAAAGAGAAGCAAGCAAGCTGGAAACCGCTGCCTGGTCGGCGGCCAGGGGTGCCGGTCCGGAAATTTGCCATGATCCGGAATCATCCTTCGTCAAATCAACCTGATTTTGGCCTTTGCGTTGGATTTTGACTTTCACGATGTCCGCTTGGTTAAACGAAAGTATCTTGGGAGAAGAATTGAGAGATGCGTTGACAGCGGAACCTTCTTCCGGCTTGTGATGATTGGACCAATACAGAATGCCGGATAAAGCAGCGAGCAGGACAGCGGCAATGATCGGGCCGCTAAGTTTCATGCCAGTGACCTCGAAGAAGTGATGAGGACCAGAGCCTTCCTGCAGGGGCGAGGGATCAGCGGCGGCGCCACCATACGGAGACTCCTCCAAGTACGACCATCAATGGCAACAGGAACTGGCTTGTGACCCGAATCCAGTTCATTTGGGCCCGCGTCAGAGTGACGCGGCGATCGTCGCGATCTTTCGGGCGAATGGAGATCAGATCTTCATCGGAAGCGAGCCAGTTGATGGTGTTGAGCGCCAGGTCGCGGTTGCCATTGAACCCGATGAAGGAATTCGCGGCCCAGGAAGAGCTGCCCACGACGACAAAGCGGCCCTGTGAATTATCTTTACCCGTTTTGTAGGTTCCGGCCGCAGCGAGCAAGAGCGGGCCGCGAATATTCTTGGGGTCCTTTGGATCGACCGCGGGATTGCTCAGGTTCATGGTAGCGAGGCTTGTTTCGGTTGAGCTGAAAAGTTTGTCAACCGAAGTCTTGTCGCCATTCTTAATTTCCAACGAGCGCGCCAGAGGAAATCCGGTGACGCTGCCTTTCAACTCACTGACAATCGGCTGAGGATCATAGCTGGTGACAAGAGCCACTTGAGGGCCGAGACCCGCAATTTGACCGATGGGGTTGAAGTCGATAATCAGATTGTCCTGGGGTGTAACACCCCAAGTTTCGAGGGCTTTGTTGAGGGCGGCATTTTCCGCCACTTCAGCACGACCCATTTTCAGAGGTGGATCGAGCAGAAACAGGGCGCGCCCTCCGTTCTCCACGTACTTTTGGATCGCGTCTACCTCCGGTTGCTGGTAGTCGGTGATCGGGCCGCCGACGACCAGTACGGTGCAATCGGCGGGGATCTCCGCCTTAACGATCAGGTTGATGGAGCGGGAGTCGTACTCGTCCTTGGAAAGCAGGTCTTTCAAGCGCGAATAGCCGCTTCGTTCGGAGTCTTCGATGCGATGCTCGCCGCTGCCTTCGGCAAAACAGACTGTACGTTTTGCACTCTTGATGTCACGAATGATAGCCCCGGTGATGCCTTCCTCGGTGACATTTTGCGCCTGTTCGGTTCGATCGCCTATTTTCACGACCGCAGTGCCATAAGATTTGATGCCTGCCGCGCGGGCGAGCTCGGGTTTTTTGTCCGGGTCAGCATAATCGACATGAATTTTGGGAGAAAGATTCGCGTACTCGTCCAGAAGATCCTTTGCCTGCTGAAATTTGGTGCTCTGATTGAAGTAAGTAATCGTGGCGGGTTGCTTGAGCTCCTTCACGATTTTCGCGGTTTGCGGCGAGAGGCTGTAGCGTTTGTTGGAGGTGGAGTCGTACGACTTGTTGTAGCGATTGGCGAGTACATTGATGACCGCAAGAATGGCAAGCGCGATCAAGACATAGAGAATCAGATACACCGCGTATTTCGTCTGGCGCGCATGAAGCAAGCTGGTATTCATTTACGATCTCCACCTCAAGGATTCCATGGAGCGCGCGGTCAAGAACAACCCGAGCACAATTGCCGAAACGTAATAGACCACATCCTTTGAGGAAAGCAGCCCTTTCGAGAAGGAATCGAAGTGGGTCAACACCGAGAGGTAAGCGAGCACCTGCGCCCAGGTGGCGGATTCGTAGCCTGCAACCCACTCGAGCACCCAGAGAAGCAGGCAGATCCCAAACGTGGCAGCGCCGGCGATAATCTGATTCCTGGTCAGGGTGGAGATGAAGGTGCCGATGGCAAGCAACGCGCCTGCCTGAAAGAGAAGACCCAGATACGCCACGGCCATCGGCTTCCAGTCCGGATTGCCGTACTTAAAGAGCCAGATGAAGTTCAGCGCGGTTAAAAAAAGAAAGCTGGCGTAAAGAATGAGCGAAGCAAGCCACTTGCCGAAAATCACTTCGAAGTCGTGAACCGGCGAAGTCACGAGCAGTTCGATGGTTCCATTGCGTTTTTCTTCAGCGAATAGCCGCATGGTGATGATCGGGATGAAGAAAAGACTAATCACACTGACATTCGAAACGAGAGGACGAATAACCTCTTCGTTGAGATTCATCGGGAACATTTCGCCGCGCATCTGGGATTCCATACCCAGATAAACGAAGTAGCCCAGAACATTCCAGAAGAAGAACGCAAAGATGACCGCGAACATCGCCAATAACAGATAGGCGATCGGCGAAACGAAATAACTGCGAAGTTCTTTTTGACAGATGGTGCCAATGTTTCTCATATCCCGTTTCCCCAGATTTATACTCCGGCAGCGGCGCGATCCGTCGCGGAATTTTGCTTCGATTCCGAATTGTCTGTTGGCGGGTTGGTAAGCTGAAGAAAGATCTCCTCGAGACTGACGGAGGCGGTACGGAGTTCATTGAGATCCCAACCTGCGGCGACAATCGCGCGGACCAGATCGCCGCGGATCGCGAGATCGTTTTTGCCTTCGATCTCGAAGGTCAGGAAATTCGCTCGACTAGTTCTGGGGAGCACTCGCGTGACCCCAAGCACCAGTTCGAGCCGGTTCTTTGCCGCCGCGGGATCAAGCGGCCCGTTCCGGCTGGCGATTTCCACAAGAACGGAGCCGGCGCCGCGTGCCCGGTTCTGCAGGTTATTGACGGAGTCCGTTGCTACCAGTTTTCCCTTGTTGATGATGATGACCTGCTGGCAAGTCTGTTCGACTTCGGGAAGAATGTGAGTGCTCAGGATGATGGTGTGGTCTCCGGCCAGACTTTTGATCAGATCCCGGGTCTCATTGATCTGTTTAGGGTCCAAGCCGGCAGTAGGCTCATCGAGGATCAAGACGTCCGGGTTGTGGATGATGGCTTGCGCAAGGCCCACGCGTTGCCGATAACCCTTCGAGAGCTTTCCCAGGACCCTGTCTTTCACGTCTGCAACCGCGCACCTCTCCAGAACGTAATTCACGCGCTTTGCCAGTTCGGCACCGCGCAATCCCTTGATCTTGCCGACAAAGGTCAGATATTCGGATGTGCGCATCTCCAAATACAGGGGAGGAGTTTCCGGCAGGTAGCCGATGCGCCTTTTGACCTCGATGGGTTGTTCGAGCACGTCGAAACCCGCTACGCTGGCGCTCCCTGAGGTAGGCGGGAGGAAACAGGTGAGCACCCGCATCGTGGTTGTCTTGCCGGCGCCATTGGGCCCGAGAAAGCCGACGATTTGGCCTTTGGCGACTTCGAAGGAGATGCGATCAACAGCAACATTATGCGCGTACTTCTTCGTTAAATTCCGGACGGCTATCATGAGAGTTCTACGCTTCTTCGATTCCGATCCTCATATTTGATATCGTATTACGATATATTCTGCAATCGGGATTCTTGTGTCAAGCAGTCCGACGTGCCAGGGCCGGCTGCATTGCTGTGATGATTTCCCGGCCAGAGATCTCGTTTGCGACAAACATGGTAAAGCTATTTCTACGAATCGCAAGAGGCCGGCGGTTAGGCAGGAAGGGAAGTAGCAGCTCGATCTTTTGAGTTTCGATAATTTCTAAGTGGCCTGACCAGGCACCCAAGCGCAGCCATGATTGCCCGTCCCCCACGGCGGGTCCGATAATGCGGATTTCGGTCAGATGGGGTGGCAAGTAGACCCCGAGATCCAGATCCCCGGTGTTTTCCTTCTAGGAACCGTCCTTTACCGTGCTGTAAGTCAACACCCTGAGACACGCCATTCATATGCTAGCCGGGACTGAAGGATTTCGTGGTCCTTGGAATCTGTAACTATAAGAAAAATGACAAGATAAAATGAAGTTAGAGTTTGTGTAGCAAATTTGGAACAGGAACAGTCTGGTGAGGAACGCCCGTGAACTGAAGGGCAGGTAGGGCGCTGCCTCGTGGACAGGGCGTACGGCTGTCCCGAAATTGTTCCTCACGCCAGTAGTCGAAAGTCACCTAGTACTATTACTCTCCACCTGTGATGACGCCTGCGGAGGGTAAGGCCATGCACATCGGGGGATTTGCTGGGGCCGGGGTGGGGGGCAGTCAGTGGCACCCGTCAGCCAACCGTCGAGCTTTCCGGGCTTCGCTCGTGGTGGCAGCGCTTCTTTCCACCGGTTTGCTGGGGGGATGTTCGGGCCTGGTAAATGGCACTAAATCCGTGATCCAGGCGGCCTTTCAGTTGAATCCAACGAGCGTGAATTTTGGGAAAGTCACGATCGGCAAACAGAGCACCCAAACGGTTTCAATCTCAAACACGGGCAACACCTCGATTTCGATCACTCAAGCGACCTTCTCCAATCCTCAGTTCAGCCTGTCTGGCGTCACACTCCCGATGTCTATGGCAACCGGCCAGACCGGCAGCCTGACCGTAGCGGTAACTCCGACCGCAACCGGCTCGATTACCGGGACCATGACCGTTCAGGGGAGCGACGGCAGTTCGCCAGCCAGCGTGAATTTGACCGCGAACGCAGCGCCCTCAGGTCCACAGATTTCTCTGAGCAGCTCTTCCGTACAATTTGGAACTGTGGCTGTCAATTCCACCGTCAACTCCAATGTGACCGTTGCAAACAATGGCAGCGCAGACCTGACGATCTCCTTGATTTCCGTCACGGGCGCGGATTTTGGCGAGAGCGGACTCAGCACTCCAAAGACGATCAGCGCGGGCCAGTCGGCAACGATGGGATTGAGCTTCAAACCCACGGCCGCTGGGGCGGCGAGTGGCAGCGTAACGATCACCAGCAACGACCCGAATAATCCAACCGTGACTGTTTCTCTCGATGGAACGGGCTCGACCACGGCGGGCGGCCAGCTGCAATCGAATCCAACCGCGTTGAGTTTCGGGAATGTTGCAACGGGGTCGAGCTCGACGAAGCAGATTACACTGAGCAATCCGAGTTCGGTCGCGGTCCAAATTAGCAGCATTACCGCGACTGGCGCCGGCCTGAGCGTGAATGGAATTTCGTTTCCGTGGACGCTGAATCCTTCAGCGACGGTGAACTTTAACGTTGTATTTGCTCCGACGTCGGCGGGAAGCGTAACAGGAAGCGTCAAAGTGACCAGCAACGCGAACGGTTCGCCAATGACAATAGCCGTCACTGGGACGGGAGTGCAAAGCGGGCTTAGTGTATCGCCTGCGAGCTTCAATTTCGGCAGCGTGGTTGACGGGCAAACTAAGTCGCAGACGTTTACGCTCACCAATACTGGGAATACGTCCCTGACGATTTCTCAGTTGGCGGTGAGTGGAGTAGGCTATAGCGTAACGGGGCTCAATCCGCCTTCCAATCTTGCCGCGGGAGCCAGCACAACCTTCAGTGCCGTGTTCGCGCCGACAACGGCTGGGAGCCTGACTGGATCGGTCACAGTCACCAGCACGGCTCCGAATTCACCCGCGACGGTTTCCCTAAGTGGCACGGGTGTGGCGTCGACGGTGAACATTTCGGCTAACCCCACGAGCTTGAGCTTCGGAAACGTGAACGCGGGGAGTTCCAGCAGCAAGACTGTGGTACTCACCAATTCCGGGAACTCGAGCATAACGATTTCGCAGGTGACCGTGAGCGCAAAGGACGTGACCGAGAGCGGTTTCACGCTTCCGATCACGCTGTCAGCGGGACAGACCCAAACGATGAATGTGCAGTTCAACCCCACGGCTGCGGAAAACGTTGCTGGAAATATCACGATAACGAACTCGCAAGGCTCCAGCACGGTGATTCCGGTGAACGGAACGGGATTGCAGGCAGGGATTAGCCTGACACCGTCCAGCGCCAGCTTTGGCAATGTGGCTGTGGGTGCAGCCAACTCCCAGACCATTCAGATCAGCAACACTGGAAACGCAACCCTGACGATTACGCAAGCGGGCGTCACGGGAGCGGGATTCAGCACCAGCGGTCTAGGCTTGCCGCTGTCCGTCAATCCGGGGCAATCGAGCACCTTTAACGCACAGTTTCAGCCTGCGAGCACAGGCTCGGTGAGCGGAAGTATTTCGATCGTAAGCAACGCCCCTGGTTCTCCCAGCGTGGTTTCGCTGACTGGCACGGGCATCGCCGCGACGCAAACGCTTTCGTTCAGCACGCTAACAGTGAGTTTCGGCAACGTGAACACGGGCTCGTCTGGCACCCAGACGGAGACAATCACCAATACCGGCAATTCCAATGTTCAGATATCGCAGATTACTGCGAGCGGAACCGGATTTTCGCTGAGTGGAGCCAGCACCCCGGTAACGCTGACCCCTTCACAAGCGTTGACCTTCAGCGTCGTTTTCAGTCCGACGTCTGCCGGCAGCGCAAGCGGCACCGTGACGGTGACCAGCAACGCAACGGGTTCGCCCGCGACGATCACACTTTCCGGCACAGGCGTGCAGTCGACTCCTCACACCGTGGCGTTGTCCTGGACCGCCAGCACTTCGACAGTCTCGGGATATAACGTGTATCGAAGCACGACGACGGGCACCGGCTACACCAAGGTGAACGGTTCGCTCGTGCCTGGCGTGACGTATACGGATTCAACGGTGCAGAACGGTGTTACATATTACTACGTAACGACGGCTGTCGACGCCAACGGCAATGAGAGTTCGTACTCGAACGAGGCCTCGGCTCCGATCCCCTGATTCAGTTCACTTTCCACTGGAAACAGACAGCAAGTTTCCCGCTGGTCCGGAATGCTGGGGTGAATTCTTGTGTAGCTTCGCGTAGATCAAAACCAGAATCTGCGCCATTAGCGCGCCAGTTGCATCGATGAAGACATCGCGGACACGCGCCTCCCGCAAGGGAACAAAGGATTGATGCCACTCATCGAGTCCGGCATAGCTCACTGCAATCACCAGTGTGATCAGCGCCCACCGCAGATTCCAGCCCCGCCGGGGGCCACGCACGCCGTGGAACACAGCAATACTGAAGGCGCCAAACTCGGTGATATGAGCCAGTTTGCGAATTCCGATGTGCATCCAGCGAAGTTCACGATCCGTGGCAAAGGGGAAGAGCCGGTGGAGGAGGGGGATGATGATCCGCGCGGTTTCCTCTCCACTGAAATAGTGGGTGGAGAAGGTGGAAATGAGGATGGCCACGCAGATCGCTGGAATCCAGTCCTTGAGGCGTGTCGTCATCGAGAATCAGTTGCCGCTGTGTCGGGGCATGCTCAGCGCAATTTACCTTTCCGGCGAAGCTCACCGAGATAAGTGCCCAGCGCCTCTTGCCAGTGTCTCAGCGTAATGCCATAGATGGCCAGCGAGGCTGGCGAAAGCACAGAATACGACGGACGCGGGGCGAGGCGATGAGTTTCCGCGGTGGTCGTCGGGATGGCCGGGGTGGTGCGGCCAGCTTTCTGCAAGACTGCCTTCGCGAATTCGAACCGGGAGCACGAGCCAGCGTTCGTGATGTGAACAATTCCGTTTGCATTCTTGAGGACTAACTCGTGGATGCCCCTCGCCAGGTCTTTTGTATAAGTCGGCGATCCGATCTGATCGTTCACTACTTTCAGTTCGGATTGTGCTTCGGCGGCGAGAAGTATCTTTTCCGGAAAGCAGGAGCCCGAAGCACCGAAAAGCCAGGATGTCCGCGCGATGACCCAGTGACTTGCAATCTGCCGAACAGCATCTTCTCCGGCGAGTTTGGAGGCGCCATAGGCGTTCAGGGGATGTGCGGGATCGGCCGGTTCGTACGGCCGATTCGAACGGCCGTCAAACACATAATCCGTGCTGACATAGAAAAGCTTCGCTCCAGATTCGTTGGCCACTGTAGCGACATTTTTCGTGCCGTCCCGGTTGATGGAGAATGCGCGCTGGGGGTCCTTTTCGCTGCCGTCCACGTCGGCAAATGCCGCGCAATCGAGAATCCAATCCGGACGCGTCTCGGTGACCAGCCGGCGAACTTGGGAGATGTCGCGAATGTCTGCATCGCGTGAGGTGGCGGCGACCACATCCTCCGCTTGCCATTCATCGACGAGGTCGTTTCCCAAAAGACCGCTGGAACCTAGTATCAGGAAGCGCATGGGCTCATAGGCTCCAGAGCAGAGCGCCGCAACGGTTCATTCTGGGTAGATAGGTACAAAAGTCTGGCGATGCATGAGGCATGAAAATCGTAGGCGCCAGAAACGCCAAAGATTCCGGTGCCAACTCTCGGCGACGCTTCATGTACGGAATGTTTCCGAACGGTAGGTATAGTGGCGGTCATAGTAGCTGCTATATTCACCGGAGCGCGCATGATCCAGCCATTCGCGATTTTCCTGATACCAGGCAATGGTTTTGCGAAGGCCCTCCTCGAAGGTGAAGGAAGGCCCCCAGCCAAGTTCCGTTCGAATTTTCGAACTATCAATCGCATAGCGGCGATCGTGGCCGGGGCGATCCTGCACATGCTGGATCAGAAAATCCGGCTTGCCGAGGATTTGCAAGATCGCGCGAACGATGTGCAGATTTGGCTGCGGTGAGCCCGCGGACACATTGTAAAGGGAGCCGGGCCGGGCTTTGTCCATCGCCAAGCTTATGGCGGAGCAAAAATCTTCGACGAAGAGCCAATCCCGCTCCTGCATCCCGTCACCGTAAACGGGAATTGATTTGTTGTCGCCGGCATTTGCCAGAATCAGAGGGATGAACTTCTCGGGAAATTGATATGGGCCGTAATTGTTCGTGCAGCGTAGGATAACGAAGTCGAGCCCGTAGGTGTTGCCGTATGCCCGGACGAAGTGTTCCGCCGCGGCTTTGCTGGCGGCGTAGGGGCTCTGTGGATCGAGTGCCGAGACTTCTGTGAAGGTTCCTCCGGCTGGAGCGCTGCCGTAAACTTCATCCGTGCTGATGTGGATGAAGCGGAGTTTCGGAGCGCGGCGTGCAGATTCCAGAAGACATTGCGTTCCTAGAATGTTCGTCTGCAGGAAAGGTGAAACGTTTTCGATGCTGCGATCCACATGAGTCTCGGCGGCAAAGTGGACGAGCACGTCGAACCCCGCTGCAAAAAGACTTTTCAGTGCAGGGGCGTCACAAATGTCTCCCCGGACGAGAGCGTAGCGGGGATCTTTGCTCAGATCGGCGAGATTTTCCGCATTGCCTGCATACGTAAATTTGTCAAAATTTACCAGCTGAATGTCTTTGCGAGAGGCGAGCAGGTAGCGAATGAAATTGGAACCAATGAATCCCGCCCCGCCGGTAATCAGAATCTTCACTTTGCGGTTAGCCTCACAAATTTCGCTCTTTCCAAAAAATACACGCGATTCTCGATCCTTATTCCGTATCTAAAACCGGGCGAGGAGGGCTGCCACGCCCGGGCATTTTATTTGCACCGGTTTGCGAAGCAAGATTCGCGGCTCGCAGCAACGACTCGAAAGTGCCCGCATCGGTCCACCAGCCATCCAGGACGCTGTGAGTCAATCCTTTTTCCTCGAGATAGAAGTTGTTGACGTCTGTAATCTCCAGTTCGTTGCGCCAACTCGGCTTGGTTCTTCCGATTTTCTCGAAGACAGTGGAATCGTAAAAATAGATGCCAGTGACGGCAAACCTGGACTTGGGCTGCTTGGGTTTTTCCTCAATCCGAACAATCCTTCCGCCGTCCAGTTCGGGGCAGCCGAAGCGCTCGGGGTCGCCCACTTCTTTCAGGATCAGGTGAGCACCACCAGTTTGTTTTTCAAATAGATCCTTCGCCTCGAGTATGTTTTTTTCAATGATGTTGTCTCCCAGCACGACGCAGATTTTCTCTCCCTCGACGAATGGCTCGGCCAGGCGCAGCGCAGCGGCAATGCCTCCCTCGCCTTCCTGGTAGGTGTAATGAATTCTATGCAAGTCGAAGTCCTTGCCATTCGAAAGCAGGCGGAGAAAATCACCGGCGTTTTGTCCGCCGGTAACGATGATGATGTCCTTGATGCCGGCGTCAACCAGGGTTTGGATCGGATAAAAGATCATGGGCCGGTCATAGACCGGCAGGAGGTGCTTATTGGTGACGCGTGTGAGGGGATACAGGCGTGAGCCCTTTCCACCGGCAAGCACAACACCCTTCACGGAAGTTCGCTCCTCTCCGGGGAACATTCTCTCACTGAAAGGCAACGGTTAGGAATGAATCTAGGCGCCGAAGGCGGAGAAAATTCCCGTCAGAGTCTTCTGTGTTTAGTCGCGTCCAGACGGAAGTAAGACTGCGTCAATGGCGAACGCAATCAGCTGCCAGAAAGCTCCGACAAGCAATGGCGTGCCTGGTCCGCCAGTGGGGAAGACGGATTCAGAGAGATGACTTTCTCGAATTCAGTCTTGGCGCGAGTCGGATCGTTCAGTTTCTGGTACGTCAGGCCGAGGTGATATCGATAGGTGGGATTGCTCGGTGTCGCTTTGACGGCATCTTCAAAAAGGGGCGCAGCGAGCGTATACCCGGCATTGTGATAGTAAGCCCAGCCCAAGGTGTCGGCGACGTTGGGGAGATTGGGCAAGCCCTTCTTTGCAGTTTGCGCAAGAGTCAGAGCGACGGTGGGGCTCCCGCCATGCTCCAGCAATAGATAGGCAAGATTATTCGCTGCCAATGGATTGTCTGGCTCGGTCGCCAACACTTTTTGGTAGGTGGACTGCGCATCTTGCCAATTACCAGTCTTCTCGTAAACCTCACCAAGCGCCACCTGAAGCCGGGTGTCCCGAGGAGCGAGTTGAATGGCACGCTGATAATACGACGAGGCTTTGTCGAAATGGCGATTGGCGTCTTCAATTTGCCCGAGCAGCGCCGTTGCAGCCAGATTGTTCTTATCTAATTCAAGGACCTTGCTTAAAGAGTCTTGCGCGGCCTGGACTTGCTTTGCCTGGAGCTGGAGCTGAGCGAGCAGCAGAAACAATCCGGGATTTGTGGAGTTGCGCTTGAGCTGGTCCTGCACCAGATTCATTGCGTCGGCGGGCTTTCCCTTGAGTTCGTCGGAACGCACTAAACCCTGAATGGCCTCGAGCGAATTCGGATCGCGAGAGAGCGCTTCGTGGAACATTCTCTCTGCATCCGGAACCCGTTTTTGCACGAGCCGCAGTTCACCCATCTTTAGATAATAGAGGGGACTTTGTGGCGCAATGCGCTGGAGGTTCATCAAATCCGCTTCGGCGCCGATCGGATCGCCCTGGTTCATGCGAGCCGTTGCGTGAAACAGGTACCCATCGGCGGCGCTTGGGGCATATTTTTTCAATTGATTGCTGGACTGCTCGAGATTCTGCCAATCGCCCTTGATGGCTTGACTCTTGGATAGTGCCAGCCAGGCTTCGGAAAAAGCGGGGCGAAGTCGCACGGCTTCGTGCCACTCGCTCTCCGCCTGCTGCGGATTCCCTTTCTCCGCGAAAGCGAGACCCAGCTGGTAATGTGCTTGGGCGTTGTCGGGAGAGTTTTTCACCGCCGTTTGGAGAGCGTTGAAGGCCTCCTCGACCTTGTGCTGCCGGAGAAGAATCTGGCCCTTTAATACAAGGGCCTCTGTATCCTGCGGATTTTTCTTCAGGGCAGCGTCCGTGAGGCTCATCGCCTCATCCAGCTGGTTATTCAGGACGAGCAGCTCGGTGTAAGTTTTCTCTACGGAAAGATCGTCGGGATATTTTGCGGCCAGCGAGGAAAACTCATTTAGCGCCTTCTCCATTTGGCCGTGGGCCAGATAAGAATCGCCGAGCATGCGATAAGCCGCTGGATTGTTGTTCAAATCGCTTTTAGCCTCGGCCAGGACCTGTTCCGAATCGGCTGCTTTGCCCTCCGCTGCGTAGAGATGCGATAAAGCGGCTCGTGGCGCAGGGTCATTTGGCGCGGCGGAAATCGCGTTCTTGAGTTGCTGTTCGGCCTCTGCGTTGCGCTTCTCCTGAAAATAGAGTGCGCCGAGCATGAGGTAGGAAGTGCTCCCCTTGGGATCAAGGCTCTGCGCTTTGAGCAGATTGGCCTCGGCTTCCTTCAGATCACCCGTGCGGGTCAGAAGTTGGGCAAGATTTAGGTAGCTCGTTGCGCGATCGGGGGCCAGCTTGACGGCCTGCATGGCTTCGTCAACCGCTTCCTTGTCATTTCCAAGCGCTGCATCGGCGTCCGCCAACAAAACCTGAGCCTCGACGTCGTTCGGATTCGACTTAAGGATAAGCTGCGCCCGGTTCTTGGATTCGGTACGCTGCCCGGCCGCGAGCTGCAGTTGTCCGAGCGTGAGTTGCGCTTTCCAATTTTCCGGTTGGAGCTCTACAGTTCGTTGCAGTTCGTTGTAAGCCGCCGCCAAGCTCTTTAACTTGATTTGTGTCATGGCGAGTTTGTAATGTCCCTCGGCAAGACGCGGATCGAGCTGCAAAGCTCGGCCGTAGTAGATCAGAGCCTCAGAATATTTTCCTTGACCAAAACTCTGGTCGCCCTTTGCCAGAAACTTTTGGGGGTTACGATTGCAGCCGGCGGAAATTACAATCGAGAGACACAATACGCTGAGCGCGATGAGCGTTCGCATCCTCGGATTCAAAACATAGGCCCGGAATTGGGCTAAAGGACTCATAATGGAGCGGAAACTGCAATTTTGCATCCTCCAGTTGCAGAGAACAAGAGGGAATCAAGTCTTGGACTAAGATCAATATTTTCAACGCTATAGAGTCCTTACAGCCGCCCTCGCCGAGGTCTCAAGTCAATCCCCGCCCTCCTCCATGGGAGCATAGGTCACCTGCTGCGAGAAGGGAAGGGACATTAAGGATACATTTTTTCCCCTTTTCCAGGTGCACTGAGCGGCGTATCAAGTTCTTCAAAAGACATTTGTTGACCGACTTTGGGTAAGTTATTGATATTGAGCTTCTTGTTCCAATGTGGGAGAATTCGCCTCGCGGACTCCAGGAGTCCACTTGGAAGCGCTCGTGCATCTTCATTCAACTGAATTACCTTAAGTAGCGGTATGCTCGGAACGTTATGAATCGCTGCCGCAGGTCGAGGTAGAAACCACATGGTAAGGAACGGGGAAATCGCCATTGCCGATGTGAAACGGATTTTGCGTCGCTATTGGTGGATTCCAACGTTTATGACCATTACGCTCGGCGCGCTTGGCCTCACAGCATCTCTGGTCCTTCCGAAGAAATACACCTCCTCGACGGTTGTGCTCGTTGAACAACCCACCGTTCCCAAGGATCTGATCCGCCCGGTCATTACCGACGATCTGAATCAGCGCATGGCGTCGATGAAAGCCCAGATATTGAGCCGCTCCCGCCTGGAAATGATCATTAACAAATTTAATCTGTACGCCGATAAAAGGTCCACGACGCACATGGAAGACCTCGTGGAAAAACTGAAGAGCGCCATCAACGTCGAACTCATTCAGCCAATGGCAGGTTCCTCGGATCACGAACCGCCAGGATTTAACGTCAGCGTGACTTTCGACAATCCGCAATTGGCGCAGCAGATCTGCCAGAAAATTACTTCTGCGTTTATGGAGCAGAATGCGACGATTCGCATCACAAATTCGAACAAGGTTTCGCAATTTTTGAGTCAGCAGGTGGACGACGCCAAGGCCAAGCTGGATGAACAGGACAAAAAGCTGGCGCAATTCAAGGCAGAACACTCTGTCACCATGCCCGAACAAGAGCAGATGAACCTAGCCCTGCTAAACACCCTGAATTCCCAGTTGGAAGCCACCACGCAGGCCTTGGCGCGCGCGCAAGAAGACAAATCCTTGAACGAAAGCATGCTCGCGCAGCAGGAGGCGAATTGGAAGGCTACGCAGGTGGGCCTGCAGAATCCGGAAACGCAAGAACAGCAGTTGACAGCCTTGCAGGATCAGCTTGCTGTGCTGCTTGCTAAATACACGCCCGAATATCCTGACGTGATCAAGTTGAAAGCCCAAATCGAGGATCTAAAAAAGAAGATGGCTCAGGGGCCGGTGTCGAAGGCGCCGGTTGACACTGCGCAAGCCGCTCTTCGCGAGCCTCCCGCGCTTTTGCAATTGCGCACTAAGATCAAGCAGGACAACTTTAATATTGCGGACCTAACCAAGCACCAGGGGCAGGTTCAAGAGCAGATTCGCGCGATACAAGGCCGCTTGCAGTCGACACCGGCGGTTGAGCAGCAGCTGAAGGAATTGACGAGAAATTATCAGACCGCGTCGGACATCTATAACGATTTATTGAAGAAGCGCGAAACTTCGGTGATGGCCACCGATCTTGAACATCAGCAGGAGGGCGAAAACTTTCGCGTGGTGGACAGCCCGAGTCTTCCCTCTGCGCCTTCGTTTCCCAAAAAGAGCGTGTTCTTTGGTGGCGGACTGGGAGGGGGATTCGCGCTCTCCCTCGGCATTCTTTATCTTCTGGCACTGAGCGACAAAGCTCTCTACACGGAGCGTGACGTGGAAGTCTGTCTGAAGCTGCCTGTACTCGCCGCCGTGCCGAGTTTCGATGTTCGAGGCCACGGAAGTCATTCCAAGTTGAAAAGCAATTTGAAGTATGAGGGCATTGTCACCTCCAAAGCGTAATTCACGAACTGGGCGCGGACTAAAGAGAGAACGATGAGCCGGATCCACGAAGCACTGAAGAAAGCAGCCGAAGAGAGAAACTCCAATACTTCAAACGAGTCTGTGTCGGAGCTGGTTGAGCTCTCTGGACAGGAAGTGAAATCCGATCCCGTTTCCCTGGCCATGTCCGCTGCCCCGGCGGTCGTTTCACCTCGGCGCGAAAAACAACCATCTTCTTTTGAGGAGTTTACGAAGAAGTGCGGCCAGGCCAGCTGGAAATTTGAGCCTTCTGCCAGTGTCTTTTCGGCACACATGGAGCATCAGGTTGGAGCGGAAAAATTCCGCACTCTAAGGTCGCGCCTCTACCAGATCGCTTCTGCGCAACCTTTGAAAAAAATTCTGATTACCAGCAGCACGCCAGCGGAAGGAAAGACCTTCGTCGCCGCGAATCTGGCACAATCGTTTATTCGTCAGGCTGGCCGCAAAGTCCTGCTGATCGATTCGGACCTGCGTGCTTCACGCCTGCATCTGCATTTAGGAGCGCAGGAAAAGCCCGGGCTGTCGGATTATCTGAGGGGGGATTGCGACGAATTCCAAATTACCCAGGTGGGCCCGGATAAGAATCTTTGCCTCATTCCGGGAGGCAGCGAAGTTTCCAATCCAAGCGAGTTACTGCACAGCGAGCGAATGCGTAAATTGCTCGATCGTATGGCAACGCTCTTCGATTGGATCATTTTGGATTCGCCGCCGGCGCTTGCGGTGCATGATGCGAGCATTCTGGCTGATATGTGCGATGGTGTGCTGTTTGTCGTACGCGCGGGAGCAACGGACTATGAATTGGCTGAAAAAGCGTCCCTCGAATTTCGAGAGAAGAATCTGCTCGGCGTGGTCTTGAACCGCATCGAAAAGAGCGACGCTTACGGAGATTATTATTATTCCGGGTATGGATCTCAGCGCAATAGCGTAGCCGAGCCAGAATCCCAATCCTGAAAGCTGGACGCGAAAAATCTGCAGACTATTTTCTGGCTCCGGCTGCAGAAGGAAGGGCGTCGATCCTTGAAATCCTTGAACGCTCTTCGCCCTTTCGAAGCCACCAATAAACCGGCAGAAGCAAGGCCAATCCAATCAGGAAGAAAACCACCCCGCCGCGGTGATGTAATTTCCCGTACAGAAAATCCGGATCCACATAATTGGCAAGCAGTGTGAGCGTGGCGATGCGAATCCCGTTTTTGATGAGCATCATGGCCAATCCGGCAACGATGAAAACGGCCTTCTTCCAGAGCGGTCGAAACGCGAAGTGAGCTACCAGAAGGGCAAGAATGAGCAGGGCAAGACTGGAACGAATTCCGCTGCATTCCGCCGCAACCTCAATCGACATTTTAGGAAGATGAAACGCGAAACCGTCGCGCAGGACAGGTGCGCCGCTCAGATTAAACAAAATCTCGGCGATATCGGCTGAGCCGGACTGCAGCCAGTAAATGGTTTTGTTCAAGATCACGTCCGGGATAGGAACCATGAACAGCAGAAGCGCGAGGGGGAAGAAGGATGCTTTTGCTTTGGCATCCCCCAAAAACAGAACGAAACCGCTGATCAAAAACAGAATCAGCGAAAGGATATAAAGCGACAGGTGGCTTTTCGGAGCACAGTCAGCGCACAGGAGCGACCCGATTCCAAGAATTACCCCAGGAACAACGAAAAGAAGCGCATACCGAATCGAATAGCCACTTTCGCGCGTGGTTCCTTTCGGCTCCGTGTAGAGCAACCACGCCGTTATGAAGGGTATGAGCAGGATGTGGGACGCAGTTTCATCCTGCCAGGCGAGTTGCATCAGACTCGCAAATGGTGTTGCAAAAATTGTGAGGGTCAACAGCACCCAGCATCCAAACATCAACCAACGCTTCTGCGCTTGTGCGCTCATGGAATTCAAAGGGAGTTCCTTCTCCAGACTTCCTTGTGGGCTTTTGATTCCTGGCATGGCAGGGGGATCTGCAAGGCATCTGACCATGTCGGTGCGGCCATCGTGCTGCTCAGCCTCCTGTTAAGAGAAGCCAGTCCATTCAATCAGAGCACTTTGGCTGCCGGGCGGGCGATTCCATTGTTTTTGTTGGCGAGGTCCGAGCTGCAGCCCTGCAAAGAAACTGGCCTTGCGGTTGAAGCAACGCAGATAGCACCTGGATGAACAGGTGACCCGTGGATGCGGGGAAGGCAGTCCACCAGGCTTCCGCGGCTAGGTAGCGGGGATATCGTAAATACCTATAAATAAAGACTGTAAATACATATAGTTACCAGAAAAACCAGCCCCACAAGGTGCATCCGCCCCCATGGACACTGCACAATCCAAAGGCTGAATGGCTAAGTTTTTCCATTCGAGTAACATCTGTATTTTCAATCTGTTAATCGAACATCGACACGATCCTCAAGCATTTCCCGGAAGGACTTTGCAACAATCGGGCATAGGTTTTCTCATTTGCCGGGCACCGGAGAACTTTTATGCCATTTCTTCGAATGTTCAAAATGATAAGCCTATTTGAATCAGTAGATTGCTAAATTTTGCAGGCTCGAAGAATGGGCATAAATCTGGGACTGACTGGCAGACCAATTGCCCTTAGAAGTGCGACGGACCCAAGGGACTGTGATGGCGATAGCCTACCGCAGACCCTGAAGATGTCCGAGAACGGACGGCAAATTGAACGAGTTTTCAAGCAATGAGGCAATTTCCAGAGGCAACTCCGCTTGGTATGCCCTGCAGGTGCGCTCGCGCAAGGAAAACTACGTTGCGTCCCAAATTCTCGGGAAGGGATTCGAATGCCTTCTGCCGACCTACAAGAGCCTTCGTCAATGGTCGGATCGTAAAAAGGAGCTGGAGCAGCCACTATTTCCGGGCTACCTCTTCTGCCGGTTTGATTTTCAAGAGCGGCGTCCGCTGATCACGATCCCGGGGGTGCTGCAAATTCTTGGGAACGGACGCGTGGGCATTCCCGTTTCCGACGATGAGATCAACGCACTTCGCCTGGCGGTCAGTTCGGGAATGCCCAAACAGCCATGGCCGTATCTGGAAGTTGGGCAGCGCGTGCGCGTCAACTACGGCACTTTGTCCGGCTTGGAAGGAATTCTGGTCAACGTGAAGGGCAACCACCGGGTGGTCCTTTCGGTGACCTTGCTGCAGCGATCGGTTGCAATGGAAGTGGATACCGCATGGTTGTCGCCCGTCCCCGAGACCACGCGCCGAGCGGTGAATTCGACAGTTCTCCGCCCTGTTCGAGTAGCGATAGGTAGCTAGAAGACCCAGTCGATGGCAAGGGGAGCAAGACGCATGAGTCCGATGGATCTGGAACTACCGCAGGTGATGCCGAAGAGCCGGCTCGAGGTGCAGGCGTACGTGTCGGTGCCGGACATGGATAACACTCCGTCACGAGTTCTGCTCAACGAGGATGCCTTTGTGTCGATGCTGTATCTCGAGCGTCGGCGCGCCGAGCGGTCACACAAGCGGTTTGTTCTGGTTCTAATTGACGTGCAGAAGACGCTCATCGGTGGCCGGAACGAGCGGACGGTAGGGGCCCTTTCAAAGGCTCTTACGGAAAGCACGCGGGAAACCGACATCATGGGTTGGTACCTGGAAAACAACCTGATGGGAATTATCGGCACGGAACTGGGGAAGGCTTCCAATCAGGTCATTCAGGAATGCTTCCTCTCCAAACTGCGCAAAGTTTTTGAAGCGAATCTCGGTGCGAAGAAAAGCGCTGCCATTTCCGTTTCCTTCCATTTCTTTCCCGAAGAGGAACGCAAAGACAAAGACGATCATTCGGCGAATATCGCACTTTATCCCGAGCTGCAGAAGCGGGAGCAGAGCAAGAAGGTATCTCTTGCAATGAAACGCTGCATCGACATCGTGGGCAGCGGCCTGGCACTGATTTGCGGTGCGCCGGTTTTTGGCGCGATCGCTTTGGCCATCAAACTCACTTCGAAAGGGCCCGTGCTGTTCAAGCAGGAGCGTTTAGGTCAGTACGGTAAGCCTTTCAAAGTGCTCAAATTCCGCTCGATGCGCACAAACTGCGACCCACAAATTCACCAGCAGTATGTCCACCAGTTCATTGCCGGAAAGGTGGAAGACGGTTCAGATTCCACCAAGAAGACCGTGTTCAAAATTCAGGAAGATCCCAGAGTCACGACTGTAGGCAAGTTCCTTCGCAAAACAAGTCTGGATGAATTGCCCCAATTCTGGAACGTGCTTCGCGGCGAGATGTCGCTGGTAGGTCCGCGCCCGCCGATTGCTTACGAATACAAGGCTTACGAAGTATGGCACCGCCGGCGCGTGCTTGAGATCAAGCCGGGCATTACGGGATTGTGGCAAGTGGAAGGCCGGAGCAGGACACGATTTGACGACATGGTCCGGTTGGACCTCAAGTACGCCCGCGTGTGGTCCGTATGGCTTGACCTGAAAATTCTTGCCCAGACCCCTGCGGCCGTGATTCAGGGGGAGGGAGCTCACTAAACTTTTCTTCAGCAACGTCCGCGCTTTCCCTTTCAGCAGTCACTCGCGTTTGATCCTCATCCGCCGAACAACGCGAGGTTTCTGAGGCTCCAGTGAAGTCACGAAGTTCTTCACTGTCGCTCCGCAGCGCAGAGCAGTCCAACGAATAACAGTCAAGGAGTTTCATTATGCGTATCGGTGTGGTTGGTTACGGTTATTGGGGCCCGAATATCGTTCGGAATTTCCATAGCCTGGACAATACGGAAGTTGCCCTGGTTGCCGACCGTAATCCCAAGTGTGAAGCAAGACTCAAGAAGAACTTTTCTTCCATCGGATTCACGGCCAACGAGAGCGATGTCCTGACATCGCCGAACATCGACGTGGTCGCGGTGGTTACCCCGGTTTGGACCCACTATGACCTTGCGAAAAAGGCGCTCGAGAACGGCAAGCACGTCTTTGTGGAAAAGCCGTTTACCTGCAGCGTGGCCCAGGCAGAGGAACTCATCGAACTTGCCGACCGCAAGAATTTGAAGATCATGGTGGACCACACGTTCTTGTTCACCGGCGCGGTGCGGAAGATCAAGGAGCTTGTCGACAATAAGGAACTCGGGGACCTCTACTACTACGATTCTCTCCGTGTGAATCTAGGATTGTTCCAGCATGACGTCAACGTGATCTGGGATCTGGCTCCCCATGATTTGAGCATCATGGATTATTTGATCGCCGATAAACCGGAAGCGGTGGTTGCAACCGGAGAGAAGCACCTCAACGGGGTCGAAGACGTCGCATTCATCACGGTGTACTTCCCGAAGCGAGTAATCGCACACGTCAACGTGAACTGGCTCTCGCCCGTGAAAGTGCGCACAACCCTCATTGGCGGCGAGAAGAAGATGCTCGTGTGGAACGACCTGGAAGCCGACGAAAAAATCCGGATTTACGACAAGGGTGTCAGCATGTCGACCAATCCGGCAAATCTCCACCAGTTGCTCGTCAGCTATCGTTCGGGCGACATGTGGGCGCCGCAAGTCGAGCAAGTGGAGGCGCTGCGCGCGGAAACCTCTTACTTCGTGAAATGCATTGAGGAAAACAAGACTCCTTTCAACGATGGCATGGCGGGACTGCGCGTCGTGCGGATTCTGGAAGCCGCGAACCGCTCGATTCGAACCCGAGGAGAGGCGGTATCCCTGTGAACGAATTCGTTTGCATAGCTCCGTCGGTGAAGTTGGGCAAAAATATAAAGCTCTCGAAGTTCATCAATCTTTATGGCTGCGAAATCGGAGACGAAACGAAGATCGGAGCGTTCGTCGAAATTCAAAAAAATGCCACGGTTGGCAAGTGCTGCAAGATTTCGAGTCACACGTTCATCTGCGAAGGCGTGGAAATCGAGGACAACGTGTTCATCGGCCACTCCGTGACGTTCATCAACGACGTTTATCCGCGCGCAACGGTTGCCGGCGGCGGTTTGCAAACGGAAGCCGACTGGAAGGTTGAGAAGACGCGCATCTGCAAGGGTGCATCGATCGGCTCGGGCTCCACAATCCTTTGCAACGTCACCGTGGGCGAAAACGCGATCGTGGGTGCAGGAAGCGTCGTGACCAAAGACGTGCCTGCAAACGCGATCGTGGCAGGAAATCCCGCAAAGTTTTTGCGTTTTGTTACCGAGGAGAAAAAGTAGATCATGGCAAATCCAACGAAAGTTCCATTTCTCGATCTGGTCACCCCGCACAAAGAGCTGGAAACAGAACTCCTGGACGTTGTGAAGAAAGCATTCAGCAACGCCGGGTTCATTGGCGGGCCAATGGTGGAGGGATTTGAATGCGATTTCGGTGCCTTCAGTCACGCGAAATTCTGCGTTGGCGTCAACAGCGGCACCGATGCGCTGCGCTTCGCCTTCATGGCCGCGGATGTGCGCCCAGGCGACATTATCATCACGGTTCCCCACACCTTTATCGCAACCACGGAAGCCATTTCTCAGGCCGGCGCGCGAATTGCGTTCGTGGATATTCACGAGCGCACCTACACGATGGATCCGGAAAAACTCCGCGATTACCTCGAGAAGCAGTGCGAATTCGACGCAAAGACCGGCAAGCTGATTGAGAAGGCGTCCCAGCATCGCGTCGCCGGCATCGTGCCCGTGCACCTCTATGGGCAAATGGCGGACATGGATCCGATCATGGAGCTCGCGGAGAAGTACAACTTGTTTGTGGTGGAAGACGCCTGCCAGGCCCACGGCGCGGAATATTTTTCGAAGAAAGACAACAAGTGGAAGCGCGCCGGGTCGATCGGCAACGCGGCTGCCTTCAGCTTTTATCCTGGTAAAAACCTCGGAGCCTGCGGCGAGGGCGGCGCCGTCACGACGAACGATGAGGCCATGGCGGCGCGGATGAAGATGATCCGCGACCACGGCCAGGCAAAAAAGTACTATCACGACATCGAGGGATACAACGGGCGCCTGGATTCAATCCAAGCCGGGTGGCTTTCCGTCAAGTTACCGCATCTTGCCAAGTGGAATGAATCGCGCCGCAATCTGGCGCATCGCTATCATGAGCTGTTCGCCGAGGTGAAGGACTCCGTGGTTCTCCCCGTGGAGGCCCCTTGGACGAAGGGCGTTTATCACCTATACGTTGTCCGCTTGCACGATCGGGAAGCCTTCCAAGCGCGACTCGCCGAAGCCGGAATCGGCACGGGCATTCACTACCCGATTCCGCTTCATGAACAGAAGGCCTATCAGAGCCTTGGCTACAAGACCGGCGATTTTCCAGTTACCGAACGCGTCGCCCGGGAAATCGTTTCACTCCCGATGTTTCCTCAGATGACTCGGGCTCAGCAGGACGAAGTCGTGTCAGCGGTGAAGGAATTTGTGGGAGCGAAGGTAGCCGCAATGCGATAATTGCTTGTTGAATCCATCCGAGCGAACTTCCAACGTCGGCATTGGGCTCACGGTGTCCTGCTCCCAATGCCGGCGATTTTAATCTCCTTTAATTTACTCTTGGAACCGACGTACTGTTCCTTCGTGCGTCCCAATCAACTTTCCATTCCTGCCAGATAAATCGGCCTCATTTTCACATTCGCAAATTCCATGCCTCTTCGTGCGTTCCAACTGCCCCGCATCGATCGGCTAGCTACGCTTTACGCTTTCTACCCGATTGCGAAGCTCATTGGCTGGAGCTCGAGGTACAGTGTCCCGATTTTGACCTACCACAGCATTTCAGAAAATCTCTTTGGTAAAGTTCATCCCTACCATCAAATCAATACGCCAGCTTCCGTTTTTGCCACCCAGATGAAGTGGCTAAGGAACGAGGGTTACCGCACAATCGATCTGGGCGAGGCTCTGGACGGGTTCGAAACGGGCCGCAGCCTTGCCAAGCGATTCGTGCTTACTTTTGACGATGGCTACGAGGATTTTTACACGGACGCTTTCCCGTTGCTTCTCCAGTGTGGATTTTCGGCAACCGTGTTCCTGGCAACGGACAGGATCCGGGACTCCGCCGTGCGTGTCGAAGGCGCCGACTACTTGACCTGGCGGGAAGTGCGCGAGTTGCACGCGCAGGGGATCACATTTGGTTCGCATTCCGTCACTCATGCGGATCTGCGTTCGCTTGGTCCGGATCAAATCGATTACGAAATCGGGTATTCCAAGGAGACGATTGAGCAGAAGCTCGGCGCATCGGTCGAATCATTCTCCTATCCATTCGCGCTTCCTGAAGAAGACGGGGATTTCATTCGCTATCTTGCCGATGCACTGCAGAACATGGGGTACCTGCATGGAGTGTCCTCCACGATTGGCAGGGCGATGCCAAAAGACGAACGATATTTTCTCCCGCGGTTGTCGGTCAATTCCTGGGACGACGTGGAGTTACTGCGAGCCAAAATCGAGGGTGGATACGACTGGCTGCACTGGCCGCAGTGGTTTTACAAGTTTGCGCACCACAGTGTCGCCCTGATGGCAGGCAGGTCGCTGGACCAGATTGGAAGCCGGGAAATTCGCTCCTGAGGCTGAATTTCGACCCGATCTTGCGTTGGGCAGGGCTGCCCCGGCAATTTGGAAAGCCGTGGTCAAATCGTGGCAAATGTTTTCCACGTAGCCACGCCAAACGCGAAATCCAGACGATCCAGGGGGCTCGGAGAAGGTTGGTTGCTTCACAAGCAATTGATAATAAAGAAGTTGACCTCTAATCGAGTTGCGGTCGGATATCGGCGGGGGCGGGCCATTTGGCTGTTTGATTGCCCTTCAAGTGTAGGCTGAAAGCTGTTGTTAAGATTTTGTAACTCATTCAATTCAGAAGGGTTACTATAATCGGAAGGGTAAGCCGGACTCACCCCACGTGAGTTCATTGGCGATAGCCTATCGGGCACACTCCGCTCCTCGTAGCAGATCGCCAAGAATAGCAGTTCGAATCAACTGCAGAGCCCTTTTGTGAGCCAATCCGAATCTAGAATCAAAAAGTTTCTTTAGGAGGCGGTGTCACATGAGCAAAAAGCAGAAAGTTGTTGTGGTTGGACTCGGCGAGGTCGGTAAACCCCTTTTCCAACTGGCTTCGCGTTACCACGACGTGATTGGAGTGGACGTCCAGCCTCCGAAGGAGATCGTAGAAAACGTCGACGTTCTCCACATTTGCTTTCCTTATGAAATCAAGGACTTCATCGGCGAAGCCGCGCGTTACATCGGCCTGTTTAAGCCGGCCGTGACCATTGTCAATAGCACGGTGGGAATTGGCACTACCCGCGCCATCGCGGAGCGCTCCGGCTCTCCCGTCGTGAACAGCCCGGTTCGCGGGAAGCACGTTCGCATGTTGCAGGAGCTGCAGCATTACACAAAGTTTGTTGGGGCCACTGATCCCGCGGCGGCCCAGCTTGCTGCTTCGCATTTCGAATCCCTGGGAATGAAGACGAAAATTCTTGCCGCGCCGGAAGCGACGGAACTTGCCAAGTTGACTGAGACCACGTTTTTTGGCGTGATGATCGCATGGGCTCAGGAGGTGGAGCGCTATTGTGACAAGATCGGCCAGGATTATGCGGATATCACATCGTTCTACGACGAGATCAAATTCTTCCCTCCCGTGAAGTATTTCCCGGGCGTCATCGGCGGGCATTGCGTGATGCCCAACATCGAAATCCTCTCCAAGTTCGAGGATTCTGCGATGCTGCGGGCCATTAAAACCTCCAACCAGAAAAAGGTGGAGCGCGAAGCCAAGCAGCAAGCGAAGCCAGAGACCACCGCGGGCATCGTCGCAGGCGCGCTTCGATAACCGCGCGAGGGCTTTGCCGGTTAATAATAACTGCTCACGTTCCAACCGTTTTTGCTAGATCCCCAGATGGCACGACTCACCGTTCCCGTTCAAGCTGTACCTCCGCCCGCCGGTCATTACCCGCAACTTCGTGGAAAGAGGGTGGCTATGGTCACCTTCTCCTCCTACCCGGATGATGAGCGCCCGCGTCGCGTCATAGACGCATTCCGCGACGAGGGCATGTTTGTCGATCTCATTTGTTTGGGAAATAGCAACTACGACAAAGCAGAGACGGCAGACAATCTGAAGATTACCCGCATTCCGATGAAGCATCGCCGCGGGGGCAAGTTCACCTACGCTTTTCAGTATGGAAGCTTTATTCTTGTCGCTACCCTGCTTTTTGCACTTCGCGCTATTCACCGCCGCTACCATCTTGTCTACGTTCACAACATGCCGGACATCCTCGTGATCAGCGCGCTGATGCCGAAAGCGTTAGGCGCGAAGGTGATTCTGGATCTTCACGACCCGATGCCGGAGCTGATGACGACTATTTTCAAACTAGAAAAAGATAGCTTTAATGTCCGGCTGATTCGTGGCATGGAAAAGTGGAGCATTGCGCGCGCCAATCAGGTCATTACGGTGAATCAAGCGTGTAAAGATCTCTTCTCGGGCCGCAGTTGCCAGGCGGAGAAGATTACGGTAGTGATGAATACGCCAGACACAAAAATCTTTCCTTTTCGCAAGGCGGTGCGACACGCAGGAGTCGAATTTGCCGGCAGGAAACCCTTCATTTTCATGTACCACGGCACCGTTGTCGAGCGGAATGGTTTGGATGTCGCTATCGCAGCCCTTGAATTGGCCCACACCAAGATGCCGGACGCCCAACTCCGAATCTTCGGACCGAGCACTCCCTTCCTGGAACACGTGATGGCCATGGTGCGGGCCAAGGGTCTGCAAGAGAGCGTTCAATATCTGGGTCCAAAGCGGCTTGAGGACCTCGTTCCTGCCATTGAAGCGGCGGATATCGGGGTCATTCCAAATCCCCGCAATTCCTTCACGGACATCAATACGCCCACGCGGATCTTTGATTATCTATCGCTTGGCAAGACTGCAATCGTGCCGAACACGCAGGGAATCAAGGACTATTTTCCAAGCGATTCTCTAATGTATTTTGAAGCGGGGGACGCGGCGGACCTCGCGAGGAAGATGGAATACGCTTACTCCCACCGGGACGAGCTTGGACCCGCGGCTTGCCGAGGCCAGGAAATCTACCTGGCGCATACCTGGCAACAGGAGAGGCAAACTCTTCTCACAAGCGTGAATCAAATCTTCAATTAGCCTGCATTTCTGGTCGAGGGCGATCGGTACTGCTTCACTTGGCGAGCATAGTAGGATTTGAAGAATTCAGCATCACAAAAAGATGACCTCCACGGAAAACAAACCCTTGAAGGATGCGCGAAAGATTCTGATTGTTGTCGAGAATCTTTCCGTTCCGTTTGACCGGCGTGTTTGGCGGGAATGTCAGGCGCTGCGGGAAGCGGGTTATCAGGTGTCCACCATATCGCCAAGGGGGATCGACGTGGACACAAAGAGTTATGAGATTATCGATGGAGTGTCCATCTTTCGATACCCGATTTGGCAAGCCGATGGCAGTTTTGTGTCCTACCTTTTGGAGTATGGCGTAGCGATCTTGATGTCATTCTGGTTGATGTGGGTTGTCTTCTTCCGGGTTGGTTTCGACGTCGTGCAGATTTGCAACCCGCCGGATATCCTGATTTTGGTGACTCTGCCATTCAAGCTGTTGGGCAAGAGGGTCATTTTTGACCAGCACGATCTCTCGCCTGAGATCTATCAGGTGCAAAAAGGCCAAAACTGGAAGAATGATCTCGTGGTTCGCGCCTTGCTCGCCTTTGAAAAGCTTACCTATGTCTTTTCCGATGTTGTGATGGTGGTGAACGAGTCGTGCAAAAGGATTGCCGTTGGCCGGGGAGCCAAGAGTGACCAGAATGTGTTTGTCGTGCGGAATGGACCCTCGATGCAAAACCTGCGTAATGTCCAGCCAAATCCGGCGCTCAAAAATGGCAGGAAGTATTTACTTTCGTATGTAGGCATGATGGGCCCGCAAGAAGGCATTGACCTGTTGTTGCGCGCTATTCGGATCCTCACCGTGGTTCATGGACGGAACGATTTCCATACTCGAATCATGGGTGGGGGTACAGTTCTTGAGCCGATGAAGCAATATGCCGTCGAACTCGGAATCGCGGACCGGGTCACCTTTACGGGGAGCGTCGACTACCCGACTGTAATGGAAGGCATCGCTTCGGCGGATCTTTGCCTGTGCCCGGACCCCAAGACACCGCTCAGTGACAAATGCTCGCTGGTCAAGGCAGTAGAATATATGAGCCTTGGAAGAGCCTTCGTGGCCTTCGATCTGGAGGAAGTTCACTTTTTCGCCGAAGGCGCGGCCTCGTTTGCACAGCCGAACGACGAAGGGGATTTCGCGGCAAAGGTGAATGAATTGCTCGGCGACGAAGCCATTCGCAAATCAATGGGGGATATCGGCAGGGAGCGCGTGATTGCGCGGTTGACCTGGGAACATTCGAAAGAGGCGCTGCTGGCGGCCTACAACAAAGCATACGACAAGAAGATCGGGGCGATGGTTGAGGCCACGCCATGAAGATTGTGTTCCTGTCCGTGGACGATGAATTCGCGGGAAGCATGCAGAAGTATCTATACCAGCGGCATCCGGAATGGGTTGCCGGCTCGGTGATTTCGACCTGCCCCATTTATAAGAAATCGAAAATCGGCGCGGCGTGGTTTGTTTTCAGAAAGTCCGGTTTCCGTTATGGGGCGGAGATGTTCAAGATGAAGGTCATTCGTAAAGTGACCCAATCCGCGAAACAAATACTGCCTTCCGCTTTGGCGACGCAGCACAACGTGCCGATGTTTTACAGCAAGAATATCAACGATGAACCAAGCCTGGCGCAACTAAAGGCCTGGTCGCCAGACTTCATTATCTCGACCAATTTTAGCCATTACATAGGAGATCGTGTCCGGAACCTGGCGCGTGTCGGCGCTTGGAATTTGCACAAGTCTTATCTTCCGCATTATCGCGGTATCGCCCCAAGTTTTTATGCGCTGCTCAACGGCGAAAAACGGGTGGGGGTGACGCTGCATAAACTCGCCAAGGGATTCGATACCGGCGACATCATCCGCCAGGTAGAACTGCCCGTTGAGCCCGGCGATACCGTGTACTCCTTGAACCAGAAAACATCGGATGCCGGTGGTCGGATGATGGCGCAAGTCCTCGAGGAGGCGATAGCGCAGCTTCCCGCAGGGACTCCGCAGCCGGCCGGAGAGTGGCCAAACTATACATACCCCAATCGCTCGCAGATCAAGGCGTTTCTGAACAAAGGACTTCGCTTCTAGCGCCCGCATGAGTCTTGGCAATTCAAATTGGCCGGCAGACGCGGGTTATCAGAACCAAATCACCTCCTGTAAGTGAACATGCTCACCAATTTTCTCGATCATACACGGTACCCCGAATCGCTGATCGACTCCCCTGCAACCGGTCCGCAAAGCAGAATATTTGCCGGCGCTGGCGCGAAAGTTGATGTGTCGACGGGCGTCGGTCTATCGAATTCAGATCCTATACACTGGCTAAATGCGCTTCAGAGCTTCCATGGTAATGGGAACATGCCGATTGAGAAATTGCAGGAGCTCGATAACGCGATCGGCATCCTCCGGCTCGAAAAGTACATCGACAATTCCATTTCGAGCGAGGAACAGACGGGCATCAAATCACTTGTCCGAGACTGCTACTACTGGCTAAGGCCGCTGTTTCCGGTTTCGTTTCGCAAATATTTGCAAAGGATGGCGCTGCGCGGATGGGATTCCAAGGCGTTTCCTGCTTGGCCTGTCGACTTCACCACGGAAAAGCTCATGGATGCGATCTGGCGCCAGTTGCTGAACGCTCAGACGCCAAAGGAACTACCGTTCATCTGGTTCTGGCCGGAGGGTCAGTCGAGCTGTTGCATTATGACGCACGACGTGGAAACCGCGCTGGGGCGCGATTTCTGCGGGACGATGATGCAGATCGAAAAGCGGCACGGGATTTATTCGGCCTTCGAAGTTGTGCCGGAGCAGAGATACGAGGTACCGGAAGAATTTCTTCAGGGCATACGCGACAACGGTTGCGAAGTGTGCCTGCATGGTTTGAATCATGATGGTCACCTCTTTACGTCGAAAGCCGTCTTTTCCGAGCGCGCAAAGAAGATAAATGCCTATGCGGAAAAGTGGAGAGCGGTCGGTTTTCGTTCTCCGGTCATGTACCGGAATTTGTCCTGGCTTCCCGAACTTCGCTTTTCCTACGATATGTCTGTGCCAAACATGGCCCATCTGGACCCGCAGCACGGCGGATGCTGCACGGTGATGCCGTACTTCATCGGGGATCTTCTGGAGTTGCCTCTGACGACGACGCAAGATTATTCGTTGTTTCACATTTTGCAGCAGCGTTCCCTGGATCTTTGGAAAAAGCAGATCGCTATGATCCAGCAGCGTTATGGCCTGGTCAGTTTCATCGTTCATCCGGACTACGTCACCGAAAAGTGGGCCAGCGAGCTTTACAACGATTTGCTCGCGTACTTGTCAGAACTCCGCTCGAGCCAGGGCATGTGGATCGCTTTGCCTAGAGACGTCGCGGACTGGTGGAAGGCGCGACGCCAAATGAAGTTGGTGCAGCAGGGCGGCGCTTGGAAGATAGAGGGGCCCCAGGCGGAACGCGCTCGGATCGCCTACGCGAGTCTCGGCGCAAACGGTGTTCAGTTCCGTGTCGAGAAGGCACAGCCTATAGCCGTTGCTCGATGAATCTTCTCCCGCAAGTCTGATCCACCAATTTGACAAAACGCCATCCAAGCCAAACTCGGACTACATGAAAAAAATCGCACTGGTAACCGGAGCTGAAGGATTCATCGGGTCGCACCTGGTTAAGTTTCTCCATGCCAAGGGCTGGCCTGTAATCGGGTCCTATCTCAACAACGTTGTGCACGTCTTCCCAAAATTGCGGAACGTCCAATTCGTTGCCTGCGATTTGCGCAATGGGCAACGAGTCTCGCAAGTCCTGGCAGAGCACCAGCCGACGCACATTTTTCATATGGGAGCGCAGAGCCTGCCGACAGCCTCTTGGGCGGACCCGGTGACCACGTTCGAGTCCAATATCATGGGGTCCTTGTATTTGCTGGAAGGCGTGCGGCACATGAAGCGGCGGGCCGTGATCGTCTCGGCATGCTCCAGTGCGGAATACGGCAACGTTCCGCCATCGGCAGTCCCCGTCCGGGAAGAGCAGCCGCTGCATCCTCTACATCCCTATGGCATCAGCAAAGTGTGCCTGGATCTTCTGGCACGTGAATATTTTCTGGACTACAAGATTCCTGCGGTGAATATCCGGCTGTTCAACACGACCGGTCCGGGAAAGATCAACGATGCGCCGTCCGATTTCGTGCGGCAGGTGGCGCGAATCAAGAAGGGTTTGCAGGCGCCAGTGATTGAAGTTGGCAATTTGAATCCTCGCCGCGCGTTTTTGGATGTCCAAGATGCGGTGCGTGGATTCTACCTGGCGGCAATGAAAGGGAAGCACGGAGAATCCTATAATCTTTGCGCGACCCGGACGTATCGCATCCATGAGGTCCTAGACTTGGCCGTCCGGCTGGCTGGAATCAAAGCGGAAATTCGGCCGGCTGCCCGCCTGATGCGCCCCTCCGATGAGAAAATTATTTTCGGCAGTACTGAGAAGATCCGAAGGGATACCGGGTGGAAGCCGCTGAGTTCCATCGAGAACACTTTGCAATCGATGTTGGACTACTGGTTGGAGGTTCTTTAGTTCGCTCTGGGAACGATCCCGATTGCTCACGGAAACCAATTGAACGAACAAAGCAAATCGAGGACTGAGATGGACCTGGGCATTGTGAAGGTCCCGGTTCTCCTCCTGGTCGGAGGGTTCGGGACCCGGCTTCGGTCTGTGCTATCCGACAAGCCAAAGCCATTGGCTCCCATCGGTGAGATTTCATTCTTGGAACTGCTCGTTCTGCAACTTCGATCACAAGGTTTTCGTCAACTCGTGATGTGTTCTGGTTTCCGGGCGGAGCAGATTCGGCGGGAATTTGGAGACGGCAGCAAGTGGAGCATGCGTGTGGAGTATTCCGAAGAGACCCAACCGCTAGGCACGGCGGGAGCGATCAAACTCGCCGAGCCGTTTCTCGAGCGATCGCCTGAATTCGTCGTGATGAATGGCGACTCTTTCCTGGAAATAGATCTTGGGCAGCTGATTCGTATTCACAGAGAACAAGGCGCTTTGGCAACCATCGCTGTTCGACGCGTTCCCGATGCGTCAAGGTACGGAACCGTTCAGCTCGACGACTGTAATCGGATTACCCAATTCAGCGAAAAAACCGGGATCCAATCGTCCGGCATCATCAACGGTGGCGTTTACGTTTTCAACCGCGACATTCTTCAAGAAATTCCGAATGCGCCATCCAGCCTGGAGCAAGATGTGCTTCCCGGGATGCTGAAACATCGTGTTTTCGCCGTGGAACAAACGGGCATGTTCATCGATATCGGGACTCCGGAAGATTACGCGCGCGCCCAATCCTTGTACCACAGCCTTTCTAGGGCTGCGGGCCTCGAACCCCGAACAGACCGGTCGCGACAGCCGCAGGGATGATTGAGGGCCACAAGTTCTTGTGTTTGTTTTGAAACTGAGCGAGTTTGAGAATTCCTGAAAAGGAAGCCTAGGCATGATCATTACACGCACTCCGCTTCGCATTTCCTTCTTTGGCGGCGGCACCGATTATCCGATTTGGTATCGGGAACACGGCGGTGCCGTGCTGTCCACGACGATCGACAAATGCTGCTATATCACCTGCCGGCACCTTCCGCCCTTTTTCGAATATCACAGCCGCATTTCCTATTCGAAAGTCGAAAATGTCGACCGCAACCAGGCCATCGAACATCCGTCCGTCCGGGGCTGCTTGCAGTTTATGGGAATGGAAGACGGCGTGGAGGTCCACCACGTTGCGGACTTGCCCGCGCGAACCGGCTTGGGCACGAGTTCTGCATTTACGGTTGGGTTTCTTCTGGGTCTTTACGCCTTGAGAGAGCAGATGCGCAACAAGCACGCTCTTGCTCTTGATGCGATTCACGTCGAACAGGAAGTGTTGAAAGAAGCGGTGGGATCGCAGGACCAGATCAGCGCCGCGTACGGCGGCTTCAACCGCATCAATTTCCATACCGATGGGGGATTTGAAGTGAAGCAGGTGATTGCGCCGGCCGCAAGGCTGGCTGCGCTGCAGCAGCACTGCGCCCTGTTCTTCACTGGATTTTCCCGTATCGCTTCCGAAGTGGCCAAAGAGCAAATCCGCGTGACTCCCCAAAAGCAGCGCGAACTGGAAAATATGCGGCAAATGGTTGACGAGGCGGAAGCCATCATCAGCAACCCGAATCGCTCCCTAGATGAGTTCGGCAACCTGTTGAACGAATCCTGGCAGATCAAGCGCACCCTGACGCAAAACATCACTAACAACAGTCTGGATGAAATCTATGAAGCGGGCCGCAGCGCCGGGGCGCTTGGAGGAAAGTTGCTTGGCGCTGGCGGCGGCGGGTTTATGCTTTTCTTCGTAAGTCCCGAACGGCGCAAAGCACTGCGCATGCGGCTGAAAAACCTGCTATGCGTGCCATTTTCGTTCTCCACACGTGGAAGCCATGTGGTTGTGCATGAGCCGGAAGAGGAATATGACAAGTCGCTGACTGCGGAACGCTCGGAAGTCTATGCGCAGCAGCCCGCTCCACGGAGCTAAGATGACAACGCTGATGGAAGGTAAAAAAGTGACCGCGCAAAGCAAGCAGTCCCTGCCGCCTTACGTGCTGGTTACGCCAGCCCGCAACGAAGAGGCGTTCATCGAAAAGACCATCGAATCGGTGGCCCATCAAACCTACCTTCCGCTGAAATGGGTGATTGTGAACGACGGATCAACCGACTCCATGGTGAGCAAGATTGAGCCTTTTCTCGCTAAATACAATTGGATCGAACTAGTGAATCTTCCCGTTCGCAAGGAGCGGAACTTCGCGGCTAAAGTCCATGCCTTTAATGCCGGTCAGGAAAAAGTGAAGGATTTGAATTACGAGATCATTGGAAACCTGGATTCCGATGTGTTCTTGGATCCGGATCATTTCGAATTTCTTCTGGCCAAATTTGGTGAAGATCCCCGGCTCGGCGTGGCAGGGACGGTCTTTCGCGAAGAGGGCGGGTACAATTCGGAGACGGACAGTCTGGAAGGGCAACTTCATGTATCGGGGCAGTGCCAGTTGTTTCGTCGACAGTGTTTCGCGGATATCGGGGGCTATTTCGCCAACAAAGCAGGGGGCATCGATTGGATCGCGGTCACCACGGCTCGAATGAAGGGTTGGAAAACACGGTCGTACCGCGAAAAATCGTTTTTTCACTATCGCCACCTGGGGACGGCCGAACGGAGCGTGTTTGCGGCTGCCTTTTCCTATGGCGAGAAGGACTACTATCTGGGCGGGCACCCGCTCTGGGAACTATTCCGTGTGAGCTATCGCATGTTCAAACCGCCCTATATCGTAGAGGGGCTCGCACTTGGCTTGGGTTATGGATGGGCTGCTGTGCGCCGGTTGAATCGGCCGATCTCGAAAGAGCTTATGACCTTTCATCGTCGCGAGCAGATGCGCAAGTTGAAAGTGATTGCCAAGAGCGTTCTGACGTTCAAGCCCGTGGATAAATTCACTCTTTTGTCCGAGTAGGCAAGTTCCTGACGAAGGGCCGTGGCTGAAATGAACAAAATACAAACCAGCGAAGTTGAACAGTCGCTAAGCCGCTTTACAGGCTGGCTCGAGAAGTTCGGTGAGACCTCTTACGATCACCAGAGCTATTTCGCAAGCGATCTCGGGCGAAGCGCCAAGGCCCTCTATTACAAAAGCCCGAAACTAGGCACAATTGCGGTTGCGCCCATGATTTTTTCAGAGGCCTTTATTCCCTCGGCTCGGCGGCTGTTCTGGAAGCCGCAACGCTTCCCGATTGCCGATGCTCACTATGCCATGGGATTTGCGTTTCTGGCCCAGACATACAATCATGAGGCCTGTCTCAAACGCGCGGTCCACTTTCTGGACGTATTGAAGGCCACCCGCACCCCGGGATGCCGGCACTATTGCTGGGGCTATCCATTCAATTGGGAAACTCGCACCGGAACATACAAAGCCGGCACCCCGATGATCACGTCCGTGCCCTATATGTACGAAGCCTTCCGGCAGGTCTATCAGTTGGATGGCGATCCCCAGTGGCGGGAGGTCATGCGCTCCATCGCAGAGCACGCTTATGAGGACTATGACGACTTCGAAGTCTCCGCCAACGCCTCCACCTGCACTTATTCTCCCGGGAAGGAATACACCAAGGGAGTGGTGAACGCGAATGCCTACCGGGCGTTCCTCCTCACTCAGGCTGCGCGGGATTTTTCGGACGATAGGTACGCAAAAGTGGCGGCCAGGAATCTGAATTTTGTCCTCGAGTCACAGAACCCGAACGGCTCCTGGTATTACTCGATGGACAACGTCAGAGATTTTGTGGATCACTTCCACACCTGCTTTGTTCTGAAGGCGCTTGCAAAGATCGAGCAGCTCACCGGTTCAGCGCAATGTTCGAGTGCCATCCAGCGAGGCGTCGAGTATTACGTGAAGAACCTGTTCGATGCCGGCGGACTTCCGAAGCCATTCTCCAAAGCTCCGCGGCTCACGGTCTATCGCCGCGAGCTATATGACTATGCGGAATGCATCAACGTCTGCGTGCTGCTGCAGGGCCGGTTTCCGGAATTGGATCGAATCCTCGTCTTGGTGCTCAACGACGTGTTGAAGCGATGGCAGAAATCCGACGGCGCTTTTCGCGCGCGCGAACTGCTCTTTGGCTGGGACAATGTTCCCATGCACCGCTGGGCGCAGTCCCAGATGTTTCGCAGCCTTAGCTTTCTGGTAGCGAAGAACCGCCCCGCTGCACAGCAAAATGATCCGAAAGAAATGCTCGTATTGGTTTCGTCAAGGAGAAACGAGTAGCTAAAGCGTATGTGCGGGATTTGCGGACAATTCAATTTCAAGAGTCAGGCGCCGGTCCGGCGCGAAAACCTCGAAGCGATGACGAAGTCCATCATCCATCGCGGCCCTGACGATGAAGGCTATTTTATCGATGGCTCCCTTGGCTTTGGATTTCGCCGCCTCTCGATCATCGACCTCTCCGGCGGACATCAACCCATGTCTGATGTCGAAGAAACCGTTTGGGTAGTGTTCAACGGTGAAATCTACAATTTCCCCGAGCTCAAGCGGGAGTTGCAGAGCTTCGGCCACGTATTTCGGACGAATTCGGACACGGAAGTCATCATCCACGGCTACAAACAATGGGGTGACGATGTTCTGAATCGCCTGAATGGCATGTTCGGCCTTGCCATTTGGGATGTGCGCAAGAAGCGGTTAGTTGTTGCGCGAGATCCGTTTGGCATCAAGCTGATCTACTACCGGGTCGATGGCGATAGTATTTATTTTGGCTCGGAGATGCGCCCAATCCGGGCGGTCCTGCCGGGCAAAACAGAAATTGACACCACCTCGCTCGATCTTTTCCTGAGGTACCGCTTTACGCCATCGCCGTATACGATCCTCAAAGGCCTGCGAAAACTGGCTCCGGGTACCAAGTTGACCGTTCAGGATGGCAAGTGGAGCGTCAGCCGCTGGTACCGATTCAAGCCAGAACCTTTCAGCCCGGCGAAATCAGTTGCGGAGGCCAAGGAAGAGCTCCTCTCCATCTATAGAGCCGCCATCAAGCGCCAGCTCATCAGCGACGTTCCGGTCGGACTGCTTCTTAGCGGCGGCATGGACTCCGGAATGCTGCTCGCTTTGATGAATCTGAGCGGGAGTGCATGGCCGACTTACACCGTGGGCTATGGGTCGTCGTTTGCACAGGATGAACTGGAAGACGCCGCAGAGACCGCGCGCATTCTGGGCTCGAAGCACACAAGCATCAATATCTCCAAAGAGACGTTTCAGGAAGCTTTGCCGAAAATCGTCGCCACTTTGGAGGAACCGATTGCCGCCTCCTCAATCGTGCCGATGTATTTTGTTTGCCAGTGGGCTCGGCACGACGTGAAAGTCGCGCTCGTTGGCCAGGGTCCGGATGAACTTTTCGGCGGCTACAAGCGGCACCTCGGCGTTCGCTATGGAGCTTGGTGGGCAAGCCTGCCAGGCTGGGTCCGTTCTCCGATTTCCTCAACCGTTTCCGCTCTTCCGAGAAATGAAATGTTGAAGCGCGGCGTTCATTCCCTGGACATTCCCAACCGCATGCAGCGATACCAGCATGTCCTTTCCTTGTTGCCTGGTGATCAAGTCGAAGGATTGTTTCAGGAAGGGGTCCTGCCGTCGCATGCCGGCGACACGATTCTTGATTGTTGGCAAGACATGGTCGAGCTGATGGATGGAACCGATGAGCTGGGGGGCTTCCAGTTCCTGGAAGTACGGTCCACGCTACCCGACGAGCTCCTCATGTACGCGGACAAGCTGTCCATGGCACACAGCCTGGAATTGCGCGTGCCTTTTGTTGATAAAGAAATCGTCGAATACGTTGAAAGATTGCCCGCGAATTTCAAAGTCCGCAATGGAACTCGGAAGTGGCTGCACCGGCAAGTTTGCGGAAATTTCCTGCCCAAGTCGATTTTGCAGCGTCCCAAGCGTGGTTTCGCCGTCAACGTGGTGGATGAGTGGTTTAAAGGAGCGTTCGACAATCAAATGGCGGACACGCTTCGCGATCCGAAATCGAAGATCTTCCAATATCTGCGTCATCAGGCCGTCAAAAATCTCTTTGATCAACATGCTTCTGGACGCAACGACAACCACAAAATCCTGTTTAGTCTCGTCCTCTTCGAAGAATGGCTGCGGGTGCACGAGGAACCCGTCGCAGTGGCGAGTTAGGAGCCTTCGTCGTGATTGGCGTCATCGCGAATGCTGAGGACCACGGAGTTGTCCGTGAGTTCTTTGAACTCTTTAAAACTCCTTGGGAATTTCTTCGCGAGGATGGCATCTACGACGTGGTACTCTGCGCGGGCGATTTCCAGCCGAGCAAAACTGCCAAGCTGATCATTGTCTATGCCGGACGGAAAACCAAACATGACGTCCAAGCGCAAACTGCAATTCCTGACCGGAGGCTCGCGTCCCGCCGCCTCGTTTACGGCGTGGATAATTTCCCTATATATGGCAGTGTGATTTCCTTCGCCGGCGGCCAAGGTTGCCTGTTGAAGGACAACGACTCTGGGCAGTGCGTGGGATATTTTCAAGAAACCGGAAATACCGCGTACGTTCGAATTGGCTACGACTTGTTCCATGAGATCCGAACCTTGCTTACGGTCGGGCAGCCTTCGGCAAATGCGATCGTGCCAACCCTCGACTTGCACATCGCTGTCTTGAGAGATTTGATCATCAGCCGGGGAATCTCACTGGTTGAAATTCCCCCGGTTCCTGAAGGCTACAATTTCATTGCCTGCCTGACCCACGACGTCGATCATCCCTCCATCCGCCAACATAAGCTGGATCACACCATGCTTGGATTCATCTATCGGGCGACGCTGGGTTCCCTTAGGAATCTGATTGCCGGGCAAATTACGATCCGGCAATTTCTCAGGAACTGGGTTGCGGCTCTAAAATTGCCGTTGGTTCATTTGGGCTTTGCGAAAGACTTCTGGAGAGAATTTGCCGAACGGTATCAAAACATTGAGCAGGAATTTCGCTCCACGTTTTTTGTCCTTCCTTTCAAGAACCGGCCGGGAGTCAGCGCAAACGGTCCGGCGCCTGCCTATCGCGCGTCCGGCTACGCGGCTCGGGACATTGCCGATGTCCTCGCGCGACTCATTGCCAGCGGGAACGAAGTTGGGCTCCACGGCATCGACGCATGGGCGGACATTTCGAAAGGCCGCGAGGAATTGCGGGAAATTGCAACATCCGCGGGGGCTGCACCTTCCGGTGTTCGGATGCATTGGCTTTACTACAACCAAGACACTCCCGCGAAACTGGAAAAAGCAGGAGCCGCGTATGATTCCACATTTGGCTACAACGACGCCATCGGCTATCGCGCCGGCACCACGCAGGTTTACAAGCCCCTGGCGGCTCACCAGCTTCTCGAATTGCCGCTGCACGTGATGGACACCGCGCTCTTTTATCCTTCGCGGATGGAGCTGTCTCCCCGCGAGGCCGAACCAATCCTTGAGAAAATTCAAAACAACGCTGCCCGCTTTGGCGGCGTCGTCACGGTGAACTGGCACGACCGCAGCCTCGCCCCGGAGCGCCTCTGGGACGAGCCATATCGCAGCCTGCTGGCCAGCATGAAACGCCGCGGCGCCTGGTTCGCCACCGCCGGCGAAGCCGTCGCGTGGTTTCGCAAGCGCCGATCCGCCGCGTTTGAGACCGATCCCGCAATCCCGGGTGCGTCGCGTGTGGCGCTTCCTGCCGGCGAATCCGCAAGCCTTCCAGGCCTTCGACTGCGGACCCATCGCCCCGCTCCAAAGCTTCCCGCGCAGGGCCATCCCAGCGCTGCGTTTTCCGATGAGCAGGTCGCAAGCAGCTTTCCCGCCTGCTCGCTTTCCGGGGCTAACTGAAACTTCGCCTCGGGCGCCGATCGCCAGCAAGTGGCGCGCCACGCTGCTCTACAATAGTTAACGTGCCTCCCACACTCGCACTTCTTGTCTGGTTTGTGCTGCTCGTGGCGCTGTTGTGGTTCGACCCCGCCAAGGCGCCGGGCACGTCCCCCGCGCTCTGGATTCCCATAGCGTGGTTGTTCATTCAGGCCTCCCGCCTTCCGTCTCAGTGGACTGGCTTTGACTCAGCCTCGGGGGCCCAGGCGCTGGAGGAAGGAAACCCTCTCGACCGGTCCATATTTTTTCTCCTGATGGTGCTCGCGCTGGCCGTTCTGGTGAAGCGAGGCTTCAACTGGGGCGGCTTCGTTTCCCGCAATCTCTGGCTGACGGCTTTTATCTTGTTTGCCTTGATCAGCTTCGTGTGGTCGGACTTCCCGCTAATCGCGCTCAAGCGCTGGTTCCGTGACCTCGGCAACTATTTCGTCATCCTGGTTGTTCTGACCGACCCTCATCCCGTCGAAGCGGTCCGCGCCCTGTTTCGGCGGCTCGGTTACCTGCTGATCCCGCTCTCCATCATTTTGGATAAGTATTTCCCGGTCCTTAGCCGCAAGTATGACGCCTGGACGGGGATGGGCATGTTTGTAGGCGCCACCACGGGAAAGAATCTCCTGGGCCTGCTTGCTCTGCTCTGCGGCCTGTTTTTTTTCTGGGATCTCGCTGCAAGGTGGGCGGAGCGCAAGGATCGCCGCGCCAAACGAATCATCCAGGTGGATTTCGCTTTCTTGCTGATGTGCCTATCCCTGCTGATCACCGCCAACAGCGCCACCTGCAAGGTATGCATGGCGCTCGGGTGCGCCACCATCATCGCCGCCCGGAGCCAGATGTTCCGCCGCCACCCGACCATGCTGAAAATCCTGATCCCCAGCGTTTTCTTCCTGTATCTGCTGGTTTCCTTCGGCCTGGGCGCGGCGGGAAACCTGGCCGCGGCCATCGGCAAGGACCCCACGCTCACGGATCGCACCAAAATTTGGTCCTTTGTCCTCGGCATGCACACCAATCCCGTTATCGGCACGGGCTACGAGAGTTTCTGGATGGGCTCCCGCCTGGAATACTTTTGGCATAACGCGGGTCTCGGCCCCATCAATGAGGCCCACAACGGTTTCCTGGAGATGTACCTGAATCTGGGCGTGGTTGGAATTTTCCTGATCTGCGGTTTCCTGCTGGCAAGCTACCTCAAGATCGGCCGGGAGTTTTCGCAAGGGGCGCCGGTAGCTTCGTTTTATTTGGCGCTGTGGCTCATCATGCTCTTCTATTGCGTCACCGAGGCCGGCTTCCGCAGCGGCTTGATGTGGCTCGTGTTTCTTATAGTGGCATTATCCGCGCCCATAACCTCCAAAATTCCAGTGAATTCACCAGCGGCGACCCTAGTCGATGACTGGTCTCCAAAGCGAAGAATTAGAATCCGTCAGACCGCTACCAAAGTCGCCGTTCACGAGAGATGAATACGTCAATTGCAAACAAGAAATAGCGGGGTTGTGAGTTTAGCGCATAGTGAAAAGGGGAAGTGAATGCCTCCATTAGAGATTTGCGGTAAAGAGATACGAACCAGAGGGAAACTAATCCGAGTTGGATTTGTCGACGGCGAAGGATATCAATACCTGGATAACCCGGAAGCGGCTCTGGCAGAGTTGCGCAGATCCGGGTACCCCGTCGACATCTTCACGTTCATCCAGAAGTTGTCGGACACCCTGCCTAGGTACAACTACAAGATGGAGTGGGACAATATGGCTGCACTCCCGATCTCCACTTTTGATGAGTGGATGTCGAAGCAGATCGATTTCAAGGTACGCAACAAAATCAGGAAGGCCGCTAAAAGCGGCGTGGTTATTCAAGAAGTCCCTTACGACGACGCCTACGTGAGAGGAATCCACGCGATCTACAACGAATCACCCGTCCGCCAGGGAAAGCCCTTTTGGCATTACGGAAAGGATCTCGAGACCGTGCGTAAAATGAATGCGACCTTCATGGATCGCAGTATCTTCATTGGTGCCTATCTCGAAAATACCCTAATTGGCTTCGTCAAGCTGGTATGCAATGAAGATCATACCCAAGCGGGCCTGATGCAAATCGTCTCCATGATTGGCCACCAGGATAAGGCCCCGACCAATGCACTCATCGCGCAGGCGGTTCGGTCCTGTGCCGACCGCAAGATCTCCTATCTCTGGTACGCAAATATGACCTATGGCAAGAAACAGACTGACGGACTTGCCGATTTCAAGCGGCATAACGGTTTCCAGAAAATCGATGTCCCCCGGTTTTTTGTCCCGCTCACCCTCCGGGGGCGCCTTGGTCTGCGCCTCGGCCTTCACCATGACTTGAACGATGTGGTGCCAGAATCCGTCGCTTCTATTTACCGGAAATTCCGGAAGCAATGGTACTCGGCAAGGCCATCCAGACCCGGAGGCGGCCAGAGGAACTCCCTTTCCGGTTCGGCGGCCCAGTCCTGAAGCCGAATTCCCTTACCCAACGCGAATCGGAGTCCATTCAATGCCGGGTATTCTAGGTCTCATTACGAGAATTCCGCGAGAGGACGCGGAGCGCGAGCTGCGCCAGATGCTAGCTGCAATGTGTCACGAGGAGTTCTACGTGACCGGCACCTGGATGGAAGAGTCGCTTGGCATCTACGTCGGATGGGTGGCGCGAAAGGGTTCCTTTGCCGATGGCATGCCGCTACGGAATGAAAGCGGTGAGGTCACGCTGGTCTTCGCGGGAGAGGAATTCCCGGAACCCGGCATCCAGACCCGGTTGAAACTCCGTGGGCACGACGTCGAGGAATCTGGCCCCTCCTATCTGGTGCATCTCTATGAAGAAGATTCCTCTTTCCCGAAAAACCTGAATGGCAAATTCCATGGGCTGGTGATCGACCGCCGGCTTGGCACGGCCCTGTTGTTCAACGACCGCTATGGCATGGAACGCCTCTATTATCACCAGGCCAAGGACGCCTTTTATTTCGCCGCCGAAGCCAAGGCCATTCTGGCTGTGCGCCCGGAGCTTCGCAACCTCGATTCTCTGGGCCTGGGTGAATTTATATCCTGTGGCGCGGTCCTGGAGAATCGCTCGCTGTTCACGGGCATTGAAGTTTTGCCGCCGGCCTCTGCGTGGAGTTTCCAGAATGGCGCTCTGCAGAAAAAGGCCTCCTATTTCCAACCGAGGGAATGGGAAGAACAGGAACTTCTTGATGTAGAGGGCTTCTACCGGGAATTCCGCGAAGCCTTCACAAGGAACCTTCCTCGCTACCTGACTGCCCGGGAACCGGTGGCCATGTCCCTGACCGGCGGCCTGGACACGCGCATGATTATGGCCTGGCAGGGGGCGCAGCCCGGCGCGTTGCCATGTCACACCTTCGGCAGCATGTTTAGGGAGAACCACGACGTCCGCGTGGCTCGCCAAGTGGCCGAAGCGTGCCATCAGCCATTTGAAGTCATCCCCGCTGGACAGGAGTTTCTCTCGCGCTTCTCGCGCTACGCGGAACGCACCATTTATCTCGGCGAAGGTGGCGTCGATCTGGGCCGTTCCCCGGATCTCTATTTAAGCGAGAAACTTCGCCAGATCGCGCCCGTGCGATTGACGGGAGACTATGGCGGCGAGGTTCTTCGCCGGGTCAGCACTTTCAAGCCTTCCGAGCCCTTACCCGGCCTGTACTCATCCGATATTCTTCCGCAGATCCGTCGCGCATCCGAAATCCTGGGGTCTATCAAGCAGCTTCATCCGCTGTCCTTCACGGTATTCCATCAGGCGCCCTGGGATTACCGGGGGGTTGTCGGCCTGGAGCAGACCCAAATCACGATCCGCACTCCATATTTTGATAACGAAGTCGTACGCGCCGTGTTTCGCGCTCCGGCGCAGGCCCTCGATAGTAACGAAATTTCTTCGCGCCTGATTTCCGATGGCAGCAAGAAATTGGCGAGTATCCCGACCGACCGCGGCCTCGGTGGGAATCAATCGGCCCTCTGGGAGACCGCTCACCGGGCGTTTCTCGAATTTCAGTTCAAGGCCGAGTACGCCTACGACATGGGAATGCCGCAGTGGGTAGCCCGTGCCGACCACGCGCTTGCTTCCCTGCATCTGGAGCGCCTGTTTCTGGGCCGGCACAAGGTTTTCCATTTCCGCGTCTGGTATCGCGATGCGCTCGCCGGCTATGTCCGGGATATGTTGCTCGATTCGCGGAGTCTCACCAGACCGTATATCCAGCGAAAAACTGTCGAACGAATTGTGGCCGGGCATCTGAAAGGCAAACGGAACTATACGAACGAATTGCACAAGATTCTGAGCCTGGAACTGCTCCACCGATTGTTCATTGATTCCGGCGCTGGGAAGGCTCCGGCCCCTATTGAAGCCGGCGATTCCATCCGGGTTTCCGTCCGTTAGGAATCGTCAAGAGACAAGCAGTTGAAAACCGCAACCCAATCGAAGGGCATGAAGGAATCCCTCACCGGTCTGCTGAAAAAGGCGGGAATTTACGAGCGCGCCAAGGCTTCCTGGATTTATGACGCCTATTGGCATGTGGCGGATCGGCGGATTATCGAAGACCGCCAAAGGGAAATCGACTTTTACCGCGCGCTGCTCGAGGGGTTCCGGCCGGGGGACGTTATCTTTGACATCGGCGCCAACCAGGGCTACAAGGCGGGAATTTTCCTGAAACTTGGAGCCAAAGTGGTCGCCGTCGAGCCCGAAGAAAGCTGTCAGGAAACACTGCGGCAAAAATATCTGAAATATCGCGTCATCCCGAAACCGCTGGTTATCGTGCCGAAAGCGGTCAGCGACCGCACGGCCCACCGAAACCATGTGGATCGATGCGCCTGGGGGAGCGAAAAACACCCTTAGTCAGAAATGGGCGGAGTCCTTGAAAGAGGACGACAAGCGTTTTGGGGAAAAATTGCATTTTGGAAAAGAGAAAGTCGTGCAGACCATCTCGATGGAAGACCTCATCGCCCAGCAAGAGGCCCCGTTCTTCATCAAGATTGACGTGGAGGGCTACGAAATCAACGTCCTCAAGGGGTTGAAGCGGCCCGTGCCTTATCTTTCCTTCGAGGTAAATCTCCCGGAATTTCGCGAGGAAGGGCTTGCCTGCATCAGACGCCTGGGTGAGGTGGATCCCACGGGGGCCTTTAACTACAGCTCGGATTGCCGCAATGGTCTTGCGAGCAAACAGTGGCTGAGTCTTGCCGGGATGGCATCGGCTCTTGCGTCCTGCCGGGAGCCGAGCATCGAAATCTTCTGGAAAACCGGTCGCCGGTCCTAGCGGCCCGCGGCGCACCTCGAATGGAGCTACTGAACGACGGCTGTCAAGTTCGATGGTGGCGCTACGTTGCTGCTGGTGCCTGTGCCCTGGGCTAATGGATGCGGGTACGTATAGGGTGTATAAATCGCCGTCCAATTATTTGTTGAAGAACAAGCATAAAGCGTATTTTGGTCAGTTGCCCACCAACCCACGCCATACGAGCCTGTAGGGCTTGTGTAGTACGTTCCCCCCGGCCCAGCAGTACAATTCGAGGGACGTTGAGCAAGAGTACCCACACCAACGCCACTTGAGCAGGTTGTAGCGTTTTGGGCGCAAGATGCTCCAGTATCGGCGTAGACATCGCGATTCATGACGATGTTATTCTCCGGGCTGGAAATCGAAATCTGAGAGGGAGACGAGGAGCAACCCGGACAGGTCCACGTATCATTCCAGAGATAGATTGGTTCGAGATACTGGTGTGGCCAACTCCCTAGAAAGTTGGAAAGAGCGCAAAGGCCTGCGGTAAGGTCACAGACACTCGGGAAAAAGCCTTGAAGCATGTCGCCCTGACCACGTCCGGGCTGGTCGATGCAAGGAGAGCCATTTGAACCGTTCAGGTTTGCGTTGCCATCCCATGGACTGCCGACGCCGGTCTGGTATGTGCCGCAGTAGCCCCAACCAAGCGGAGGAGCCACTTGAGTGTAGTTGGTCTGCTTCTGGTCGCGATCATTCAGGATGAAGAGATCGTGGTTCTGCCCGGTGACAGTGTTATTGTACTGGACCCCAGTCCCCGAAAAATTCTGTGAAAAGGCGAAAGCTCCGCCACTGTAGGTGCTAGTCACCCAATTATTATAAATTTCCCAAGCCCGGCATCCTCGCCACGGCGGCGTTTGTACTGCACCGGTTGCGTGGGACTGAAGAGTTGCTCCGTTCTGGAGCGTTCCATGGAAGGTATTGTAGCGTGCCACGTACCTTCCTCCTTCGTTGCAGTCGTTTCCAAAGCCATCATTGAACGTATTGTTTTCGATGAAAAAGAAATTTGCTGTCCCAAACTGGGTCGGCGAATTCCAGGCAACGTTGCCATTGTTTTGAGAATCTGTGAACACCTGAAACGCGTTGGCAACCATGTTTCCGTTCGCGTCGTGTAGGTTATGGTCAGCCACTCCGTAGCTCCAGACGCGTGCATCCGGATTCAATCCGATGAAGTGGCAGTGGTCTATACGTACTTGCCCGCCGGAACCCAGGCTCAACTCATAGGTGCTCTGAGAAGTTGCCTTGATGGTGATCCCGCTCACTCGCACCAGTTGCGAGGTGTTATTTCCTGCAGTCCCAAGGTTAAGGAGTGGTCCGCCAAATCCGTCCGTAATTACAGTATTGTCATTAAAACTTGCAGGGTTTCCGTGTGAATCGCTCGTAGCGACCGTGCTCGCTCCCATTACCGTTACACTGAGAGACGTAGTCAGCTTGACACCACTCGCCCAAGTGCAGTTTCCGGCGGGAACTTTTACGGTGGTTCCGCTTGTCGTGACGCTGTTTAGCGCTGCTTGCACATCCGCCGCCGAGCAACTGGCAGCGTTGATGGTCTGAGCCTTGGACCCTACAGCAAACAAAGTGCTTAGAAATAGCACGCATGAAATTGACTTTGCGAATCGATTCATTTGCGGCGTTCCTCAGTGCGCATAAAAGGCCCCAAGGGGCCTCCCCACAGCTCTATGGTTCGTCAGAGGCGGCTTTGAAAGCTACTGTACTTCCGTTCAGTCTTGGCACAGGATGCCCCTTCGCTCTGCTCGAACAGGTCGTGTCTATTCTAGCACTGGCCCTTTGGATGCCCCGAAATGTGGCGCAAGCTGCTCATGCTACATTAGCCAGCGAGGAGCCGAATCCCCGTGCGCGAATCGCCGCATCCATTAGCCGATGGCAGGGCGCACGGATGGCCGGGTTGGCAGCCGCGGGCGCGGTTCTCAATTGATCTGACATCACACAAACTCTCACGATGAAGCCGCTCGTTTCCATCCTGATACCGGCGTACAACGCCGAGGCCTGGATTGCCGACACTTTGCAGTCGGCGATCGCCCAAACCTGGCCGCGCAA
>JAJPIE010000065.1 GCA_021324935.1 Acidobacteriota bacterium
ACCACCTTACGAAAGTATTTCGCCGCCGTCCAACGCTCAAAGGAATAGGCAAATTCGGGCCGCGTTCTTCCCGTGAACAAATTCAGCTCCCGACGCCGTGCCCATTTTTCCACCAGCTTTGGCGTCACCAGCCACTTTTCTTTCTCCACGTTGCCGGGCTTCCCGTTGCTCCCCCAATAGAATGGCTGAAAGGCCTCGCGGGCCTCTTCGTAGGTCGTGGGCACGCCGCGAGCCGTCGCCCAGCGCGAAACCATCATCCAGTCGTCGTTATTTCCAGGCTGCCTCTTCAATTCGTGGAGTTCCGCCCAGGTCCCTTTTTTGCCGGTCAACTTTTCCACGGTCTGCAGCGCCGAGCGCCAGAACGTCTCCCGCACATCAATCAAAACACCGTCCACGTCAAAAATCAGGATTTCCGGATTTACCTTGCGCACCACGCGTTTTGCCACGTTCGTCTGGTCCTTTCCGTCCTCCTCCTAGTGTACCTGCTCCGACCGAATCGCACCGCACGCGCCGTTTGGTTGCCGCTCGCGCAAGGGCCTTGCTACACTTTCCTGCGTCGCCGCGTTTGCTGGTTCAAGGATTTCTCATGCCCTCATTTCCCGGAGTGGATTTCATCGAGTTTGATTCGCAGTTGAACGACGAAGAAAAGCTGGTCCGGCAGACCACGCGGCAATTTGTCGACAACGAAATCATCCCCATCATCGAAAAGCACAGCCGCGAAGGCATATTCCCCAAACACGTTATCCCGCAACTCGGGGAGCTCGGCTTTCTTGGGCCGAACCTTCAGGGCTACGGCTGCGCGGGAATGTCCAACGTGGCGTATGGCCTGATTGCGCAGGAACTCGAGCGCGGCGATTCCGGCCTGCGCAGCTTCGTTTCCGTGCAGGGCTCGCTGGTGATGTATCCGATCTACACGTTTGGCAGCGACGCCCAGAAAGAGAAGTGGCTGCCGCGCCTGCAATCCGGAAACGCGATCGGCTGCTTCGGCCTGACCGAGCCGCAGTTTGGCTCGAATCCCGGCGGCATGCTCACGCGCGCGGTGAAGAAGGGCAATCAATACGTCCTAAACGGCGAGAAAATGTGGATCACCAACGGCTCGCTGGCGGACGTCGCCGTCGTCTGGGCCAAGTGCGAGGACGAAAAGGTCCGCGGTTTCCTGGTGGAAAAAGGGGCGCCGGGCTTCAAAGCCTGGGATGTGCACGGCAAATGGTCGCTACGCGCCTCGGTCACCTCGGGCCTGGCCTTCAGCGATTGCGCGATTCCCGAGGAAAATCTGCTCCCCGGCGTCACCGGCTTGCGCGGCCCGTTGAGCTGCCTCAACCAGGCTCGCTACGGCATCGGCTGGGGCGCAATCGGCGCGGCCATGGCCTGCTACGACACGGCCTTGCAATACGCCAAAACGCGCAAGCAGTTCGCCAACAAGCCGATCGCCTCGCACCAGTTGGTTCAAGAAAAATTGGCGTGGATGATCACCGAAATCGTGAAGGCGCAGCTTCTGGCGCTTCACGTCGGCCGGCTCAAGGACAAGGGCAAGGCCGATGCGTCGCACATCACCATGCTGAAGATGAACAACGTGGGCATTGCGCTCGAAACGGCGCGCAAAGCCCGCGACATCCTCGGCGCCAACGGCATCGTCGACGACTACTGCATCATGCGCCACATGAACAATCTCGAAAGCGTCTACACCTACGAGGGCACCAACGATATCCACAAGCTGGTCATCGGCGAAAAAATCACCGGCATCAGCGCTTTTGTGTGAAGCTATGAAAAACCGTCTTCGACTTTTCGCTCCTCTGCTTGTTGCACTTTTCTTTGTTGCCCCGCGGCTCTCCGCCCAAACGGCTGCTCCGGCAAAATCCGCGAGCGCCGCCAAGCCCCACGTTCGCGCCATCACCGCGTTCATCAATCTGGACCGTTCGCAATACCAGTTGCAGATCGCGGAGACCGCGAAATTTCTCGGCTACGCACAAACGGTGTTTGAATCGCGGGGTTACACCGTGGAAACGCTGCGCATCGTCACGCAACCGTTCCCTGAATACACGAAGGGCCTCTCGACCGACGACGCCCTTCGTTTCTTCAAGGATCTCGACGGCCTCGCCGAACAATACAAAGTTCGCCTGGCGATCGGGCCGGCGTACCTGGCAGGCGATGACGGCGACGCGCAGGCCAAGCTGCTCGCCGCCATCCTGCAATACACCAGGCACATTTTCGGCAGCGTGGTAGTCACCAACGAAAGCGGCATCAACTGGCCCGCGGTGCGCGCCGCAGCCGGCGTGATGAAGAAACTATCGGAAGCCACCGAACATAGCGAAGGCAATTTCCGCTTCGCCGCCAATGCCAATGTTCCCCCGTATGCCGCCTTTTTCCCCGGCGCGTATCACACCGGCAGCGGCCACCAGTTCTCCATCGGCCTCGCCTCGGCGGGCTTGATCACCGCGGCTGCCGGAGACGCCCCCGATTTGGCCGCCGCGCGCCGCCAGATTGTGAACACCTTCTTCAATGCCGCCTTCGATGTGGAGGACCTTGCCCAGCGCGTCGATCGCGAGCAAGGCTGGACCTACATGGGCCTCGACCTCTCGCCCGCGCCTTCGGCTGACGCTTCCATCGCCGCCGCGGTCGAAACCATCTCGAAGCAGCCCTTCGGTTCAAGCGGCACGATGACCGCCGTCGGCGCCATCACCTCCGCCCTGAAAGATATCGGCGCGCGCCGCACCGGGTATTCCGGACTCATGTTGCCGGTGCTGGAGGATCCTCTGCTTGCCGAGCGCTGGAATCAGGGCCGCGTCTCGCTCGACGCGTTGCTCAGCTATTCCTCCGTTTGCGCCACCGGCCTGGACACGATTCCGCTCCCCGGGGATACCACGGTGGACGACCTGGCGCGCATTATCGGCGACGTCGCCACGCTTTCCGTCAAATGGAGCAAGCCTCTTTCCGCGCGGCTCCTTCCGGTTGCCGGGAAGCACGCGGGGGACATGACGGAGTTTACCGATCCGTATCTCGTAAACGCGATGATTCGTCCCCTTCCGGGCAAAGAATAGGTACAATGGCAGCACGATCGGTGTAACTGTGCCCTTTGTGGATGACGAGATTGTTCCTTCGCTTCCATCACCCCAATCGAGCCTAAAACTCACTTCACGAACGCTCAGCGACCCTGGAGGGCGCCTAAAATGGAAGAACAACTGAGCCTTGAATTTCTGCGCGTCGTCGAAAATGCGGCTATCGCCGCGGCCCGCACCATGGGTTTCGGCGACCGTCACAAAGCCGATGAAGTCGCCGTGGAAGCCATGCGCCACACCATGGATCAGGTGGAAATGGACGGGACCATCGTTATCGGCGAAGGCGAACGCGACGAAGCGCCAATGCTCTACATCGGCGAGAAAGTCGGCCTCGCCACGCACGCGCCCAAGGCGCTTTTTCCCACCGTCGACATCGCCGTCGATCCCCTGGAAGGCACCAATCTGTGCGCCACCGGTGCAGCCAATGCCATCGCCGTGCTCGCCGCCAGCGAAAAGGGCGGCTTGCTCCACGCGCCGGACATCTACATGGAGAAGATTGTCGTGGGTCCCTCCTGCAAGGGAGCCGTGGACCTGGACGCTCCCGTGGCCGACAACCTCAAATCGGTCGCCAAGAGGCTGGACCGCGACGTGGAGGACCTTGTGGTGATGGTGCTCGACCGTCCGCGCCACGAAAAAATGATTGCTGAAATCCGCGCCGTCGGGGCGCGCATTCGTCTGATCGGCGACGGCGACCTTTCCGCCGGCATTTCCGCGGCGGTCATCGGCACCGGCGTGCACATGGTGATGGGCACCGGCGGCGCGCCGGAAGGCGTGCTTACCGCGGCGGCACTGCGCTGCCTGAACGGTCAGATTCTCGCCCGCTTGGTTCTCACCAAGCCGCAGGACGTGGAGCGCCTCGAACGCATGGGTGTCAGCGATCCCAAGCGCATCTACGACACCGAAGATCTCGCTCCGGGCAAAAAGATGATTTTTGCCTGCACCGGCGTCACCGACGGCAATTTGCTGAAGGGCGTGCGCTTCTTTGGCGAAGGGATCCGCACTTCATCGATGATCCTGACGCTGGACGAACGCCAGGTACGCTTCGTGGATTCGGTGCGGCTCGAAAAACGCCCGGACATCCGCGTGCGCTTCAACTGAACTCCGACTCACTTTCTGTCTTCAGGGCAGCGCTGAAATTTTTGCGCAACATTTGCGGCCAGAAAGGCAGCGAGGAACCAGTTTCTCCCCCTGTTGTCCCGGGCGATTACGTGTTGGCGCCTGGTGCGACGTCGACCTTTGTTAGTAACAAGGCAAGTACAAGCGAACAGTTACCCCGATTCTGACCTCCAGGTCAGTAGCCTCTTTTCTCTTTCGACACTACGCTTACCCGACCAGTCCAACCAGTCGCCAGAGCCAAACTGAGCACAGTCCCGCAACCCTGAGACTCCTTGTGGGACTCTGCCCGATGCAGTTCGAATCGAGGGAGAGGCTGCAGTGAATCGCTTACGACTTTTGCTTTTGCTGCTCTTCGCTGCGGTCCTTGCGGGCTGCGCGCAATATATTCACGACACCGGCGGCGGCACGCACGGCTTCACCATCAGCGTCACGCCCGCCGGCGGCACGCTTCGCGGAACGTCTTCGCAGCAGTTCACCGCCACCACCAGCGACGGCTCCACTCCCACTTTCACCTGGTCGGTCAACGGCGTGGCTGGAGGCTCCGCCGCCACCGGCACCATCAGCTCCACAGGTCTTTATTCGGCTCCGGAATTTCCTCCCACGAACAATGCGATCACCATCACCGCCGCGGAAACGTCGGATTCGAGCAAATCGGGCAGCACCAGCCTGACGCTGCAGAACCCGGTGCCGCAGCTCACCTCAGCTTCTCCGACCTCGTTCGCAGTCGGCACCGTGTCGCTGACGCTGAATGGACTACATTTCGCGCCCGGCGCCGTCGTCTATCTGGGCACCACGGCGCTTACCACCACGCGCGTTTCTTCCACGCAGCTCACCGCAACCGGCACGATTCCCTCCGGGCAAACCGGCAGCGTCAACATTACCGTCACGAACCCCGATCCCGGGACGATCCCCTCGAATGCCCTGGCGGCATTGATATCGGCTACGGGCACGACGGTTAGCGTCTCGCCGCCGACGGCTTCGGTCCGCGCCGGCATCACGCAGCAGTTCAGCGCAACGGTGACGGGGAATTCGAACACCAACGTCACCTGGTCCGTTAACGGCGTTCCCGGTGGCAATTTCTCGCTGGGCTTTATCACTGCGAATGGCAGCTACACCGCTCCGCCAGTGGTACCGAACCCCAACAGCATTCAAGTCACGGCCACCAGCGCGGCGGACACGACCGCCTCGGGAAATTCCGCGGTCACACTCGAAAATCCGCTGGCGGTGCTTTCCGATGTCAGTCCGGTGTCGGTTTCGGTGGGCACGTTCACCATTACGGTAACGGGGTCTTCGTTCTTGAATGGCGCGGTCATTCATTTCGGCACGCAGACGCTGACCACGACATTTGTCTCTGCAACGCAGCTGACCGCTTCGGTCACAGCCACAGCCGGCCAGGCGGGCAGCATCCCCATCACCGTGTACAACCCGAATCCCGGCTCAGGTCCTTCGAATGTGCTGAATTTGTTGCTAACGCAGCCGAATTCGAACATTTCCGTTTCCGTTGCACCAGCGAGCGCCACGTTGCAGGTCGCAGGCGGTTCGCAAGCCTTTACCGCCACCGTGAAAGGTTCCACGGACACGAACGTGACGTGGGAAGTGAATGGCATCGAGGGAGGAGACTCCCAGGTCGGGTACATCAGCAAAGCCGGCGTCTACGTCGCGCCCGACAATATTCCAGGCGGCAACCCCGTCACGATAACCGCGGTGGCCGAGGCTGACACCACGAAGTCCGGCAACGCCAGCGTGGCGCTACAGAATCCCACGCCCGTTCTGGTCAGCGTTTCGCCGTCCACCATCGGCCCTGGAGCGTTCCAGATCTCGCTGAACGGCAGCGGCTTCGTGAATGCGTCCACGGTGAGCTTCGGAGGCACGCAGCTCAAGGTTCTCTACGCCACGCCGACGTTGATTAGCGCGATTGGCAGTGGTGCGGCGCCCGGCACGGTGCCGGTGACTGTGAGCAATCCCAATCCTGGGGCGGGCACCTCGGGTTCCGCAAGTGTCACCGTAACCGCCAATGGTTCGCCAATCAGTTCGGCAGCAGCCGTTCGTTTTCTCGAGCAGTCTTCCTTTGGACCGAACACGGAATCCATCAATCAGGCGCAGGAGTTGGGCTTCGATCTTTATCTGCAGAGCGAGTTCGCCGCACCATCCACCATCTATCGCAGCTTCAATCCCGCCATCAATCCTTCGGTGTACAACATGCAACCGGAATTCTTCCTGAACGCGGCCATGGGCGGCGACCAACTTCGGCGGCGCGTTTCTCTCGCACTGAACGAATTCTGGGTTGTCGCAGGCGACAAGATCAGCGACCCCGTCGGCTACACGAACTATCTCGCCACGCTCGATCAGGACGCCTTCACCAACTACTACAACCTGATGAAAGACATCACGCTGACGCCGGCGATGGGCCACTACCTGGACATGGTGGACAACGACAAGCCGGCTCCCGGCCAGCACGCTAATGAAAATTATGCGCGCGAAATCATGCAGCTCTTCTGCCTGGGCTTGTACAAGCTCAATCCGGACGGCACACAGGCTTTGGATTCCTCCAACAATCCCATCCCCACCTATTCGCAGAACGACGTGATGGCACTGGGGCTCGCGTTCACCGGCTGGACCTATCCGGCCATGCCCGGCGCAGCGCAGCAGACCCACAATCCCGAGTATTACGGCGGCATCATGGTCGCCGTCGATTCGAACCACGACACGGAAGCGAAGACACTGCTGGGCCAGGCAATTCCCGCCGGACAATCCGCGGCCAACGATCTGGATTCCGCGCTGACCACCATTTTTAACCACCCCAACATTGGCCCGTTCGTGGCCACAAACCTGATCGTGCACCTTGTTACCAGCAATCCGAGCCCCGCCTACGTACAGCGCGTCGCGCAAGCATTCACCACCGGGACTTTCGTTTCCCCAGGCGGTCAGTCCTACGGCACGGGCCAGCGCGGCGACATGCAAGCTACCATCGCGGCGATTCTCCTGGACCCCGAGGCGCGCCGCGGCGACGACTCCACCACGGCCGTCGCGACCGACGGCAAGCTTCGCGAACCCATCGTCATGGAAACCTCATTGCTCCGTGCTTTCCACGCACAGTCAGACGGCGGAGGCCTCACCTTCGAAGGCGACAACATGGAGCAAAACGTCTACTTTCCCGCGACGGTGTTCAATTTCTTCCCGCCGGTTAATCCCATACCGGGCACAACACTCAACGGTCCTGAATTCGCCATCTTCGACACCAACTCGAGTCTTGCCCGCGTGAACTTCATAAACGACGTGGTCTACGGCGCCGTCGGTTCGAACACCAAATTCGATTTCACCCCGGTAAACAGCGCGGGCACGCCCGACCAGATGCTCAACTGGCTGAACACGATTTTTCTCCACGGAACCATGGCGGACACCATGCGGCAAGACATTCTTGCCGCCGTGAACGCAGTGGATCCGAGCGACACGCAGGGGCAGGCGCAAGCCGCAATTTACCTGGTCACTTCCTCCTCGATGTACCAGGTGCAGCACTAAGGCGCATAGGAGACGACGATGAACCATCACTCACGAAGAGACTTCATGCGGCTGGCGTGCTGTTCCGCCGCCGGTGCTTCGCTGCTGGGCGGTCTGAGCAAATTCGGCCTGGTGAGCGCGCTGGCACAGGGCGCCGCGGATTACAAAGCGCTGGTGTGCATCTTTATGTTCGGCGGCAACGATTCGAACAACATGATCGTGCCCATCGACTCGCGTTATGCGACGTATCAGCAGTCGCGCTCGACGCTGGCGATTCCACAAGGCCTGTTGTTGCCGCTTCAGATCGGGAATCAGGCGACCTACGGTTTGCATCCGAACATGCCGGAAATGCAATCGCTCTTCAACAACCAGCAGACGCTCGCCGTGCTCGCCAACGTGGGGACGCTCGTCCAGCCCACCACGCAGCAGGCTTACCAGCAGTCGCAGAATCTGCCGTCGAATCTCTACTCCCACTCCGACCAGCAGGATCAGTGGCAGAGCGCGCAGCTCATGGGCACGCCGAATGCCGGTTGGGCGGGTAAAGTCGCCGATAAAGTGCAGTCCGCCTATAACACCGGAGCGCAGTTTCCCCCGGTGCTTTCGGTTTCCGGCAGCACGGTCTTTTCCACGGGAGATGTCACGCGTCCGTTCACCATGAACCCCGGGCAGCCTCCGGGCTTGCAGGGGTTCGATTCCTCCGCGGCATCCCAGGCGCGCTTTTTGGCCACGCAGCAGTTGCTTACGTTCGACAACGGACTCTCGCTGGTGCAGTCCGCGAACTTGGTCACCAGCCAGGCGGTGCAATACAGCGTGGTCCTCGCTGATGCGCTCAAAAGCCTTTCGCCAATGCAGACCGTGTTTCCGTCCAGCTATCTTGGCCAGCAACTTCAGCAGGTCGCGCAGGTGATCGCGACGCGTGCGTCGCTTGGCATCAACCGCCAGATCTTCTTCTGCTCCTACGGCGGCTTTGACACGCACAGCGATCAGCTCCCGCAGCAAATCGACCTGCTCAGCAAGCTCAGCCAGGCCCTGTCGGCCTTCTACCAAGCCACGGAAGAGCTCGGCGTCACTAATCAGGTCACTACGTTCACACTCTCCGAATTCAGCCGCACGCTTCAACCCGGCAGCAACGGCGGCACCGACCACGCCTGGGGCAGCCATCAACTGATCATGGGCGGCGGCGTCAAAGGCAACAATGTCTACGGCACGTTCCCGACATTGACGCTTGGCGGTCCCGACGACGCCGGCAACAACGGCCGGTGGATTCCCACGACCGCTCTCGACCAATACGCTGCGACTCTTGCCACCTGGTTCGGCGTGCAGGCTGCCGACTTGCCTGCGATTTTTCCCAACCTGGCAAATTTTCCGGCGAGTAATCTGGGCTTCATGGGCTGATCTCCACCCAGAGGGCACCCAGGCAACAAAAAAAGCGCCTCGGCCAAATCCGGGGCGCTTTTTTTGAACTGTCGAAGCTTGCTTGGGTTACTACGAGCGAATCCTTACTGGCTTTTTGGAATCGCAAGATAAACAGTGTCGTCAACGGCTACCGTAGGCGTGAAAACGGTGGCGGTCTTCCCGTCGCTCAGCGCAATCTGCTTTGCTTGTCCGCTGATAGCGGGCCCTGCGGGCTGCCCTCCATTCGCGGGGGCATCGCCGGGCACCATGGAAATCCGCGTTGTCGCCGGTGTACAGTTCGCCGCGCCAAGGCAGGTATCTCGCACAAAAACCTGGCGCAGCCCGCTGTTCGTCGAGGCTTGCGCGTTGGCGGCGGAGCTGGTCGCGGGCCTGGGAGCCACGCTCTTGGTGACAGCCACAAAAGCCACGAATCTTCCGGATGCGCTGATCGAAGGCAGAATGCTTTCGGTTCCATTCAAAGCGCCGCCGGGATCGGTGGAAATCAGCAGGGTCGAGGGCTTGCAGGTGTTGTCCGCCCCGATGCAGGTATCGTGCAGATAGACCTGGCGTCCCGCTTGGGTGCCTTCCACCAGATTCGTCGCCGCGGAGCTGAAGGCCACATATCGGCCGTCGGGTGTAATCACCGCGTTGTGGCTGTCGGCGTTCCCCACCGTTCCGTCGGAGGCCACGGAAATCACTTTCGAAGCGGGGGTGCAACCGTTTGGCGCTCCAATGCACGTATCCTTCAGCAGGATCTGGTTGATTTGATTTTGCGCCGCGGCGTAGGCCACGTAGCGCCCGTCCTGGGTGATGGCAGGCGTCTCCATCGCGGTGGTGGTTGCGCAGAACTGACCGGTGCCACCCCCGATTGCAAAACAATAGATTTGAGGGCTGGCGCCGCCACCCACCAGCGGCAAGCAACTCGGCTGGGTGCAAAGCCCGTTGGGGGGATTTACCACCTGGATCTGCCCCGTGTCCGTATTGGCCAAAAACGCTCCCGGAATGATCGCCTTGATTTCCGTCGAATTAAGACTCGTAATGGTCAACGCCGTTGGTTGTTGTTGAGGCGTCAGCAGATCCTGGAAGGTAACCACTGTGCCGCCGTTGTTCGAGGCCGGAAGAAAATTGGTGCCGTCCACGGTAATGGTAACCGAAGCGTTGTTGCAACTGGTCCCGCAAGCCGACGCCGAACCCGGCGATACGGACGTAATCGTCGGTGAAGGATTGGGCGTGCCGTAAATCTGCAGCCCAAGGGTGTTCGAAAGCCCGTTATTTCCCAGGCCCGACTGGGGCGAGTAAGTGTTCACATAGGCGGTTCCGGGATTCGCCACATAACTCGCCGGCACCGTTGCCGTCAATGTGGTGGTATCGACAAACGTCGTGGCCAACTGGTGTCCATTCCACTGGATGACCGTTTGCGTGCTGCTGCCCGTGCCGCCCACAAATCCATTCAGCGGCGAGGCATTCACCGTGAGCAGAAAATCGGGGCTGCCGGCGGAGACGCCGGAGGGCGACAGGTTTGTAAGCGTAGCCCCGGTGTTGTATTGGATCGAGTTGTTATAGTCGTTGCATCCGGCCAACCAGCCAAACGCCAGTGCTGCGACAGCCACCGCTGTCCGAAAACCCTTCATATACATCGTTCTCCTAAAACTCACAAATGCGCCCGCGTCTCTCCGTTGCGGAGAGAAAGGTAAGACGCCCGGCTGTGTGGTTTGAGATGCGAAAACGCGTGGCTGCGTTGACCGGCCCCGTTTGACCAGGACCCGGCTAGTCCACTCCGGCCCGCAAACCCAGCGTTTTATTATCGCGCAGTCACCGCCGTGGTCAAAGCGGTGATTCGCGGGGCTAGTGGCCGCCGGCCGGCGTCCCTGTGCCCTGTGCAGCCAGCCCTGCCGCCGCCAGTTGCTGGACTTTTTGCCGGCACTCGGGGCTTGGGAACTGGGCCTTCTCGGCGGCATGATAATCGGCAATGGCCGGAGCTTTTCGCCCGAGCTTCCCGAAAAGGTCACCCCTCGCCAGCCGGAACATCGGATTTTCGGGATACTTCTCCACAAGCACGGTAATGATCTGCAGGGCCTCTTCGTACCTCTGCTCATAGTTGTGCAAATTGATCGCAAGGTAGAAGCGCGCTTCGGATTGGGTCAACTGTCCATGCTCCATGGCCCGTTCCAGCTGACGGATGCCTTCTTCTTTGCTTCCACCTGGAATTCCCATGAAGAATCGCAAAAGGCGCGCGATGGTGGAAAACGTGTCGACGTAATAGTTGTAAAGCCCCAACCCGAGGTCCGCATCGGAAAGGGTGGGATCAAGCGCGAGAGCGCGCAACAAGTGCTCCCGGCCGCGGACTCCTTCCCGCGCGGTCGCTCGATTTTCGCCGCGCAAGCTGTACATGCGGGAGGCCTGCGCTTCGGCCATGCCCGCATAGAATAGCATCTCCGGGGTTTCGTGCTGCGCGAGGCTGGCGAGAGCCAGCGACTCGGCTTTGGAGGTCAGGTCAAGATAGATATGGTCCGAAGCCTGCTTCTCCTTGTGGCGCGGCATGGTCATTCCATATTTGTATTCCGAGGCCGTACACCAGATTTCCCACCAGCGTGCCTCTGCTTCCAGCAGATAGCTCAGCGGATGGGAAGGCTGCTCGCGCTGCAACGCTTGCGCCTCTGGAATCGCCAGGTCACTACGCCCCGAATAGATGTGATCGAGAATCGTTTGCGTGCCGGCAGGCAGTGTAAGGCCTCCGGCCGCAGAAGCCGCCGGCAAAGATGCGAATGCACAGGCGAAAAGCAGCACGAATCCGGGAATTCGTTTCATGGTTGAAAGCAAATCAGGCGGCCGGGGTAAGCCGCGCTCAGAGTTTAGTCTGCAGTTGCGAGTCCGCAAAATGAAATGCCATTCACATGCCGTTCGCGCATCCAACCTTTTCGATCTGCTGTGCTCTCCATAGGAGGATTTCCGTCCTTTTGTTATCCTCGCAGCGCATGCCTTCTTCTCCACCAGGACAGTCACCCGATCTCTCGCAACCCGCGCTCGAGCGCGGCCTCGGCCTGAAAGAAGCCGTGGCTCTGAACATGATCGAGATCGTGGGTATTGGGCCGTTCGTGGTCAGTTCGCTGGTCATCAAGGCCATGGGGGGCCCGCAAGCGCTGATTGCCTGGCTGGTTGGCGCGCTGCTGGCCACGCTGGACGGTTTCGTCTGGTCGGAACTTGGCGCGGCCATGCCCAAGGCCGGTGGCACTTATGTCTTCCTTCGCGAAGCCTACGGCCCCGGCCGCTGGGGACGAATGATGTCGTTTCTCTTCGTTTGGCAAACGTTCGTGCAGGCGCCGCTTTCGGTCGCGTCGGCTTCGATTGGATTTGCGCGCTATGCCGGATATCTGCACCCTCTGACACGCTGGGAGGCCAAAGCTATCTCCGGGGGTTTGGTGATTTTCCTGGTCATCCTGCTCTACCGCAAAATCACGACCATCGGGAAAATCTCGGTGCTGCTATGGCTTGGAGTGGTCGGGACGATGCTCTGGCTCATCTGGGGAGGAATTCGTCACTTTGATCCCAGGCTTGCGTTCGATTTTCCGCCCGGCGCGTTTCATCTCGATTCCATCTGGTTTGCCGGCCTCGGCGCGGCCATGATCAACACGGTTTACAGTTATTGGGGTTACTACAACATCTGCCATCTGGGCGGAGAAATTCGCGATCCCGAAAAAAATATTCCGCGCGGCATTTTTCTCTCGGTTCTGGGCATCACCCTTCTCTATCTCGCCATGCAAACCAGCCTGCTCGGGGTGGTGCCATGGCGGGAAGCGCAAAACTCACCCTTTATCGCCAGTTTGTTCGTCGAACGTCTCTACGGCAGCAACGCCGCGCATTTCTTCACCTGGATGGTTTTGTGGATCGCGCTCGCGTCCGTTTTCTCCCTGCTCCTTGGCTATTCGCGGGTGCCGTACTCTGCGGCGCTTGATGGCAACTTCTTCCCAATTTTTGCCAAAGTTCATCCGACGAAACATTTCCCCCACGTTTCGCTTCTCATCCTGGGCGCTTTGGCGTTTCTCTTCAGCATCCTGCTGAAGCTCGAAACCGCCATCGCGGGCATTCTCGCCATGCGCTTGATCGTGCAGTTCATCGGCCAGGCTGTCGGCGTGATTCTCCTTCGCAAACGCTTGGGCTCGGAAAAGTTGCCGTTTAGAATGTGGTTGTATCCGGTGCCCGCAGTGCTCACAATGATCGGCTGGGCTTGGCTGTTCTGGCAGACTGGTCCGGCACGCAAGTGGGGCTTGCTGGAAATCGTGTTGGGCGCGCTGGCGTTTCTGGTTCGCGCCCGTGATCTGAGACAATGGCCATTCGGCCCCGCGGCCGAAGAGCGACCCGCGGCCTAGCGCCGGAGGCTCGGCACAAGGGAGCCCACCGCGTGAGCGATGGGGATACAAGCCGCAGAGCCTCTTCGGCACGCACCGTTCTGCTACCAGTGGCCGATCTAAAGATCGGCCTCTACTGTCGCACCTACGGCGCTCTCCGCGCATCACATAGAATCCCCAGGACTCACATCCTGGGCGGTATACTTTTGCCCCTCCGGGGCTTCCCGGCGACGGGCAACAACTATGGACATGGAGGCCCTTTGAATCTCACCCGCCTGGTCACAATTCTTCTCTTCGGCGCGCTCCTCCCACTTACTGCCCGCGCGCAATTTCCTCCCGCCCCCGGCACCGGCCCGGGACTCCCCGACACCATCGAGGCCATCGATGCGGCTCGCGTCACCACGCGCATCCTGTATGTCACCGCGCACCCCGATGACGAAAGCGCCGCCACACTCGCCTATCTTGCGCGGGGCCTGCACGCGGATGTCGCGCTGCTCTCCATCACGCGCGGCGAAGGGGGCCAGAACGCTCTCGGCCCGGAACAAGCTCCGCAACTCGGCCTGATTCGCACGCAGGAACTCCTCGAGGCCACGCGCGGCTACGGCGTGAAACTCTATTTCACGCGAGCCAAGGACTTTGGTTTTTCGAAGACACCCGAGGAAACGGAAAAAATCTGGGGCCAGCCAGTGATGGAAGATATGGTTCGCGTCGTCCGCGAGTTTCGCCCCAACATTGTCATTAACAATTGGGGCGGCGTTCACACCGGCCACGGCCATCACCAGGTTTCAGGCATCTGGACGCCGGAAGCCGTGAAGCACGCCGCCGATCCGAAATATCTGGCCGATTCGAGTTACCCGGTATGGGATAACAACGGTGCGGGCGTGCAAATCCTCGATCTGGTGCGCGGCTCGTCCGACAATCCGAATGCCTACATACTGCCTCTCGATGACATTTCCCCGCTCTACGGAAAGTCCTGGCGCGAAATCGGCCTGGACGCCTTCGTGAATCACCGCACGCAAGGCATCGCCGGCTTCCTCAACTCCCCTTTTCTCCGGCGTCCTATCGGCCTCATCCCCGAGGACGGTTCCAAGCTCGATCCCGGGTCGCTCGCTGTCACCCTCCTTTCTGCTGCCTCCGTCAAAGGCCCTTGTGGTTGCGACGAGCAGCTTAAAGAAATAGACCACGCACTTGAATCCGGGCGCGCGTCCTCACTCAAGCTGGATTGGCCCGCCACCGTAGCCTCGATGGTGGCAGCCGAAAAAACCTTGCAGCGCGCCTCGATGCTCTCGATACCTTACCCAATACCAAATGACCTCTATGACAAGCTCGATTTTCTTCATCGCGAAAAACAAAAGCTCGACCGTGCATTGCAGCTTGCAGCCGGAATACAGTTATCCGCCGAGGCCGACCGAGCCGATGTTGTTCAGGATGAGGATTTCAGCGTGACACTTCGTTCCCGATGCCGGCCCGGTATTCCGTGCCAGTTCAGCGAACCGGAATTCTCAGGCGCTCGCCCAATCGAAAGACAAAAGAAGGACTCGGGCGAAGCCGCCGAATCGTCGTGGACATTGGCGCTCGGCCGCTCGAAGCCCGCAACGGGACTCCCGAGCCGTTCCTCACATCCCCTGCCGTTGCCCGATGCGGACCTGGAACCGGAAGCTTTCCCCATCCTTCGGGTGATTCAGAAAATTCAAGTTGCCGACTATGATCTTACTTGTGACACACCTGTTGTTCACACTGGGGCTACGTCCACGTCCGTGACGCGGGTGGCACTTCAAGTGGTTCCGGCGTATACCCTGACAGCGGAACCCCGGCAATCCATTGATGTTCTTAATGGTCCGCAGGGGCCGTCCAATGTTTACCTTCGCGTTCATTCCTACTCCACGAAATCAGCCAAGATCACTGTCGGGCTCGACACGCCCGATGGGTTCACTGCGAGCGCGCCCGTGGAAGTGTGGTTTGATGGTATCGGCGACCAATACGCCAAACTGACGGTCACGCCTCCCACGAAGCTCGCTGCTGGCAATTACAGCATTGCCGCTTACGCCAAACGCGGCGACGAAAAATTCACCACCTCGCTAGAACCGCTTCCGACGATGCCCACCATTCTCTGGAGCGAGCGCTCGCAAACCATCGTGCACGCCTTCGATATCAATGTGCCCGCGAATCTGCGCATTGGCTACATCTCCGCCGAAGGCGAAATGATTCCCGAAGCGCTTAAGCGGCTCGGCATTCCCGTTGAGATGCTCGACGCCAACGCCCTCAACTTCGGCGACCTCTCCAAGTATTCCGCGATCATCGTCGGGGTACGCGCCTACGAACTCCGCCCGGAACTTGCCAGCGCCAACAAGCGCCTGCTCGATTACGTCTCGAACGGGGGCACGCTCGTGGTGCAGTACAACCGCGACTACATCTGGAACAAGTTTCTCCCGGCACCGTATCACGCCACCATCGGGAATCCCACGCCGCGAATCACGGATGAAAACGCGGAAGTGAAATTCCTCAAGCCCGGCGATCGCCTGCTTAACTGGCCTAACAAGATCACTTCCGCCGATTTCCAGGGCTGGGTGCAGGAGCGGGGCCTCTACTACTGGAGCGACTTCGATTCCAAATACATCGCGTTACTCGCCATGCACGATCCCGGCGAAAGAGATCTGGATGGCGGCCTCGTCTACACGCAATACGGCAAAGGTGTTTATATCTACACGGGCCTGGCATTTTTCCGCGAACTTCCCGAGGGCGTTCCCGGGGCGTACCGCCTGTTCGTGAATCTGCTCAGCGCCTCACGAAAAGACAGCGCGCGTTAGCGCCAGCATCCATTGCCAGCGGATGGGATTGCCCGCTGGAAGCAGGCGCTACCAGGAACGGTTCGCCTCGCGAGGCTGCCGCCACAAAAAGCGATGGGCCAAAGCTCGCGCTAGGCCACTTGAAGGTGGCCGCAGCGTAAACCAAATGGGCACACGAACCAACGCGCGCCTCGACGCTGCGTTATGCTCTGTCTGTCCAGCACAGCATCCTGCGCCGCGCTTCCCTCAACTATCCGCATCGAAGCGCGCCTAATTTTGGGGGAGTGACTTGCAAATGAACGTTTCCATCCAGCCGTTTTGCACATCCATCTTTGTTCGCCGCATCCTTTTTCTGTCCTTCAGCCTGCTTCTGACATTGGCCCTAGCCTCCACAGCTTCCGCGCAAAAGAAAAAGAAGAAGGACGACCAGCAATCCACGCCGAACCCCGCAATGCAGCTTCCTGACGAACAAAAGATCGACAACGCCATTGGCGAAATGCTTGGCGCCTGGCAACTCGGAGACGTCGAAAAGCTCCACGCGCATTACGCCGACGACATGGACGCCGTGAACGGCATGTGGGCACCACCGGTAGTTGGCTGGCCGAACTACCTGGCCAGCTACCAGTCGCAGCGCGCCCGCACGCAGCAAGTGCGCCTGGATCGCAGCAACACGCTGATTCGGCTGGCGCCGGGCGGAAATACGGCGTGGGCTTGTTATCAGTGGGAATTTACCGCATTAGTAGATGGAGTTCCGACGACCGCATTCGGACATACGACGCTGGTGTTGGAGAAGCGCAACGATGCCTGGCTCATCGTGCACAATCACACCTCTCTCGTCCAATCTTCGCAGGCAGCCGCGCCGCAGCCACAGTCTCCGCCGGCTACACCCACAAAGCCCTGAGCCGCGAACGGCTCCCCTTGGACGCGCCACGCGGCTAGAAGCTCTTCAGCCCGTGGTACACGAACATTCCGGCGATCAGCAGCAGCAGCACACCCGAGGTGATGCCGCTCATCATCAGCGGCTTCCCGAGCGATTCGATCTTCTTGATCAGTTCGCGCTGCTCCTGCGCCATGTGTTCTTGCGCCGCATCAATGAAGATCTGATCGTCTTCATGGCTGGAGAGAACGCTGCGCCACGCGATCAGAACCAGAAAGATGGCGGTGACGACTCCCCAGACGATCAGCAGATACAGCAGTGGCCCCGAAAACGCCGATTCCATGGCTTCCATGGCAACCTCCGCAGGAACCCGTCCGGCGCCTGCCTCGACCGCAGGCATCGCAATTCAGGCGGAGTATAGCACTCCGCTCTTAAAAAACCAGTACCGATTGGGGCCGCCAAACGGGCGTTTGAATCGCCTCCCAGGCGCTTGCAAATGAGGCCTTCTGCTTCATTAATGGGCCCTAAGAACCCGCAGTTGGTTGCCCCTTACCAGTCTCAAAACCAGGCGTTCCATTCGGTTCCCCGCCCCCGTGCCTGATTTCGCAAACATGTACTTTCGTACAGTGTCTCGACTTCCGGGGGTCATGCTAAAAACGTAGAAAGGGGTGTGCTATGAAGAGATTTCTTCCAGGACTCTGCGGCGCGCTGCTGCTCAGCGCCTTCGGCCCGGTTCCCCGCGCTTCCGCCTGGTGGTTCTGGCACCACCATCGTAAGGACTCTGGGACTGTGGCGGCCAGCGCCAACGCCGGTGCAACTCCTGCCCCAGCTCCCAAGCCGAAGCCGCAGCACAGGGGTTTCTGGCATCATGAAAAACACGAGAAGGTGGCGACCCAGAACGGGGTGGTCACGACGCCGGGCCCGAGTTCGGTCGGTTGGTGGCATAAGACCCCTGGCCCCACCGGCGCCGGCGCAAACTGACTTTTCCTGCGATTCGTAATCCTCCTGGGCGCGGGGCCCTTCCCCGTGGTTCGTTGACAAACGTCCCTTGCAACCCCACAATAAGATTTGCCTGTTTTCCCTTTGGCAGTGCCCGGATGGCGGAACTGGCAGACGCGCTAGCTTCAGGAGCTAGTGGCCTCACGGTCGTGGAGGTTCGAGTCCTCTTCCGGGCACCATTCCTCGGCAACCCCTCTCCCCTTGCTTCGCGGTTCTCAGCGCGTTCCGCGTGTCTGCGTTGTCCTTAGTTCTCGGTCGTTGATATTAAGGTGGGCCGCCTCTGGCCACCCTCTGGCGCATCGCGTATGCTTCATCTCATGTTCCCACGCTCCCCGCGGCTTTGGTCGGTCCCGCTCTATCTGGTCCTGCTTTTCACTTGCGTGTTCTCGCTTCACTCGGATGAGTGGAAAGCCCGCCACGCCCTCGTAGCTCCCAATGGCACCATGACGCTCACGATTCCTCCCTCGCCCTCCGAAGTCTTTTTTCCCGGTCCCGCGGATCCGGCGGACCCGTCGTGGCTTCCGGGCATGAAGGCGTGGCGGCAGGAACGCCGCAGGCAGCTTCGCATGGACGAATCGGACTATACGAATGCCGATCTAGCGTGGACGCAGCGTACCTTCACTCAAGTTCAGCTCCTCGTTTGGGATCGCTCGCTCTACGATCCGCAAACCCGCCGGTACACACCGGAAAAATTCCTGGCCGAAACGGAAAGCCGCCTTGGCCCGATCGACGCCGTCCTGCTTTGGCATGTCTATCCGAATATCGGCGTGGACGACCGCAATCAGTTCGACCTTTTGCGGGATCTTCCCGGCGGGCTTCCCGCGCTGAAAAAGCTAGTGGATGATTTTCATCGCCACAACGTCAAGGTGCTTTTCCCAGTTCTTGCGTGGGATTCCGGCACGCGGGAAGAAGACGCACCGCCATCCCGGGCGCTGACACAACTCCTAAAAGAGATTGGCGCGGATGGGATCAATTTCGACACACTGGAAAGTGTCCCGGCGGATTACCGCCCGGCGTCCATCGCCGCAGGACATCGACTGGCGTTCGAGCCGCAATTCGAAATTCGCGATGAATCGCTGGCCTGGAGCACGCTCGGCTGGAACGACTGGGTCACCTGGGAAGACGTGCCGTATCCCTTCACGCCGATGGTAAGCAAAACGCGGTGGTTGGAACCCCGGCACATGATTGACGTCACCGACCGCTTCACCCGCGACAAAACCGACAGCCTGCAGCACGCTTTCTTCAACGGCGAAGGGTACGCGGTGCTCGAAAATCTTTGGGGCTTCTGGTATCCCATGTCGCCCCACGATGCCGAAGCCGTGTACCGTTTCACGCGCATCGAACGCGCCTTCGCCGCGAATCTCGCCAGCGCTGATTGGGAGCCGCACACGCCCGCGCTGCAATCTGGCGTGTTCGCGAGCAAGTTTCCTTTACCGCAGCGCACGCTTTGGAACATCGTCAACCGCAACGAATACGACGTAGCCGGGGAGCAGCTTCGCGTCCCGTATCGCGCAGGTCTTCACTACTACGACCTGTGGCACGGCGCGGAGCTGCAGCCGCGCATTGCCGGCCAGGAGGCCACGCTGAGTTTCGCCATGGAAGGTCTGGGCTATGGTGCAATTCTCGCCACTGAGGAAGCAACTTCCACTGCCCCGTTGAACGAACTTCTCCCCTTCATGGCCGAGCGTTCACGCAAGCCGTTGCGCGATTATTCGCGCGCATGGTCCTTTGTTCCGCAAACGATGGTGGAAATTCCAGCGACAAAGCCGGCGGCCGCGGCGCCGCCCGGAATGATCAAAATTCCCGAGGGCGATTTCGACTTTTCGGTGCGCGGCATCGAGATCGAAGGCGGCAACGACCCCGGCGCCGACGTGCAATATCCCTGGGAAGATTCGCCCCGCCGGTCGCATCTCCACCGCCTGCATATCCACGCGTATTACATCGATCGCACGCCGGTGACCAATGGGCAGTTCAAGGTGTTTCTCGAGGCCACGCATTACCACCCCGCCGACGACCACAATTTTCTGCGCGATTGGTCCAACGGAACATTTCCCGCGGGCTGGGAGAACAAGCCCGTCGCCTGGGTGTCGCTGGAAGATGCCCGCGCCTATGCCGCCTGGGCCGGGAAGCGGTTGCCGCACGAATGGGAATGGCAATACGCCGCACAATCCGGGGATGGCCGCTTGTATCCGTGGGGCAATGAATGGAACGCCGCAAAAGTTCCAGCCGCGGACCGCGGCCACATGCGCAGCCCGCTCGCCGACGCAGATGCCCATCCGCAAGGGGCCAGCCCATTTGGCGCTCTGGACATGATCGGCAACGTCTCCCAGTGGACCGACGAATTCCGCGACGCACACACGCGTGCCGCCATCGTGCGCGGGGCCGCCGCGTATCAACCCTTAGGCTCTGTCTGGTATTTCCCGCAGACCTACCGCCTGGACGAACACGAAAAACTCCTGCTTATGGCGCCGAGCCGCGACCGCGCCGGCACAATCGGCTTCCGCTGCGTGGTGGATGCGGAGTAGCGGCTACTCTGCCGCCAAGACCGCGTATCGGAGGACAAATAATACCGTTAAGATCCAGAGCAGAACGCTCACGTCCTTCCACTTGCCGGCCGCCACTTTTGCCGCCGTGAAGGTGATCACGCCCAGGCTCAAGCCCGTTGCGATGCTGAAGGTCAACGGTGTTGCGACCAGCGTCACAAAGGCAGGAAAGGCTTCGCTGAATTCCCGCCATTCGACCATGGCGATCGATTCCGTCATCAGCGCGCCCACCAGCACCAGGGCCGGCGCCGTGGCAAACGCCGGGATCGCCGCGGCCAAGGGCGAGAAAAACATCGCCGCCAGAAACAGCGCCGCGACCATCATGTTGCTCAATCCCGTGCGCGCGCCCGCCGCCACGCCCGCGGCGCTTTCGATGTAGCTGGTCACCGTGGACGTGCCGGTCACCGCTCCAAAGATTGTTCCGATACCGTCCGCGAGCAGCATCCTGCCCACGCGCGGAATCTTGCCGTCCTTTACAAAGCCGCCCTGTTCGCACACACCCACCATCGTGCCCACGTTGTCAAACAGGTCCACGAACAGAAAAATGAATATGATTTCCAACAATCCCAGATGCACGGCGCCGCGCACGTCCATCTTCAGAAACGTGGACGAGGGATGCGGCATGGCCACCCAATGCTCCGGTAAATGCGTGAGACCGCGAACAATTCCGAAAATCGTTGTACCGAGAATGCCCAGCAGGATTGCCCCGTGAACCCGGCGCATCATCAATGCCAGCGTTAAGAGGATTCCGACACACGCTGCTTGCACCCCGGGGTCCGCAAAGCTTCCCAGGCTGACAAACGTCGCTGGATTCGCGACAACGAGTTTCGCGCTGCGCAAACCCACAAACGCGATGAACATGCCGATGCCGCCGGCGGTTGCGTGCTTCAGCCCGAGGGGAATGCCGTTCACGATCTGCTCGCGCACACGCGTTACCGTCAGCAGCACGAACAGCACACCCGAAAAAAACACCGCGCCCAGAGCCGTTTGCCACGGCACATGCATTCCCAGGCAGACGGTGTAGGTGAAATATGCATTCAGCGACATTCCGGGCGCCAGCGCGAT
>JAJPIE010000036.1 GCA_021324935.1 Acidobacteriota bacterium
AAAAATTCAACCTCCTCGTTCACCGCGAGATCCAGCGTGAATACGGCCTCCCCGGCCAGGCAATTCTCACAATGCCGATCCTTGTAGGCCTCGACGGCCAGCGCAAGATGTCCAAAAGCCTCGGCAACTATATCGGCATCACCGAACCGCCCGCCGACATGTTCGGCAAAATCATGTCCATCCCCGACGATCTCATGTGGTCGTACTACGAACTGATCACCGACCGCTCCCCCGAACAGATCGCGGGGCTGAAGCAGGAAGTTTCTTCTGGTTCGTTGCATCCGATGGACGCCAAAATGCGCCTCGGCGAGGAAATCGTCTCTTGCTTCCACGGCCCCGAAGCCGCCCGCAAAGCCGCCGAAAATTTCCAGCGCGTCTTCCGCGACCGCCAATCGCCCTCCGAAGTTCCGGCGCTGAAGATTCCGATCGGTGCGCCAAAGAAACTGACGGCACTTCTCGTCGAGCTGAATCTCGCCCCCTCGAAAAGCGAGGCCGAGCGACTCATCAAGCAGGGCGGCGTCGAAATCAACGAATCCCGCGTGGACGACCCGCGCACAGACATCGACCTCTCGAAGCCCACGGACCTGCTCCTCCGCGCCGGCAAGAAAAAATTCCTTCGCCTGATTGTTGAGTGATGTAGGGCCCGCCTTCTGAGGCGGGCCGTGTAGTGGCCGTACTTTAGATCGGCCACTGGTCGCAGGGGATTCAGCCTGTGTTCTTCTCTGCGAAACACTGTGCTCTCTGAGCCTTTGCGTTCTCTCTAATTCTTCGGATCACGGCTCACAGAATACGGCTCACCAGCTCCGCCACGTGCGCCGCGATCGCTCCCGCGGCCGTCAATCCTGGTGACTCGATCCCGATCAAATGAATTGCTCGCGATACTTCGGGATCCGCCTCAATCACAAAATCCGCCACGCCCGCCTCGCCCGGCGCCTTCAACTTGGGCCGCAGCCCCGTGTACGCCAGTTGCAAATCGGCTTCTTCAATTTCCGGCAGCAGCGTCTTCGCGTCTTTCGCGAATTCCGCGATCTCCAGCCGCCCGCGTTCGTAATTGTCCTTGCCATCCACGTATGCTGCCGTCGGCCCCAACAGCGTTGTGCCCCACATCGTCGTCGTGAAATGCACGCCCAGCGTCAATTGGTCGTGATGCGGCATCGGGTACACCAGCCCACGAACCCACTGCGCCTTGGGCCCGCGAATCTCGCAATACTCGCCGCGCACTGGATAAATCTTCCACGGCCGCGGCCCCAGCAGCCCCGCGACTTCGTCCGCGTACAAGCCCGCCGCGTTCACCAGGCATCGCGCCGCAATGCTCTCTTCTTCCGAAACTTCCTCGTCCCCGATCCGCAGTCGTACTTCAATCGCACCGTTCTTGGGATCCAGTGCCGTCACCTTGGCGTGATTTACCAGGTTCGCGCCCTGCCCCTCTGCCACGCGCGCGTACGCGTGCACCAATTCCTCCGCCACGCAAATCCCCGTCGACGGCACCTCCAGCGCCGCGTATCCGCTCACGTGCGGCTCCTTCACGCGAATCTCCGCCGCGTCAATCAGCCGCAAGCCTTCCACGCCATTATCTTCGCCGCGTTTCTTCAGCGCTTCCAGCTCCCCTGCCTCCTGCGCATCTTGCGCGACGACCAGCTTTCCCGTGGTGCGGTGGGCCACGTTATGGCGCGCGCAAAATTCCTTCGTCATGCGGTTCCCGGCCAGGCACAGCTTCGCCTTCCACGAATTTTTCGGGTAATACAATCCGGAGTGAATCACGCCGCTGTTGCGGGAACTCGTGGCCATCCCCAGCTTCGGGTTCTGCTCCACCAGAAATACGTCCGTCCACTTGCGCGACAACGCCTCCGCCACCGCGCAACCAATCACCCCGCCGCCCACAATCAATACATTCGCCTGGTCCATCGCACCACTTCCCGTGAAACACGATAGCGCAGAGACGCGGAGGCCGAGACGCGTCGAAGGCAACACAAGATGAAGCCTGTTCTACCGTGGCCGATCTGAAGTTCGGCCACTACCTGAGGCGGCATAAAGCCGCCGCACGTTTTTTGCGAAGCCTCACTCGTCCCCGCCAATCTCGTCAAAAAACGGCTTGCACAATTCCAGCCGCGCCTCGGTTCCGTCGTGCACCGCAAACTGAGCCGGCTTCGGCCGGTCGTACGTATTTTTCCAGAGCGAAGCGCCGCCGTACTCCCCATCCTTGTTCACCGCGTAAAAAAACAAGTGGAACGTCCCCAGCTTCTTCTTGTCTCCGTTGTAATTGCGCGCCACGCGCCCCAGCGCCTCCAGGCACGCGTCTGTGGGCTTTATGCCCTTGCGCATCATCTCCACGATGGTGTGGCCGCCGGCGATCTTGATGTTCTCCTCGCCCTTGCCCGTGGAGCCCGCGCCGCCCACGTCGCCATCCACATACAATCCCGCGCCGATAATCGGCGAATCGCCCACGCGCCCGGGAATCTTCCACGACAGTCCCGAAGTCGTCGTCGTTCCGCTGACTTCGCCTTTCGCGTTCACCGCGAGGCAATTGATCGTTCCCGTCGGCGGGTGCGCGATCTTCTCTTCCGCGTACGCAATCTTCTCCGCGTCGCCGTCAAACAGTTCCGTCATGTAATCCTTCCACTCCGGGCTGTCGATTCCCGGCCGCCAGTTGAAGCTCGTCTTCGCCTTCCAGGCCAGCCAGATTTTTCGCGAATGCTCCGTCAGCAGGTTCTGCTCCTCAAATCCCTCGGCGACCGCGAAGCGTCGAGCGCCGTCGCCCACGATCATCACGTGATTCGTCCGCTCCATCACGGTCTTCGCCAGCCGCGCTACGTTTTTGATCTTCTGCACGCTGGCCACGCTGCCCGCGCGCCGCGTCGGCCCGTGCATGACGCTGGCGTCCAGCTCCACCACGCCTTCTTCATTCGGCAATCCGCCGTAGCCCACCGAATCGTCGTTCGGATCGTCTTCCACCACGGTCACCGCGGCCACCGCCGCGTCCAGCGTGTCTCCGCCGGCCTTCAGAATGTCCATGCCCTTGTCCAGCGCGTGCAATCCATTCGCTGAAGAGATGATCACCGGCCGCACGCCGCCAGCCGCCGTGTTTGCAGGGGCACGAAAAATCGTGCCCTCTTCGCTCCCTGCGATTCCCGGCGTTTTCCCCAGCAGCTGCCCCGCTCCCGCCAGCGCGCTGCCCGCCAGCGAATTCACAAAAAACTTCCTTCGCGTCCACAGTTGCATCGCTTCTCTCCTGAATTTATCTGGCTGCTTTTGCGTGCCGAGGACCTGGAGTGCCGCACCCAGCGGTCTTTAGGGTGCGGGTTAGCTGTCATTTCAACGCAGGCGCATCCGTTGTTGCAACTCTTTCCTGCAGGGTACGGAACACGAGGCACGATTTCTCGCGCTGCTAATCGCTTCCCCCGAGCGGCAAATAATACTGCGTCCCCTTCACCGGCTCCGAAAGTCGCTTCAGCAGCTGCTGCAAATCCTCGCTGCGTTCCACGAAATCGATCTCGGAGGTATCCACCACCAGCAGGTCCGCGCTTTCGTAGTGAAAAAAGAAATGCTCGTAGGCGCGCGCCACCTCCTCGACATACGCCGGAGCGATGCGGCTCTCCTCCGCGGCTTTTTTCTTGGCGATGCGCGCGCGCAGCACGTCCGGCTTCGCTTGCAGGTAGATCACCAGGTCCGGCTGCGGCAGTTCCTCCGTCAGCGCCTCGTAATAGCGTTCGTAGAGCTTGAGTTCCGCGTCGTCCAGGTTCAGGTTGGCGAAGATGCGGTCTTTCTCCATCAGGAAATCGCTGATCACCGGGCCGGGCTGCTCTGCCGCCAGAGCTTCGCGCAGGCGCTTCTGCCGCTCCATCAGGAAGTACATTTGCGCGCGAAACGCCGCGCCCGCCTTTTCCGCGTAAAACTCCGCCAGGAAAGGATTGTCCTCGCAATCGTAGATGCGCCGCGCGTGCAACCGCTCGGCCAGGATGCGCGCCAGCGTGGTCTTGCCCACGCGCAGCGGCCCTTCGATCACGATGAATCGCGGCGCCTGCGGCCCTTTTTGCACCCGCGTCCGTTTCGCCGAGGACGATTCCGTCATATTACTCCGCTCCACCCCGCCGTTGCCGTTTTCGCCGCGATTATAGCAGTTCTCCGCCTTCGATTCGCCGCGGTTGTCGGATTCCTAAATCTGTCATCCCGAGCGGAGCGGCCCGATTTTCTCTTCCGCGCCGAAGTTTGGCGCGTCGGGCCGCGCAGTCGAGGGACCGAGGCAGGATGTAAACCTCAATTGACCAAGTCACGTGCATGCACTCCTTACGCCGTAAAATCCTCGCTCAAATCCCGCATCTCCGGGTTCAGCTCGCGAATTAGCGCCAGTTTCTTCTCCCTCCTCCAACTCTTGATCTGCCTCTCCCGGCTGATCACCGGCTTGATCTGCCCAAACGGTTCGCAATAAACCAGGCGCGTCACGTCATATTTCTTCGTGAATCCCTCGACGCGCTTTGCCTTGTGCTGCCGCACGCGCCGCTCCAGAATATTTGTCACTCCGGTGTAGAGCACGCCGGAAGCGCTCGCCAGAATGTAAACGTGATAGACCATGGTTCGGCTGCCCTTCTGCGCTGATGGTACTTCCGGAAAGAAAGCAACCGCGAGGCTGGCGCTTGTTCCATCGACCGAGGTAGGCCATTACTACTTGCCGCGGTCCCTCTACTTCGTGGCCGACGTTCGCGCCGCGCGAACGCCGGAAAAAATCGGCCACTCCGGTCGGGATGACAGAAAAACCTTGCGCCGTCTCTTTTTTCTCCGCCCTCGCTCTTGAACTGTCATCGAGCCTGCCCTGAGCGTAGTCGAAGGGACCGGAGAGCCGCGCTGATTGCGGCTCGGAGTGGAGGGACTGGGGCCTGATGCTGACCCTGCCGAGGTGCAAGTGCAAGCAAAAATCCCGCAACGCCCCCTCTGCCATCTGTCATCCCGAGCGAAGCGGCCCGATGTTTTCTTGCGCGCCGAATTTTGACGCGTCGCGCCGCGCAGTCGAGGGATTGGGGCTTGCTCGCAACCCAATGGGAGTTCCAGTGCGAGCAACGGTCGATAGAAGATGGGTCGGACCAGATGGAGGGAATACCCGGGAGGCTCGCGTAAGAGACGCAGGGAAAGGAGTTAGCGGCAGGGTGTGCGCAACCCTTCGCACGGAACTTTCTGGGCAGGCAGAAACGAGTTGCGGGAAAGCCGTAAGCCGATAGCGGCCGTGTTTTAGCCCATTCTAACGGTACTTCTATCTTGTAATTTCTATCCCACAAATCACGAGGTGGTGAGCTGTCGGCGATACCCGGACCTCAAAGCTCGACGATCCTTCCGCTAGTCATCCGTCACCTATGAGGAGTCACCTCTTCTGTTATCCTATTGGGCGGTCTACTCCTTCACCCCGAGGCTGCTGCTCGGGGGCGGGCCTACACCCCACCGGACGCGCCGCACATTTCATAGGAAAGGTTTTGGACTTATACCATGAGCACGACTGCCTCTGGCACAACTGCCGCCGCTGCTACCAATTCTTCTGCCACCCCTCGCGCCGGGAAGCGCGCGCACAATTTCAACGCGGGGCCGGCGGCTTTGCCGCTGGCGGTGCTGGAGCGCATCCGCGAAGAGCTGATTGATTACCGCGGGACGGGCATGTCCGTGATGGAGATGTCGCACCGTTCGCCGGAATTCGAGGCCATCAACAACGCCGCGGAGCAAAACCTGCGCAAGCTGCTGGCAATCCCGGAGGACTACGCGGTGATTTTCGTGCAGGGCGGCGGCAGCATGCAGTTCACGATGGCGCCGATGAACCTGGCGCTGCCGGGGAAGCCGGTGGACGTGCTGCACACAGGCGCGTGGACGGCGAAGGCCATCAGCGAATTGAAAAAAGGCACGCTTCACACCATCGCGGCGACGACCGAGCCGGTGAAGTTCACGCGCGTGCCGAACGCCGGCGAAATCAAGCTGTCGGCGGACGCTTCCTACACTTACCTCTGCACGAACAACACGATCGAGGGCACGCAGTATCACGCGCTGCCGGCCACGGCGGCTCCACTGGTGGCGGACATGTCTTCGGACATCTGCTCGCGGCCGCTGGATGTTTCCAGGTTCGGGCTGATTTTCGCGGGCGCCCAGAAAAACCTGGGGCCCAGCGGCGTGACCGTGGTGATCGTGCGCAAGGACCTGGCCGAGCGCGCGGACAAAAACCTGCCCACGCTGCTGCAATACCGCACGCACATCAAGGAGAAGTCGCTGTATCACACGCCGCCGACATTTGCAGTGTACATCCTGAGCCTGGTGACGGAATGGATGGCGGCGGAAGGCGGGTTGCCGGGGATTCAGAAGCGGAATGAGGCGAAGGCCAAGCTGCTCTACGACGCGATTGACGCGAGCGGCGGGTATTACCACTGCCCGGTGGAGAAGGCGTCGCGTTCGCTGATGAACGTAGTGTTTCGCGTCGGGGGCAGTTCCAGCCAACCAGGCGATGAAAATCTGGAAAAGGAATTTGGCAAGCAGGCCGCGGCGGCGGGACTAGTGGGTACGCCAGGACACCGGTCGGTGGGCGGGATGCGCGCTTCGTTATATAACGCAGTGAGCGTGGAGGACGTCCAAGCGCTGGTGAGCTTCATGAAGGAGTTTCAGCGCGCGAAGGGGTAGCGGAGAGTCGACAGTTTACAGTCAACAGGCCACAGCTATTCGCCGTTAGCTGTTAGCAAAAGAAAGTTAGATACGAGTGAGCTGTAATCTGAAAGAAAAGAAATGATTCTGCGAGAACTGAGCATGCGGGCGATTCCCCTGGGAAATCCGATTTCTTGATTGGCGGTGTGTGGCCCAACTTGCTAGCCGTTCAATCGGCTGCACTGGCAGGAATGCCTGTGCCACATGGAGAGAGTTGGGTACACTAACGGGCTATGAGCAACTACACGCTGGCGTTGTTTTGTCATTTTTTGGGCTTGGTGGGGCTGTTCGTCGGCTACGGGCTGGAGTGGATCGTCTCCGCGCTGCTGCGCAAGGCTGCGACGGTGGAGCAGGTGCGCGCGTGGCTGCGCGTGTATCGCACCTCGCTGCCGATCTCCGGGCCAGGACTGCTGGTGCTGATCTTGAGCGGCGCGTACATGGCGGCGCAAGTGGGCGCGATGAAGGAAGGATGGATGTCGGTATCGATGCTGGCGATTCTGTTGGCGCTGGGCATCGGGTTTGTGTTCATCCTGCCGCGCGTGCGAACGCTGCGCGGGGCGTTGGGAGACGGCGGCGGAGCATTGCCGGCGAAAGCGGCGGAATTGCTGCAGGCGCCGGGCTTGCCGACGCTGATTCGCGTGCGCGCGATGATTGCGCTGGGAATCGTCTACCTGATGACGGTGAAGCCGGCGACGTTTGGCGCATCCATTGCGGCGCTGGGCGTGGCGATTGTGCTGGGCGTGCTGGCGTCGGTGAAGACGTTTGGGAAGAGTGGCGGCCAGCTGCCGGCGAGCAGTGGCCAGTGAAGGGAAGTCAGTAGTCGACAGGCAACAGCCAACAAAGAGAGCCATTCCTCAGCGACTAAAGCCCCGTTTTTTCCGGGGCTGAATCGCCGGAGCCAAAGCTCCGGCCTCCTGAGGAAAACAAACAGCGAGAAGGCAAGAGTGGAAGCAGAAAGGGCGGGAACGCTCCCGCCCTTTTTATTTTGGGTGCGCCTGCGGCGCTGGCCGACCTAAAGGTCGGCCACTACATAACCCATTGCATGGCCTTCACGCGAGGTCGAAGAGGAGAACTTCGGCGTTGTCGATGCCGGTGAGTTCGATCGACTTCTCTTGCGAGATGGCGGCGCCGTCGCCGGTCGAGAGTTTGGCGCCGTTCAGCGTGACGCTGCCGCGCGCGACCTGCACGTAGGCGTGGCGTTCGGGCTTAAGAGGGTGCTTCACGGATTCGCCGGGCGCGAGAATCACGGCATAGAGATCGTTGTCCTGGCGAATCCGCACCGAGCCGTCGCGGCCGTCGGGCGAAACGACCAGGCGCAGCTTGCCCTGCTTTTCGGACGCTGCGAAATGCTTCTGGTCGTAGGTCGGTTTGTAGCCGGGCTTATCCGGGAACATCCAGATCTGGTACAGGTGCACGGGTTCCTCGGCGGACGCGTTGAACTCGCTGTGCGCGACGCCGGTGCCCGCGCTCATGTATTGCACGTCGCCGGGGCGGATCGTGGAGCCGTTGCCTATGCTGTCCTTGTGGGCCAGCGCGCCATCGAGGACGTAGGTGACGATTTCCATGTCGCGATGCGGGTGCGTGGGAAAGCCGCCGCCGCCGGCGATGCGGTCGTCATTCATCACGCGCAGGGTGCGGAACTCGACGAATTCGGGATCGTAGTATTCGGCGAAGGAAAAGGTGAAGCGGGAGTCAAGCCAGCCGTGGTCGGCGTGGCCGCGGGTGTCGGATTTACGAATGGTAATCATGGAGCCTCCTGGGACGCGGGAAAGATAATATACGTTATAACGACTATTGTCAATAGTCTAGTTGTTGTAATAGATAAATGGTGCCGCCGTTGGGTTTACGGAAGGGCAAGCCGCCGAGGGCCTTTGGCCAAAACCGCTCGGGCCAGGCAGAGGGCGCGGAGAAGGGAAGGTCGCAAGACCCGTTGTGGAAAAATCGTACCGGCATAAACCGGCCGTTACGCGGCTTTGCGTGACGCAATCAGGATGAAAAGTACGGCTGGCGGCACTGTTTCACCGCTAAGGGCTTTGGTGTAGAGTGTTTAATTGCGCGGTGGACCGACCGCCGCACCCGGTGAGGTTATTGGCATGGACTCGGCACTTCCCACGACACAGGCAAAGACTTCCAACGACGGCGCCGCGCGGCGCGAGACTTTGACGGTGACCGACAACCGCACCGGAAAGAGCTACGAACTGCCGATTACCCACGACACGATCAAGGCGATGGACCTGCGGCAGATCAAGGTGAACGCCGAAGATTTCGGGATGATCAGCTACGATCCGGCGTACAACAACACCGCATCGTGCATCAGCCGGATTACGTATATCGACGGGGACAAGGGGATTCTGAGGTACCGCGGATATCCGATCGAGCAGCTTGCGGAGAAGTCGACGTACCTGGAAACAGCTTACCTGCTGCTGAGGGGCGAATTGCCGAACGCGGCGCAGTTGAAGGACTGGACCTACAACGTCACGCACCACACGTTCATTCATGAAAGCATCAAGAAGTTCCTGGACGGCTTTCACTACGACGCGCATCCGATGGGGATGGTGATTTCGACGATCGCGGCGCTTTCGACTTTCTATCACGACGCGAAAGACATCTTCAGCGAGGAGTCGCGGAAGAAGCAGACCTACCGGCTGATCGGCAAGATGCCGACGATTGCGGCCTTTGCGTACCGGCACACGCTGGGAATGCCGTACGTTTACCCGGACAATGATCTGAGCTATCCGGGAAACTTCCTGAACATGTTGTTCCGGACCAGCGAGACGCGCTACCGGCCGAACCCGACGCTGGAGCGGGCGCTGGACATTCTGTTCATCCTGCACGCGGACCACGAGCAGAATTGCTCGACAAACACGGTGCGCGGGGTGGGCAGCTCGCATGTGGACCCCTACTCAGCGGCCGCGGCGGCGATTGCGGCATTGTATGGGCCGCTGCATGGCGGAGCAAACGAAGAAGTGGTGCGCATGTTGCATGAAATCGGATCGGTGCAGAAGGTGCCGGATTTCATCAAGCGCGTGAAGACGGGCGAGACCAAGCTGATGGGTTTTGGGCACCGCGTTTATAAGAATTACGACCCGCGCGCCCGCATCATCAAGCAGGTGGCGTACGAAGTGTTCGACCTGATGGGCAAGAATCCGCTGCTGGAGATCGCGCTGGAGTGCGAGCGGATCGCCCTGGAAGATGAATATTTCGTGAAGCGGAAGCTGTATCCCAACGTGGACTTCTACACGGGCCTGATTTACCAGTCGATGGGCTTCCCGATGACGATGTTCCCGGTGCTGTTCGCGATTCCGCGCATGTCCGGGTGGATCGCGCAGTGGCAGGAGCTGCTGCTCGACCCGGAGCAGAAAATTGCCCGGCCGCGGCAGATCTACCTGGGCTACGACACGCGGAGCTACGTAGCGATGGAGCAGCGCGGATAGCAGGCCGAGGGACGTGGCCCGGGTTCCGTGGCCCGAAGAGAAAATTCCTTCCTAAAGCAAGCATTTTGGCGAAAGTGATTTCGCGGAATGACGTATTTGTATGTATAGCCGTTAACGAGTACGCGGGGAGGATTTTGTGGAGTCAAGCGGTAGGTATCGAGAATGGATACCCTTTCCTATCGGCTACGTACCTTTTTTGCGTACGAAGGGATGGCTTTTGCTTCGGGATTGTGATTCGGCGCGGTATAGTCGACTTAACGAGGGCTTATGGGTCATTCGCCAAACGGTCCACACAGTGTAGGCGCCCGGCGCCGGAGCCAGCGGGTTCTGATGCAGGTGGCGGTGCGGCTGCGGGGTAAGGACGCCGAAGGCCTGGCGTTTGAAGAAGAGACATCCACGCTGGCGATTAATGCACACGGAGCGCTGGTGCTGCTGCAAGCCCGAATTACCAGCGGGAGCAAGATCCAGCTTCAGCACAACGGGACGAAAGAAGAGCAGGAGTGCCATGTGGCGTTCCTGGGCCCGGTGCGGAGCGGCAAAGCCGAAGTGGGATTGGAGTTTTCCGAGGCGCGGCCGGGCTTCTGGCGCGTAGCGTTTCCGCCTGAAGATTGGTCGCCCAAGCATCCGGAAGCGCGAACCGTTCTCTCTCCTACCCCCACGATTCACGGAAAGAAGTAGCAGCTCTTTACTCGCCTGAACAAGCCAGCCAACGTCTCCGCCGAAAGCTCCATCCAACCTGCTAGACTTGCCGACTATGCGCTGGCTGATTTTCCTGACTGCATTTTTGATTCCCGGAGACTCCTGGTGGATTTTGCAGGATTCGGGTGCGGACGCGAACCTGCGCGGCGTTTCGCTGGTAGTGCATCGCAGCGGGATCACGGTGTGGGCGACCGGTTCCAAGGGAACGGTGGAGTTGTCCGGGGACGGAGGCGCGACCTGGCAGAAGGTGGCGATTCCCGGGGGGGATGCGCTGGATTTCCGCGGCGTGCAGGCGTTCGACAAAGGGGTTGCGTACGTGATGTCGAGCGGGGAAGGTGAAGCGTCGCGCATCTACAAAACAAACGATTTGGGACAGAGCTGGAGGATGCAGTACAAGGGGAAGGGCAAGGAGTTTTTCCTGGATGCGCTGCAGTGCATGGATCAGAAGCATTGTTTCGCACTGAGCGATCCGGTCGGCGGGAAGTTCCTGCTGCTAGCGACCGAGGATGGAGAAAACTGGAGGGAATTGCCGCGCGACAAAATGCCGGCGGCACGGTTGAAAGAAGGAGCGTTTGCAGCAGGGAACGCCGCCTTGCTGATCTATCGGGACCATGAATTGTATTTCGGCACAGGCGGCGCCGCCGCGCGGGTGTTCCACTCTCCGGATTTAGGTGGAACGTGGGAAGTTTGGGAAACGCCGATTCTGAGCGGCAAGGCTTCGCAGGGAATTTTTTCCGTGGTGCGCGCGGGAGACACGATTGCCGTAGTGGGCGGAGATTACGCCGAGCCCGGAAACACAACGCGCAATGCCGCGGTTTCCACGGACGAGGGAAAAACCTGGACCATCCCGGAGGAGCGCCCGAAGGGATACCGATCGGCTGTGGATACCTATGACGCCGGGTTCGTCACCGTGGGACCAAACGGTTCAGAGATCAGCCGGGACGGCACGAAATGGCAGCACATTGCCGACGCAAACCTGAATGCGCTGGCGTTCATCAGCGGAAAAGGCTATGCGGTTGGGCCTAAGGGCGCCGTAGCGAAGTTTGAAGATCACAACGAATACTGAACGGATCGCCAAAATTGCTCATGGCGCAATCTGCTTCGGATAGGCGTGCACGCCGGACGATACAAACTCAAAGCGAATCTGCCATCCGCTGGGAACGCCGTGGCCGCCGGCCTCCGCGCCGCTGAATTTCCACCGGCGGGCGGCTTTTTCGGCCAGTCCGGAGAAATAACAGCTCGGTCCGGGCGTATCCAAAGAAGCGTCAGTAACGTTTCCGGCGGGATCGACTTCTACTTTCACGACAATTCGAACTGTGCCCTGAATCGTAGCCAGGGCTTTCGCAGAGGCTTGCGGAAGCACCTGGTCCAGAACCTCGCCGCGGCCTTCCATGGTGATGGCGGATTTTGTGAAGACGGAATCGGGTTGTTCCGCAGTCAAGCTTGTGGGTGCGGCGGGGGCCGAGGCCGCCACAGGATCGGCATGCTTGATGGATTGTTCGGGCTCGGCGCTTTCGGCGGTGGACTTATCCTCTGGCGCAGCTGTTCCCTGGGTTCCTGCAGGTTTCGCCGGTTTGGGTGCCGGAGCAGGTACCAAGGTAGCCGCGCTTTGCGTGGAGGCAGATGAGTTGCGATAGCTGAAAAGGCGCGGCAGCGCGAAAATTAAACCGAAGAAGACGGCGGTGCCGAGAAGCAGGGGGATGATGTAATCCGAAATAGAGGATGGCCGTGACTTAGGCGCGGAAACAGGCCGACGGGCAGGGGTTGCCGCAGTCGACGTGGGTTTGGCAAGAGGTATTGCGGGTTCGGGAGCGAGCGGAATACTGGAAGGTGTTGCGGCAGCAACGGGCGAACTCGATGCCGCAGCCACCGCGGCCGCGGCCAGCGGCGCAGGGTTGAGGCGCGCGGCGATTTCAGCGACGGCCCAGCGCTGCTCGGGACGCCGGCGGAGGGAATGCTGGACGATGTCGCGAAAAAGTTCGGGCAATTCGGAGGGCAGCATGGGATCCGCGTTCTGGCTCATAGGAAACTCAGGGGGGCGCTGGGTGAGAGCTTCGACGAGCGTGACGCCAAGCGACCAGACGTCGGATTTCGCGGTGCGAGGGGCGGCGGGCAATTCGGGGGCGTCATAAATGTCCTGGGTGCGAAAGAGCCGGGTGGTGATGCCGAGACTCTCAAGGTTGTCGGCGGAGAGTTTCAGGCAGTCTTGCGTGGCCAAGAGATTGGAAGGCTTCAGATGGCCATGAGCGAGACCTTTGGCATGCAGAAAAACAAGAACGTCGAGAGCAGAATCGAGAATATCGCGGGCTTCCTCCGCGGAGAGGGCCCGCTGCGGAAGGATTTCGCCCAGGTTTTCTTCGGCGCGCTCCGCGACGATATACAGCAGATTCCGGCCATCCATCGCGCAGCGGCCAGAATCATAAACGCGGAGAAGATTTTTGTGCGAAAGCTGCGCGGCATGATTCCAGAGGGACAAGCGCGCATCGGAGCCCGGCGTGTCGGCGGAAACGAATTTCAAAACGGCATCGCGGGATGGCGGAGCGATGAGTTGGGTGAGAAAAACCGCGCTGTGATCCGTGCTCCCCAAAAGCTGGCGCAGATGATACTTTCTGTTGACCGTCTGGCCTTCCCATTCTTTCCATTGTTCGTTCATGGCGTCCCCCGCGGAGAAAATTCGGACACAAGCCGATTGCGGCAGGGTTGAACTGCCGAAACCACGAAGCAAAAGCACCTAAGCGTCTGAGGCTGGGGTAGTTCGAGAACTACCGGGGATAGCAGGCGCCTGGGGCCGGGCGCTTGACGCCCCTATCTTCCCACAGAGGGATTAACGCGCAATAGGCCGGGTGTTGCTGGTTAGGAACGGGCGGGGCGGGGAGTGAAGAGTTGCGCGGCCAGCGCGATGAGCAGAGGAAAGCAGACCAAAACGTAGCGCGGCTCGGGAGTTTCGAGCGTGGTGAGGAACGCTGTGCGCAACACGAAGTAGAGAACCATGAGCGCGACGGGTGCGCGGAGAGCGGCGAATCGCGAAAGACGCCAAGCGCCGCACAGGCCCAGCGCAACGTAAAGGATGTTCAGGAAAAACCACAGAATGGTCACACGCTGATCCACCGGATCTTCCTCGTGCATGTAGGCGAGGGGAAAAACGTGGCCGGAGACGGGGAGAAGTTCGATGCGCGGCGTAAACCAGATGCCTAACGCGCGCCGGAGAGGAATCCACAGATACGAGCGGAGCGGATGGCGAGCGGTACGCTCGCGAGCGATCTGGCCGAAGACGGCGTCTTGTTCGGGAGTGAGGGTGAGTTCCTGGTTATAGGCATCGAGTGCAGCGGCGATACGCGCGCGCTCGTCGGGGGTGTCGAAAGCGGAGGCGGGGATATCGTCGATTTGGATTTGCTCGTCGTTGAGTTTCCAGGGAACGAGGTAATTGTCGCGCATGCGATAGAGCCAGGTGCGTTCCCAGGCCATGAAGCCATTCGGCACGAGTTCACCGGGAAGGTTGGCGTCCTTGGGAGTGAGGGGCTGGAATTCATGAAGCGTGATGGCGTTGCGAAGCGTCCAGGGAATCAGGGGTGCCGCGGCGCCGAGCAGCAAGAGAGCGGAGAGCCGCACTAAGGGGCGAACCTGGCGGCGGCGCAACAGCAGAAAGGCAAATACGAGAAGGGCGGTGGCGAGGAGCAATGGTGTTTCAGGGCGAAAGAGCGTACCGAGACCGATAATGGAACCGGCAGCAAAGATTTTCCATCCGGAAAGGTCCGGGTGCGGAGCATTTGCCGAGGGGAACGAGGCTGAAAGATCGTTGAGAAGCCGGACAAAGGCAAGTGTCGCAATAGCGGTGAAGAAGACAGCCCAGGTTTCCGTGAGGGGCACGGCAACGTAGTTGGCCGTGAAGGGGCAAAGGACGGCGAGCCAAAGCGCGGCGCAGAAGACCCGGTGAGCTCCTCGCGATGCAAGCGGGCTGTCAACGGGAGCGGCCCCGCGGGCGAGAAACGCTGCCAGAACGGCGACGATGAGGCACGTTGCGAGATCCACGAAGATCTGAGCGATCATCGCGGCGCGGTGCGCGTTTTCGACGCTTTGCCGCGTCAAAAACGAAAGGACGGCCAGAAACGCGGGATAGCCCGGCATGCGGATATCCACGGAAAGCGGCTGCCCGGCGACGTCCATGGCATATTGGAAATGCTTGAGCCAGTTGGCGGCGAGCTGGTCGTAGATGATGGTGTCGCCGGAAGTGCCCGGAAACTTCAAAACGAAGAACACACGGAAAGCGCCGCCGGCCAGTAATGCCAAGATGGAATGCCAGAAAATTCGCTTCATGCGTGCTTTGCATCTTACAATAAGGGGGAATTGTTCCACCCGATGTAGTACCTTAAGCCTCAAGCCGACCCTACCCGCGCTTGGGAGTTGCTGCGCTTCATGAAAGAACGAAAACCGATTTTTTACGACGCGGAGAAGGTCCGCTGGCGGCGGACGCGGCGCATTCTGGAGCTCAGCGGCGCCGTGCTGACGCTGCTGCTGGTCTATTTTTTTCTGACCATCGCGGGAAGCGTGGAGCTGCCGTCCTCGCTGCTGCCCGATACGCGGCCCGTGTACCGCCCGATAACAAAGAAGCGCTTGCTGAAGCCGGTGACATTTCGTGAAGGGCGCCGGAAGCGCGTGGCAAACATCGGGCAGATACCCGCGACCTACGACCCTCTGCGCGCGGCGTTTTTTGTAAGCTGGGATCCCAACAGCCTCGCTTCGCTGAAAAAGCACTACAAAGACATCGACCTGCTGATGCCAGAGCAGTTGCACGCGGTGACGCCGGATGGGGCGATTACCGTGGTGGACTACGAGCGGAACCAGACGGTGCAGGTGTCGCCGGCGGAAGCACTGTCGCGTTTGCAGCAGGACAAACTGCACCAGTGGATGCGGGCGATGAACCCGCCGCTGGAACTCCCCATGATGGGGCTGCTGAACAATTACGACGGCACGGTGTGGCGCGTAAGGGAGATGGTGGAGTTGCTGGCAAATCCGGCGTCGCGCTCGAGGTTGGTGCGGGACGTTGCGCAATACGCGGTGATGGGCAAGCAGGCCGGGATCGTGGTGGATTTCGAGGAAGTGCCCGACAAAAGCCAGCCGAATTTCCAGAAATTCATCGGGGAACTGGCCCCGGCGCTGCACGCGGTCGGGTTGAAGCTGATGATCGCGCTGCCGGCGCGCGACGATTCCTACGATTACGCCTATTTCGGCAAAGTGACCGACGCGATCATCGTGATGAACTACGACCAGCACTGGCTGACGTCGCCGCCGGGGCCGATCGCGGCGCAGGACTGGTTCATGGAGAACCTGAGACAACTGCGGGAGGTGGTGCCGGCGCAAAAGCTGGTCGTGGGCATCGCGAATTACGCCTACGACTGGACGGAAACCGGGAAGAAAGAGCCGGCGCACGCGGAAGAGTTCAGCGTGCAGGAAGCGTTGCTGCACGCGTATGAATCAGAAAGTGACGTAGAGTTCGACCAGGCTTCGCTGAATCCGCACTATTCATACTCGGACGAACAGAATCACACGCACCAGGTGTGGATGCTGGATGCCGTGACCGCGTATAACGAACTGCGCGCGAGTGAGCGATTGGGTGTGCAGGGTACGGCGTTGTGGCGGCTGGGGTCTTCGGACACTTCGCTGTGGCCGATTTGGGATGCGCCTCGGGCGGACGACGCGGTTCGTGAAAAAATCGCGGTTTTGCCGCCGGGGCCCGACCTGATACTCGAAGGCGACGGTGACATCTGGCACATCGCGGATGTGCCGAAGCAGGGGAAGCGGAGCTTCACGTATGATCCGGCGGCGGATCTGATTACGAATGAAAAATACGAGGCGTATCCGCTTTCCTACGACATCGATGAAATCGGGGGTGTGAAGGGAAAGCTGGTGCTGTCGTTCGACGACGGCCCGGACCGGCGTTGGACGCCGAAGATCCTGGATATTCTGAAAGAGAAACATGTGCCGGGTGTGTTTTTCGTGATTGGCGACCAGGCGAATCGCGCGCCGGATCTGCTGAAGAGGGAATTTGACGAAGGCCATGAAATCGGAAACCACACGTTCACCCACCCGGCGTTTACCGAAGAGCTTTCGCACACGCAATTGCGGTGGGAACTGAACCTGACGCAGCGGCTGATCGAGAGCACCCTCGGCGTGAAGTCGTTGCTGTTCCGCCCGCCATATGGCATCGATCACCAGCCCGAATACGCGGAGGAGGTGGCGCCGCTGCCGTATCCGCAGGATTTGGGCTACATCATCGTGGGTCAGCGCGTCGATCCGCGCGACTGGTACATGCCGGACAACCAGCATCAATTGCCGGGGTCGGAGATCGTCGCGGAAGTAATGAAAGAGGTGAACAAGGGGAACATCATCCTGTTTCACGACGGCGGCGGGGACCGCAGCCAGACGATCGCGGCGCTGCCGCAGGTGATCGACCAGTTGCGTGCCAAGGGCTACCAGTTCGTGTCGGTGGCGGACCTGCTGGGCATGAAGAGGGCGGACTTGATGGTGCCGCTGTCGTTCCGGGAACGCATGGCGGCCCACGCCGACGGTTTTATCTTCAGCATATTCCAGTGGTCGCGATTCGCGATCGCCACGATTTTCATCCTGGGAATTGTGCTGGTCAGCGGGCGCGCGCTGATTATCGGACTACTGGCGGTGATCGAGAAGATGCGGCCGGATCACGCAAAACTGCCGGAGCCGCCCCCCAGCGTGACGGTCCTGATTCCCGCGCACAACGAAGAGAGCGTGATCGTGCAGACGGTGCAATCCGTGTTGCTTTCGGATCTGCATGACATTCACGTGATTGTGGTGGACGACGGCTCGAAAGACCGTACGCTGGAACTTTTGCAGAGCAAATTCGGCCGCAACGATGCCGTGCAAATCATTCACCAGATAAATCGGGGCAAAGCGGCGGCACTCAACAATGCGCTTTCCCGTGCGCGGACGGACATCGTGGTGACAATCGACGCGGACACGGAAATTGAGTCAGACGCCATCCGGAAATTGCTACGGCATTTTTCGGACCCGAAGGTTGGGGCGGTAGCGGGAAATGTGAAAGTGGGAAATCGTTCGCGGTGGCTGACGCGCTGGCAGGCCCTGGAGTACATCACCAGCCAGAATATGGAGAAACGCGCGTTCGATTTGTTGAATTGCATCACCGTTGTGCCAGGAGCGCTTGGCGCGTGGCGCAAGGAGGCAATTGAAGCGGCGGGGGGCATCACGGCGGATACCGTTGCGGAAGACGCGGACTTGACGATCGCCATCCGGCGACTTGGCTGGCGGGTGACGTACGACGAAGAGGCGATTGCGTGGACCGAAGCGCCGGAAACGCCAGGGCAATTGATCCGGCAGAGATTCCGGTGGACTTTCGGGACGCTGCAATCGTTCTGGAAGCACAATGACACATTGTTCCGGCCGAAGTACGGGACGCTGGGATGGATCGCCTTGCCGAATATTTTCATTTTTCAGATTGTGTTGCCGCTGGTGTCGCCGCTGCTGGATTTGTTGTTTTTGGGCAGCTTGATCCTGTGGGGGCTGGCGGGATTGCACATAACCCAGATTCCGCACCTGTGGACGACCGCGGACGTGCAGCGTTCGGTTGTATTTTTTCTGGGATTTTTGATCATCGACGTGCTGACCTGCGCGGTGGCATTTGCGCTGGAGCGGCATGAGGACTGGACGCTGCTGATTCCCGTGCTGCTGCAGCGGTTTTATTACCGGCAACTGATGTATATCGTGTTGTTCCGGTCGGTGAAGGAAGCGGTGAGCGGGCGGCCGGTGGGCTGGAAGGGCGTGGAAAAAGAGCCTCCCGCGGCGCCAGAGCCGGTGGCCACTTAGACAGCACGCGGAGCCGGACGTATCTCAGTGCAAGGATTGAATCGGTACGGTTGAGTTTCGCGGCGGGAAGAAGAAGTCGCGGGGACGGGTGCGGAATTCGCACCAGAGGTTGCGCAGGATATTGAGATGGTCGCTGGGAGAAACGTCCTGGGCGCGCAGAGCAAGGCGCAACGCGAGATAGAAACTAACGCTAAGGTTCAGCACGAAGGTAACCGCAATCCCCAAGCCCGCCATGAGCAGCGCGCCGCTGCCGAGAACCCCCGGTCCGCGGGAGGCGATGCCCAAAGCCATGGTGCCGGTGGAAAGCGTAACGTGGCGAACGTCCAGCGGTACGCCAAAGAATTGACCGAAAGTGGGCGCCATGCCGAGCATGAAGCCGGGAACGACGAACCCGCCCCATCCCGCGATGTTTTTCGAAAACGAATCGGAAAAGCGCAGCAAGGTTTCCGGCTTCAGCGCCGCGCCCAAACGGTGTTCGGCGATGGCGCGAGGTAGTTGGTGATAGACGGCCCAGTTTTCGATCCAGCCCCCGGCGAGACTGGAAAGCCAGAGGATTACGCCAGTAAGGGCAGCGAAGAAGATGGTGCCGCTGCGCAGCGGGTTCAGTGACTTCACGGCATATTCCGAAGTTTCGGCGGAGAGAAACGGGCTGCCGAAAAGCAGCCTCCAGATAACGCAGAAGAACAGTGCGCCGCCGGCAACGGCGAGGACGTTCCCTAACGCGGCGGCGAGTTGCGTACGGACGATGCGCTGGACGTAGGTGATGAGTTCGTCGACCTTGGAAGTACCTTGGCAGTTCTGAATAATGCGCTCGAGGGTGGCGCCGGTCATAGAAGGCTGCTTGGTGGCCAGCGCGAGATGGAAATTCTGCATAAGCACGAAGCTGACTGCGTAATTGAGGCCGGCGAGGAAACCCTCAATAAAGCGCGGCAGGCCATGGTGGGTGACCATCAGCTTGATGGCTGCGGTGCCCACCGTTAACAGGCCACCCCCAAGCGCCGCTTTCCACATTTGCGCATATTCCTGGCGGTTGGCGGCGATGTAGTGTTTGCCGGTCTTCCCGGCCCATTCGACGAATTTGCGGGCTGGCAACCGAAAACTGTTGTGCGCGAGGCTCCACAGGCTGCGATCGTTGATGCGGCCGCGGATAACGTCCTTGGTTAGGCGGAGGCCGCTGAGGATCTTGGGCTGGCCGGGTTGCGCCAGAAGCGTGCCAGAGATGAGTTGCATGAGCGCGAGGCTTTTTTCGATGACGTCGAGCGCATAGACGATATCGAGATTAACCCCGCGCGCGTCCAGGTGGGCGACGATGGTCGCCATTTCGGGGCGGCATTCGGCCACCACGGATTTCCAGGCCTGCGCTGCTGCAGCAGCACCTTGCTTATTCCGGATGGCCTCGACAAGTTCATCGCCAACGCGGGAAAGCCGGTAAAACGGAGATTGCTGCACGGGGCAAGGCTTGCTGCGCACACGGAGTTTTTCGGAAAGGCGAGTCCTTGGACGCGCGCGCCGAGGAGGCAGAAGGCGTCCAGCAGCGAAACGACTGGCTTTTCCCACGCCTCGGGAATGTCGACTGGCACCAGCAGGGCAATAGCGACGTAGAGTTGATCCGCGGGAAGGCTGAAAAAACGCTCGACTTCCTTTTGGGTGGGGAAGAGACGAAGGAAAAGTCTGGCGAGTTCGGCTTCTTCCCGGGGCGCGGGAAGGAGAATCGTGAAGAGTCGGTCGGAGGCTTCTGGAAGCAAACCACGGTCGCTGGGCAGGCCGGCTTGGGCAAAGAGGGAAACACCGTCGGTTTCGTCGAGGATGGCGGCGATACCGGCGAAGTAACGATCGTGAATCTCCTCGGAAGATTGCAGGATAGAGAGCCAGACGCGATCCCGGCGCCATTCCGGATTATCCAATGCCCCGAAACCGGCGCACCCGGAAGGAAGGGGGAAGTGAGTATCGCGGCTCCTGAGCCATTTATAGAGAGCGACCAGAGAATCGAGGCGGGCGCGACGCGTGCCTGCGCGCGTAAAGGTCTCCACGCGATCGGCGAGTTCCTGGAGCGAGCTGATTTTCTGGTCCTTGGGCGAGAAGTGGGCCAGCACGAGTTCGCGGGTGGAGTCGACGCGAGGGGGTCGCGATGGGTTGACTTGCAGCCATAGCGCCTGGCTTCCTTGGCAGGCATGGTATCAGTTCAGCGGCGATTGCGCAGCCGCAGCGATTTTTCGCAGATTTCCATCCAGTGGCGTGGTGTTGTAGGATTAGGGACGCATTGGGGAGGAAGCTATGGGCACGACATTCACCTTAAATGGCAAATCGACAACCGTTGACGTGGATCCGCAGATGCCCCTGCTGTGGGTGCTGCGGGACACGCTGAATATGACGGGCACGAAATTCGGGTGTGGTATGGCGCTATGCGGCGCGTGCACGGTGCATATCAACGGCGAAGCGACGCGCTCCTGCGTCACTCCAGTTTCCAGCGTGGCCGGGAAAAAAGTGACCACCATCGAAGGGCTTTCCGAAGATGCGTCGCACCCGGTGCAAAGAGCGTGGATCGAAGAAGATGTTCCGCAGTGCGGATATTGCCAGTCCGGGCAGATTATGTCCGCTGTTGCTCTGCTTGCAAAAAAGCCCCATCCGACGGATGCGGACATTGACGACGCCATGAGCGGCAACATCTGCCGGTGCGGCACCTATCAGCGCATCCGCAAAGCAATCCATCACGCAGCCAGCCTGCAAGCCGGAAAGTAACTCCTAAAAATCAGAGGGCTGTGCGGAAGACCCGCACCGCAGATTGAGGACCCCATGGCAACTGCATCCTTGCTGGATCGCCGGGAGTTTTTGAAAAAGAGCGCGGCGAGCGGAGCCGGGCTAGTCATCGGCTTTTACCTGCCGGGGAAGTATGAAGCGCAGGCAAAAGCGCCCACAAAGGAGCCCGTGGAGATCAACGCGTGGGTGCAGATCGCCCCCGATAACTCAACCACGCTGGTGATCGACAAGTCCGAGATGGGCCAGGGCATCAGTACGGCGCTGGCGATGATTTTGGCGGATGAGCTGGATCTGGACTGGAAGAAGATCAAGACCGTGTTTGCCCCGGCCGCACCAGTCTATTTCAATCCGATCTTTGGTTTGCAGGGCACTGGCGGGAGCACCAGCGTGCGCGGTTCGTGGGAGCCGCTGGCGAAAGCCGGAGCGGCGGCGCGGGAGATGCTGGTTGCCGCGGCGGCAAAAAAATGGGGCGTCGATCCCACCACGTGTACGACCGACAACAGCATGGTGATGCACAAGGAAACCGGAAGAAACACCGGCTATGGCGCCTTGGCCGAAGAAGCGGCAAAGCTGCCGGTGCCCGCCAACCCGAAGCGCAAAAGCGCGAAAGACTATAAATACATCGGCAAGCCGACGAAACGGATCGATTCCAAGGAAAAGGTGAACGGCAAGGCGGTGTTCGGCATCGACGTGCGGCGGCCGCAAATGTTGCACGCGGTGGTGGCGCGGTGTCCGGTGTTCGGCGGCAAGGTGAAGAGTTTTGACGGCACAAAGGCGAAGGCTGTGCCGAGAGTGAAAAGCATCGTGGAAATTTCGACCGGAGTGGCGGTGGTGGCGGATAACACCTGGTCCGCGATGCAGGGACGCGAGGCGCTCCAGGTTACGTGGGACGAAGGAGAAACCGCAAAGACTTCGAGCGACACGATCCGCAAGCTGTACCAGACGCGCCTCAAACAGGTGGGTGCCATTGCGCGCAAGGACGGCGACGCGGAAGCCGCAATCAATGGCGCGGCGAAGAGGGTGGAGGCGGTGTACGAGGCGCCGTACCTGGCTCACGCAACGATGGAGCCGATGAATTGCACCGCGGACGTGCGCGCGGACGGCTGCGATATTTACGCCCCAACGCAGTTTCAGACTTTCGCCCAGATGAACGGCGCAAAGCTTTCCGGACTGAAGCCGGAACAGGTTCGTGTGCACACCACCTATCTGGGCGGCGGCTTCGGGCGGCGCGCGGAGCAGGACTTCATTATTGAAGCGGTGGAGTTGTCCAAAGCCATGGGCGCGCCGGTGCAGGTGACGTGGTCGCGCGAAGACGACATGCAACATGATTTCTACCGGCCGGCGGTGCTCGTGAAGTTGTGGGCCGGGCTGGACGGCAGCGGCAAGGCGACGGCGTGGAAAACGCGGATTGTGGGGCCATCCATCATGTCGCGATTCTTTCCTGGGTCGGTGAAGAACGGCCTGGACGACACGGCAACCGAAGGAATCGCGACGCTGAAGTACGACGTGCCGAATTTCCTGGTGGAGTATCTGCTGACGGAGTCCGGCGTGCCCGTAGGCTTCTGGCGGTCGGTGGGCAATTCGCATAATGGGTACATCGCGGAATGCTTCGTGGATGAAATGGCCAAGGCCGCGGGCAAGGATCCGCTTGAATTCCGGCGCGGGCTGCTCTCAAAGGATTCCCGGCAGCGCGGCGTGCTGGAATTGGCAGCGGAGAAGGCGGGCTGGCACAAGCCGCTCCCGGAGGGACGCTATCGCGGAATCGCGGTGGTGGAATCGTTCGGGAGCCACGTGGCGGAAGTGGCAGAGATCAGCATTGACCGCAATTCGAAAACGCTTCAGGTACACCGCGTGGTGGCGGCCGTGGATTGCGGCCGTCATGTGAATCCGGAGACGATTCGCGCGCAGATCGAAGGCGGCATCATTTACGGATTGACGGCGGCGCTGAAGGGCGAAATCACCATCGCCAACGGGCGCGTGGAACAGGCGAACTTCAACGACTACGACATGGTGCGGATCAACGAAGCGCCGCAGGTGGAAGTGCACATCGTGGAGAGCAACGACGGGCCCGGCGGCATAGGCGAACCAGGAACGCCACCGATTGCGCCGGCGGTGTGCAACGCAATCTTTGCGGCGACCGGCAAGCCGGTGCGGCGGCTGCCGATCCGGCCGGAGGATCTGGCCTAACGTGCGCCCGCGATAGTAGCCAAGTTGCCGGTTTTCGCGACACAATGAGGCATGGCCTGGGTCGCGTTGCCTCTGACGGTGCTTTCCCTTTTCATCTGGGTAGTGCTCACCTTTTTCCGCGGAGCATTCTGGCAGCTACACGCGTTTGACGACGACATTTCGAAGCCGCGAGTTCCCGCGGAGTGGCCTCGCGTGACCGCCATCGTGCCGGCGCGCGATGAAGCGGAAACGATCGCTCGCGCGCTGACCTCGGTGCTGAAACAAGATTACCCCGGCGAGTTGCGCGTATTGGTGGTGGATGATCATAGCGACGACGAAACGGGCAGGCTGGCGCGGGCGGCGGCGGAGCGCGCGGGCGTGGCCGGCCGGATAGAGATTTTGCGTGCGGCGGAGCTGGCACCCGGCTGGACCGGGAAAATGTGGGCTTTGCAGCAGGGCATTGAGAAGGTCGGCGGCAAGGCCGGGAAATATTTGTGGTTCAGCGACGCGGACATCGAGCACGCGCCGGACACGCTGCGGCGGTTGGTGGGTCGCGCGGAAACGCACGGGTTGGACCTGCTCTCCCTGATGGTGCTGTTGCAGGCGAAGTCGCTGCCGGAAAAATTGCTGATTCCCGCATTTCTTTATTTCTTCCTCAAACTTTATCCTCCGCAATGGGTAGCGGATCAAAAATCGAAGACGGCAGGCGCCGCGGGGGGCTGCATCCTGATGAAACGCGAAGCGCTGGAACGCATGGGCGGCTTGGCGGCTATTCGCGCCGAAGTGATTGACGACTGCGCGAAAGCTCGCGCGGTGAAACAATCGGGCGGCGTCATCTGGCTGGGGCTGACGCGAAAGAGCGTAAGTCTGCGGGCGTACTCGACGTTTGGGGAGATCCGCGATCTGATCGCGCGAACGGCGTTCACGCAGTTGGGGTATTCGACGTTGGCATTGACGGGCACGCTGCTGGCGATGACCCTGACCTATATCGTGCCCGTGTTTTTCACCTTCAGTGGGCAGCCAGTCGTTTGGCGATTGAGTCTGGCGGCATGGGTTTTGATGACGTTCACGTACTTATCGACGGTCCGCTTTTACGGGATGTCGCCGTTATGGGCGCCCTTTTTGCCTTTCGCGGCAGCGTTCTACTCGTATGCCACATGGCTTTCCGCGGTGCGCTATTGGTTGGGGAAGGGTGGACAGTGGAAGGGGCGCGCCCAGGCGCCGGCCCGCCTTCGGGCAGGGCGCTCCAGCGGGTAGAGGCTTTGTTGGCCTTGAAATCTGCGCCTCCTCGCCATTCTGCTGAAAGTGCGCGCGAGGCATGAATCACTTCCCTTGGTGACTTGCATCACATTTTGTTATAGTTGGAGTGTTCGAGCGAGGGCTGTATCCCGCATTCAGGGAACGGCACCGGAGGCCGACATGAGCATGATTCCTAGCGGGAATACTGCGAAAGTGACCGTTCCCGAACTGCTGCAGCGCAAGTCTGATGCGGCGAATTACCAAAAGAAAAAAATCACTTCTTTGACGGCATACGACTATCCAACGGCGCGCCTGGCGGACGATGCGGGCGTGGACGTGGTGTTGGTGGGCGATTCGGTGGCAATGGTGGCGCTGGGCTATGAGAGCACGCTGCCGCTGACGTTGGAGGAAGCGCTGCACCACACCAGGGCGGTGCGGCGCGGCGTGAAGCGCGCACTGCTGGTGGCGGACATGCCCTTTGGAACCTACCACGGCGACGCCAACGAGGCGCTGAGGAACGCGGTGCGCTTCGTGAAGGAAGCGGGAGCCGAAGCTGTGAAAGTGGAAGGCGGCGAACGGCGACTGGAAGTGATTGCGCGGCTGGTGGAAGCGGAAATTCCAGTGATGGGTCACGTGGGCCTGACTCCGCAATCGGTGCACGCCATAGGCGGGTACCGCGTACAGGGAAAAACAGCCAGCGCATCGGAGCAATTGCTGCGAGATGCGCGGGCCGTCGAGGCGGCAGGTGCGTTCGCGATTGTGCTGGAAGGGATTCCGCGCGAACTGGCCGCGGAGATCACGCGCAGCGTGCGGATTCCGACGATTGGCATCGGCGCGGGGCCCGACTGCGACGGGCAGATCCTGGTGCTGCATGACATGATTGGGATGACGTTTCAGGCGCCGCCGAAATTTGCGCGGCGCTATGCGAACGTGGGCGAAGCAATCTCCCAAGCCGTGCGTGAATATTGCGCGGACGTGCAGAATGGGAATTTTCCTTCGGACGCGGAGTCGTATCATCGGGCGCGGGTGCTGAAGCTGGAAGAAGAGCTGAAGGTGAACACCGACTGCGATTGGTAATGGGCAAGCTGGGAGGAAATTATGACACCGGACGAGATGAAGGTTTTGTACGACTACAACGCGTGGGCGAACCGGCGGCAACTTGAGGCCGTCAGCAAGGTGACGACCGAGGAATTTCTGAAGCCGATGGGATCGAGTTTCGGCTCCCTGCGGGACACGATTGCGCACATCTATGGTGCGGAATGGGTTTGGCTGGAGAGGTTTCAGGGCCGTTCGCCCGCCTCGCTGCCGGATGTGAACGAATTCCAGGATGCCACCAGCCTGAAAACAAAGTGGGCGGAGCTGGAAGCGCGGTTGCTCGGTTTCGTCGGCGGGCTGACGCAGGACGATTTGAACCGAGTGATGGAGTACAAGGCGCCGAAATTCGGCGTTTACCGCAATCCCCTGTGGCAATCGATGCAGCACGTGGTGAATCACGGAACCTACCATCGCGGGCAGGTGACCACGCTGCTGCGGCAATTGGGCGCGCAGCCGATCCTGACGGACCTGATGCATTTCTACCTCGAGCGCGCCACCGCCGCCGGCGCTTAGCAGCGAATGGAAACAATACGGACGGTAGCCTGGATGAAGGAAAAGGCGCGGGCGGCGCGCCAGGAGCAGCGCATCATCGGGCTGGTGCCGACGATGGGGGCGATGCACGCCGGGCACATGGCGCTGATGGAACATGCGAGGAGGGAATGCTCGACGGTCTACGCTTCGATTTTTTTGAACCCCAAACAATTTGCCGCGAATGAAGATTTGTCGCGCTATCCGCGGCCGCTGAAAGAGGACGTCGAGAAACTCACCGCGGCGAAAGTCGACGGACTGTTTTTGCCCAGCGCCGAGGAGATCTATCCGCTGGGGTTTTCCACTTATGTGGCCGTCGAGGGCCTGAGCGACAAGCTGGAGGGAAAATCGCGTCCAGGGCATTTCCGCGGCGTCTCGACGGTGGTGATGAAGCTGTTTCAGATCGTGCAGCCGCACTACGCGTATTTTGGGCGCAAGGACGCGCAGCAGGTGCGCATCGTGCAGCAAATGGCGCGCGACCTGAATCTCGATACGGAGATTGTGGTCTGCCCGATCGTGCGCGAGCCGGACGGGCTGGCGATGAGCTCGCGGAATACCTACCTGAACGGCGAGGAACGCAAGGCCGCGACGGTGTTGCACCGCGCCTTGCAGGCGGCCGAAAGCGAGATTGGCGCGGGCGTGCGCGATTCGCTGCAGTTGCAGAACGCCATGCGCAAGGTGCTGCAAGCGGAGCCGCGGGCGCGCGTGGATTATGCGGAGATTGTCGACGTGGAGACGTTCGATCCGGTGGCGCGCGTCTCTCGGCCTGCGTACGCGTTGCTGGCCGTCTTTATCGGCAAGACGCGCCTGATCGACAATATGCTCATCGAACCCGCGGGCGACGAATTGCTAGTCGAGATTTAGTGTAGAGGGGCGCTGGAAGAGGCTGGCCCCGCAAAATCATCCGGGACGCAAAAAACGCGCATGAAGGCCGACGCTCCATTGAAGAAGTAAGCGAAGATGAGCAGCCCGCGGCGGACAGCGATTCTTACGTCAGGTTGCGCAGGCGGGCGAGCACCTCGGTGGCGTGGCCCTTGGCTTTCACATCGTCCCAGATTTCCTCAATTTTGCCGTCAGCGCCGATGAGGAAGCTGCTGCGGGCGATGCCCTTGAACGCGCGGCCCAGGAATTTTTTCATACGCCAGGCGCCGTAGGATTCGATCATCTTGTGCGTGGGATCACTGAGCAGCGGAAAGTTCAGCTTCTGCCTGGCCTTGAAACTTTGCAGCGCTTTCAAGGGGTCGGCGCTGACACCGAAAATTAGTACCCCCAGCTTATCGAACTTCGCTTTTGCGTCACGAAACTCGGACGCTTCTGTGATTCAACCGGGCGTGTTGGCCTTCGGGTAGAAGAAAAGCAGAGCGCGATTGCCTTTGAAGTCGCTCAGCGAAATATTCTTGCCTTCATCGGAAATGAGGGCAAAATCGGGGGCTTTCTGGCCAACTTTGAGCATGGATGATCTCCAGAATTGCGTTTGGGTGCGAAATTTTGATGGCGCCAGACGGCCCGCCTCCGAAGGCGGGCCCTACAACTGGTCGTTAGATCAATGGCGTACGCTTCCCTGCCTTTGCCGGGGCAAACAGGAGACGGCCGCCGCAAAAGCTAAGAAAGCAGGCGGCGGACGATGTCGTTGACCACTTGCGGATTCGCCTGGCCCCTGGTGGCCTTCATCACCTGGCCGACAAAGAACTTGAACACGCCTTCGTTGCCGGATTTGAACTTCGCGACATTGTCGGGATTCTTCTCGATCACCTCGCGCGCCGCTTTTTCGATGGTGTCCTCGCCTACCTGCGCGCCGAGGCCTTCCGCGGCAACAATCTCGGTGGCGGAGCGGCCCGTTTCGAACATCGTTGCAAAGGCTTTCTTGCCGACCGCGGCAGTGATTTTGCCGGAATCCACCAGAACAACCAGTTCGCCTAGCGCTTTGGGAGAAACCGGGCTGGCCGCGATCTCCTTGCCGGAGTCGTTGAGGCGGCGCAAAAGTTCGGTCTGCATCCAGTTGGCGGCGGCTTTGCCGGGCGCGCCTGCCTTCACCACGGATTCGAAATAATCCGCCAGGCCCTGCGAGTCGGTGAGCACTTCCGCGTCATAGGCAGTGACGCCGTAGGTCGAAACGAAACGCGCGCGCTTGGCCCCGGGCAATTCCGGCAGCGCGCGCAGGACATCGTCGCGCCACGTTGCGCCGGCGTGCACGGGAAGAAGATCCGGCTCCGGGAAATAGCGATAGTCATGCGCTTTCTCTTTCGAGCGCATGGAATCGGTGCGGTTCGCGGCCTGGTTCCAAAGCCGCGTTTCCTGCGAGATGCGCCCACCGGACTCGATGATCCCGATGTGCCGCTCGATTTCATATTCGAGCGCCTTCGCAAGATAGCGGAAGGAATTCAGGTTCTTCACTTCGACCTTGGTGCCGAATTCGCTGGAGCCGCGCGGGCGCACGCTGACGTTGGCGTCGCAGCGAAGCGAGCCTTCTTCCATGTTGCAGTCGCTGACGCCAATGTACAGAAGTATCTGCCGCAGCGTGGTCAGATAGGCGTAAGCCTCGTCCGGCGTTCGCATGTCGGGCTCGGAAACAATTTCGCTGAGCGGCGTGCCGCAACGATTGAAATCCACGTAAGTTTTTTCGCCGGAGTGCGGGAAGCCTTCATGGAGCGACTTGCCGGCGTCTTCCTCGAGATGCAGGCGCGTGATGCCGATGCGTTTCGTTTTGCCTTTCACTTCGATTTCAAGCCAGCCGCCCGTGGCGAGCGGCAATTCATACTGCGAGATCTGATAGCCCTTCGGCAGGTCGGGGTAGAAATAGTTTTTGCGGGCGAAGCGCGAATGCTCGTGCACCGTGCAGTTGATGGCCAGCGCGGCGCGCATGGCCATTTCCACGGCGCGCTTGTTGAGCACCGGAAGCGTCCCGGGCAGCCCGAGACAAACCGGACAGACGTTGGTGTTCGGGGGATCTCCGAACTGCGTGGAGCAGCCGCAAAAAATTTTCGATTTGGTGAGCAGTTGAACGTGGACTTCCAGTCCTATCACGGGCTCGTATTTCGCGAGTAAGTCGGGAGAAATAGCCGATTCTGTGGCGAATTTCGTCATGGCGAAGCAAAATTATAGCATTACAATGCCCGCGAAGGCCGCGCCCCGCTGGTTCATGGATGTGCGCTGCTAGACGCTGTATGTGGGCGCCGGCTCGCGGAGAACAGGGAAGAGCTTCTCCGCCAGCGCGAAAATGCCAAACAGCAGTGCGGCGTAAAAAGCGTCGCCAAGCAGTGTGTTGGCAAAGAGGGGCAAGCCCGCGATGTAGCAGGCAGCCAGGCCGGCGAGGCTGTGCGGGTATGTGTCAAAGGCCTCCCAGATCGCAAAGTTGGTAATGAGGAAAAACTGCAAAGCGCCGAGGACAACGGCCAATGCGATGAGCACGACGCCGCGGCGATTGCTCAGCCAGGTGCCAATGAGGACTTCGAGCAGGAAGCTGGCGTAAACGACTGGAATCAGCCGGTGCAGGCCGACGAAGAGATCACCAGCAAACAGCGCGGCGAGTGGAAAGAGAAACGCGAAGCGGCGGTCGCGGAACATTGCGCCGGAAAACAGCGCCATCGCTCCAATCGGCGTGAAGTTCCACGGATGAGGCGCAATACGAAGCGCGGCGGCGAGCACGATCATGACGCCGGCCATGAGGGCGCGAAGGGCAAAAGACTGTGATGTGGATTTTTCTGGAAGCATGACTCTCTAAACCTCCTTCAGCGGCGTTGCCGGCAGCAAATCGCAAAAAACGAAGCCGTCTCTTTCGACTTTTTCGCCGATGGTGAAAGGAACCGGCTGAGCGAAGAGGGGGCCGTCGAAGACAAAAGTGTGAAATTCGCCGTTTTCCCCGCACGGATCGACGTTCGGCGGCAGAGCGGAGAAGAAGGACGCGTCGAGTTCGCGGCCAGCGAAGCCGGGATCGAGCACCCGGGAATCGATGCACACCGCGACGGCGCGAAAACCAAGAGCTTGAAAATCCCGTACCAACTCGCGCGTATCGCGCTTCCAGATGGGAAACACCGCCTGCATCTCCACCCGGGCCAGATTGTTTTCGCGGTAACGGCGTAAATCTTCGAGGAAGATGTCGCCGAACGCGACCTTGCGGATTCCTTTCGCAAGAAAGTGGCGCATGGCTTCCTCCATGCGCGTCTCGTAGATGGGATTCACGCACTGCGGCGGAATGAAAACTTCGTGCAAGGGCAGGCGGAGCGATTCCGCCTGCCGATGGAGAAGCTCGCGGCGCACGCCGTGCATGCTGACGCGATCGTAGCCTTCGGTGACCGTGGCGAGGAGCGACGCCACCCGCACTTCCGCGTTCCGCGACAATGCGTGCAACGCGAGCGCGCTGTCCTTGCCGCCGCTCCAGCAAAAAAGCGCCAGGTCCGCCATCAGTTTTTCCCGGCGAAGCTATAGCGCATCCCGAGCATGAAGTAGCGGCCCAGGGCAGGGTAGCCGAGCGCGTCCTGGTATTGCTTGTCGAAAAGATTGATGGCTCGCGCGGTCAAAAACAGGCCGCGGGTGAAGCGGTAGCTGGCGGCCATGTCGAAACGAGCGTAGCCCGGATTATTGATCTGAACCGGATCGACGAAATTCGTGTCCGTACGCACCCCGGAAAAATAGCCGATGAAATTCCAATTCACACGCGCGTAACTGACGTTGACTCCCAGCGAACCGGAGTTGACCGGGCGGCGGATCAGGTGATTCCCCGGAACCAGCGAGGGATCAGAGGCATTCGGCGATTTGACGACCCGCGAATTGTCGTAGGTGTAATTGCCATTGAGAAAGAGCCATTTGCGGAAGCGGAATTGAGAAGTCACATTGGCGCCGCGCGCGATGGCCAGGTCCGTGTTGAAGTAGCTGCCGCAGAAATTCGGATTGGGCGGCGGAAAGTAGCCGAAGCTCACGATGTCGTAATAGCGATAGTAAAAATAGTCCGCGGAGATTTCCCAACGGTCGTTGGCGAGCTTCTGGTCGATGCCGGTGGTCCAATTTTTGCTGGCCTCGGGCTTGAGATTCGGGTTCCCGGCAAAGCAGGGATCGGTGCCGAATGTCTGATCGAAACGCGGCTCCTTGATGCCCTGGCCGTAGAAAGCGCGATAGCGGGTGTCGCCGAAAAAGCCTTTGCCATTGTGCAGCGCGTAAGAGCCCCCGACGCGGGGAACGACGCGGGTGCCAAAACTCGCGTTGGCCTCGACGCGGCCGCCGAAATCAAGCGTCAAGCGCGAGACCGGCGTGTAGCGAAAATCGAGATAGCCGGCCTGATTGTTGCGGCGCAGATGGCCGGGATTGACGAACGAGACCCCGCCGTTTTCCACTTCGTACTGGTAGCCGATCGTAGCGAGAAATTTTCGCGAGATGTAGCTGGATTGCGCGTCGACTGCGGCGCGGTTGTAGCTGAGCAGCGAATCGTAGGTGAAATCGCAAAATTCGGCGGTGGGGATCGCCGCGGGGTTCGTTTGCGGGCAAAAAGCGTTGGGGTCCGTGGCGTAGTAACTTTGTTGCGGATTGAAGCTATGCTGGCGCGTGTAAGCTTCGCTGCCGTTGATCTGATGTTTCCAATGTGAACCGGTGGCGAATTCCCATCGCCCGTTGGCGCTGAAGATGTGCTGCGCGTAACCCTGATAGAGGCTCGGCGGCACGAAGAGCGTCTGGCCTGGAATGCCCGCGTCGCTGGTGTTGTTTCGCAGCGAGAGATGCAATTGATTTGTATCCGAGAAGGAATAGCCGAAATTTCCGGAGAGCGAGCGGTTGATGAAACCGTCGTTGGGGCCCTGGCCATCGGTTTGGAAGTAGGCGGCTGAGGCGGAATAGTCGAACTTGTCGAGAAGGCCACTGAGGTCGGCGCCCCCGCGGCCGGAGGAAAAATTGCCACCTTCGGAGTAAACATTTAAGGCAGGCACGCGGGTTTCGCCGCGATGGGTGAAGAGTTGAATGACACCGGAAACGGCGTCGCTGCCGTAAAGAGCGCTTTCGGCGCCGCGAACGATTTCGACCTTGTCGATATTTTCCGTGGTGACGCTGGAAAAATCGACGGCGCTGCCGGGTGGATTGATGGGTGTGCCGTCGACGAGAACTTTTGTGAAGTCCGAATTGCCGCCGTTCAGGAAGATGGAAGCGCTGCCGCCAAAACGTCCGGTGCGGTCTATGGCGATGCCCGGGGAAAATTCCAGCAGCTCGGGCAGCGAAGGGGCCTGGCGATTTTCGATGGTTTCGCGGGAAATAATGTCGGTGGGAGCCGTGGTTTGTTGCGCCGAGGATGGAACCGATTGCGCGGTGACGACCACTTGCGCGGAAAGCGGTTCAAGCTCCATGCGAATGTTGAGGACGCGAGACTCGCCGGATGAGAGCGTGACGGTGGAATCCCGCGCGACGAAAGATGAGTGCGTAAAGCGCAGGCGGTAGCTTCCGGCAGGTAGTTGCAGCGAATAGGAGCCGCTGGCGGAAGTGGACGTGGAAGCCAGCGCGGCAGCAACCCCGGATTCGGACTGCGCGACGATTTCGACATTGGCAACAGGCGCGCCAGAAGGATCGGTGAGCGCCCCGGAAAGATGCGCGTCGGAATTTTGCGACTGCGGGCTGGCTTGCAAATTCAGAGACAGCAGGAAAAAGGCGAAGAGCAAAAAGAAGACGGCGATTGGATTTTTCATGGTTCCTCCACTCCCTCACGCGCGGGAGTTTGAAGGTTGGCCGGTGCAAAGCGACTTGCACGGGCTGCAGACTTCGCCGGTCTCCTGTCTTGGCGAAAAGAACCCCGCGAGGTGTGCCGGGCTAAAGCCCGGCCCCTACAGGGTCCTACAAGGACAGTGTAGGGGCCGACCTTCAGGTCGGCTCTTCCTGAGTTCGCTCAATGCCTTCCCGCGGCAACATGCGCCACAGTGACAACGAGCCGTACATTCGCCTTACAGTCGCGCGGCGGCGACGGTATTGCACCGTCTTCCCGAGCACGAAGTCCGCGGTTGAAGTGGAGGGGCGTAGCCCGCTGTGGATTAAGGTTGTCGGCAGCGCAGAGTTGCCGGATTGAGGTGGACGAGGAAGTTTCTATTTGTTCGAAAACAGCGTGACGCGCGGACGGCCGGAGGCGGTCATCTCCACTGTCAGCGGCGCCTGGAAAACCTGTTCGAGAATTTCGCGCTGCAGCACCGTGGCGGGCGGCCCAACGCGCAAACATTTGCCGCGCTGCAACAGCACAACTTGATCGGCATATTCGCCGGCGAGGTTCAGTTCATGGGTCACCACAACAACGGTGTAGCGGTTCTGCATCGCCAGGCGCCGCAGCGATTCGAGCAAGTCCACCTGCGCGCCGATGTCCAGATGCAACGTAGGCTCGTCGAGCAGCAACAAGAGCGGTTGCTGAGCAAGGGCCCGCGCCAGGATGATCCGCTGCTTTTCTCCCCCGGAGATTTTATCCATCCAGCGATCCACCAACTGCGATGCGCCCACCTGGGCGAGCGCGTTGTTGACGATGGCGATATCCTGGTCCGATTCGAACCGCAGGCCGCCGCCGTACGGATGGCGTCCCTGCATCACGAATTCCCACGCGCGCGCGGGAAACAGCAGGCGGCTTTCCTGTTGCACCAAGGCGATGCGCTGCGCGCGAGTCTTCACCGGCAGGGAATGTGTGGCGAAACCATTCAGGAATATGCGGCCAGAGAGGGGCTCGAGCGAGCCAGAGATAAGTTTCAGCAGCGTGGACTTACCGCTGGCATTAGGGCCAAGGATGGCAACGAGCTCGCCGGGCCTGGCCTGAAAGCTGAGGGCTTCGAGAGTGAAGAGCGGCGCCTGCGAAGGATTGGGCGCGTAAGCGTAGCTGACCTGCTCGACGCTCAGGCGCACATCGGAACTCGCGCGAGCGGCGTCGCCCGGAAGAGGATGACGAGCAGCGGTACTCATGCAATTCTCCTGCGAAGCAAGTAGAGGAACAACGGCGCGCCGGCGGCTGCGGTCATGGCGCCGACGGGCAAATCGGTCGGCGCGGTAACAGTGCGGGCGAGGGTGTCTGCAATCACGATGGCGATTGCGCCGCCAAGCGCGGACGCGGGCAAGAGCATGCGATGGTCAGATCCGAAGATGAGGCGCATCACGTGAGGAACCAGCAGGCCGACGTAGCCGATGGCGCCGCTGACGGATACTGCCAGCCCGGTGAGGACGGAAGCCGAGAGATAGACGACGATGCGTACGCGCGGCACGTCGACCCCGAGATGCATGGCTTCCTTTTCGCCGGCAAGCAAAAGGTTCAAATCGGACGCGGTGGTATAGATCGCGCTGGCGGCAACGATAAAACCCAGACACAAAAAATAAAGGAGACTGCGGGGCTGCGGCGTGGAAAGGTCGCCCATCAGCCAGAACGCGGTGCCGCGCAGATTGCTGCCGCTCAGCGTAGTCATCAAGAACATGATGATGGCGGAAAGGAATGAGACAGTGATGATTCCGCCGAGCAGGAGGGTGGTGCTATCGATCTCGCCATCGCGCAGCCCGAGAAAATAAACCACCGCGATGGTAAGCGCCGCGCCGATGAACGCGCCGATGGGCGTGATGAGCCCCGCAACGTCGGGCGTGAGATTCAGATGGCTCTCGACAATCAGGGCCACGATGGCGCCCAACGCCGCGCCCGAGGAAACGCCGAGCACATACGGATCCGCCAGCGGATTCCGCAGCAGCGCCTGGAAGCTGGCTCCGGCCACGGAAAGCGAGGCGCCAACGACAATGCCCAGCAGGATGCGTGGCAGGCGAATGTCGAGCACGATCATGCCGTAATCGGTGGAGAGTGAGTTCGCCCGGTGCAGCAGGACGTTGATCAAGTCCTTGCCGAGACCATAGAGAGAAACCTGCACGGCGCCGAGTTTCAGCGCGATCACCACCACGACAAACAAAATGGCAGCGAGAACGCCGCAACGCAAAAAGAGCCGGGCGAGTGTCAACGGGCGCACGAATTCTCCTGTGCGGAGGTTAGCAGGTTGCCGGCGATGCGCGCAGGGGACGCTGTCGCTGGCAAAACTTGTTTGGGAGTTGCGGGTCCGGCGGGTTTTTCTGGAGCCGGAGCCTGGGGAAATGCGCTCGGATGCAGTTGATGCGCCAGATCTTCGATGGCGGAAACGATGCGCGGAGCGGGGCGATTCACGGCGTCGCTGATCACGGCGAAGCGCCGGTTGCGCACCGCGTCCAGGATGCGCCAACCCGGGCGATTCGCCAGGGTATCAAAATCGCGCGAAGCGGAGTCCGAATGCGATGCGGCAAAGACAAGATATTCGGGCTGCAGCCGCACGACTTCTTCCAGGCTCATTTGCGGCCAATCTTGCGCAGAATCGACGATGCTGACGGCATCCGCTTTGCGAATGGCATCGGCGATGAAGGTGTCCCTACCGACGGAGATGAGTGGCTCGGTCCAGACGATGAAGAGCACGCGCGTTGGAGGAATGGCCTGGAGACTGGTTTGCAGAGCGTTGAGGCGCGAACGGAGTTCCGCGGCAAGCGATTTGCCGGTCTCGGGAACGCCGAGAAGGTCGGCGAGCTTTTGCGTGGTGCTGAGAATGTCGTCCACGTTTCGGGCGTCTGTGGCATAGGCGGGAATGCCCAGGGTTTCGAGCGCGCGGACGGTATCGAGCCGGTTGATTTCCTTGGTGACCAGGACAAGATCCGGGCGAAGGGCCGCAATCTCTTCGAGGTTCGGGTTGATGGCGCCGCCGACTTTGGTTTTCTTTTGCGCGTCGGGAGGATAGTCGCAGAAGTCGGTATCGCCGACGAGGCGGTCCTGCACCCCGAGTGCATAGAGCGTTTCCGTAAGGCTGGGCGCCAGGGAAACAATCCGCGATGGAACCGGAGGAACGCGAACCGTGCGGCCAAAATCATCCACAACCTCGTGCATCGGTGCAGGAGAAAGTTCATGCGGTGTGAGGGATTGCGCACTCAGCGGGATAACGAAAAGCAGCAGAAAGGCAACGGCGAGGATGCCGGCGTGGCGCGCGGACTGGCTGGAGACTGGCTGCACGAGGCTCCCCTGACGAGAGACTTGCGAGAATGGCAAATAAAAAACCCGGCGAGAAACCGGGGTCATTCGGGAGGCATACTTTCTCGCGAAGTAAGCCAAACCACGGCGGCGAGGGAGGGTAGCCTGGCTCTCGGTGGGAAACCGATTACAGTGGCGGGACCGCGGCCGAATTACACGGCACTTCCCCACTTCCCTTGCCTGCTGAATGTCACATCGAGTGTACGGCGCGTGCGGGAGTGTGTCAATGTAACGCGGATCAATGCCCCCGATAGAGCGTTTTGACCTGCGCTGCAAGTGGAACGCAAACTCTGCTTGCCCGAAGCTAGCGGTTCTTCCAGTTGGGCTTTCGCTTTTCGACGAGCGCGCGCAATCCCTCTTGTGAATCTTCCAGGCGGTAAAGTTCGTTGAGGAAAATATCCATGGAATTTTTCAGCCCGTCGCGCAGCGAAAGCCCCATGCCGCCAAGGATGGCCCTTTTGGCCATGGTCAGCACTGGGCCGGAGTGGCCGGCGACACGGTTGATGAGATCGTTGACAGTGGCTTCGAGCTGCGCTTCGGGGACCAGGCGATTGACAATGCCAAGTTCCAACGCGCGCTCTGCGCTGATGGGTTCGCCAAGGAGAACGAGTTCAAGCGCGATTTTCGGTCCAACCAAAAAGGGCAGAATGGTGGAAGCCAGCGGCGGGAACATGCCAATCGTGATTTCCGGCTGGGCGAAGCGTGCCTTGGGTGTGGCGATCACCAGGTCGCCAAACGCCGCGAGTTCCGCACCGCCGCCAATCGCCGGCCCGTTAACCACGGTGACGACCGGCTTGGCGACTTCGATCATGCCATTGAAGACGGAGTGAAACGCGTCCAGCATCTGGAAAACTCGCTCGGAGGTGTACTCGCCGACGTCGATGCCGCCGGAAAATACCTTGAAGGCGGAGTCGAGCACGATGAGTTTGACCTCTTGCTGCTCGCCCACATAACTGATGCCATCAGCGATTTCGCGGAGGAACACTTCGTTCAAAAGATTGTGGTCCGGGCGGTTGAGGGTCATGCGGGCGACCCCGCCGTTTATCTGTAGCTTAAGAAACTGGAAATCGGAGGGCTGGCGGCGTCGAGGTTCGGTGCGAACCTCGACGTGGCGAGACGCGACGGAGCTGCGGCGCAAATCCACAGGGTTCTCCTTCCAGAAAAGGCCGATTCGGTATCCAAAACGGATGGTAGCATGTGCCCATGCTCAATTTCGGATTGCTTTCCAAGCGCGTGCGCAATGAGTTTGCTGGCCAGAGAGCCGGGCTTGCAATCTTTGGTTTCTGGGTGAGTTTCCTTGCGCCGCTGCACTACACTATCCGGGTGATGCATCGCCCGTCCATTTCTCAAGCCGGCAAATTACCCATCGCTTGCGCACTTCACCTGACTGAGCCGATTGCGCCGCATGGGTTTCCGCCGGAGGCAATTTGGGACCGGGCTCCAGCCATACGGTTTGCAACGGACTGGAGGGGGCTGAACACCGACCGGCAGCGGGAAACCGAAGTGCGGCTGCTTTGGAGCGCGGACACCTTATTTTTGAGATTCGTCGCGCGCTTCCGGGAACTGCATGTCTATGCGGATGCGAGACCTGACGGTTGGCGGGATGAATTGTGGAATCGCGACGTCGCGGAGGTGTTTTTGCAGCCGGACACGGCGGATCCGCTGGTGTACAAGGAGTTTGAAGTCAGCCCCAATGGTTTCTGGATCGACCTCAACATATCGCACGGGCAAAAAGAGGAAATGAAGAGCGGCTTGCGACGGCAGGTGACGCAAGATTTGCCGGCAAAAAAGTGGACCGCGGTACTTGCGATTCCCATGCGGATGTTGACACCTGCATTCGACCCGAAACAACGTTGGCGCCTGAATTTCTATCGCGTAGAAGGCAAGCAGGAGCCGCGATTTTACTCGGCGTGGAGCCCGACGATGACGCCGGAACCGAATTTTCATGTGCCCGCGGCATTTGGCGCATTAGAGTTTCAAGAAAACGCACAACAGTGACCGTGGATTTACGGTGGACGACTACGACATGAAGCCGAAACATGGATGCCTGCGGTCCGCATTGCGACGCGATGCGTGGGTAACCATGCTGCTCGCCTCGCTTATGGCATCGGGTTCGTGGGGCGCGCAGCAAAGCCCGAAACCAGATGCGCCAGTGGTGAAAAAAGTGGAGCCGCCCAACTGGTGGGTGGGCCTCACGCCGGATCTGATGCTGCTGCTTTCCGGGAAAAACCTGCGAGCCACGCATGCGAGCTGTAATCTGCGCGAAGTCACGGTTAGCCGCACGGAATCGACGGAAAACGGCGATTACCTCTTCGTTTGGCTGAAATTCGCCCCGGAGCTGCGCAGCGGCACAGCGGTCTGCCGCATCACCACGGATCGCGGACAAACGACGTTTGAGCTTCCGATCGCCACAAGAGCGCAGATTCTGGGCCGCAACCAGGGACTCACGCAAGACGACGTGATCTACCTGATCATGCCCGACCGGTTCGCCGACGGCGATCCGCTGAATGACGAACCTGCGGAGTTCCCCGGTTCGCACGATCGCGACAATCCCCGCGCGTATCACGGCGGCGATTTGCGCGGCATCGAGCAGCATCTGGAGTACCTGAAAAACCTTGGAGTGACGACTCTGTGGCTGACGCCAATCGTGAAGAACGGCGCGGCCCAGGATTATCACGGCTATGGCGCCGTGGATCTTTATGCCGTCGATCCGCACCTGGGGACGCTGGCCGATTATCAAGACCTCGTGCAGGCCGCTCACAGGCAGCACATGAAGATTTTCTTTGACGTGGTGCCGAATCACGTCGGCCCGCGGAATCCGTGGGTGAAAGATCCGCCACTACCGGATTGGTTTCACGGCACATTGGATCATCATCTGGCGGCGAGTTCGCCGGTGAAGCCATCGTTTTATGGCCAGCCGGAAACGAAAGAGATCACGCACGACACATTCGAATCGCTGGTGGATCCGCACGCGCCCGCGCAAATGAGGCGGACCTTGACGGAAGGTTGGTTCGGCGGCGTGTTGCCAGACATGAACACTGAAAACCCCATGGTCGTGCAATACCTGGTGCAGAACGGCGTCTGGTGGGCGGAAATTTCGGGGCTGGATGGCTACCGCATCGATACCTTTCCTTACGTCTCCCGGAACTTCTGGCAGGAGTGGCACGCGGAGTTGCGCAGGATCTACCCGAGGCTTTCGACGATCGGCGAGGTGTTTCATCCCGATCCCACGGTGACGTCGTTTTATCAGGGCGGCAGAGTAGGCTGGGACGGCGTGGACACGCAATTGACTACGGTGTTCGATTATCCCCTGTATTTCGCGCTGCGTGACGTTCTGCTGAAAGGCGCGCCCGTAGGCAAGGTGACGAACATTCTTCGGCAGGATTCGCTCTATCCGCATCCCGAAGTCCTGGTGCCATTTTTGGGGAATCACGACACCGCGCGATTTTCCGGAATGCCGGAAGGAACGCCGGCCCATCTCAAACTTGCCTTCGGATTGCTTTTGACCATGCGCGGAATTCCCCAAATTTACTTCGGCGATGAACTAGGCATGCCGGGTGGCGGCGATCCGGACAACCGGCGTGATTTTCCCGGGGGATGGCCCGGCGATCCGCAGAATGCCTTCCAGAAAGAAGGCCGCACGCCACAGCAACAAGAGATTTTCGAGTATGTGCAATCCCTCTTGCGATTAAGGGCGGAGCATCCCGTGCTGCGCCGCGGAAAACTCTGGAGCCTGGCCTCGGATGACTCGACGTACGTCTATCTCCGGGAAAGCGATGAGGAAAGGGTGTTGGCTGTTTTTCACACGGGAAGCGCTGCACGAGATCTTTCACTTTCCCTGCAAGACACAGCGGCGCAGGACTGCACGAGTACGTTGCCGCTTTTTGGCCAAGGCCAAGCAGAACTTTCGGGAAAAACACTGAAGCTGCATCTGCCGGCGCAGAGCGTCAGCATCTTTTCTTTGCGGTAGACGGTATTTCCTTTCGTGCAAATTCCGGCAATCCGATTGAGGCAGGGGAAAGTCAGCTTTCTCAAGAGCTGACTTATCATGGAAAATGATGATCTCCCGGAAGAGCGGGCAGCGGTTCGACGCATGGCGATTCTCTCACTGCAAGCGGTCACCAAAGAATATGCCTCGGAAGGACAATGCGTTCGCGCACTGGATGGCGTTTCGCTCGAGGTAAGTGCAGGCGAGTTCGTCGCCCTGGTTGGACGCAGCGGCTGTGGAAAGTCCACGCTGCTGCACGTTGCGGGAGCGATGGATTTTCCGAGCACCGGCTTAGTGCTGATTGGGGATAAGAACACCTCCGCACTGAACGATGCGCAGCAGACGGAATTGCGGCGAGAGAAAGTCGGCTTCGTCTTTCAATCCTTCCAATTGCTGCACACGCTGACCGTTCAGGAAAATGTGGAACTCCCCTTGCTGCTCGCAGGCAATCCCGCGGCGCGCGAAGCAGCGTTGGAGCGTTTGCACTGGGTGGATCTCGACGGGCTCGGCGCGCGATATCCGCACCAACTGTCCGGCGGCCAGATGCAGCGGGTGGCGATCGCGCGCGCTCTGGCGCATTCGCCGAGGATTCTGCTTGCCGACGAGCCCACGGGAAATCTCGATTCCACCACCGGCGCGGCGATTCTGGATTTGCTGGTGCGGCTGACGCGCGAGCGCAAAACCGCCACGATTATGGCTACCCACAGCCCGGAAGCGGCCGCGGTCTGCGACACCCTGGTGCGCATGCGCGATGGCCGCATCGAAGAAATCACGCGGCGATGAAATGCCTCGACTTAAGCTCTTCTACCGATTGATCGTGCGGCCGCTGTTCCGCGAGCCGATCCGCTTGGCGTTAATGGTGCTCGCGGTCGCCCTCGGGGTGGCCGTGGTGCTCGCCATCGATCTGGCGGGGAACGCCGCGGCCGGATCGTTCCACTCCTCGATGGAGAGCCTTGCCGGAGGAAACGATCTGGAGGTTGTGGCCCCGGGAGGAGCGCCGGAATCGGTGGTGGCGACGCTGGCGGAGCAGCCCCACCCATTGCGGATTACTCCACGAATGGAAGATTTTGCGGTGGACACGCGCACGCAGGAGACGCTGTCGCTGATCGGCTTGGATCTGATTGCCGAAGGCAGCCGGTACGTTTCCGAAAGTGGAGTGGCCGCGGAAGATTCCCGCAACAGGCAAACCATCGAAGAGTCAATCCAGGAATTGGAAGATCCAAAAAGCATTTGGGTCAGTCCAAGCCTGGGCGTCAAGCCCGGCGATCATTTGAAGTTGCTGATCAACGACGCCGTGCAAGACTGCATCGTTCGTGGCGTTTTGCCGCAATCTTCCGCGAACGAGAGTGTCATCCTGATGGATATTGCCGCGGCACAGCGCGCCTTGAACCGCCATGGCCGCGTGGACCGCATCCTGATCAAGCTGCCGGAAAACGCGAACATCGAGGAGTGGCGAAAAAAGTTAAGCGAGCTTCTGCCCGCGGGCGTGGAAGTCCGTCCCCAGGGCGCTGGCACGCAGGAGAATCGCAAAATGCTGGCGGCATTTCGCTGGAACCTGCGCCTGCTCAGCTATATCGCGCTTGTTGTCGGTGCGTTTCTCATCTACAACACCATTTCCGTTTCCGTCGTGCGGCGGCGGCCGGAAATCGGCATCGTGCGGGCCATCGGAGCGGGGCGCAATGAGGTGCTCGCCGCATTTCTGGGAGAAGCCGTTTGTCTCGGCCTTGCGGGTGCGCTCATCGGCGTGCCGCTAGGAAGAATTATGGCGAGTGGCGCGGTGAAGCTGATGGCGGCAACGGTGGATTCGCTCTATGTGAGCAGCCGGCCGGGCGCAATCGGCTTGAGCTGGTCTTCCGTGGCGCTGGCCCTGGCAGTGGGTGTGGGAGTTGCCGTTGCATCCGCGCTTTCGCCTGCCCGTGAAGCGATGCAGGTTTCGCTTACCGATGCGATGGCCCAAGGTCGCCGCGAGTACATTGCGCAAACGCATAAGGGAAGGGATCTGATCGTGGCGGCGATTCTCGGAGCGCTGGGCGCGTTTGCGGCCCGCATGCCGGCGTTCGCGGGTAAGCCGATGTTCGGTTATCTGGCCACAATTCTGCTGATTGCCGCCGCGGCTTATGCCATGCCTGCGTTGGTGAATTTCGTTTCGCAACTCGCGGCGCAGGCCCTGGGCAAGCTGCTGGGCGTGGAGGCGCTTCTCGCTTCGCGCAGCCTGGCTGCTTCGCTGCGGCGAACTTCGGTGCTCGTGGCGGCCCTGGCAACGGCCGTGGCGATGATGGTGTCCGTCGGAATCATGGTTGGGAGCTTCCGGCAAACCGTGGTGGCCTGGATGAACGATCAGTTGCCGGCGGATTTGTATCTGCGTCCGGCGGGCGATCCCGCGGCGGACCGGCACCCCACAATTTCGGTGGAGCTACCCGGCAAGATTGCCGCCTTGCCGGGTGTTGCGGCGGTGAATCGTTTGCGGGCCTACGAGATCAGCTATAACGGCATGCCGGCCACACTGGCTTCCGTGGACTTGCGCGTTTTGCGCGCGTACCGCAACTCGAATTTCTTCTCCGGGCGGCCGGCGGCGCAGGTGCTGGGCCAGTTGCGCGGGCAGAACAACGTCATCGTCAGCGAGCCGTTTTCCTACAAGCACCACGTGAAAGCGGGCGACACTATTGCGCTTTCTCTCGGCGAATACCGGGCAAGTTTCCGGATCGTCGATGTCTATTGCGACTACGCAAGCGAACGCGGCTACATCCTGATGGACCGTGATGTACTGCTGAAATACCTCCCGGACCCTGCGCCGACCAATCTTGCCGTATTCGTTGCACCGAGCACCGACGTTGACCAGGTTCGCAAGGAAATTCAGGAAGTCGCTGCCGGCCACCGGATCCTGATATTTTCGGACCGCGACCTGCGGAAGGAAGCCGTGCGCATCTTCGACCGCACGTTTGCAATCACCTACGCGCTGGAAGCGGTTGCCGTGGTGGTGGCCGTGATGGGCATCGCGGGAGCGCTGATCGCACTGGTGATCGATCGCCGGCGGGAATTGGGCCTATTGCGATTTCTCGGCGCGGCAACCGGACAGATTCGAAAGATGATCCTGGTGGAAGCCGGCCTGCTGGGTTTGCTGGCGAATCTCGCCGGATTCGCCTTGGGGTATTTTCTTTCGCTGATTCTGGTTTTCGTGATTAACAAGCAGTCGTTTGGCTGGACGATCCGGTTTCACTGGCCTTTTGCGGTGCTGCTGGGAGCCCTGACCGTGGTCTATTTGGCTACCGTGATTTCCGGACTGTATCCCGCCCGCGTGGCCGCGCGCCTGAACCCGCTCGAGGTAATTCATGAACAGTAGCAAACTGCTTTTGGTGATTCTGCTGGCGTGGCTTCCGGCGGCGCACGCGCAATACCAGGCGGCTTTGCCCGGATATCGCTACGAATTTCCGCGCGACCATTTCAATCACGAGGATTATCAGACGGAATGGTGGTACACGACAGGGAATCTGAAGGCCAGCGATGGCCGCGAATATGGCTTTGAGTTGACATTTTTTCGCCAGGGCGTGGATCGTGATCCGAAAAAAAACGATCCGTGGGACATTCGGGATTTATATCTCGCGCACCTGGCACTGAGCGATGTTGGCGCCGGAAAGTTCTACCACACCGAACGCACGAGTCGCGCGGGTCCTGGTCTCGCGGGGGTCGATGAGAAAGCAGGTCGAATCTGGAACGCCAATTGGGAAATCCGGTGGAACGGGGATTCGGAGATTGCGTTGCGCGCGGTGGAACCGCGATTCTCCATCACGTTCTTGCTCCACCCCGAAAAGCAGCCGGTGATCAATGGCGAAAACGGCATCAGCCAAAAGGGGGCTGGCAAGGGCCACGCCTCCCACTACATTACATTTACGCGCTTGCAAACCAGCGGCACGCTCCAACTGAACGGAAAGCCGATCTCTGTCAGTGGCACGAGCTGGATGGACCACGAATTCTTTACCAATCAACTCGACTCGGCACAGATCGGATGGAACTGGCTCAGCCTTCAGCTTGCAGACGACACTGAATTGATGCTTTACCAGTTCCGGCGGAAAGACGCTTCGGCCGACCCTTACTCTTCGGGAACCTACGTCGACGCCCAAGGAAAATCGCTCCATCTTGCATCAACCGATTTTCGCCTGATGCCAACAGGAGAGGCCTGGACGAGCCCCGCAACTTCGGCAACTTATCCCATCGCGTGGACGATTGAGATTCCTAACTTAGGGATCAAGTTGAATGCCACGACGCGCCTGAAATCCCAGGAACTCGCGGGACTGGGAAATCTTGCGCCAAATTATTGGGAAGGCGCGATCGTGCTGGAAGGCACGCGCGGCGGAAAAGCGATCCACGGTGTGGGCTATCTGGAAATGACGGGCTATGACCGCCCATTTGAAATCGGGCGGCAGCCATGAGCAGTTCGTGAACTGGGGAATCCCGGCGGAACGATTGGGCTAGCCGTTGACGATCGCTTCCAGATCGGCCTTGCTGCGGAGAATCAGCGTGGAGCCGACAATCTGCAAAAGCTGCTTCCTGCGGAACTCCGCCAGCAGGCGCGTGACGGTCTCCCGCGACGAACCGATCATCTGCGCGATCTCTTCGTGCGTCAGCGTCATCTTGACCCGCACCTGACCTCTTTCCTCAGGGCAATTCGCCGCCCACTCGAGCAGGAAACGCGCGAGCTTTTCGCTCGCAGAGTGGGACAGGCCGATGGTTCGCATTTCGGCGATCGCGGAATGATAAGTTTCGCCGAGTTGCTGGGCCACACGCAAAGCAGCCTCCCCGTTTTCCTTAAGAAAATTCAAAAACTCGTTGCGGCCAATGAAGTTGGCTTGCGCGGGTTCGATGATGTCCGCAGTCAGTTCATATGAGGAGCCGGTTACGGTAGCCGGAAGCCCCAGAACCTCGCCGGGTTCGGCGATGCGCAGGATAAGAGTCTTCCCATCTGCCGAAGAGGTGGAAAGTTTCACTCGGCCGCTGCACAAGATAAAAACACCCCGCGCCGGCTGCCCTTCCACAAACAGCGTGGCGCCCTTAGGATAAGCCGCGGAAGCGGTAATGGCGGCCAGAGCCTTAACGGAATGCTCCGGCAAGTTACAGAAAAGGTGTTCCTCACGGTGAGGACAAACAAGACAATTCTCGATAATTTCGAGGCCATAAGGCGTGCGCATAGGGCTACCCTCCGGGAGTAGGCCCCCATCTATTTTGGTCATAAATTGGAACCGGTTTGCGGGTCTCCGTGGACCATGAAGCATACCGTCACCTACACCTGTGACGTTGATACTCCCTCAATCCCCGGAATCCAGTGATTTTAATCACAGATGAGGGTGACTCAAGTCACGGGCCACCCTGCGAATTTGGAGAAAACTGGCTTCCGGAGTGCCCCAATGCAAGACAACCGCGATGTATTGCAAACGCTCAAGGCCGAACTGGCCTTTGTGGAGCAGGGCGGTTACCGGAACCGCGCGAGATTTCCCTGGCGGCCCAGCTTCGTTTTTGAAGATTCCCCGACGTGCATCAATTTCGACACCAAGCAGGAACGGCGGCCCTGCTCGGAATGCCTGCTGATGCGGTTTGTGCCGGAGGACCGCAAGGATCTGGCCTATCCCTGCCGGCATATCCCGCTGAATTCCTCCGGCGACTCGGTTGCGCACTTTTATGAATCCGGCACGGAAGCCGAGCTGGATGCCGCACTTAGGGTGTGGTTGAGGAACAAAATCGCCGAACTGGAAGCCAGCGATAAAGCAAAAGGGCGGTCCGCATAGCCTGTCTGGGATTGAGCCGACTGTCGCTCTTGACGATGGACACGCGGAACCCCCTGTTAGCACCAGCTTGCGAAAATCGCGAGCGCGCAAAACATGGCGTACGGTCTGCCAGAAATTCCACGGTAGAAAGAAATCAGGGATTGCCTCGACGGATGGAAGCGAGGGTTGCTCCCAATGCCTCAGGGATGCTTGAACCTCTCGCAGGTGTGCTAGAGTTCCCCTTGGGATTTCTATGCGATCCCAGACAACGTGCGTTCCATCTACCCCGCTGACGGCTGGTCGTCCTCGATCTTCCTCCGATGGAATGCACCTTTATCCCAGCCAGCAAACCGGACGTGTTGTATTGCATCCGGAAGATACGATTGAGCAAAGGTCGCAGTTCGCTCAGCTGGCGAAAAAATGAGCAGTGCACAAGGAGAGAAGATGCGCAGAATGCTTCTGAATCGTTTCCTGATGGTAGCGCTGGGAATGCTGGCGCTTTCCGCAGCTTCGTTCGCACAATTCAACTTTGGTGTCTCCGTTTCTTTCGGCCCACCGGAATTACCGGTTTACGAACAACCTCTCTGTCCGGGTGACGGCTACATCTGGACACCCGGTTATTGGGCCTGGGATGGCTACGATTATTACTGGGTGCCGGGAACCTGGGTGTTGGCGCCGGAGCCGGGCTTCTTCTGGACGCCTGCCTGGTGGGGTTGGGGTGGCCGCGGCTTTATCTTTCATCCGGGATATTGGGGTCCGCGCGTGGGTTTCTATGGGGGCATCAACTACGGTTACGGATATTTCGGCCACGGTTATGAAGGCGGACGATGGGATAACGGCCGTTTCTTCTACAACCGCGAGGTCAACAACGTCAACGTGACCGAGATTCACAACGTCTATAACACGACCATCGTGAACAATTATGGAAACTCCCGCGTCAGCTACAACGGCGGCCAGGGAGGCATTCAAGCGCGCGCGACATCGGAAGAAGAAGCCGCGATGCACGACCGCCACATTCCCCCCGTAACTTCGCAGATGCAGCACATGGAGGCTGCGCGACAAAACCAGCAACTGCGGGCGTCCGTCAATCACGGCCGCCCGCCGATCGCAGCTACTTCGCGCCCGGGAGCGTTTACCGAACCCGGGGTGATGCAGGCGCGAGAAGCCGGCCACTACAATCCGCCGCGCACGGAAAACTCCAGGGGGTTTCCGGGGACCGCCGTTCACCCCAAGGACCTTCCCCCGACTTCGCGCGTGGTCGGCTCCAGCACGGGCAATCCGAAATACGACAAAAGATTTCAGCAGCAGCAGGACAAGCTCTATGCCAGGCAGGAGCAGGAGCGCCAACAGCTCCAGCAGCGCCAGGAGCAGGAACACCAGCGATACTCCCAACAGCAGGCCAGCCAGGATCGCATGCAGCAACTGGAACGCCAGCATCAGCAGCAGACGCAGCAGATGGCGCAGCGCCATTATCAGCAACAGCAGCAGATGTGGCAGCATCAGGAGTCGCACCAGAGCCAGTCGCGGCCTAAGCACTAAGGTCTCTGGCAAGGCTGTTCCGCTTTGGATAAAGACGGGGAGCGTGACGCAATGTGTCACGCTCCTTTTTCTTTGCAATCGGCCGGGACTGCCGGACAATCCGAAGAGCTTGGACTTAACAACGCAGCCGTTCGGCATCTCGGGTCATTTCGTCCGCGCAAAAAGCAAGGTATGCTTTCAATTTCCCGCAAGATACATAGAAGCAGGGATTTCCGCGCGGTAACGTCCAACGATTTTTAGGAGATTCAGGTGAAAAGGTCGGTCAGCACCGAAACACTTTCGAAAATGTTTCAGCCGCTTCAGAAAGCGCACCAGGCGTTTGCCTGCGTATATCCCGGCCCGCGCGGAGATCGCCAGCCGGTTCACACGGTCTACGGCGGAGCGCATTTGTTCCGGGCGGATACGGCTGCGCGTCTCGGCGAAAAAGCCATTTCCTCCTTGAATGAATACGCTCCGGACTTTGTCACCTTCGCCAGAGCAATCGATCTCCCCGGCGCCGACAATTTCGGTGTTGCGCAGGATTCGGTGGATGCACTCGCCAGGCATGTGGAGAAGGACCCCGAGGGGGCGCGGCGTGAGGAGCCTGCGGCGTGGTTTGCCTGCACCTTGTACCAGCGTGTGTTGGAAAAGTTGCGCCGGGAGCCGGTGGAGGATTTTCGCATCGATTTCGAGGATGGCTTCGGCAATCGTCCCGATGAAGAGGAAGACCGCTATGCCGCCTCAGCAGCCGAAGAAGTCGCCAAAGGCATGCAAGCGGGGTCGTTGCCGCCGTTCATCGGGTTGCGGATAAAGCCATTCAATGAAGAACTCCGCAACCGAAGCGCCCGCACTCTAGATATTTTTCTCACGCAGCTGGTGGAAAAAACCGCTGGCAAGCTCCCCGCAAATTTCTTTATCACCCTGCCCAAGGTGACGATCCCGGAAGAATCCGCTGCGATCGCGGCGCTGTGCTCTCGATTGGAGACCGCCCTGCGGCTTCCCGCGAAGATTTTGCGCGTGGAATTGATGATCGAAACACCGCAGTCCATCTTCAACGAACGCGGCCAGGTCCACCTGATTCCGCTTGCGGCGGCTTTGCAGGGCCGGTGCGTCGCCGCGCATTTTGGCACCTATGATTACACGGCGGGTCGCGGCATCACTGCGGCACACCAACACATGACGCATTTCGCCTGCGATTTTTCGCGGGAAGTTATGCAGGTAGCGTTGGCCGGCACGGACATCTGGCTCTCCGATGGAGCCACGAACATTCTGCCCGTTCCCGTGCATCCCGCCGGTGGCGATCCTTCCAGGCTTTCCGCCGTGGAAATAACGGAAAACCGCCGCGCTGTGCACCAGGCGTGGAAGCTGCACTTCGAACACGTCCGTCATTCGCTTGTAAACGGTTTTTATCAGGGGTGGGACCTGCATCCCGCTCAACTGGTGACGCGTTATGCGGCAGTCTATTCCTTCTTTCTGGAGAGCCTGGATGCCGCCTCCGAACGCTTGCGCAACTTTATCGAAAAAGCCGCTCAGGCCACGCTGGTGGGGGAAGTATTCGATGACGCCGCCACCGGCCAGGGACTCTTGAACTTTTTCTTGCGGGCGATCAATTGCGGCGCGATCAATGCCGAAGAGGCGCAAAAGCTCACCAGCCTCACGCCGGTGGAACTTCAGAGTGCCTCGTTTGCAAAAATTCTTGATGGCCGCAAGAAATAAGTGCCCCGCTCAGTCGTTTCGAACCGTGCCCTCGATTAATCCGTGCGGCTCGTCCGTTGGCAGGAAGATTTCCTTTGGGTTGTCCAGGTGGAATGGAGACAAATCCACCAGATTGTAATGTTTGTTGGGGAGCGAAAGCCGGATTTCGCGAATGCTCTTGAATTTTGCGAGGACTGCTTCCCCCATCGCATAGAGTGTTTGCTGTAGCGACTTGCTGTCATGTCCGGCGAACGCTTCCAATAACGTCTGCCGGACGTCGTGCCAAGTGCTTTCGAAAGCCGTGTCGTTCGAACGGTAAAGCCAGGCAGTGCGAATTGCCGTGGCGAGGATGCGATTGCGATCTTCCCGCAGCGTCGTGAAGGCGTCCCGCAGAAAGCCTTCAAACGCGGAATCCGTCGTTTTCAGAACCACAAGCCCCTTGATGCCTGCCTGCACCGATTTTTCCTTACGCGTCGCGGTCACCGTGGTCGTGCGCCTCTCTTCGCTCGATCGGGTAAATGTGTGCGGATGAAGTGTCTTGCCGTAAGGCAAGCGTGTCCAAAGTGTTTCGCTGGCTTCCATGCGTGCACGGGAGACGTGTGCATGGTGGGATAAAAAATGATCCGCAAGCCGCAGGCAAAACTCCTCCGGTGATTCGATGCGCTGCTGTTTCGCCAGCGCGTACACGGTATTCTTCATTGTGTCGGTGGGCAGAATCTTGGTGTTGTCGCCTTTGGTATGCGCGGTTTCGAAGTCGCCTTCCAGGCGGATGCCCACGGTTAGTTCTTTCAGGTCGTGCCGGTCGGCGTGCCGGATCACCTGCAGGATGCGCACGCGCTGCTTGCCGTAGCCGTTTTCGCCAAGCCGGATGGTCATCGTTCAACTTCCGCGGTACGTGGAATACCCGAACGGGCTAAGAAGCAGCGGAATGTGGTAGTGCTCCTGCCCTTCTTTGGTCTCGAAAATAATCACGACTTGCGGATAAAGGCCAGACATTTGCTGCGCTGCAAAATACTCGCCTGTCTCGAACGTCAGCCGGTAGATGCCGGCAGAAAGGTTTTTGTTGGCGGCGAGATCTTTCAAGCGGCCGTCGCTGTCCGTGACGCCGCTGGCCGCTTCGCTCCAGCTTCCTCCGGGACCTTTCGCTTCGAGAAGAACCGGTACGTTTGTCGCCGGCCGGCCCAGGGAAACATCCAGAATATGCGTCGAGATTTTGGTCATGATGCGAGCAGTTTCTCCAGGCGCAGGCGCATGATCTTCCGCTGCTCTTCGGCGGCGATGTGCAATTCCGTTTCCGGGCTATTCGTCATTCGTCGCCGCAGGGCCATCAAAATCTCCTCGCACGATTTTCCGGCCGCACAGATCAAAAAAATGTAACCGAACTTCTTCGTATAATCGCGATTCTCTTCGGCCAGAAGCGCCAAGGTTTCCCGCGAAGCTTCTTGCGCCGCAGCTTGTTCGTTTGCGGACCAGCGGCTCGCTTTTGAGGATTGCCTGGCCTCTGAGCGCTTTCCTCCGATTGCGGGATGATGCCGGAAAGCCTCCAGCCAATCCTTCTCAAGCAGCGCTGCCCAACATTGGTCAGCTGCGGCACCTAAATCCGCCTGTGTGGCAAATGGACGCCTGTTCGCCATCTGTTCCGCCCATTGGCGGGAGCCGCAGCAATTTAGAAATGATCGCACGGCCTGTTTTTTGGGCAGTTCGTTCAACCTTTCCAGGCCTTTGTCTGCCTCCGCGGAAAGCTCCGGCTTTCCAAACAATCGTAACCGGCTCACGCCTCCATCGGGATAAATCTGAAAGCGCGCATGAGTAGCCGGTCCCGTATGCCGGATTCCTCGAAAAATATGGCGATGATTCGCCTTCAATTTACTCTTGGGCAGGATCTCTTCCCATGGCAACGTTTGCGCGTTGGTTGAGTCCACTATGTGATTCCGCACGCAGCAGACGTCAACTGAGCAAGAATCGGGATAGTTGCCCTTGAAATGGGTCGTATCGACCTCCACGCGATGAATTATGCCCGGCACACCGAGCTTCAGGATCACCCAATCATGACCTGGGCCGCGCCGTCGCTTCGTTTCCCAGCCGTCTCCCATGTCTTTCGCGCGATACGGCATCAGTAGATTCCGCGGCGCGCCGTAATGCTGGTCGCTGGCCACAAGTGGACTGCCCCCATTTTCAATAGCAACTAGATTCACGTCGCCACGTGCCACGCGCGTCATGTCAGCGATCGCTTCGCCGTGCACGCGCAATCTCGCCACGCCCCCGTCGGGAAAAATCCGCAATCGCAAATGGGTGAATCGGTTTTCATTCTGGACGGAAAAGAGATTTTGCATATTTCCTTTGAGCGGTGTTTCCGGCAGGATTTCCACCCACGGCGCATCCGGCGCGTGGAGCCTCTTTTTTTCGTTGCGATAGGGATACCGCCCCAGGTCACATCCTTCCAGGGAAAAACGTTCGGGATAATTTCCGGTGAAAAAACTCGTATCCACCGCGATGCCGCGAACTATTCCCGGCAGGCCAAGCCGCACGATGCACCAGTCGTGCCCGGGAGCGCGCCGCCGCCGCGTTTCCCAGCCATCCATCCACTTTCCGCGAGCCGTGTATTTGCCTTCAATGAAAACTGGCTTCGATTCCTTCAGCAGGTTTGTTCTTGGCGCGAAAAAATCATCGTTCGCTTCCAGAACGCGGCCGCCCAGGCGTTCTGCAGCCAAATCAGCAAGCTGTGTGAAATCGTTCACGCTTTTCCTCGAAGCAAGAGGTTCCCCGGGGCCGTTGTACAGAACTCGCCATGTTCATAAATTTTCCGGCCGCGTAGAAACGTGGTTTCGACTATACCCATCAACTCACGTCCTGCATAGGGCGTCAGCTTGTGTCGGTGCTGCAGTTTTTGCGAGTCTACCCGAAACGCAGCATCCGGATTCCAAATCACCAGATCGGCATCGTTTCCCGCGGCGATGCTTCCTTTTCTGTGTGCAAGGCCGGCAAGGCGCGCGGGAGCGCCGCAAAGCCAACCCGCGACATTCGTTAAGGAAAAGCCGCGCTTGCGTGCCTCTGCCCACACCGCCGGCAAGCTAAGCTGCAACGAGGCAATCCCGCCCCATGCGGCGAGAAAATCGCCTTTCTCCAGCCGTTTCATCGCCGGGGGGCAGGGCGAGTGGTCCGTGGCAATCATGTCGATCCACCCGTCGCGCAGTGCCTCCCACAGTTGCTCCCTGTTTTTGCGTTCGCGAATCGGTGGCGCGCACTTGAACTGCGTTGCACCATCGGGAATCTCCTCCGAGGTGAACGTCAGATAATGCGGGCAGGTTTCCACGCTCAGCTCCGCTCCTGCAGCTTTGGCGCGCTGGATCAGCGGAACTGCCTCGGCTGAGGACAGGTGCACAATATGAACGCGAGCGCTGCTCTCCGCCGCCAGCCGGATCAGCAGTTCAATCGCTTCGTTTTCCGCCGCGCACGGGCGCGAATCCAGCCACGTCTGATACCGGGCGCCCGATGCGGATTCCAACCGCCAGCGCGCCGCTTCCTCGATCGGTCCCGGCACTTCTGCGTGAACCAACAAAGGCGCGCCCAATTCTGCAAGAATGGGCAACGACCGCTGCAAATCGGGCTCGGTCACGCACCGAAATTCCGGTACGCCGCTTTCGACCAGAAAACTCTTGAAACCGAAGCATCCGGCTTCCCAAAGCGTGCGGACTTCGGAAGCATTTCCGGGAACCACGCCTCCCCAAAAACCGGTGTCCACCCAAAGTGCTCCATAGGTCGCATCGAGTTTCGCTTGAAATGCCGGCATGCTGGTTGTTGCCGGAATGCTGTTCAGGGGCATCTCAATCAGCGTGGTGATTCCGCCCGCCGCCGCGGCGCGCGTTGCACTGGAAAATCCTTCCCACTCCGCCCGCCCGGGTTCATTAATGTGCACATGTGTGTCCACCAGCCCAGGCATGACCACGCGATCCCCGGCTTCGTGAATTGGCACGTCTTCAGGTATTTGTTCAAATCCCGTTACTTCCTGTATTACGCCGCGACGAATACGAATCGCAGCAGGTTGTTCACCTTGCGAGGTGACAACCCGCCGGCTGCGAACAATCAGCTCTGCATTGCCGGTGCGATTCTCGGAGATCGAAGCGGACACAGTCATGGCCAATCAAGCAGCAAGCGATTCGCAAAATTCCGCCAGGAGATTCTGCGCCACCCGCAACCGGTAGCGAGCCGTCGAGCGAATGTCGTCGATGGGGGCGATTTCCCGGCCGAGTGCCTCCTGTGCGGCATGCACCAGCGCAGGAGTCGGCGTCAGGCCGCGCAGAATGTTCTCCGTCGCGGTGGCCCTCAGAACAACGGGGGCAACACTTCCCAGTGAAATCCGCAGGTCCGCAATTCGCCGGGCATCCATTTGCGCCGCGCCCGCGAAGCAAACCTTCGAAATGGCTTGTGCGCGTCGTGTGCCCACTTTGCGATAAAACTGGCGCCAATTCTGGCGTCCGCGCGGCAAGTGAACGCGAGCAATCAGTTCGTCGTTTCGCAGGTCGAGCTGCTTATAGCCTCGCCAAAACCCGTGAAAAGCGACACGGCGGGTTCCGTGAGCGGAAATTAATTCAAGTTCCGCGTCGTACACCAGCAGCGCCGGAGGAGTATCGGCGGCCGGCGAGGCATTCGCGATGTTGCCGCCAATCGTGCCGCGATTTTGAGTGGCCACGCTGCCAGTTTCGGAAGCCGCGCGGCTGAGAAGCGGAAACTCCTGCTCGACAATTGCGTTACGCCGGATCTCGGAATACGTGGTCAGTGCGCCCAGTGAAACATGCGTGCGCGTCGCGATAATGCCCCGCAATTCCGGCAGATTCCAGACATTCAGAAACCGTCGCTGTGGCAATTTCCCCGCTTCCAGCAGCACCATTAAATCCGTTCCGCCCGCGAATGGTTTCCACACCCCGGGTTCGCTCGCCAAGCGCTGCAGCGCCTCGCCTAGGCTTCGAGGCGTTTCCAACCGGTAATGCGGAATATACGATTTCATGCCTATTGTCTCGCCAGCCTGCACGCGTCCACAACCGACGCAAAAATCTTCGTGTAGCCGGTACACCGGCACAGGTTGCCGGCCAATCCCTCGCGGATTTCGCTTTCGGACGGCTCCGGATTGCGCGACAGCAGATTCACGGCGGCCAGAATCATGCCGGGCGTGCAAATCCCGCATTGTGCGCCACCGTTGGCAAGAAACGCCTGCTGCACGAAGCTAAGTTGCGCCGCGTTCGCCACGCCTTCAATGGTGCGGATCTGTGCGCCTTCCACCTGCGCCAAGGGAATCAGGCAACTATTGACCAGCGCTCCGTCCATCTCGATGGAGCATGCGCCGCATTCGCCTTCGCCGCACCCCTCCTTCGTCCCGGTTAGTCCTGCGTGCTCACGCAAGGCATCCAGCAGACGTGTCATCGGGTACGCCTCCAGCGTGTAAGCCTTGCCATTGATCTCGCATTGCACGCGTACCTTGCGCGGAGATTCATTCATGCGCGCCCTCCAGCAAGTCCATCAGCTTTTCTGGCGTCATCGGGATCTCGCGGATATCCGTGCCGGTGGCGTGCGCGATGGCGTTGGCGATCGCCGGCGCAGTTCCATCCAAAGGCAGCTCTCCAATTCCCTTTGCTCCCGCAGGCCCTCGCTCGTAGGGAATCTCCTCGAAATAAACGCGAATCGGCGGAACGTCCATCGATGTGGGCATGATGTAATTGGTCATCTGGCCATTGGCCATGCGCCCTTCCTGCCAAACGATGTTCTCGTAAAGCGCAAATCCGACGCCCTGCGCCACCCCGCCTTCGATCTGCCCCGCTGCCAGCACCGGGTTAATCACTTTGCCTGCTTCCTGCACCGCAACAAAATCTTCCACGCGGACTTCGGCGGTGCGCGGGTCCACGGCGACCTCCGCCACGTAGACTGCCCACCCGTAAGCCCCATACGCGTCGCCTTGATACTTGTTGTCGTCCCAGTGCAGGTGTGATGGATGCTGATACTTCGCCAGCGATTGCAGCGGGCCGAATTTGTCGATGTAGCGAGCGCAAGCCTCGCCAAAGTCACTCGGCGTGAAACTCGATTTCAGGAATCCGCTTTCCACCAGTGAGTTCTTCACCGCCGATGCCGCGTTCTCCACGAGCTTTCCCACGATCATCGTGGTCCGCGAAGCGACGGTTGGCCCGCTGTTAGGCACCAGCGAAGTATCCGGTCGCAGGATTTCAATCTGATCGAGATCCAATCCAAGGGTGTCGGCGGCAATCTGCGCAAAAACGGTATTCGTTCCCTGACCCATTTCCGTGCTGCCGGCGAGCACCTGTACTTTTCCTTCGCGCGTGGCCGCAACGAGCGCTTCCGACGCCAGATATTCCTCCCCGGAACCTGTGAATCCAGCTCCATGCAAGAATGACGCAAAGCCAATTCCCCGTTTGATGGGGCTGCGCGGGTTCTCCTTCTCAAAACGTGCTCGTTTTTGGTGATATCCGCTCAACTCCAGTGCGCGATCCAGCAGTTTTTCCATCTGCACTTTTTCCTGCACCACCTGACCGACGGCCAGCGTTTCTCCCGCACGGATAAAATTCTTTCTTCGAAATTCATCGGGTGAGAGCCCGGCTGTGGCTGCCACTTTGTCCAGATGGCGTTCGAGCGCAAACACGCTCTGTGGCGCGCCGAACCCCCGGAAAGCTCCATGCGGCGGAGCATTCGTGGCCACCACGCGGCTGCGGATGCGCACGTTGGGGCATGAATACGGCCCCGCGGCGTGAATCGTGCCGCGAGAGAGTACGACTGGCGAAAGTGTCTCATAAGCGCCGCCGTCCAGCGTGAAATCAATCTCCATGGCCACAAGCATGCCCTCGCGCGTAACGCCGGTGCGATGGCGCGTGCGCGAAGGGTGGCGTTTCGTGGTGGCGGCCATATCTTCTGCGCGATCGTATATGAGTTTCACGGCCTTGCCGGATTTCCAGGCCAGCAGCGCGGCATGTCCGGCGATCATGGAGGGATACTCTTCCTTTCCGCCAAAGCCCCCGCCGGTTTCCGTCTGCACCACGCGCACTTTTTCTTTGGGCAAATCGAACAAGCGCGCCAACGCTTTGTGTACATAGTAGGGGCATTGCAGCGAACCCCACACGGTCACGCCGTTTTTGGGGTTCGCCTGCGCGATCATGCCCTGGGGTTCGATGTAAAGCTGCTCCTGTGCGCCGGTTGCGTACTCACCTTCGACAATGAAGTCCGCAGCCGCCCAAGCCCTGTCCACCTCCCCCTTTTCTACCTCATATGTCTTGAAAATATTATCTTCACCCCAAATTATCTGTTTTTTCGACAGAGAATCCTCAATGGAAAAAACGGCTGGCGAGGGTTCCACGTCGATTTGCACGGCGCGCCGCGCTTCTTCGAGCAAATATTTGTCGGGATGAGCCAGCAGAATCACAGGCTCTTCGCGGTGGTTCACAAACTTGTCCGCCAGGCAGGGTTGGTCTTCGATCAGCAGGGCGACGCAGTTCTTCCCCGGAATGTCCTTTGCGCTAACGATCGTAAATTCGTGCCAGGGGATATTCTTCGCGAAACGAATCTCGCGGATGCGGCCGCGCGGCATGGGGCTCCGCACGGTCACACCATGAATCATTCCCGGAAAGGTGAAATCATCCACATAGCGCGCAGATCCAGTGACCTTTTCCCGCCCTTCCTTGCGAGGAACCGGTCTGCCAATGTGGCGATTTTCAATAGCCATTAGTCTGGCTTCCAAGAGGAGCGTTCCTCATCCGGTTCTCAAGATCTGTGGCGAACAACGCTTCCCCGGAACGTCGTGAAATTGTAACGCACCGCTACCTGCGAAATTTACCAAATTTCTTGCCCGGCCAGCATCGAAGCAAAGCCTGCAATCCGCCTGGCGGAGGCTGCGATTTCTTCCACACACACGGACGGCACATTGATATTGCTATTTATAAACGGTAGAGGCACCCTGAAATCGGGATAAATCCAACATGTCTGCAGAGTTCATGCGCCGCGCGATTGCGCTGGGGCTCGAAAATGTCCGCACCGGCGGCGGCGGCCCGTTCGCCGCGCTGGTCGTTAAGCAGGGCCGTATTCTCGCCGAAGGTGTCAATTGCGTCACCACCACCAACGATCCCACGGCGCACGCCGAAGTGGTGGCCATCCGCGAAGCCTGCCGCAATCTCGGCAATTTCCAACTTACCGGCTGCGATCTCTACACCACATGCGAACCATGCCCCATGTGCCTGGGAGCGATCTACTGGGCCCGGCCTTCGCGCATTTTTTACGCTTGCATCGCCGCGGACGCTGCCGCGGTGGGTTTCGACGACGCCTTCATTTACGACGAACTGCGGCGCGGACACCAAGAGCGCCGGCTGCCCATGCAGCAACTTCTCCGCGAAGAATCTCTCGCGATTTTCAGCCTTTGGAAGCAACTGGAAAACAAGAAGCGCTATTGACCGTTAGCTATGCGGGCCTCACCAGGGAGTGGGATTTTTATTCCCCGCCGGTTCTCAGCTGGCCGAGAATGGCCATCGGCCGCTCGCGCCAGGTGCCATCCTCCTCGAATTTTAACGTGTAAATATGCAGCAGACGCCAGCCCGCATGCTGCATGCGGTTCACTTCCTCCCTGCCCTTCGCTTCCAGGCTGTGGCCGGCGAGCTCCGCAATTTCCAGCTGCCACAAAGGAAGGGATTCCACCACGCCAACGGGCGACTTAAATCCCAGAACTTCTAGCGCCTCTTTTGTTTTGGCGAGCATAGCTCACCTCCGGGGCCTTCCATTTCGCCTGCCCACACGAGATGGCCTAGGCCGAGTGCGATTTCGCGCCGGCTTCCCGCCGCTGTGCGCGTTCCAGTAACGCGATCACTTCCTCATCGCCCACCTGCGAAAAATCCTCGTAAAATTGACCGACTCCGTAAAACGGATCCGGAAGTTCGGCGCAAACAAGTTCGTCCAGTTCGTGCCGAAGCTGGTTGTAGGTTGCCCTGGGCGCGACCGGGGTTGCCACCACGAGCGACGCGGGCCGTAGTTTGCGAATGGCTTGAATCGCCGCCCGCAAGCTGGCGCCGGTGGCTACCCCGTCGTCCACCAGAATCACCGTGCGCCCCTGCACGTTTAGCGACGGCCGATTGCCACGATAAAGCAGCTCGCGCCGTTCGAGTTCTTTCGTCTCCTGTTTGGTGGCCGCTGTAATTTCCGCTTCGGATATTCCCAGTTTATTCACAATGTCCGTATTCAGAATGCGAACACCGCCGCTGCTGATCGCTCCAAACGCAAGCTCCTCATGCCCCGGCACGCCCAGCTTGCGCAGGACGAAAATATCCAGCGGAGCCCGCAACGCAGAAGCAACCTCGAATGCCACGGGCACTCCACCCCGTGGCACTCCCAACACCGTCACATCGGCGCGGCTAGCATACTTTTCGAGGCGTTCCGCCAACACGCGGCCGGCCTCTTGTCGATTTGTGAAAATCATCGCGCTGCCTCAGCTTTCTGGCGGAGGGTTGCCCGAGATTTGCGGAACCTGCGGGCTTCCTGAAAAACTCCAGGTCAAACTCTTCTTCATGATCACCTCCCGCGCTGGACACCAGATTGGGCCGCCAATTACCATCCGTCCACGCTAAAGTTCGGGATGCGATTCCAGCGTGTACGGCACCATGCTATCCGGCGTGCCAGGTGCTTTCCGCTTCGCCTCGCGCGCGCTCACTCTTTTCTTGATCGCTGCCCGCCGGCCGCCCTTCTTGGCTGCAGCGCTTTTTCCACGAGGCCCTTCATTCCGCCTGGCTCGCCCGAAGACTCCGTTTTCAAATGCGATGTGATCGCGCAGGAGCTTTACCACGTCCATGCCCGGCAGGATCATCGCCATGGTGCGGTCCGGCGTCGCGAATTTTAACTCTTCGCGAAAACTCCCAATGGCCTCCTTGATCCGCAGATGTTCGCGGGCGATGCGCGCCAGCTTTTCCGCGGGAAGGTCCTTGTACAATTCCGATTCCACCAGGCGGTCCGCCGCGTGGCAATGTTCCACAATTCCAGTCATGCCATGTTCCAGGCCGCGCAGCTCGTTCAGGATTTTCTGGTGCCGTGAAGAATCATGTGTCGAGGCGATTTCCAACGACCGCTCGATTTTGTCCGCCAGGTGCGACAACTCTTCGTGTTCCTTTCGCAAGTACACCATGTAAGGATGGAATTGCATGATGGCCCCCTTTCTCGCAGCGCATCCCAGAGACTCCCCGCTCATACCCTCTGGGTAGACAGCCACCCACCAGTTACATCCGCCGCGCACAATGCAGCCTTCATCAAAACAAAATTTACACAGAAATTCACTCGACAGGTGGGTTCTTTAGCGCGTTCGTTTGCGGGGCCTGCTCGCATGGCGGTTCCCTACATCCAGGTAACTTCACCACCGGCCGGGGCAGTTCACCGGCTTGGACGAAGAACTCCAAGTCAGCGCTGTCGATGTAACCATCGCAGGCTGTTGAACATTCGTCAGTGATTGGGGTCACCCCATCCAGTTGTGCCGGCGTGCGCCGCGAAGAATTCCATTCCGCTGCGAGGATCAATGGCAATGTTCCTTGCCTGGCTAGCCGCGGCGGGCCACCTGCGCACTCACGCAGGCACCGAAATTACTCGGAGGAGGTGGAAACGGGAGTTGGGCTTCCTTCGAATCTGCGAACAGCCTCCGAGGAGGCGCCAAGTTTTGGACCCGAAAACAGGGGGAGTACATAAAGATCGCCAGAGATTCAGACGAGAGCGCCTGTGAAAACGGGATTTCCCGCGAAATGTTGGTGGACTCAGGACCAAAACACGGTGGGTTCGATGTGGCGGCGCAAGCCGCCTCTTCTTTCTTTCAGAAGCTGGCATTCCCGCAAGCACCGCCTAACTCCTGATCTCGGTACTTGCCACAATCTGCAGGTACCGCCTTTGAATGCCGGAAAGTTGGGAATCTGGGAACTCGTTGGAAAAAGAATGGCTCCCCGGGCTAGATTCGAACTAGCAACCCTTCGGTTAACAGCCGAATGCTCTACCATTGAGCTACCGGGGAACGGTGCGGGTAGGAACGAAGTGTTACCGCAAAAGTGTAGCGGCTGTCGGCGCGGGTGTCAATGAAGCGCCGCACTTCTGATCGGAAAATAACGGGTCAGAAGTGGAAAACCACCCCTGTGCTGGCCTGGAAGTTGTTCTGCGTTTCGCTGAAGAAGCGCGTGTACACGTAATCCACTTCCGCGCGCAGCGACAACCGCGAGTTCACGCGATAGTCCACGCCGCCGCCGCCGGTCGCCGACAATGCCGACCGATTCCCCGCAGCCGTCTGTGGCTGCAAGTGTGCTCCGCCGACCAGCGCGTGCACCCACGGCTCGAATCTCGCCCGGCGCCCGCCCAGGCGGATTCCGCCCGCTCCTTCGAAATACTTCACGTGATTGTTATCGTTGGGCGGCGGGCCGAATGCCGTGATGATGTTGCCTTCCAGCGCGAACCAAGTATTCGTGTAGTAGCTCACCGTGGTGTTCACGCCCACGATGCTTGCGTCCAGAATGCTCGAGCGGAAGCGCAAGAATTCAACGCCCAGGCCCAGTTGCCAGCGGTAGTCGTCGCGTTCGCCAAAGACGAATTTCGGCATCGCCGCGGGAGCGGCAGGCGTGGCCGCAGGCTCCGCAGCGGAGGGCCCAGCATTTGCCAAGCGGAAAGGCTCGCGGGAGCTATCGAACAAATTCACCTGGGTGGCGGACGTATTTTCAAAGATGGCGACGTTCTCGCTGTCGCGATTGGCGGCCGGGTTGGAACTTCCTTGTTGCGCGCACACCGCGCACGCACTTGCCAACACGATAGCCATTCCCAAGACTGGCTTTCTCATACCGATTGTCCTCCGCCTCTGCCGGCACCCCCCACGGCGCCGCGGCGTTTTCCCAGAATCCAGAATCATAACCCGCCCGCCGACAAATTGTTCCCCAAAAAGTGCCGGGCGGATTACGGCGCGGGCAAGGCAGACCTACTATAGCGCAGAAAGCCGCGGTTGGGAGAGAGAACGAGCGCCGGGCTGCCAAAGAGTCAGGCCTCCGCGTTCGCAGAAGCGAAGGCCTAGCTGCGAGGGAAGCGAACTATTGCACCAGCGAATAATTGTGCATGCCGGAACCGAACGAGAAGCCCGCGCCCGCCACCTGCGGCACCCACCAGAATCGCCGCAACATCGGGTGTGTGCTGGTCAGCATCCTGTGGCCAAGGAAATCCATGATCGCGGGGCTCACCTGCGTGGCTGCGTAGATCGCGTTGGAATGGGCAAAAGGGCGCATGAACGGATCGCTTTCCGTGCCGTAATTTCCGGAAATCGCTCGCCGGGTAGACCACGCGTCAAATGCCGCTGCTCCGTGGCTCACCGCCATGAACGTATACCACAACTTCTCCTGGCGTGGGCTTGGTGCCGGCCGCTCGATCACCGGCTTCACGGGGCCAACCGGAAACGCGGAGGCCGCAGGGGTAGCCAGTTCGGACGCCGGCTCAGCCTTGGGCTCGGGTGCGTCGGGAAGTTCGGTTCGAGAACTGGATGAAATCTTTGCTTCAACGGTGGGGGCAGAAGCGGCGGAATCAGGCATGGCCCGCTTGGGAGCATCCGATGCCGGCAACCAAAGTAACAGGAGCGCTGCGGAAAGAACCACGTGTCACCTCAGGGTTGCAGGCCGGGAGAGGGTCCGGATGATTGCAACGTCTCCATTACACTGCCCATGCGTGCAGGTGTCACTGGCCCATCGGTCACATATCCCGCTAGTACCTCTGGCCGGGACTTGTGGTTAGTACTCCGCTTGGGTCGCTCCGCGGTTTCCTGCAAGCTTTCTATCGTGCTCGATCTTCCAAACAAAACTGGGCACATCGGCCACGATGGTCCATCGGCAATGGCATAGGAACTGCTCCTCCTTCCTCCGGGTGAGGGGGTATGAGCGGAGGGACGCCTGAGCCGCGGACGGCGGTGATGATCTTGGTAGAGGCCAAGTGGGAGGACCAAAGTGGAACGGTGCAGTCCGCCCCTGCCCGCATCGAGAACCGCTCCACGCATGGTGCCTGCATCCGCTTGAAGTGCCGCATCGGCGTCGGTGCGCGGTTGAGCATTCAGTCGCATCGCGAGCAGTTCTCAGGAGTTGCGCGCTATTGCCGCCCCGATGGAAGAGAGTTTTTGGTTGGCATTTTGAAGGATGAGGTTCACCGGCCCGTCCTGAAAAAGCCGTCATCGCAGGATGCTCCAAAGCGGGATGAGCCGCGGTGGCACGAAAAATCAAGTCCGAGCGCTCGCGCGCAGAATCGCGGAGAGCGGCGTGAGGAGAATGTTTCAGGCGGAAACGCTGTCCGAATTGAAACACCCATCGCCGAGCGATTGATTCGCCAGGAACCTCGCTCGCCGGAGATTCCAGCGCGCGCGAAAGCTTCCGCACCGCAGCACAGCAGGCCTGCGGGGCCCGCGCTGGATCTGGTCAAGGAAAGTTTTGAGGGGAAGCCAGTCAGGAAGGAATGGAAATTTATGAAACTCAAATGGTTCGCAGGGAACGAAAAAGAGTTGCTCGGTGCCAACGGCAACGGCGCCGTGACAAATGAATCGCCACAACGGGCATTGGAATCGGCCCCACGTGCGGAGTGCACAGTGACGCAGGCTCCGGTTGCCTTCACGGCCGCAGAAAGCGGCGTCCAGGGCGAATTGCTCGCCATGGAAGACATCTATCGCGCTGCTGGCATCACCAGTCCGCGCCGCGGCTACAGCATCACTAAAGTCGTAGAGATGCTGCGCAGCGAGCACATGCGTGGTCTCTCGAAAGAAATGCGCCGCGCCGCCTTGCTGATGGCCCTGGATGCCGCCGGCGTTTCCGTCGACGAGATTCTTCAGGACGCCAAGGTGCGCCAGGAGGCGATCGAAGCCTATGCCATCGAGCAGCGCAAGCATGCCGAAGCGCAATGGGCGCGCAAGGCCGAAGAAAATATTCAGATCCAGGCGGAGCTCGAGCAGGTCAAAGCGCTCTACGCCGAACGCATTCGCCGCAATCTCGACGGTGTGGCCCGCGAAAAGGCCACCTTCGGCAACTGGCTTAAGCTCAAAGAGCAGGAGATGCAGGGCATCGCCGAAGCCGTCGACCAGGTGCTAAAGCCGCAACCCTCCGCCGAGCCCCCGTCCGATCCGCTGCTGTCAGTAACGCCAGCGAGTGTGAGTGGTAAGCCGGTGTAAGTTCGGGATCGGAAAGGTTGGATTGCGGCTACCTTGGGCTCCCAGGCACAAAGTTGCCAGCCAGTACTGGCTTCCGAGCTGCAATGAATTCATTCCATTGGACTTGGCATCTTTGCCCAAGGTTCTGTTAACCGGCAATAACCTTAAGAATTTACTTGAAGTGTCGGCGCGCCGACATTTCTCTGTGCGCTATGCTGACGCCACCGCAAATTCCACACGCCGCCGGATTGGATCGATGCGCTCGGCCCGCACGCGCACGCGATCTCCCAGCTTCCACGCGAGTTGCGCGGTCGGTCTGCGCCCGCCGCGCCGTCCTCGCCCGGGCTCCCCGCCCAGCACGGCCACAATCGCATGATCGCGCTCGCGATACACGCACCGTGCAGCCGCCGTTTCCTCCAGCGCGGTGATCGGCAGCAGGCCTTCCACGAACACTTCCATCAGTTCCACGAAGCAGCCATATTTCTGAACGGAAATAATCAGCGCTTCGTATTCGTCGCCCAGATGCTGCTCCATGAACTGCGCCGTCTTCCAACTGACCAATTCGCGCTCCGCATTGGCCGCGCGGCGTTCCGTCTCCGAAGTTTCCGCGGCAATCTCTTCCAGATGCTTCTTCGAGTATGCCGCCGCCGGCGTGCCCAACGCTGGTTTCAAATGCGTCGGCGGCGCCGCATCCGGATGCGCCAGCGCCCACTTCAAGACGCGGTGCACGATCAGATCCGGATAGCGCCGGATCGGTGAAGTGAAGTGCGTGTATTCCTCAAATCCCAGCGCGAAGTGGCCCAGCGAATCGGCCGAATAGCGCGCCTGCTTCAGCGAGCGCAGCATCAGGTACGAAAGAATGCGCTCTTCCGGCTTTCCGGAAAGCTTCTCCAACAGGCGCTGGTAATGTTGCGGCGTAATGTTAATATCCGTCGCGGGCAAGACCGCGCGCATCGGTCGTTCCCGTCCATGCCCGCGTGTTTCCGGGCGTCCCGCCTTTCCCGGCGAGGGAATTCTCCCGTGGCGCACGGCAATCTCGCGCTGGTGCAAATCGGCCACTCCCAACGAGTACCCAAAGGCATGCGCCATCTCTTCAAATTCGAGGACCTTGCGCGCGTCAGGTTTCTCATGAACGCGGTGCAGCGCTTGCAACCCGCGCTGAATCAGGTAATGCGCCACCGCGCGATTCGCCGCCAGCATGAACTCTTCGATTAGCCGGTGCGCGATGTTGCGTTCGCTGCGCCCTATGTTGGTCATTTGCTGATCTTCGCCGAATTCGATCACCGGCTCCGGCAGATCAAAATCGATGGAACCGTTTTCGGCCCGCCGTGCGTTCAGCAACTGCGCCAGTCCCTTCATCGCGCGGAAATGATGATTCAGGCTCGCGTAACGCGCGGACATTTCCGGGTCCCCTTCGAGCACCTTGTTGACGTTGGTGTAAGTCATGCGCTCCGCCGAACGAATCACTCCGGGCGTCATCCACGCGCTGACCATGCGGCCGGAAGCGTTGAAATCCATAATCGCGCTCAGCACCAGCCGCTCCTCCCGAGGCTTCAGCGAACACATGCCATTGGAAAGCGCTTCTGGAAGCATGGGCACGGCGCGGTCGATGAAATACACGGAATTTCCCCGCAGGCGCGCCTCGCGATCGAGCGGCGATTCCGGGGTTACATAGTGCGCCACGTCGGCGATATGCACTTGCAGCAGCCAGCCGCCGTCCTCGCGGCGTTCGACGTAAACCGCATCGTCGAAATCCCGCGCGCTTTCGCCGTCGATGGTTACGATCGGCAAATGGCGAAAATCTTCGCGCCCCGCCAAATCTGATTCCGCGACCGGCCGGACTAACGATTCGGCCGCTTCGCTGACCTCCGTCGGAAATGTGTGCGGCAGGTGGTGTTTGCGAATGATGATTTCCGTGTCCACACCGAGATCGCCGGGACGCCCAAGAATTTCAATCACGCGCCCGACCGGCGCCGAGCCCTCGCGCCCGTAACGAAGAAGTTCCGCGTTCACCACCGCGCCATCGAGCTTCGCTACATGTGGCAGGCGCATCCGCTTCCCCGAGCGTTCCTTCTCGCCGGGCAGCAACTGCTCGCGCAAGGCCGGCGAGAGTTCGTCGCCGGGGAATAGGTCAATATCGTGTTGCACGCGCGGATCATAGGGAACCACCACGCATCCGCGCGACGTGTAACGAAAAAGTCCGACGATGGACGGATGTGCGCGGGCGACGATGCGCAAGATGCGGCCTTCGGCACGGCGCGCGCCAGGCGCTCCACTGAGCCGGGTGATCTTGGCGGCCACGTGATCGCCATGCATCGCGTCCTCGACGAAGTCGCGGGGGATAAAGACGTCGCCGTCCAGGTTCGGAATGGCTACGTCCGGAACCACAAATCCGTAGCCGTCTTGGTGCAGCACCAGCCGCCCGCGAATCTCCTCCCGCGAAGAGGCTTTGTGTGTTGGGAATTTCTCCCCAAGCGGCGCGGGAACGGGCTTCGGTTTGGGTGCTGCGGGTTCTGGGCGGGGGGATTTGCTGAGGAGAAAGCGGTTGTGAGCAAGCTCTTCCACCAAGCCTCGTTTTTTTAACTTGGCCAGCATTTGCAGAAGCGCATACCGCGCGGACCGCTGGACCTGGAGGGAACGGGAGAGGTCGTCCAGGGTCACGGCGCTGTTTCTAAGTTGCAGAAAACGCAGTATGTTATCGGGGCTCAAGTGAGAAGACTGAGACATGCAAAGACCCCTTTCCGGGGAGCGAGGGCGTCTGCAACGATTTTATGCACTTTTTGAAAAATAATTGTAACTTTTTTCGCCTCCCGCGAGTTTCATAGGCAGGCCAACACACGACCGATTAGCCGCCCTCCGTCAGGCTAATCGGATTCCCCGAAAGGGGAATAACAGGGAGGCGAGAAGACCTGGCTCGCCTCCCTTCTCTTTTTATCTTATGAATTAAGCAACAGTGATTCCTCCTTCGTGACTCGTGTCGGGTCCCGGCGAGAGCTGCACGGGCAATTGTGTGCCACGCACCTGGCCTCGATTGTCAGAACCAGGTGAATTCAGATATTGTGCTGCCTTCGGATGGGACGGAGAGAACCGGTGACACGAATACCTTTGGTGCTGAGTTTGGTGGGATTATTCTTGGCTCTGTCAGGAGCCGAACAAGTGTGCGCGCAGGGATCCCCGGAGAATTCGAGTCGGGAGTTACAGATCTGGACCGGCGGAGGGCACGGGATCAACGGAAGCCAGTCGGATACCGGTGTATGGAATCTGGGCTTGCGCTATGGGTTGATTCTGACGGCCCCGCATGGGCCGGGATTTCTGAAGGGCCAGCTCGAGTATGCCTTCGACGTCGTGCCGGCGTGGGCGATCATTCAGAAAACGAACACAGCGTTTGGCGGCGGAGTGAATCCGTTCGCATTCAAGTGGATTTTGTCGGAGCCGAAAAAGGTCAAGCCGTTTTTCGAGATTGAAGGCGGGACGCTGTTCACGAACACCGAAGTGCCCGAGCGCACCTCCCAGATCAATTTCACCACAAGTGGCGCGCTCGGGATGCACATCTTGGGCGATAAACACAATTGGAGCGCGGAAGTGCGCTTCATGCACATCTCTAATGCCGGAATGACCACACCGAATCCGGGAATCAATACGATTCAGGTGCGTATCGGCTGGGGAATCTTCCGGAAGTAGTGGTGGGCGACTGGAAAGAGCGCGGGTGGGACAATTGGCCCGGTGTAAAGGGATTTCGCACTCCGATCGGTCCACTTCAGGAGGCGGGACCCACATTTTGGCTCCTCATTTTGCGGTTGGCGTGTGTGAAGCAAGAAAGTCCTTCACGGCCTGTGGCATGAATTCGGCCGTACTGAAAGCATGCGGCAGGGCGGCTTCAAACGTTGTGGCGCGGTAATGGCCGAGGCCGTCGGCCAGGATGAGCGCGATGGGCAGCTTGCCGGCTTCGTGATTGAAGCTGCTGGACTCGAAACCGTACTGGCGGTCGCGATAGCTCACCACGGGCCACTGGCCTTTTTCTCCCACAACAACGATGGCGCGCAGATAATAGTCGCGCTCGGTATCCGCCTGCTGGAGAAGTCCGCCAATCGGATAGCGATAGTGAAACGCCGCGTCGTCTCCACCGGCGGCGCGATATATTTTCCCGGTATAGGAGAGGCCCGCAGCCCCGGTATGCCGCGTGGTGCTGAAAAGGGTGACGCCGCCGAGGCGGGCTTCGCTCGCCGCCCGCGTGAGCCGCTCGAGTTCCGCAGCGGTGATCGGCACCGACTCGGGCGAGGCCATTGGAAACTTCTCTTCTTCAACCAATTGATCCGCAAACCGCGAGATGCGCACCGTGTGATCCGACGATTGCCCGCAGACAACGAGAAGGCGCTGGTAATCCGTGACAGCATGCTGATAGTCGCGGCAGTCGCCGCAGCTTGCGCCAGCCCCGCAGTGCTCGGAGAAAAACGCAACGAATCGCACGGCATGGCGCGTCGCATCGGGTCCGTAGAGCGAGGTCACATGATTCAGCAGTGAGGATTCGCCGTGAATCGCTTCAGGGACTTCGTATTCCGTGTTGCCGCCGAGGACGACGTGATCTTCACCGTCGACGGTGACTACGGTGGCGGCGCGGACCTTGAAATGCGAAATGGATGGGTCGGTCCCGGCGTGTTCGGCGGCGTCGAGCGCCCGGAAGATCTGCGCCCGCAATGTGGCATCCGGTACCAGCGTCTCGGATTCGGAGGTGAGATGCCAGGAAGCGGTGGAAGGCGGGCTGGATGCCGCCACCGCAGCGAGAATTGCCAGGAGAAATAGCCCCGTGGGAAGCAACAAGCGGTTCATCGGACAATCCTCAGGCGTTAGCGGTCAAGCGCGGCAATAGCAGTCTGAAAAATTGATCGGGATCAACGCCGACGGCAACTTTGCAGTTGGGTTTGTACTCTTCCGTGGGGATTGGCTCCTCGGGGATGCCCGTCTCCATCGGCGGTGAACGGCGCACGGGTCCGCGGTAATACCCGACAGACATGCCTGCGGTCATTTCGCCCGACGTTTCAATCTGCACGTAATGGTCCTTGAGCGCGACCACCGAAGGGTCGATGAGGCTCGCGATGGTAAGCGGGTCGTGCATGGCTACCACCGTTTCGTCTTTCGTCGGCTTGATGCGGCTCATGGTGGCGCGCATGATTTTTCCCGCGGCCTGGCTGACGGGATTCTGCGCCGCTTCCAGCTTGCGCACTTGCGATTCGCGCAGCAGAACCTTGTTGGTTACGTCCAGGCCCACCATGGTGATGGGCACGCCGGAGTCGAATACGATGCGCGCTGCTTCCGGGTCCACGTAAAAATTGAATTCCGCCGCAGGCGTGATGTTGCCGCCGCTGAGGCTGCCGCCCATCAGCACGAACGATTTGATCATTGGCGCAATGGCGGGATCGGCTTTGAGGACCGTGGCGATGTTGGTCAGCGGCCCGATGGCGACGATGGTGATTTCCCCGGGATTTGCACGGACGATGCGACGAATGATGTCCGTGGCGCTCTCGGCGGCAGGTTTGATCTTGGGCTCAGGAAATTCCACGCCACCCAGTCCATTATTTCCATGAACGTATGCCGCCGTAACCAGGCGGCGGACCAGCGGCAACGCGGCTCCGGCCGCGACCGGAATCTCCGGCCGTCCGGCAATTTCGATCAGGCGCAAGGCATTGGGAAGAGTAAAGTGGAGCGGCACGTTTCCAGAGACGGGCGTGATGGCTTCGACCTGCAGTTCGGGCGAACGAAGTGCGAGGAATATCGCGATGGCGTCGTCCACCCCTGGATCGGTATCCAGAATGATGCGCTGCGGTTTGGATGGGCTGCCGGACGTGTAGCGCACATTTTTCTCCGGCAGGGGAAAGGCGGGTCCCGCAAGTGCGGGCCAAGTTCCCGCCACCAGAGTTGCCGCAGAAGTGCGAAGAAATTCCCTGCGATTTAGAGACTGGGATTGGAAGCGCATAAAGTCCTCGATTAGAAAAAATAAATTCCAATAAAGCGCAGGCGAGGATGTTAGCGCAAAGCGGAGCGATGCAGAAGTAAAACCACATCGCGCCATGCAGGAACCGCGATTGACAGCGAGACGAGAGACCTCTACAGTGACGGCTCATTCCTGGTAAAGGGGAGAAAATTGCTCGAGCGGCTCTTCAAGCTTCGCGAAAATTGCACCAGCGTCGAAAAAGAGTTGCTGGGAGGGCTGACGACCTTCATCACGATGGCGTACATCATCGTGGTGAACCCGCAGATCCTGTCGCAGGCGGGGATGCCCCTGGACGGCGTGGTGTTTGCCACATGCATCGCGGCAGCGGTGGCCACACTGGTGATGGGCTTGTATGCGAATTATCCGATCGCGCTGGCGCCCGGAATGTCGCTGAATGCATATTTCACCTACACCGTCTGCCTGGGAATGCATGTGCCGTGGCAAACGGCTCTGGGCGCGGTGTTTTTTTCGGG
>JAJPIE010000010.1 GCA_021324935.1 Acidobacteriota bacterium
ACGGTGCTGGTGATTTTCGCGGCGTTCAAATACCGGCGGAAGAACGCAAACGAAGTGGGAGACGACGTTCACGGAAACACCGCGTTGGAAATCGGTTGGACGGCGATCCCCACGCTGATCGCCCTTTTTATTTTTGCGTGGGGCGCGGTGGTTTACGTGAACTACCGGATTGCGCCCAAGGACACATTGGACATTTATGTCGTGGGCAAGCAATGGATGTGGAAGCTGCAGCAGCCAAATGGAAGAAAGGAAATCAACGAGCTGCATGTTCCGGTGAACCGCGACGTGAAGCTGATCATGGGCAGCGAAGACGTGATCCACAATTTCTACGTGCCGGCATTCCGCGTGAAGATGGACGTGGTGCCGGGGCGCTACAACACGATGTGGTTCCGGCCAACGCAGGTCGGGAAGTACCATTTCTTCTGCTCGCAATATTGCGGGACCAACCATGCCGTAATGGGCGGTTGGGTGACGGTGATGGAACCCGCGGAGTATGCTGCGTGGCTTGCAGGAGAAGCCGGCGACGTAAATCCGGCATCGGCGGGAGAAAGGCTGTTCACGCAGCTTGCCTGCGTGACCTGCCACCTTGCGAATGGAACGGGCCGCGCGCCCTCGCTCAATGGTGTGTATGGCGCCAAGGTCCTGCTTGCAGACGGCACCACGATCATCGCGGATGAGGCGTACATTCGAGAATCGATTCTTCAGCCGAAGGCAAAAATTGTGGCCGGGTATCAGCCAGTGATGCCCACGTTCCAGGGCTTGGTGACGGAGGAGCAGATATTGAATCTGACCGCCTACATCAAGTCTCTGCAGTCGCAGCCTGTGCCCGCCAAGGGCGCGGGAATCGCGCCAGCAGCAGCGGGGAAGAAATAGCATGAGCATGGTAAGCACGGCACCGGCGCCGAAAATGCCGGAAAAACACTACCTGAACGCCACCTACGGGATCCGTTCGTGGCTGCTCACGACGGACCACAAGCGGATTGCGCTGTTGTATCTGGCCTCGGTGACGTTCTTTTTCTTCATCGGCGGCTTCTTCGCGATGATGATCCGTCTGCACTTGCTGACACCGAACGGCCTGATGCTGACGGCGGATCAATATAACCGCATGTTCACAATGCACGGCGTGACCATGATTTTCTTTTTCCTGATCCCGTCGATTCCCGCCGTGCTTGGGAACTTCTTCATCCCGCTGATGATCGGAGCGAAGGACCTGGCGTTTCCGAGAATCAACCTGCTGAGCTGGTACATTTACATCATCGGCGGCATGTTCACGATGTGGTCCATGGTGAACGGTGGAGTCGACACGGGCTGGACGTTTTACACGCCGCTGAGCACGGTTTATTCGAATTCGGCGGTCGCGCCGACGGTGATTGGCGTATTCATTACAGGGTTTTCGTCCATTCTGACCGGTTTGAATTTCCTGGTGACGATTCACACAATGCGCGCACCGGGGATGACGTGGTTCCGGTTGCCGCTTTTTGTCTGGGCGCACTACGCCACTTCGATCGTCATGATCCTGGGCACGCCGGTGGTGGCGATCACGCTGGCGCTGGCAGGCATGGAACGGATCTTCGGATTGGGCTTTTTTAACCCGGCGATGGGCGGAGACCCGATTCTGTTCCAGCACCTTTTCTGGTTTTATTCGCACCCGGCCGTATACATCATGATTTTGCCGGCCATGGGTGTGATCAGCGAATTGATACCGACATTCGCGCGCAAAAAGCTATTTGGGTATCCCTTCGTGGCAGCGGCGAGCCTGGCGATTGCGGTGATCGGATTCCTGGTTTGGACCCACCACATGTTTGTGACCGGACAGTCGACCTATGCCGCGGTGGCCTTCTCTTTTCTGACGTTCCTCGTGGCAGTGCCGTCGGCGGTGAAAGTGTTCAACTGGACGGCGACGCTGTTTGGGGGGTCGATTTCGTTTGACACGCCGATGCTGTACGCCTTCGGATTTCTCGGCTTGTTCCTGGTGGGCGGCCTTACGGGCTTGTTCCTTGGCTGTCTGGGAGTGGACATCAATATCCACGATACGTATTTCGTGGTGGCGCACTTCCATTACATCATGGTGGGCGGCGCGGTGATGGGGTATCTCGGCGGGTTGCATTTCTGGTGGCCCAAAATGACGGGGCGTATGTATCCGGAATGGCTGGCGCGCATTGCGGCGTTCACACTGTTCATCGGATTCAACTTCACGTTCTTCCCGCAATTTATTCTGGGAATTATGGGAATGCCGCGGCGGTATCACGTGTACCCGCCGGAATTCCAGATTTACAACGTGATGTCAACGGCCGGGGCATCGATCCTGGCGATTGGTTACCTGCTGCCGATGATTTACCTGACGTGGGCGGCATTCTACGGCGAAGTGGCGGGAGAGAATCCCTGGCCAGCGACGGGCCTGGAATGGAAGACGCAGTCTCCGCCGCTTACAGAGAACTTTGAAGTGACTCCGGTTGTGACGTGGGAGGCATACGACTTCCATAATCGGCCGGATCTGGGACTCGAAGTACCCGGCGGGCACGGACCACGAATTGTGGCACCGGCTCACGGAGACGACTGAGCGGGTGCCGGGCAGCGTCCCGGAGACAGGCGAGCGGTTGGCGCCTGAACTTGAAGGTTAGGGGAGTGCGGAGTGCATCGCACCGGAGCATTATTCGGGCAGTTTAAGACGCTAGAGCAGCAGAAGGACACTGCCACGCTCGGCATGTGGATCTTCCTGGTGACCGAAGTAATGTTCTTCGGGGGGATCATGCTGGCGTACACGATCAACCGGCACACGTACTTTCACGCGTTTGCGATGGGCAGCAACACGCTGAGCCTGCCGTTAGGCGCAACGAACACCCTGGTGCTGCTGGCGAGCAGCTTTACCATGGCAATGGGTGTTTGGTCGGCACAAACGAGCCGGAAGCAACTGCTGAGCATTTTTCTGATGCTGACGATCATTCTCGGATTTGTGTTTTTCGGGATCAAGTATGTGGAGTACGCGCAAAAGTTTCACCATCACCTGGTGCCGGGCAAGAATTTCGACATCGGCTACTGCGTGCACAATCCCAACATGTGCCCCGATGTGAGCGCGACGGAGCTGCAGGAAGAAGGAGAGCGGCTGGACGCGGCTGAGAAAGCCGATCCTAATTTGCAAGCGCACGCGCAGCTCTATTTTTCCGCATATTTCGGAATGACCGGGTTGCACGCGCTGCACATGGTAATCGGAGCGGGTCTGCTGTTCTGGTTGCTGAAAAATTCATTCAGCGGGCAATATAACGCCGAGTGGAACACTCCCGTGGACATGGTGGGACTCTACTGGCACTTTGTCGATATCGTATGGATTTATCTTTTTCCCCTGTTATATCTGATCGATCGGCATAAATAAGGAGCGACACGTGTCCGAACAAGCGCATGCCGAACATGTTGTGCCTCCGGGAGTGTATGCCGGAATCATAAGCACGCTCGTGATTCTGACCCTGCTCACGGTTTATGCGGCGTATGTGGACCTGGGGCGATTCAACATCGTAGTGGCGTTGGGAATTGCAACGATGAAGGCCACGCTCGTGGTGCTTTTTTTCATGCACGCGAAATATGTTCCAAAACGCACCAAGCTGGTGATCATGGCGGGAATTTTCTGGCTGGCGCTGCTGCTATTCATGACGCTGAGTGACTACGTTTCGCGCGTAGACTATCGTGGAGTGCAGTATCCGATGACACGGAACTTCACCGCCAGCATGGCGCAAAAAAGTTAAGTAACAAGATCTTAATTGAAGATAGAGAACGGGAGGCTCCGAGGAAGCCTCCTTTTTGTTTCTGGGCGTGACCGGAATCGACTTGGAGAATTGGAAGGCACACCTCTGCCGGTTGGTCAGGTGCTTTTCAGGGTGTTTGGGAGGTGGCCGCATGCGCGGCAGAGATGGTAGTAGCGAACGGCAGAAGTGAGGGAAGAACGAACCGGCCCAGCCCTCAATCCCCTAAAGGGATCCTCGGCTCGCCCTTCCCACGGCTTGAGAAATTGCAAGCCGCTAGCCAACAGTAAGTGCTGTATAATCAACGTATTAAAGTCTATTGCCCGGTAAAAAAGAACTACCCCCGAGGAAATTTTTACTCTGGAAAACCAGCTCACATAAGAGAGAGAAACTTTTTCCGCTGGCGAAGCTTCAGCGGTCCGCACAACTTGACCTTGCCTCGCGCGTGTTGCTATTTTGAAAGACTATGCTGGGCTCAGTCTACCCACTGAGCGCCAGGGCTCCTGTGGATAGAGCACTCGAGGTTTATGGGACTTACCAAACTAGTGGTGCGCGGGGCGCGGCAGCACAACCTGAAGAACATCAGCCTGGAGATTCCGCGCAACACGCTCACCGTCATCACGGGGCTGTCCGGCTCCGGCAAATCCTCGCTGGCATTTGACACGATATACGCGGAGGGACAGAGGCGATATGTGGAATCGCTCTCCGCGTATGCGCGGCAATTTCTGGATCAGATGGAGCGGCCGGAAGTGGACGTGATCGAGGGATTGTCGCCCTCGATTGCGATCGAACAGAAGACGACAACGCGTTCGCCCCGGTCGACGGTTGGGACCATCACGGAGATTTACGATTACTTGCGCGTAGTCTACAGCGCCGTGGGCGTGCCGCATTGCCCGAATTGCGGAAAGCCGATCACGCGTCAATCCAGCGAACAGATCGTGCAGGCGATTCTGAACGGTGAGCTGTGCAAGCCCGATGACCGGATCATGATCCTGGCGCCCATCGCGCGAGGGAGAAAAGGGGCGTACCGCAAGGAATTGGAAAAGCTCGCGCAAGACGGATTTGTCCGCGTGCGCATCAATGGCGAGTTGCTGCCGCTGGACGAGATTCCGGTGCTCGACAAGCGGAAGAATCACACGATCGAAGTGGTGATCGACCGGCTGTTGGTGAAGCAAGGCGTGGCGTCGCGGCTGGAGCAATCGATTGCAACGGCATTGAAGCTCGCGCAGGGACTTGTGACAGTGGCGGTGGTTGGCGGAGAGGAGCATGTTTTCTCCGAGAAGCTGGCGTGTCCGGATTGCGGACTGTCCGTGCCGCAACTGGAGCCGAGGTCGTTCAGTTTCAATTCGCCTTACGGGGCTTGTCCGGCGTGCAACGGACTGGGCTCAAAATATGATTTCGATCCCGCGAAGGTGATTGCGGACTGGACGCGGCCGTTGTTTGACGGCGGCCTGGGACCGGGATCAGGCTCGGCGATCCTGAAACGCACGCTGGAGCTGGCCGCGTATGCGCATGGATTTCACCTGGATACGCCGTTCGAGAAATACCCGGCGCGGGTGCAGAATCTGCTGCTCTACGGATATCCGAATCAAGGCACAAAACGCACGGGCGACGGCAAAATAGGCGGGAGTGAGAAGGGCTTTCGGTTCCAAGGCATCTTGAAATTCTTGGAGCGGAATTTCGAAGAGTCGAATTCGGATTCGTATCGCGAATGGATGACGCAATACATGTCGGCGACAACCTGCAGCGCATGCCAGGGAAAGCGGCTGCGCCCGGAATCGCTGGCGGTGAAGCTGGCAAGCTGGTCGATTGCGGATTTTACGGCGTTGGCCATCAGCGACGCACGGCCGGCGGTGGATAAGATTCTGGGAGAACTAACGCCACGGCAGAAAGAAGTGGCCGGGAGGCCGTTGGGGGAAATCGCGGAACGCCTGGATTTCCTGCTCGCGGTTGGATTGGGCTACCTGAGCCTGGATCGATCGGCAGCCACACTATCGGGCGGAGAGGCGCAGCGGATCCGTTTGGCAACGCAGATCGGATCGCGGCTGCGGGGTGTGCTCTACGTGCTCGATGAGCCGTCGATTGGATTGCACGCGCGGGACAATGACCGGTTGCTGCACTCCCTGGAACAGTTGCGGAATCTGGGAAATACCGTTCTCGTCGTGGAGCATGACGAAGACACCATCCGGCGGGCGGATTTTGTAGTCGACCTCGGGCCCGGCGCGGGGAATGCAGGGGGTCATCTGGTGGCCCAGGGAAAGCCGGCGGAGATCGCGGCTGCCGCGGAATCGCTGACCGGAAAATATCTCTCGGGCGCCAAAGAAATTCCGGTGCCGGTCAAGCGGCGAAGCCCGAATGGCAAGGCCATCCAGATTGTTGGAGCGCACGCAAACAATTTGAAGGATGTGGACGTTTCAATCCCGCTGGGGTTGCTCACGGTGGTGACTGGGGTTTCCGGTTCGGGGAAATCGACGCTGGTGAACGACATTCTCTACCGCGTGCTGGCGCAGAAGCTGTACCGTTCGATGGAGCAACCAGGGGCGCACCGGATCTTGCTAGGCGTGGAGCACATCGACAAAGTGATCGAGATTGACCAGGCGCCGATCGGGCGCACCCCGCGCTCCAATCCTGCCACTTATACGGGTGTTTTTGCGCCAATCCGAGAATTGTTTGCCATGTTGCCGGAGTCGCGCGGGCGCGGGTACAAGCCTGGACGGTTCAGCTTCAATGTGAAGGGCGGGCGCTGCGAAGCATGCCAGGGCGAAGGCTTGCGGCGGATCGAGATGAATTTTCTGCCGGACGTCTACGTGACCTGCGAGGTTTGCCGCGGCCGGCGGTACAACGCGGAGACGCTGGCGGTGCGATACAAAGGCCACAGCATCAATGACGTGCTGAACTTGCCGGCCAGCGACGCGCTGAAGCTGCTGGAAAACATTCCGCAAATTCAGCAGAAGCTGGCCACGATTGTGGAAGTGGGGCTGGGTTACGTACAGCTTGGGCAATCGGCAACGACTCTATCAGGAGGAGAAGCGCAGCGCATTAAATTGGCGCGCGAACTTTCGAAGCGACAGACCGGAAGGACGATGTACATTCTGGACGAGCCGACGACTGGTCTGCATTTCGACGACGTGCGCAAGTTGCTGGATGTTTTGCAGCGGCTGGTGGATTTGGGCAACACGGTGTTGATCATTGAGCACAATCTCGACGTGATCAAGCAGGCGGATTGGATTATCGACCTGGGGCCTGAAGGCGGAGCGGGCGGAGGGCGGATTGTCGCGCAAGGGACACCGGAGCAGGTGGCGAAAACCAAGAAGTCGTACACGGGTCAAGCGCTTGCAAACCACCTGGGAATGAACGGCGCAGGAATGATAGCGAGCAACGGGAATCACAAAGCGTCTTAAAGTTTAGAGTGAAGCTTGACGCCCAAGCGATTTGCTTGCGTGGGTGGACGGTTCCTCGTAGAGTGATGAGACCTGAATGAGCATTTACGATATCCAACCAGCGATTCTGGGCGGAGTGCGGACGTACTCGCTCGCCAGCCGCAAAAGCAAGGTGAACGTGCGGGAGTTTGCGCGTCCTGCGGGGAAAGGCGTGTCACTAAAGACTTTTCTGGATGGGCTGCCTCAGATCCTGGCGGGAAAAGACCTTCGCTTGTTGCTCAGCGCCATTCGCCGTGCGAAGGCGAAGAAGAAGGCCGTCCTTTGGGGCGTCGGCGGGCACGTGATTAAGGTCGGGCTTGGGCCCGTGCTGATCGAACTGATGCGCTCCGGTTATGTGACTGGCATTGCGATGAACGGGGCCGCGCTGATTCACGATTTTGAAATTGCGCTTGCGGGCCAGACCTCCGAGGATGTGGAAGTTTCGCTAGGCGAAGGAAAATTCGGCATGGCGGAGGAGACGGGATTTGGCATAAACGAGATCGCCAAGTTGGCGCAGCGGATCCGGATCGGGTACGGCGAAGCGGCAGGGCAATACTTGCATAGCGGGATCTTGGCGGTAAAGCACGCGGAGTCCAGCATCCTCGCGTGCGCGTACAGGTTGAGGATTCCCGTAACCGTACACGTATCGATTGGGACGGATGTTCCGCACATGCATCCGGCCGCGGACGGCGCAGCGCTGGGAGCGGCAAGTTACCGGGATTTTCAATTGTTTTGCGCACTGGTACAGCGCATGGATGGAGGAGGTGTTTATCTGAATTGGGGTTCTGCGGTGATTTTGCCGGAAGTATTTCTGAAGGCGGTTTCCGTGGCGCGAAACATGGATGTGGCGATGCAGCAGATCACCACCGCGAATTTCGATTTCATCCAGCATTACCGGCCGCTGCAAAATGTGGTGAAGCGGCCAACGGTGTCGAAGGCGGCCCCCGGCGAGGGCGGCTCACAAGGATTTGCCATTACCGGACATCACGAATTGCTGATGCCGTTGGTTGCCGGGGCTTTAAGGTCAGGATGGCCGGCGAAGGAGCCGAAACGCGGATAAACATGAGCGAATACGAAGAAGACTCTCCTTCACTGACACCAGGCCCGAGCGAAACTTCGAAGGGCCACTCTTCCGCTTCCGAACCAACGACCGAGCCTGACAATCCGCTGGGACGGACGCAGAATCAGAAAAGCCAGCAAGATATGGGAATCGCGACACTTCCCTATTCTCCGGCGAAGACTTATCCGGAAGATCTGCAGATCAGTTGGTCCTGGGCGCATTTCATCGTCTTTGTCGCTTATGGGTTTATCAGTCTGGTGCTGATCCAGGGGGTCCTGGCGACTGTGTACGCGCCACATCGGAGGATGAGCACAAAGCAATTGGAGGAGTACCTGATTTCTAAGCCGGAGTTTGCGATCGGGAGCATGTTGTTGTGGTATGCGGCGATTTTCTTTTTTCTTTATGTCACCTTGTCGGTGCTGCGCGGGCACATCTTCTGGCGGACCCTGGGATGGCGGAAATTGATTCCAATGAGCGCCGAAATGCCGAAGAGCCCGCTGGCTTACCTATTTGCCGGAGCAGGATTGTCGTTTTTTGTGGCGTTGGCCACGGCGAGCATGAAGTCGCCGGAGCATACGCCGATCGAAGAACTCTTCAAATACCGGCAGACAGCAATTATGTTCGTGGCGATGGCGGTGCTGGTTGCACCACTGGTTGAGGAAACGTTGTTTCGTGGATATTTGTATCCTATGTTCGCCAGAGCGTTTGGAATTGGGCCTGCGATCCTGCTGACGGGGCTGCTCTTCGGCTTAATGCACGGCGCACAACTTGGATGGACGTGGAGCCTGGTGGCCATGTTGACGACGGTCGGGGTGGTTTTCACGCTGGTGCGAGCCCGGACGGGAACCGTGTTCGCCAGCTTTTTGATGCATTTGGGATACAACGGACTGATTTCCGCAGCCGCGCTGGTGAGCACGCACGGATTCACGAAAATGCCAGGGAAGATGTAGCCGATTCGCGGGGAATGTCACGTCCGGTAAAATAACAGAAGAGGACAATCGAGAAAATGTACGTTGCGCAACCGATTGCATGGACTGACCAGGGCGTGGTGATGCTGGACCAGCGCCGCCTTCCGGCCGACGAGATCAACTACACCTACACGGATTACCGGGAAGTGGCCAAAGCGATTCGCGACATGGTGGTTCGGGGAGCGCCGGCAATCGGCGTAGCCGCAGCCATGGGCGTGGCGCTGGGCGTGCAGAAATCGCGCGCGCGGAACGTGGAGGAATTGAAAACAGAGTTTGCGGCGATCTGCGAGACGCTGGCCAAGACGCGGCCGACGGCGGTGGACCTTTTCTGGGCGCTGGAGCGCATGAAAGCGCGGTTCGCCGAACTGACACGAGCGACGAGGGAAATGGAGCAAATTCGGCGCGCTCTGGTCGAAGAGGCAAAACTGGTTCACGCGGAAAAGAAGGATACGGACGATGCCATCGGCCGCTACGGCGCGGAATACATGCCCAAGGAAGGGCAAGTGATGACGCAGTGCAACGCCGGCGCGCTGGCCACCGCAGGGATAGGCACGGCGTTGGGAGTGATTCGCGTGGCGTACGAGCAAGGACGAAAGATCCACGTGCTGGTGCCGGAGACGCGACCGTATTTGCAGGGAGCGCGGCTGACGGCGTGGGAATTGCACCGGGGCGGAATTCCGCTCACTTTGATTACGGACAACATGGTGGGTCATTTTCTGAAAAGCGGAAAAGTGGGAGCCATCGTCACGGGAGCGGACCGGATCGCCGCCAACGGAGACACAGCGAACAAGATCGGGACTTACCAGATCGCGGTGCTGGCCAAGGAAAACAACGTGCCGTTTTATATCGCGGCGCCGATTTCGACGCTGGATTTGTCGATCGCGTCGGGAGAGCAGATTCCGATCGAGGAACGGTCCGCAGCCGAAGTGACGCACATTCAGGGAGTGCGAATCGCGCCGGATGTTCCCGCGGCACATCCCGCGTTTGACGTGACGCCGAATCGCTACATCGCGGCGATCTTCACGGAACGCGGGGTGGCGAAGGCGCCATACACGGAATCGCTGCGGAAATTCGCGGAAGAGATTCCCGCGAAAGTTGCGGGTTAGGCGGGCTGGAGCCTCAAGCAAGAATCGACCTAAATGCCGTTCACTACACACCTCGATTACGAGGCCAGAGCTTTTTGGAGCTTGGCGACTACGTCGCGCACCTGCGGAGCCATGGACCCCTCCGGCTCCAGGCGGAGATATTCCTGGAATTCGTGAAGAGCGCCGGCTGCATTCCGCTGTTTCAGGCGGATATTCCCGAGCAGGACGTGGGCCGAGGCCATGTCCGGAAGTTTCTGCACCGCGGACTCGGCCAGCGGGGCGGCATCCTGCCAGCGGCCGGTGGCCCAATAGGTTTTGGCAAGTTCATATTGGGCGGCCGGAGTATCGGGACTGAGTTCGAGGCATTTCTTCAACGCTTCTTCCGCGCCCGGATAGTTCTTGGTTTGGTTACGCAAGCCTCCCAAATCGAGATAGGAAGCGACGAGCTTGGGCTCGAGGCTGATGCTGTGCTTGAGGGCGGCTTCTGCTTGTTCCCAATCCTGCTTCTGGAGATAAGCTTCGCCGAGCAGGCGGTAGGCTTGCGGGTAATCGGGATAGATTTTGATGGCTTTCTGGATGTGCTTCAGGCCTTCCTCGGGGTTCCTGGACGCCAAGGCGGATTCGCCCTTGTCATATTCCTTGCGGGCATCGTCTGGAACGGCGAGATCCTTTACGGAGACGGAATTTGTGGAATCAGGGGGCGGGACAGAGACCGGAGGTGGTTGCGATTTATTTAAGGGAATAAGTTTCAAAACCACATAGGCCATCGGGTTGCCGATAATCTCCACGCGTTCTGAGACCTCTTTGTAGTTGCTTTCCGAAATACGAACAATAAAGACGCCGTTTGTGGGCTGGCGAAATTCGCACTTGCCACCGTCAACGGTATCGAGATCCGCTTCGGCGCCGCCCTCCGCCGACTCGAGACGGACGTGGATGCCGCGTGGACCGGGTCTGCCATCCTCGTAGCGGACCTGCACGTCTATGACGCCGCCGGGGGCGCGTGCTCCTCCCGCGCCGGGCCTTTGCGCGCAGACGGGAGCGGTGATTAGGAGGGAAGCCAGGGACAGCAGAAGGAAGCAGGGAGAAATCCGAATCATATGCACCCCCGAAAATCCCGATGAGTTCGCGCCGGGGAGAGTCCAGGGCGTTGTGGAATCGATTCGAATGATCCCACAGAGAGAGAATTGAACGGGGAAAAAAAAGAGGGCGCCTCGCGGCGCCCTCTTTCCAGGTTGAGAGGTTAGAACGTGAGGAGCAAGGAGAGCCGGGAGTTGAACGGATCCACGAAGCCCTGGTTCACGAACGTGGTGACGGGGTGCTGGAAGTCGGTATTCGGAATTCCAAAACCGTTGTCACCAAATTGGTTAAAGGTGGTCTGGCGGGTGGAGTCGACAATGTTGAACATGTCGAACGAGACCTTGAGCTGCATCCGTTCGGTCAACTTGAACGGATACTCGAGGTGCGCATCCACTGTGCCGGTAACCGGCGAACGGCCCAGGTTGCCACGGCCGAAGAGAGGCACTTCGCCGGGGTTCTGATATGCCTGCTGGGCATAGAGAGCGGTCAGGGGGTTGCCGGAGAGCACGCCCACGCCCGCGCCGATTGTGAAGCCCTTCAGTCTGCCGCTGGGGACCACATAGGTGGAGTGAGCGTTCAAGGTGTGCTTGCGGTCCGTGCTGAGGAAGCCGATGCTCTGCTGGTTGGCGAGCAGGCCCAGTGAACCCTCGGTGAAGTCGAAGAGGGAGCTGATGCCGGGGTCGGCCTGACCGTTGTCGTTGCGGAAGGCGCCTTCATAGTTGCCGCGCAATTGCGCGATGCGGTAGTTCACGTTGAGAGCCCAGTTGTGCGAGAACGCTTTGCGGACTTCGAATTCGACCGCTTCGTATTCACGCTTGGGGTCCTTGTAGGTGTCGGGCTTGCCGTCGGGGTAGAATTCACCGCCGAACGCCGCGCAACCGCCTCCCGCTGCCTGCGCCGCGCTAGTGCAATCCGGCATCAAGATATAGGGCCGGTTTGTCGCAGAAATTGGGTTCGACGGATTGTAGCAATTGGTCGTGACCGTCGAGGAGCACAGCTGGTTGGGCTCTGACCACGTCGGACCGGTTACGCCTGGGAAGCACGCGCTACCGGCGGGAGAGCTACCCGGGGTAACAGCTGCGTAGCCGCTGAACTGATTGTAGGCTATGTAGGGCGTCGCATAGTTGTTGCTATCGATGCAAGCTGCGGGAAAGCCCAGAGCAACGAGGGCGGCCGCATTCGCCGGTGTGGGGTTGATCTGATCCGCAGTAACCGCCGCCGCGATGGCCGTTGCGTTGACCGTCGCGTTGGCTCCGAACACCGTTTCATTCGGGTTGACGAAAATGTCCTGCTTGGCATTCGGGTTGCCGATGAAGTAGTTCAAGCCGCCGCCGTTGGCAGCGAGAGCGTTGAACTGCTCGACGGAAATGCCGCCCTGGTCTTCAATCACGCGCTTGAGGCGTCGATCGATGTAGCGGGCGCTGGCAACGATATTGCCCTTGAATTCGCGGTCGTAGCCGACCATGAATTCGTCGGTGAATTCCATGCGGGTTCCGGGAGCAAAAGGTTCGCCACCGGTGATCAAGCCGCCGGCAGGAATCGTGATGCCGCCGGTAGCCTGGTTGAGCAAGTGCGCCGAGTCGCCGATGAACTGAGTGCTGCCGAGCGAATTGAGCACAACGCAGGAAGCACCGGAAGGAGTCCCTGTTGGGCAACCGGTGGTGGTGCTTTGCGGAGCCCAATAGGAGTTCTGGAAGTCCTCCTCGTTGCTGAGCGCGCGCAGGGCGGCGTCGAGCGGGAGGACGTAGGCATAGCGGCCAAAGTTGGCATAGAACTTCTGCTTGCGGTCACCCTTGGGGTCGACGGTAATGCCGACGCGAGGAGACCACATGTTCGAGAATGTGCGGTTGACGGCGTTGCCGATCAAGCGCTGCTGTTCCCAGCGGACGCCGGTATTCAGGGTGACGTACTTGCTGATCTGCCAAGCATCATTGATATAAGCGCCGTGGTATTTGCCGCTGCTCTGGGTGATGCCGCCGTCAAACCGGCCGCGCACCTGCTGCAGCACAACCTGCTGAGGAGTGAGATAACCCGGCACACTCATGTAAGGGCAGAGGGTGCAGGGCCCAGACTGTCCGGCAACGTTGCTGAGAAGATTCAGAACGAATGCCGAGTCGGTCATTTGTCCCGCGATCGCCGGATTGTGCGTGTCGTAACCTGGATCGCCTCCGGTTGCGTTGAGGGTCGGAATGACGTACTTCGGCCCGGAGTAGTAGGTATGGTCGTTGTACTGGGGGAACTGCCAGGTGTACCCAATGTTGATGGCATGGGTGCCAGCGAAGTGGACGGTCTTGGTCAGATCGCCCTGGACGCCGCGAGTGTTCGCATCGTAAGGCTCGAGCACGGAAATACCTTCCGCCGTGAAGGAACCACGCTGACCCGGGAGGCCGGCCGTCTGTGTGTTGTCGACGATGTTGTAGACGTTGCTTGCAGGAGTCTCGTTGAACTGGTTCCAGCTCCAGGTGAAGGCCGCGTCTACGAGCAAGGAACTGCCGAACGCGCCGTCATACCGGGTGGACCAGTTGCGAGTACCATAGCTCCACTTGGAATTCGCCGACGTGTTGTCGATGTTCAGCGTGCTGAACGCCGTCGGATTGGTGTGCGAGGGGTCGCCCGACACGGTCGATTCCAAGGTGTGGGAATTGTTGATCTTGAAGGTCAACTTGCCTGCATAGTCGTAGCGGGTGGTATCGCGGTCGATCAGGGGATCGCTGGCAAAGAGACCGGAACCGAGTGCTGGCTGGTAGTATGCGTGATTCCAGGAGGGGTTGAAGGTGCCGAAAAAGAAGAGGCGATCCTTCAAGCCGTGAACCGGAACGTAGCCGCCCAATTCGAAGTCGCCTTCGTAATTGGCATTTTCCAGGCGGCTGCCCACCAGATTCAGGTTGTGGAACTTGGGATCATCCGCGTTCTGATAGGTATCCTGCATCCAGCGGCTGTTGAAGTACCCGCCCACGGTTCCGAAGAACTTGGTGCCGCCGGACTTGGTGACCAACTGAACCACGCCGCCGGAGACCTTGCCGTACTGAGGTTCGAAACCGCCGGTCTTGATCTGGACTTCCTTCACGAACGAGAGGTTGATACCGGTTCCGAGAGGACCGTACACACGGGACCAGACGCCGATACCGCCGAAAGCCGGGTCGTTGATGGAAACGCCGTCCGCGACATACAGGTTTTCCAGACCGGAAGAGCCGGAAATGGACGGGTTCTGCGAACCGGTGCCGATGCCGGAGGTGACGCCGGGGGCGAGATAGAATAGACCGCTGACGCTGCGGCTCATCGGGATCTTGGAATAGAAGCTGTCCGAGTAATCCGAGTTTACGGCGGTCGAGCTGGTGTCCACCGTAACGGTCGCGGCGGAAACTTCAACTGTCTGGGTGATTTCGCCGGTTTCCAGTGTGACTTCCACGCTGGTGGTCTTGTTGATCAGGACCTCCGTTGCGGGAATGCTGGCAACCTTAAAGCCCGCTTTCTGCACCTTAATGGTGTAGAAACCTGGAATCAGGGCCGAGAAAAGGAAGGCACCCTGGTCGTTCGTTGTTTGGACGAGGCTCCCGATGGGCCCGGTAATCGTGACCTGAGCGCCGGGAACAGTGGCCTTGGTCGCGTCAAAGACGAGACCGCTGAGGTTGCCGCGAGCCGAGCTTTGGTCCTGTGCCCAAGTCCCACTGCCGAGAATCAACGGCAAGAGGAGAAGAGCTGCAAAAAAAGCCAACCACTTCGCATTTTTCAATGCAGTACTCCTTTCAATACCCCAAAAGATTTAGAGAGAAAAGGTGCTGAGACCACGGAAAACGCAACCTACCGAGTCGCCGGGAAGAGTGCAAGGAGAGTGCCAAAACTGCGCTGATTTTAATGTAATCTATATAATTGATTCAAAACAGGTTCTCGATAGAGAAGGGGCACACACGCCGAGCTTAATATGATTTTTGGGTTAGTGGCTGGCGAGAATACAAAATTTAGAAGCAGACCAAATTAGCGCTTAATTTGAGTACTAAAACTAGCCTTTGATACTTGTTCTTGCTCAGTTCGGGACCACCAACTGTTTGCTTCTTTGAATCGCAGCCGTGGCTTTCTCCGAGTTTCCGACCAGGTTATAGAACTGCCCCAGAGCCATAAACATGGATGGGTCATCCGCACGTACATCCGCACCGTGCTCCATAAGGCGCTGCGCCTCGGCTTGATTGCCAAGTTTCAAGAGGCTGGTGGCAATTCGAAGCAGGGTGGCGGAATCGGCGGTGTCGGTGACGCCGGTGTCTTTATATAAAGCAACAACGGCGTTGTAGTCCTGCTGGCTGAAATAAGCGTTCACCAATTGAGCGCGCGAAATTTCGTCGCTGTGATTCAGCGACAAGGCCCGGCGCAGCCACCCGCGGCCTTCTGCAACCTGGCCTTGATCCATGTAGCAGAGTCCGCGATCGCGATCAAAAATGCCTCTCTCCATATCGTCGCGAATCGTGACGTCTGTGATGATCCACGGCGCAGGGGGGAGCGCAGTCGGGTCGACCGCCCTGAAACTCAACCTTGCAAAACTGGGAGCCCCAGAATCGGGGCCGCTGACACCGACATTGAGGATGAAGTTGCCGAAGCCTCCGTCGAGGGAAAGCTTCTTGCCGCTGACCAACGAGCCTCCCGGATCGAACTGCTTCACCGAGACGTCTTCTTTGATCGATTTAGCGCTGCCGGCCACCGAGGGCTGCCCCAGTCCGTATTCGATATGGAGGCTTTTATCCTGCGAAAGCGCCGGATTGTTGGGAGAAGTCCAAATTTGATAAGCCACATCAAAGCTTTGCTGATTGCTCAGGAGCAGGTTGCTCGTCGAGAGAGGAACGAAATGCACGCCGGCGAGGGTGAAGGGCAGAACGGGAGCGGCCACCGGATCGACTTGTTCCGCGGAAGCGAAGGGAAGGATCGCAGGCACCAGAAATTGATTGGGGGTGACACTGGGGATCTTGATTTCACGCTCGGTGCGGTAGGAAACGCTTTTGTTCATATCGCTAAACTGGAACGCCAGGCGATAACTGCCCGGAGGCAGGGGCAACATGCTCTGGAAGGTGAAGCGCTTGTCTTTGAAATCGCGGAATTGGTCTTTGTCAAACGTGTCGTGGAGATCTTTCTGAGCGGTAAAGATCAGCTTGCTCGTTGCCTGGTCGAACACCTGCACGCGAACCTGGACAGAATAGAAGAGGCGGTCATCCTTGGTGGTGGAAACGCTCAGGTCGGCCGGGTTTCTCAGGCCAATGGAGTAATCGAGACGCGCCAGGCCGTGGTCATCGCGGACCGGCAACAACACGATATCGAGGTTGTGGCCCGCGAGGATCATGCTGGTAGTTACCTGTTCGCGGTTCATCCACTTGCGGCGAATGTCGTCCCTGTAACTGGGGAGCTCGGCCAAGCCCTTGATTTCCGAGATCATCACATCGGAAGCCAGGCTTGGGCGCGGGTGCGTGGTGTCCACCGGCTCGCCGACAATTAGACTGAGCGAAATGCGGGCCAACTCCGCCCCAACGGAGTCATTAATCATCGAGAGACCCGCAATGGGGTCGTTGATGGCTTCGGCGCCGGTGGTTAATTTATCGGGTCCGTCGTTGTAAGGGCTGTAGGTAACGTAATCGCCGGTGTTATCGCGGTCGTAGAAAAGAACGTAAAAAGCCTGAGGGAGAGCCGGATAGACGTTGGCGTAGAACCAGTATTCAATCGGCCTGAGATTCGGGGCATTGCGGTAAGTCATTTTTGACTGCGGAGGACCAAGGACGATATAGATGTGGCCGCGGTCGGTACGCCAGCCATCAGTGCCGGAGCCGATGCCAAAGCGCGCGTTCGCATAGGCAATGCGCTGGTAAAACTCTTCCTTGTAGGTATTCACTTCCGATCCGGGATTGGGATTGCGGACTTCCCAGAAATCGCTGATGAATTTATCGCGAGCCTCGTCGGAGGTCAGCTTCAGGAAACGTTCGCGCTCATCCCTGGTGATGATGTAGACGACTTCCTCGTCCAGCCATTCGCGGTAGTTTTTAGCGAGTTTTTGCTTTTCTTTTTTCTGGGCCGGCGCGGCGGGGCAAAGCATCAGAACAGAAACCAGCAGGGCAATTACCGATGTCGCGCGACGGCCCAGTCTCAGGCCTATTTGCATACAATTTCTCATTGTCACAGGATACCCCAAATTAGACGTGGGGACTCCGTAGGGCGTTGCTTCAGCCCGCGTGACGCAGGCGCTCGGCCAGGGCACGGGCGCGCTGGCGGGCAATTTCCACGAAATGATCGTCGGCGGCGATCTGCTCCAGCAGGCTGAGTGAGTGCTGGGGCTCGGGGAGTTCGCCTTTGTCCAGTGCTTCCTCGAATTGCAACAGGGCATCGTTTATTCCCAGGCGGTCGTACTTCATGCGCCGGCGAAGGAGATCCATGAGTTCCTGCTGGCGCGCCAGGCCTTCGCAAATTCGCAAAAGTTGCGTGGCCGAAGCATTGAGCGTGTAATTGAATTTCACCTCATTGTTTTGGCTGCCATCTTCCCAGCGAAATGTTTTTTCGCCCAGGTTGGCGATCTTCCGGTGGACGTCCAGGTCGATGCTTTTGAAATAGTGGAGATCCGAGACGAGTTGAAAGATTTTGGCGCGCAACGCCGGACCGATTTCAAACGGAGTGGCGTCCGGGTCATCATCGAGCTGCCGAATCTCGTACGTTGCTGCATTGGAGTTCTGCTGCACGCGAATCTCGATGAATTCAGGCACGCTGGACTTGAAGATTCTCCGATAGGTGAACCAATTGCCGGAGGAGGCTGCTTGGGCCGGCGTGCCAATCGACAACGCAGTCAGCAGGAACAATGCTAAAGACAAGCGGCGAGAGCAATCGGTCATCGGGTTGAAGGCAGACCGGCGGCGCGAACTGAAATCCGGCGGCGAGACGTTGATGGAGACACATGGCCCCCGAAGGAAGAATGCTTGGCGGTTTCCAGGCCAAAGCGCCGGGCAAACTGCTCACCTTGGATATGGCACAACGCGACCGCGAGCGCGTCAGCGGCGTCCGATGGTTCTGGTATTTCGTTCAGATTCAATAAGGCGCGCACCATCACCTGCATTTGCTTTTTGTCGGCATGTCCATAACCAGCTACGCAGGCTTTAACTTCGCGTGGCGAGTAGGAACTCACAGTTAAACCGTGCTGCTCCGCGGCGAGGAGGATCACGCCGCGAACCTCGGCCAACCGCAGGGCAGTGCGCATGTTCAAGGCGGTAAAAACGGATTCAACGGCCAGTGCTGCCGGATGAAACTCGCGGATCAGGCGGCAGAGCAGCGAGTGAACGTCTTGAAGGCAGGCGCCGGTGGAAGCTTTGCGTCGTTTGGGCGGAACGCGGAGCGCGCCATAAGTTAGCACCCGCAGGTTGCGCCCGTCGGTCTCGATGACGCTATAGCCAGTAGGTCCGGAAGCCGCGGGATCCACACCCAGAATGCGGTGAAAACGCGAAGCTTCGGCGTTACTGCAAGGCTCAGCCATCCTCGATAGTCTACGGCAAGGAGGAAAGTGCGCCAAATCTTTCTGAAGATAGAGTTATGAGAGCGGAAAAAGGCCAACTGGGGATTACCGGTTGGCCGTGGAAAGCGGGAATGGAAGAAGGCGGCTTAGTTAGCTCCAACGGCGGCCTGAATCTCGGATTCATCGATGTCGAAGTTGGCGTAAACGTGCTGCACGTCGTCGTGCTCTTCCAGGGCTTCCACCAACCGAAGCATCTGCGCCGCCTGGGGGCCGGTGAGCTTGATGTAATTCTGCGGAACCATTCCGAGTTCCGCGGATTCCGGCGTAATGCCGGCCTTAGCCAAAGCTTCTTTCACGGATTCGAGGGCTTCCGGCGGAGTGACGATGTACCAGGAGGAGCCATCGTCCCTCATGTCTTCGGCACCGGCTTCCAGCACCAAATCGAGGAGCTTGTCTTCCGAAGCCGATTCCTTGGGAACGGTGAGTTCGCCCTTGCGGCTGAACATCCAGCCCACAGCGCCGGCTTCCGCCAGGTTTCCGCCGTTCTTACTCATCAAGTGTCGGAACTCGCCAACAATGCGGTTACGGTTTGTGGTAACCGCCTGAATCAGCATCCCCACGCCGCCCGGCCCGTAGCCCTCGAACATCACTTCTTCATACTGCTCGCCTTCGAGCTGGCCGGTGCCGCGAAGAATGGCGCGCTCGATGTTTTCGTTAGGCATGTTTTCATTCTTGGCCGCGGCAATAGCAGTGCGAAGGCGCGGATTGGAGTTTGGGTCGCCGCCGCCGATGCGCGACGCGATAGTGATTTCGCGAATAATTCGCGTGAAAACGCGGCCGCGCTTTGCGTCCGTGGCCGCTTTCTTGTGCTTGATGGTTGCCCACTTTGAATGCCCAGACATGACGAATCCTCTTTAGCTGTTGTGACCGCTGGCGGTCAACAAAATTTGGAGAAATGGGCCCCGCCACTGCCAAGGAATGGACTCGTGTCTCATTCCGCCTGGATTGCGGGGTCACTCTGTGCGGAGACCAACTACTCGACACGAAAAGTGGGGCTGAACCCAAAGCCCAACTTCTTGAGAACCTACAAATTTTAGCATAGTTGCGATGGTGCGGGAATGGGTCGCGGCAGTGGCTTGGTTAAGGCGCCGGCCGGACGCGCGGCACGGCTTTGTCCAATGCATCCAGGGTCGCCTCGACAAATTGTTGTGGGGACCACGTTTTCATTCTCTCCCTTGCGGCTATCCGAACGCGGTCAAGATCGGCTGGATTGGACAAAACCCGTTTCAGTAGGTCCGATAACGCGGAAACGTCCCCACATTTGTATAGGAAGGAGGGACGCACCGGGGTGATCAGGTCCGGGCCGGCCCCAACGCGGTCGCTGGCAATCACGGGACACCCGCAAAGCATCGCTTCGTTCACCACTACACCGAACGCGTCATACTCTGACGGCAAGACCATTAGATCCGCAGCCGTGTACAGCGCCGGCAATTGCGACTGGTTCAGAAAACCAAGGAAACGCACGCGATCCGCAACCCCTAAACGGACCGCCTCACTCTGCAATTTGGGTTTCAAGGGGCCTTCGCCGGCAAAAAAGAGCAGCGAATTTGTCAGCGCGGCTTGCGCAAAAGCTAGCAAGAGGTCCAGGGGCCGTTTCCAAGGCTGCAATTTGCCGCAGAAGACAACGACCAAATTCTCCTGCCTAGCCCCCCACGATGTTCGAACCGCCTCGCGATCCACCTGGGCCGATCGCGCCTGCCACCAATCGTTGTTCACGACATAAGGGAAGAGTGAAATCCGCTTTTCGGGTATCCCGAGAGAACGCAACAAGGAATACGTGCCGGAAGATGGTGCGATCACCTGACTGGCCAAACGATAAAGCAGGGGCCAGAAGAATCGTTTCACGGGGCGCTTCCACATGCGGCGGTCCATGGGAGTCAGAGTGGTTGCATCCGTCCCAAAAATAAAAGCAGAGCGTGATAGCTTGCTGGCGAAGAAAGCGATCCAGAAGGACGCGCGGATATAGCCGGTGTGGCAAAAAACCGCGTCGAAGTTTCCTTCGCGGATTAATTTCCAGAGTCCTGGATTGCAGAGACCCCAAAATCCCTCTGAATCCGTTCCTCTATTGGGAACTTCTACCCAGGAATAGCCATCGAGAAGCGGAATATCCCACTGAATGGTTGCACCAAATTCGGGATCATGGCCGGCCTGCGCGCCTCGCAAGCGGCAGTAAGCCGCAGTGACTTCGAGCCTCGGATGGTTCGACAACAGACGAAGCAGCGGTGACATGTATTGCACCGGATGTCCGCAAACGTAGAGTACTCGATAGCGGCGCTCAGCCACGCAAGGCCCTCCTGTCGCCGCAATCCAAGGTTCGTGGGGGAGAAGAGGAAAGATTCAAGGCGGCGAAGCAATTCGTTGCAGGGAAGTTCCTCATCGGCAAATCGCTGCGCCGCTCATTTGAGGTAAGTGCGAACAATTTCGATGACGTCCTCCGCTGCTTCCTCAGAGGACTTGGAGTTCCGAGGCATGTGGTTGCGAATGTGATCTTCCATCAACTCCGCCATCAAGGCATTGATCGCGCCGCGCGCGGCCGCCAGGCGCTGGAGCACGTCGGCACAATGCTCATCCTCATTCAAGCCGCGCAAGACGCTCTCCAATTGCCCGATAATCTTTTTGGTGCGGTTGACCAGATCCAATTTTTCTCGCGAGCTGTGTGTCATTTCGCCCATTACCCTACAGGGGGATAGTAGCGGACTCGAGCCACCGCGACAACGCCGATTGGCTCCCGGGAGAAAATCACTCGCGAATTGTCGTGCTTTAGTCCTGTTCACATCAATTGCCAACGATCGCAAGGACTCAGAGGCGGTCATTTCGAGAATTTCAATCCGAGGGTTGTGAACGCTAACAAGTCCTTTCAGCGGCAACGAAGGCCTCCGGGGAATGCTTGTCGGCGAGGCAGGGAGAATGTCGCGAAGCAAAAGAAACGGCTGGGCACTTGCGATTTTCAGGCGCTCCAGCCCATTTGCTCCTTTTAAGGGCGGCTGCTATCGAGTATAAGAGGAGGGACTGCTCAGGGCTTTCGAAGATCCAGCGCAAGGCCTTCTGCCGGATTCGTGATTCTGAGGCGATTCAAGGGAACCTGACTATGAACAGAAGCGAAACCTGTGCGTTGATTCGCGAAATCGGAATCATCCCGGCCGTCCGGGTCTCCACGGCGGAAGAGGCGCATTTTGCAGCGGAAGCTGTCGCAAGCGGGGGAATCCCAATCGTGGAAATCACCCTCACTGTTGCGCGAGCTGTGGAGTTGATCGCGCACTTGACTCACTATCACCCCAAACTGCTTGTGGGCGCCGGGACGGTGCTCACCGAGGAGCTAGCGCACAGAAGCATCGATGCAGGGGCCAAATTTATCACCAGCCCAGGCCTCAATCTGAAAGTGGTGGAGTTCGCTGCCCGAAATGAAGTTGCCGCCCTGCCAGGAGCGTTAACGCCGACGGAAGTAATCACCGCCTGGGAGGCAGGATCGGACTTTGTGAAAGTTTTCCCTTGTGCGGATGTTGGCGGCGAGCGATATATCCGGGCGCTGAAGGCGGCCCTGCCGAATATTCCGTTGATCGCAGCGGGTGGTGTGAATCAGCAAACCGCCATGCATTACATCTTGGCTGGTGCAACGGCGCTGGGTATCGGGACGGACTTGATTCCCACCGAGGCCATTGAAAAGAGGCAATCAAAACGCATTCGAGAGCTCTCGTTGCGTTTCGCGGGCTTCGTGAAAGAGGCGCGAGGCCGGATGGAAACCCCCAAAGCGGTTGCCGTTGCACAATTCCAGAAAATTGAAGAGTGCGAGAAGAGGTAAAAATTTGGACGCAAGTGCGAGATTTGACGAGCAATTGGACTCTGCAAATACAAAGTGGAAGCTGGAGCAGGCGGCGTTCTCGGATTCCGGAGAACACAACCAAGCTTCCGCAGGATGCCCGGCCCCAGTGATGCCAACTGCCCAGCGCGTTTGCCTCTGCCTGTGCTAAGCTACGGGTAGCACACGCCGGAGAGGTGGCCGAGAGGCTGAAGGCGGCGGTTTGCTAAACCGTTGTAGGGGCCAAAACTCCTACCGGGGGTTCGAATCCCCCCCTCTCCGCCAGCTGAATCATGCCTTTCCCCACTTCCGAAGAGAGACGCTGCAATTCAACGAACCTGAAACGGATACATTCTGCCGGCAAGAGCGTTAGACAGTAGTTTGGACGCCATTTTCGGGATTCAACTTGGTGCCGCACCTGCGATGTGGACTGTTTACGGGAATCTTCCTTTCCCGGATGTTCGATTGTTTAGTTCCGCTCCCAAAGAAACTTGAGTTCGACGGAAAAGGCTGGCTCGACAAAGTCGCTTTCCGCTCAGGATATTCCGGCGTTGACCGCACCAGGCACCCATACTCCCGGTTGAATCTCCACAAACGTCACCTCAAAAGGAATGTTGAGTTCCTCGCGCAATAGAGACCATCGGATCGAATGGAAGGGTAGGAAGATGCCCTGATACGGAACGATGACGTGGTCTTTGACCGGAACAAAGACAGTTCCTGCGAAGTTCCATGTTTTTGCGCCGCGCCTGGGGGTCACCTGATAGACTCGGCAGAGCAATCTGTTCCGATCGCTCGTGCCTTTGAGAACCCAGTGATAACTCTGAGGGTCGGTGATTTTGGGATCAGGCACAGCCGTCTGAACAATTGCAAGCAACCGGTCGGACCAAAACGCGTGATGCCAGTGAATTTCCCGGTTGTATATCTGAAGCTCCGGCTCGTTGAAAATTTCGCGATTCCGTTAAGGAAATTGGTGGGGATGGGGCCGGACATTTGCTTCCCCGGTTTAGATACTTTTTGAATGGTAAATTGCACTTTGACGGCACTGCCTTGCAGAACTGTTGTTGTCCATTGCATACCGAACGCAACTTGAGCTCGCAGTTCGTCCAAGCTGGGTCCAGCCGGCAGTGCCGATGCTAGATTGACTGCTACCTGATCCTCCAAGACCCCCTTTGACTGGGCGAGGCAAGATTGCGTCAACCAAACCGTGAGTGAAACTACCAAGCACAAAACGCTCATCGAGATCTGGCGCGCCCTTATATCCAATCCTTTACTAAGATGTACTTATAAGTAATATATAAAGGTATAAAAATAGCGAAGCGGGTGGCATGCCAATCAGCCATTGGAGAGATTCTGATCAACGGCTCGCAATGACAGGAGCTGCTGTGAGGAGAAGGCGGCTCGAGCGGCGGCGCGATCCAAAGTAGGACTCGTAACCAAAGCAGAATTCAGTAACGGAACAGCCTCATGGTCGACTGCTTGTCTTTGGCTCATCCAAGCTCGGAGGTATTGTGATTTGCAACACGTAAACGCTTAGAATATCTGTAGCTTCGCGTGACCTGCAGATTTGCAATGAGTTAGCTCGACTACCCCTGACCAGTGGAGTCGCCCTATTGGGTGGGAACTTTCCACGCTCAGCCATGGAATACTTGTAGGTATGACGGAGCTGTCTCCCACGCTAGCGTCGTCTCCCCGCGATACTTTTGCTTCCGAGCTTGCGTCTTTAGAAATATCCCGGCCGGCAAGGAGAAATTAGCCGTGATCCGTAAACCACTCATTTTATTGCCTTTCCTGTGCTTCATCCTGACCGCGGTCAGTCTGGCGCAAACTCCGGACGCTCCGCCCGCACCCCAAGACCAAACGCAAGGTCCACCGCCGAAGGATGGCCCGGGCGCCGGACATAACGAAGGCATGAGGCGTGGACCCGGCACCATGGGAAAAATCGCCAACATGAACGGAGACTCCTTGGTCATCACCCGGCCTGACGGCGTCAGCGTCAGCGTAAAGCTCACCGATCAAACTCAATTCCGGAAAGACCGGCAACCCGCCAAGCTGGCCGACTTCAAGGTCGGCGATTTTGTGATGGTGCGCGGCGAAGAAAATCCCGACCACTCCATCACCGCGCAAGTGATGGGAGGGCGCAGCGCGAACGGCGGCCCGGGCGGAATGCGCGGGGGGCAATTCCTGGGTGAGATGGGTAAGGAGTTTATCGCTGGTGAGGTCCAATCCATCGACGCGCCCAAAATCACGGTCTTGCGAGTGGATAAAGTCACTCAGACCGTGGAACTCAACGAAGAAACTTCGTTAAGGAAGGGTCGCGACAGCATCACCATGGAGACATCCAGCCGGGCGACCACGTGGTTCTGCACGGCTCGCTGCAAAACAACGCCTTTGTGCCGAGATCTCTTTCCGTTCTCTCACCGGAGCAGTGGGACCGCTTGCAGCAGATTGCGCAAAGTATGGGGCGGGCGGGCGAATCTGCGCCGGCAACGGCGCCTTCCAACAACTCGCCGCACCAATAGCAGTCAGGGGGCATACGATTTGAGGTTCGTGTCTCGCGGCGCGCTCTCGCTCATCTTCCTTGCCCTGCTTTTGGGATTGCCGGTTCGCGCACAAGAGTCTGCACCGGGGCCGGTGAAGAACTCCGCGCCGCAAAGTTACGAGATCGCCGGGTCGGCGCATAGCGGAAAGACTCCTCTGCCGGGTGCAACCGTAACGGCCGCGAACACGCTGACCGGGAAGAAATACAGCATCGTTACCAACGCGGAAGGAAAATTCACTCTCACCGGGATCCCGCGAGGGCGCTACGTCATTCGCATCGAATTCTTGGGATTTGCCGTGTTCACGCAAGACGTGGTCGTCAATCCTGAAAATCTTTCCGCAAAAATTGATGCGGAGCTTATCCTCGCCTCACGCCAGCAACAGCAAGCTCCCAGTTCGACTAATGGATTGGTCGCGGGGCGCGGCTTTCAAAGTTTGGCGACGGAGAGCGCGTTGTCTTCCTTGGCCGAAGGTTCCGGAATGGGGAGCGGCAACGCCGGCCCAGGCCCAGGGAACACGGACCTTTCCGCGCTTCCCTTGAATGGAGCGGGAGCGGAGGGACCGATCGAATCCATCAGCATTAGTGGAGCGCAGGGCCGCACGCAGGATTTTGGCGCAGGCAGCGAGGAGGAACTCCAGGAACGCATTCAGGAGTTTCGTGAGCGCATGCAACGGGACGGTGGGGGACCTTTTGGCGGTGGGCCCGGGCAAGGCCTTGGTGGACCGGGAGGGCCCGGTGGTCCGGGACCAATCATGATTGGCAGACTGGGCGGCCGGGGCTTCAACATCAATCAGCCCCATGGCGTCCTTTATTTTTCCGACGACAATTCGACACTGGATGCGACGCCGTATTCCTTGAGCGGGTTTCCCACAGCCAAATCCAGCTATAACCAGGCGCGTTTTGGCGCCAACGTCGGCGGCCCGCTGAACATTCCGAAAATCTTCAACGGCGGGAACAAATGGTTCCTTTTTGCAGGGTGGAACGGATCGCGCGGCGACACACCATACGATTTTTTCTCGCGGGTTCCGACACAAGATGAACGCAATGGGAACTTTTCCGAGGCCACCTATAATGACGGCACGCCTGTGCAGCTCTTCAATCCCGCCACGGGACAGCAGTACCAATTCAACGGCGTGCTCAACCAGCTCGATCCCTCGCTCATCAGTCCGGCGTCCAAATATCTGCTGCAATTTCTCCCCTTGCCGAATATTCCGACGACCGCGCAGGGCCAGAACTTCCACTACATCACTTCCGCGGAAAACAGCTCAGACGCGGTGATCTTTCGCCTGGTGCACAATCTCGGGAGCAGTAGCGGCCCCATGCTCTTGGGGCCAGTTGGCGGAGGAAGAGGGGGCCGGCGCAATCAGAATAACATCAACTTCGGCCTGAACTGGACACGTAGCAACGCCACCCTTGTGAATTCCTTTCCTTCTCTCGCGGGCGGCACTAGTACGCAGGGACTGAATGCCAGCGGCGGCTGGGTCTACGGAAAAAATCGCGCCACGAATATTTTCCGCGTCAATTACAACCACTACCACGTCTCCACAACGAATTTGTATTCAAACGTGATGGACGTTGCCGGTCTTGGCGGAGCGGGCATCAACGGCATCTCGAACGATCCATTCGACTGGGGTCTTCCGGGGATCAGTTTTACCTCGTTTGGCGGCTTAAACGATCCTACGCCTCGGCGCGAGCTTGATCAAACATACACTGTCTCCGATACCGTTTCCTGGAATCACAGCAAGCACTACATGCGCTTTGGCGGAGACTATCGCCGCATACTGCAGAGCTTCCGCTCTTCTCGAACCGCGGAGGGCAGTTTCATTTTCACTGGATTTGCGACAGCTCAGTATGCCTCTGGCAGCACGCAAGCGGTTGCGGATACCGGATATGACTTTGCCGACTTCCTGCTTGGCTTTCCGCAGCAAACCTCACTGCAATTCGGCGCAACTTCTTACAACTTTCGCGCGAATTCCTTTGATTTATTTGCGCAAGACGATTGGCGGATTCTTCCTTCACTTTCCATCAACTTCGGATTGCGATATGAGTACGTCGGTCCTTATTCCGAATCGCAGGATCGAATTGCCAACCTGGTTGTCGGCACCGGCTATGCCACAGCAACGCCAATCGTCCCTTCTGGAGCGATCTTGCCTCCTGGGTCCCCAACGCCGTTGCTTTCGTCCAATCCGTCCTTGATCAATCCCGACCGCAACAACTTTGCCCCGCGCATCGGCGTCGCCTGGAAGCCATTCCCAAAAACCGTGGTGCGCGCTGGATACGGTGTCAACTACAACCTTGCGCAATACAACGCTATTATCCAGAACTTCGCCTTTCAGCCTCCCTTCGCCAACACGGCCACGAACACCACTGATGTTCTGGGTTTGACGGGTTCCTCGCCGCTTACCATCGTCAACGGGTTTCCCGCGGTTTCCTCCTCAACGGTCACCAACAACTTCGCCGTGGATCCGAATTACGCCCTCGGCTACGTCCAGATCTGGAATCTTGATCTTCAGCGCGAACTTCGCGGCAACATCATGCTCAACATCGGGTACAACGGCTCGAAAGGCACGCGGTTGGACACCGAGCGGGCTCTGGTTGTTTCCGGCAATCAACCGTTTATCTATGAATCCTCCGAAGGCAACTCGGTCCTGCACGCGGCGTCGGTGCGGATACGCAAGCGCATGACCAACGGCGTGGGCCTTGGCGCGCAGTACGTCTACTCCAAATCCCTGGACGATGCCTCTTCGATTGGCGGGGGTAGCGTCGTTGTAATTCAGAACCCGTTCGATCTTCCCGCGGACCGTAGCCTTTCCAGCTTCAATCAAACGCACAAGTTTACTGGCAACTGGATCTACGACGTGCCCTTTGGAGAAAATCACCGCCTGGCGCAAAAAGGCTTCTGGTCGCACGCCTTGTCCAACTGGCAATGGAGCGGCGACTTCACGATCGCGTCCGGCTTGTATTTCACCCCGAGCGTTCTCGGTGGGGCACTGGACATCGCGCGCGGCGTCAGCGGCTCGCTCCGTGCCAACGTCGTCGCGGGACAACCCATCTCCGTTTCCAACCCGAATGCGCTGCGCTGGTTCAACACCGCGGCGTTTTGTGCGCCGGGACCGAACTGCGTGAATCCGTCAGGCACGAGCTACGGTGACGCGGCGCGAAATATCATCGAGGGCCCCGGCAGCATCGTCTTTGACATGAGCGTCAATCGCACGATTCCCATCAAGGAATCGCGCACCCTCGATCTGCGCTTTTCCGCGAATAACGTGTTCAACCATGTGAACTATTCCGCGATTAACACCGCGGTGAACTCTTTGAATTTCGGCGAAGTAACTTCGGTGGGCAGCATGCGGCGCGTCACCGTGCAGGCCCGCTTTCGCTTTTAATCCTGTATGGTGATTCGATACGCAAGGACGACCTTCCCGAGGCTCGCGGCAATCGCGCTGCTCGGCATCGCGCCGCTTACCTTCGCGCAAGAGCCCGCCGCGCCTCTGATTCCGCAAACGCCAATCCGGGTTTCCACGGATCTCGTCCTGGTCAATGTGGTAGCTCGCGACAAAAAAGGAAATCTCGTTCGCGACCTGAAAAAGGAAGACTTCACGCTCTACGAAGACGCCAAGAAACAGCAGATCCTGAGCTTCGACTTCGAAGATGTGGATCAGCTGGCGGCTGCCGCGGGTCCAACCATTACGGGTGCCGCGCCAGGCGCACTTCTGCGCTCCGGCAAAAAGGCTGCGGCAACCCTCGATGCCAGGGACCGCCGCCTGATTGTTTTGTTCTTTGATTTTTCCGCCATGGAACCCGAGGAGATTGATCGCTCCGTAGATGCCGCGAAGAAATTCGTCAGAGGAAAGTTGCAGCCTGCCGATCTCGTCGCGCTCGTGTCTCTGGCCACCAATATGCACGTGGATTGCGATTTCACGGACGACCGCGACAAACTGACCGCGGCATTGGCCAGCTATGCATCCAGCCAGGGACAAGGCTTCGACAACGGCACCACCGGCAGCGCCGAAGGCGCCGCCGAAACCAGCGGCTCCTACACCGAAGACGACACCGATCTGAACACATTCACCGCCGATCGCAAGCTCTTGGCCATCCAATCCCTCGTGCAAGTGCTGGGCAAGCTGCCGCAGAAAAAGAGTATCGTCTTTTTCAGCAACGGCATTACGCAGACAGGTGTGGACAATCAATCCGCCCTGCGCGCCGCAACCGCCGCCGCCGTAAAGGCTAATACTTCCATTTACGCGCTCGACATTCGCGGTCTGCAAGCGCTCCCTCCCGGCGGCGAGGCGCAGAATGCCAGCCTGCACGGGCAGTCTGCCTATACCGGGGCTTCGGTTCTCAACGATTTGAACGGTAACGCTTCTTCGCAAGACACGCTCGCAACGCTATCCGCCGACACGGGCGGCAAAGCGTTCTTCGATTCCAACGATTTCAGCGGCGTGTTTACGCAGGTGCAGAAAGACAGTTCCGTCTACTACGTCCTCGGATTCACCAGCAGCAATCCCGCGAAGGATGGGCGATTCCGTCATTTGAAGGTTACCGTGAACCGGCCCGACCTGAAACTCGAATTTCGCACGGGCTACTACGCGGGGCGAGATTTCGAGCACCTGAATCGGGCCGATCGCGAACAGCAGCTCGAGGACGAACTTTCCGCGCAACTCCCTCGCGTGGATGTGCCGCTCTATGCGGGCGCGTCTTACTTTCGTAAGGACGAATCCCACTATTACCTTGGCGTTTCCCTCGTTGTGCCGGGCTCTCAGATTCCGTTTGTCACCGAAAAGGACAGGGACAATGCCACCATCGACATCATCGGAGAAGTCCTTGAAGGCGGAAAATTCCCCGTCGGCCATCTGCGCGATACGGTGAAGCTCGCCGTCGAAAGCACGCGCGAGGTCCGCCGCAAAAATGTGCAGTACAACACGGGATTCCTGCTGGCTCCCGGAGCCTATCACGTGAAATTCGTTGTGCGCGAGAATCAGATCGGCAGGATGGGTTCCTTCGAAACCGACGTTCACATTCCCGATCTTCGGAAGTCTCCGCTGAAAATGAGCTCCGTGGTGCTCAGCAGCCTGCGCGTTCCATCTGCCGCAAAGAAAAATGCCCTCAATCCACTCGTCCAGGATCAGATGGAGCTCGTGCCCAACATCACCCACGTCTTTACGCCGGATCAGCACCTGTATCTTCAGTACGAAATCTATGACCCGGCAAAAGGAAAAGTTTCCGAACAGGGTCCCGTTTCTTCGACTTCTGGCGCCTCGAACGCAGCCGCAAAGTCCTCCGCAACCGCCATTCGCACCCGTGTGGGAGTTCGAGTTCTGAGCAGCATCGAATTTCTGCAAGGATCCGAGAAAATCTATGAATCGAAGCCTGTCGTCGCCAGCGAAGTCACCGCTCCGGATCGCAAAGCGGTTGTCTTTCAAATCGATATGCCGTTGCAAACCTTGAAGCCCGGGCTCTATCTCTGCCAGGTCAATGTGATTGATGACGTGGCGGGAAGTTTTGCTTTCCCGCGATTCCCATTGCTGATTCGCGAACCTTCGAGCAAACCTTCCGTTTCTGGAGCGAGTGCAACCTCACCGTCGAAATAAAGTTATTCTTCGCCGATATCTTCGTTCCACACGGCTGGATTAGCGCGAATGTAGTCGCTCAAAAGTGAAACACACTCCTTTGAGTCGAGGTCGATCACCTTTACTCCCAGGGAACGCAACCAGTCGATCCCTCCCTGGAAGTTCCGGCTTTCGCCGACCACTACGGTTCCGAAACCGAACTGTCGCACCAGGCCGCTGCAATACCAGCACGGAGCGAGCGTCGTGACCATGATCAGTTTTCGATAGCTTTTCTGCCGGCCCGCCCTTCGAAATGCGTCGGTTTCTCCATGCACGGACGGATCGCCTTGTTGCACGCGGCGATTGTGGCCCGCACCGATCAGCTTGCCTGCTTGGTCGAAAATCGCAGCGCCGATTGGAATGCCGCCTTCGGCAAGTCCAATCTGGGCCTCTTTCCATGCGACCTCCAACATTGCGCGATAATCGTGCTGCTCGTTCATGGCATCCCCTGACTAGGCTTCCCCCAACGTGAAGTTTTAGGTCTTTTGGCATTCGGTTCTGGGCGGATGAATTCTTGCAAAGAGAATTCTTCAGAACCATCGGAAGCGTGCGCAAGATTCCGAGAATGCCGCCTCCCACGTGTTGACGGTTGCCTGAAAGTGCAGTACTTCAGTTCGCGCCCAGATAGTGTACGCCCGGCAGCTTCTTCAGTGTTTCGGCGGCCGCTTCCGGGGTGATGTCCCGTTGCGGCATGGCCAGCATTTCGAAACCCACCATGAACTTCTTCACCGTCGCGGAACGCAGCAGCGGCGGATAAAAGTGCGCGTGGAAATGAAATCCAGCGGCATTCCCTCGCGTGGGCTCAACTTGATGAAACCCCATCGTGTAAGGAAAGGATGTGTTGAATAGGTTGTCGTAGCGAATGGTCACCTGGCTCAAAATATCCGCCAGACCCTTTTTCTCGGCCGCATTGAACTCTGTCAGACAGGGAACACGGCGCCGGCTGATGATCATCGTTTCAAAAGGCCAGATGGCCCAGAACGGTACCAGGGCCACAAACTGTTCATTCGCGGCCACGATGCGTTCCTGCTTTTCGAGTTCCAGCGCCAGGTAATCTTCCAGAAGTCCTGATTTGTGCTCTCGTTTGTATTCCCCGGAGGAAATCAGTTCCTTTGCGAGTTGATCGGGAATCGTCTCGTTCGCCCAGATCTGGCCGTGAGGATGTGGATTGCTGCAGCCCATAATCGCGCCGCGATTCTCAAAAATTTGCACGGACTGGATATTCGGCTGGCTGGAAAGGGAAACGAACTCGCTTGTCCAGATTTCCACCACGCGTTCGATGTCGGCCACCTTCATTCGTGCCAGGGTCAGATCATGCCGCGGCGAGAAACACACCACGCGGCAGCGTCCCCGTTCGCTGATGGCCAGGATAAGCTCCTTCTCCCGCAATTCGCCCGCGGCCCCATCCGGCTTCAAGGCCGCAAAATCATTTTCGAAAACAAAGGTTCCGTCGTAATTGGGGTTGTGCACTCCGCCGGCGCGGGAATTGCCCGGGCACAGGTAGCAGTGGGGATCATACTGCTGCAACCGCTCGCTTGCTGCCGCTTCCACTTGTCCCTGCCATGGCCGCCGCGTCCGGTGCGGCGACACCAGCACCCATTCGCGCGTCAGCGGATTGAACCGCCGGTGCGGATGAATTTTCAGGTCAAAGCTGCTCATGGTTGTAACGCATACCCTCAGGCCAGCCGCCCGGCTCCATCGGCCGCCCAGGAAACGTAAATTTCGGGCGAGCGCCCCGTTGCCTTTTTATAACCAGCGGCCACGTTCTTGCTGAAGTTCTCCACGCGCTTCTCCTCCACGAGGTTGACTGTGCAGCCACCGAATCCGCCCCCGGTCATGCGTGCTCCGTAAACCCCCGGATTCGCTCCTGCCAGTTGGACCATCAGGTCCAGTTCCTCGGAGCTGACTTCAAAATCGTCCCGCAGGCTGGCATGGGATTCGCCCATCAATCTTCCGAATAATCGCAAATCGCCAGTTTGCAGCGCGTCTCCAGCTCGAAGAACCCGCAGATTTTCCGTCAGAATATGGTGGCAACGCTTCCGGATTACGCCGGTCATCTGTCCGCTGAACATCTCGAAGTCCTTCAGAGTCACATCCCGCAAGGATTTTACTCCTGGGATGCGCTCCGCAAAAAAGTGCGCCGCGGCTTCGCATTCCGCGCGACGAATATTGTATTCGCCTCCCGCCAGGCTGTGTTTCACCATCGTGTTGCAGATCACCAGCCGCACGTCCGGCGGAATCGGAAGCAACCGGAATTCCAGCGATCGGCAATCCAGTTGCAACGCGTGATTCTTTTTCCCGTGCACGGAAATAAACTGATCCATGATGCCGCAGCGCGCCCCTACAAATTCGTTTTCCGCCTGCTGGCAGAGCAGCGCGATTGACACGCCTTCCATGCTCTTACCAGAAAGTTCCAGGAACGCCTTGCAAACCGCCACCTCCAGCGAGGCGGATGAACTCAGCCCCGCGCCTTGCGGCACATTTCCGCGCAGCAACAGATTCGCCCCAGGCAAACTCCCGATCTTCTGCTCCAGCAATTCCACGATTCCGACCACGTAGTCGCTCCAGTGGTCGCGCGGGGAACGCGGCAAGTGATCCAGGTCGTAGTCCACGCGTTCTCCGTAATTTTCGGAAGTGACCACCAGTTGCCGGTCCGGGCGCTTCGCAATTGCAATCTGGGTTTGAAAGCCAATGGCAACGGGAAACACGAATCCTTCGTTGTAATCCGTGTGCTCTCCAATCAGATTCACTCGGCCCGGGGCTTGGACAAGAAGGGAATCCTGCCCGTGTAGCTCCCTGAATTTCTCTCTCAGGTCAGGCGATGCTCGATTCGGCGCGGTCTGCTCGTTCATGGTATGGAAGTCAGCCCCATAAATTCTCCAGTCGTTCGGGTGTACTCAGACGGTTGAAATGGCCTCAGCTGGCTCGATGCCGCCCTTCGCGCCTTGGCAAGGACGCGGCGGAGCGCACTTTAGCGCTCCCATGCGAGACAAAGTCCTGAAATGTTGCGTCTTTTGGCTCGCTTCGTCGAAGTGGCTTTTTTCACCTCCAGGCCACCAGCTTTCCAGCTAAGGCTCGCGGCTCTGCGGAAGCCGCAAAAGGAGGCCTATAAAATGCCCTGAGTTAAGCGCTTAAGCAAGCCCCCTTTCGGATTCTCTTGCAACCTTCTAATCCACCCAGTCCATCGACCGAAGAACGGCTTTCTTCCACGACGCATATAACTCTTCGCGTTCCCCTTCTTCCATGTGCGGGTGCCACGTGAAATCCACCGCCCAATTTGCCTTAAGGTCCTCCAAGTCCTTGTAATAGCCAACGGCCAGGCCCGCGGCATAAGCCGCACCCAAGGCCGTCGTCTCTTGGATAACCGGCCGCACCACAGGGATATTCAATATATCCGATTGAAATTGCATCAGCAGGTCGTTTTTCACCATGCCCCCGTCCGTCCTCAGCGTGTGCAATTGGATGCGGGAATCCTTCTCCATAGCTTCCAGTACTTCGCGCGTCTGGAACGCGGTGGCTTCCAGGGCCGCGCGGGCCAGGTGGCCTTTATTCGCATACCGAGTCAGCCCGGCAATCACGCCGCGAGCATTCGCTTTCCAGTGCGGCGCGTACAGCCCCGAAAACGCCGGCACAAAGTAGACGCCCCCGTTGTCGTTCACCGAGCGCGCCAGCGCTTCCACATCCTGGCTCTTTTCAATAATTCCCAGGTTGTCGCGCAGCCATTGCACCAGCGCTCCCGCAATCGCGACACTTCCCTCCAATGCATACTGTGCCGGCTTCGCACCTAGTTTGTAGGCGACCGTAGTCAGAAGGCCAAAATTCGATTGCACAGGATGCGCGCCGCAATTCATCAACAGAAAACATCCCGTGCCATAGGTGTTTTTGGCTTCTCCCGGTTGAAAACAAGTTTGCCCAACAAGCGCAGCCTGCTGATCTCCCAGGATGCCCGCGATTCTGGTTCCAAGAATCGGCTCCAGAGTTGCTTCACCATAGACCTCGCTGCTCGATGCAATTTTGGGAAGCATCGCTCGCGGAATCCCAAATATCCCCAGCAGGTCTCGATCCCATCCCAGGCTTTTCAGGCTCATCAATTGTGTCCGGCTCGCGTTGGTGACGTCAGTGACGTGAACTCCTCCCTTTGTTCCGCCCGTCAACTTCCAGAGCAAGAACGTGTCGATGTTGCCAAACAGGAGTTCTCCCGCTTCGGCCTTTGCCCTCGCGCCGGGCACGTGGTTCAAAATCCAGCGAATTTTCAATCCGCTGAAATAGGTCGCCAGCGGCAACCCTGTTCGTTTGCGAAAGCGGTCCTGGCCGACCACTTTTGAAAATTCCACTACATCCTCCGCCACGCGTGTGTCTTGCCATACCATGGCGTTGTAGACGGGCCGCCCCGTGCTCTTCTCCCAGACTAATGTCGTTTCCCGCTGGTTCGTGACCCCAATCGCCGCCAGATCCTTCGGCCGTAGCTCTGCCTGCTCCATCGCCTGTTGAATCACTTCCTGGGTTCGGCGCCAGATTTCATCCGGATCGTGCTCCACCCAGCCCGGCTTCGGATAGATTTGCGCGTGTTCTTTCTGCGCCACGGACACGATGCGCCCGGTGCGGTCAAAGACGATGAACCGCGTGCTGGTTGTTCCCTGGTCGATCGCCCCCAGATATGCCGTCATGGATCGGTTCTCCCTCTAATTGCGCAAGTCCGCCGGGGTTGCTCTTTCCGCGTCGGGCAAACCCGCGGTTTGCAACATGCCCGTGATTTTTTCCCTGTACGCTTTCACGGCATTTTGTTCGAATTCAGGATTCCAGCCCAGCTCTCTTGCCAGGAAACTCCCCGCCAGGCTGGCCGCTTCGCGCGCCGCTCTCCAATCCAACAACTGCAAACCAATCCGCCGGCTCAACACGTCTTCCAGCGTCATGGCCATTTCCTCCCGCACTGCGTAGACAATTTCCGCGCGAATTGGCGAGAAGCCTGCGACAATCGGCTCTCTCAATTCCGGTTCTTTGCGTGTCAGTTCCAGCAAGTTCTTCGCCCGCGCGCCGAATTTCAAGTAAAGGTGCTGCGCGGTTTCTCCACTAATCCTGAAAGTTGTCTCGAGCTGCCTTGCGTAATCCGGCGCGTACCCTTCCGAACCCGCCAACTTGTGATCGATCGTTTTTGCCGGCGTCACTCCGGTCCCCAGATATCTTTGCACTTCGTTGATCGTGTCTTCCGCCATGGCCCGATAGGTTGTCCACTTCCCGCCCATGATGCTTACGAGTCCGCTCTTTGTATCCAGCTCCACTTCGTGATCGCGCGCCAGCTTGCTGGTCGCCGTCGCCCCGCTTGCGCTCACCAGCGGACGCATGCCTGCAAATCCGCTCATGACCTGTTCGGGTTTCACCGGCGTCTCCAGAAAATGATTCAAATGCCGCAGGAGGTAAGCGATTTCCTCCCTGTTTATAGCCATTTCGTCATGGATGGAAACTTCCGTTTCGGTCGTGCCCACCAGCAGGCGGTCAAACCACGGCACCGCGAACAACACGCGCCCGTCGTCCGTCTTGGGAATCAGCAGTGCGCTCTGGCTGCGGTGCAAATCCAGCGAAAGCAAGATGTGAATTCCCTTGCTCACGCGCATTCGCGGGCGCGCTTCCGGATTGGCCTTTTGCCGGATCGTGTCCGCCCACGGCCCCGTCGCATTCACAAAGGCTTTGGCGCGCACCGGGAAACGCTCGCCAATTAGATTGTTCTCTACTTCCACGCCGCATAGCTTGCCCTGCGCATCGCGCGCAAAGGAGAGCACCCGCGCATGGTTCAGCGCGTCGCCGCCCGCTTCCACCATCGTTTTGACCAGGGCCAGGTTGTACCTCCCGTCGTCAAACTGCCCGTCGGCATACACCATGCTGCCCACCAGATGCTCCTGCTTCAGCATGGGCAAATGTTGCAGCGTCACCTCCTTATTCAGGTAGCGGCTCCTGAAGATTTTCGCCTCGCCCGCCAACCAGTCGTACATCTTCAGGCCGATGCCCATATATCCGACCGTCAGCCAGTCGAAACACGGAACAATGAACTCCATCGGCCGGCTCAGGTAGGCACCGTTATTCAGCATCCGGATGCGCTCCTGCAGCGCGCGCCTCACGACCTTATACTCCGCAACGTCCAGTTCTTTCACCGCTTGCTCGAGGTATCGCACTCCGCCATGAATCAGTTTCGTGGAAGTGCTCGACGTTCCCGACGCAAAATCGGCTCCTTCCAGCAAGACCGTCTTCAGCCCGCGCAACTGCGCATCCAGCGCACAGCCGGCTCCTGTTGCGCCGCCTCCGATCACGCACACGTCGAACTCCTTGCCTGAAATGCGCGCCTGAGCTTCTTCACGCCTCAACATGGAGCATCCTTCATAAAGGAAATCGCCGGGTGCGGCAAGTCACACCGTTCACTCCGGACCTGCTGCCTTGCGCGACTCGTGTTCGTCATTGAGAACGCCTGAAAATTCCCGCTCTGCAAAGGTGTGACAAACCTGCTAAGATTCCGCCGGTTCCTATGTTAACCGTTTTACCTTAGAATTCTCTATAAAGAGGCCGATCATGGATCGTCGCAATTTCCTCAGAACGACCGGCGCCGTCCTCGCCGGCGCTACCCTTACCAAAACCGCCCTTGCTGATCTTTCGCCATCCTCCGCTGGTTCTTCACCGGGCGGGCGCACGATTCTCCCCATCAATCGCAACTGGCGTTACAATCCTTCCTTCGTGCAGGGCGCTCACGAGAAAACCTTCGACGACTCCTCTTTCGCAAACGTCATTGTCCCGCATACCAACATCAAGCTGCCCTGGCACAGCTTTGATGACAAATCCTACGAATTTGTCTCGATTTATCGCCGCAAATTCAAATTGCCCGCTGAAGCTCGCGGCCGCCGCGTTTTTGTCGATTTTGAAGGCGTCATGACCGCATCCACTGTATGGATCAATGGTGTTCGCCTTGGTGAATACAAAGGCGGCTATACTCCATTTTCTTTCGAGCTGACGCCGCACCTCGATTTCGACGGAGACAATCTACTGGCCGTCGACGTCGATTCCACCGAGCGTCCAGACACTCCGCCGTTCGGCTACCAGATCGACTACCTCACCTTCGGTGGCATCTATCGCGAAGTCTCGCTCCGCATTGTTCCTTCCAGCTTTATCGAAAACATCTTTGCCAAGCCGAAGGATGTCCTTACTTCGCATCCCAAGGTTGAAGTGGACTGCCACATCCGCCACCTCGAGGAGTCCAATGTGCCGCTCGCGCTCGAGGTGGAGCTTCACGATGGTGAAATCGTGATTGGCAAGTACGCTCGGAAACTTCCCACCTCTCCTGCAACCACCGAACCGGTCGTTCACACCGTCACGCTCGAAAATCTGGGGGGCATTAAACTCTGGGACCTCGCTACCCCTCATCTCTATACCGTTCACGTTCGCCTGCTGCGCGGATCCGAACTCCACGATCACGATTCCCGGCGCATCGGCTTTCGCGAAGCGCAGTTCACCGATCACGGTTTCGAACTCAACGGCAAAATCATAAAGCTCCGCGGCCTGGATCGCCATCAGACTTTCCCTTACGTCGGCCAGGCCATGCCCGGTCGCTGCCAGCGACGCGACGCCGAAATTCTTCGCAACAAGCTAAAGTGCAACATCGTTCGTACTTCCCACTATCCGCAGTCGCGCCACTTCCTCGACGCGTGCGATGAACTGGGCCTGCTCGTCCTGGAAGAAATTCCCGGCTGGCAGCACATCGGCGACGAAGCCTGGAAGCTTCTCTCCGTCGAGAACGTCAGCCGCATGATTCGCCGCGACTGGAATCGCCCGAGCATCATCCTTTGGGGCGTACGCATCAACGAATCGCTCGACGACCACGACTTTTACGTTCGCACCAACGCCATGGCCCACAAGCTCGATCCCACGCGCCAGACGGGGGGCATCCGCTATTTCCAGGAATCCGAATTTCTGGAAGATGTCTTCACCATGAACGACTTCGGCTGGCCGCTGAAGCCACCCAATCACCCGCGCTACCTCAATACTGAATTCGTTGGCCACACCTATCCCACCAAAACGATCGACAACAAGGAACGCCTGATGGAGCACATGGTGCGCCACGCGCGCGTTCACGACCAACTCGCTTCCAATCCGCAATACGCCGGCGGCATCGGCTGGTGCGCCTTCGATTACAACACCCACGGTGATTTCGGCTCCGGCGACCGCATCTGCTATCACGGTGTCACCGACATCTGGCGCGAGCCCAAGCCCGCCGCCGGCTTCTACAAATCGCAGTGCGATCCTTCGGACGAAGTCGTCCTCGAACCCGCGTTCCACTGGGCCCGCGGAGACGAATCCATCGGCTTCACCAAAGCCATGGTCTGCTCCAATTGCGATCACCTGAAGTTTTACATCGCCGACAAGTTGGTCGCCGAAGCCGACCCCGACAGAACGCAGTTCCCGCATCTTCGCTATGCGCCCTTCACCGCCGACCTCGAACACAAGCTCCATCCGTGGGGCGACCTGCGCATCGAGGGTTACATCGCGGGAAAACTCGCCATTACCAAAACGCTTTCCGGACGCGGCGTCGATGCTAAATTTGCGCTCTTGCCTGACGACACGAAACTCAATGCCGATGGCGCGGACACCACACGTGTCGTCCTCCGTGTCACCGACGAATACGGCGCCATTCGCCCCTTCGCCGCTGACCCTATCACCCTCGAGCTCGAAGGCCCTGCCGAACTCATCGGCGACAATCCGTTTTCTCTCGTTGGTGGCACCGGCGCCGTTTGGATTCGTGCCAAAGAAGGGCCTGGCACGGTGAAGCTCATAGCGACTCACCCGATCCTCGGCAAGCAGCAACTCCAGATCGATTTGGCCCCCGCTCCCCCGGAGGCCGCTTGACCAATTGAATTCCGCTCCTTTTTGTTACTTTCAAAGGGACTAAACACGGCTGGCTTCCGCTTGCGGTTCACATCGAGAAGACAGGATTTATTATTGCAGCCCCGCGCTCTGCGAGGCTGATATTCTCAAATTCGGAATTGGGATGGACACGCCGCGTGCACGCGCGGGTCCTACTTCCCCTTTGGCGCGAACGTGTCTACGATCCCGCTTCCTTCCCGGATCGTCAAAATCTGGTTCGCCTTTACCTTCGTGAACCTCTCAATCTTTTGCGTCGTTGGCCACTTCACTTCGATCGCATCCGCTTGTTCCGACTTTCCCAAACCAAAATGCAAGCGCAAATCCGATTGCGACATTACGCTCGTCCCGCTGTGCACCTCGTCCATCTGCGTGTGATTTCCCGTGGTCACCTTCACGCGCGCTCCAATCGCCGTGCGGTTGCACTTCGTTCCCACCAGCTTGATCTTGATCCAGTTCTGCGAGTTTCCCCCCTCATTCCGCAACAGCGACGGCACTTCGTTCATGTTCAAAATCAACACATCGATGTCGCCGTCATTGTCGTAATCTCCAAACGCCGCCCCGCGGCTCGAGAACCGCTCGCTGATCCCGGAGCCCATCTCCGCGGACACGTCCTTGAATCTCCCACCGCCCAGATTCTTATATACCAGCCGCGGATTCTTGAACGTCTGCTCCATGTGGTGCTCTTCGATTTCCGGATACACGTGCCCGTTCACCTGCAGCAAGTCGGGCCAGCCGTCATTGTCGTAATCTAGAAATCCGCATCCCCAGGCGACGTACTGATTGTTGATTCCCACGCCCGAAGAAAACGCTTCATCCGTAAACGTTCCATCTCCATTGTTGTGATACAAGTTGCAAGTGTCGTCCGCGAAATTCGTCTTGAAAATATCAAACCAGCCGTCGCAGTCGTAATCGCCCACGGCCACGCCCATTCCCGCCTGCTCGTGCCCGTTCTCGTTGTACGCGCATCCTGCCACCATGGCTACGTCCGTGAACGTCCCGTCATGGTTGTTACGGAACAATATGCTCGGCTCCGAATCCACGGCCACATAGATATCCGGCCACCCGTCGTTGTCGAAATCATAGGAAACCGCTGTAATCGAATAGCGCGGTCCGGGCTTCAGGATTCCGGACTTCTCTGAAATATCCGTGAACGTGCCGTCCCCATTGTTCCGGTAAAGGACGTCTGTGTCGGCCTTCAATCCTCGCGGCCCGCACATCACCGGCACGCCTTTCCATTGACAAGTTGCCGCATCCCCCGGAGATGGCGCGGTTGCGTGGTCGAGTTGAATGTAATTGCACACGAAAAGGTCCAGCTGTCCATCCCGGTCGTAGTCCAGCCATGTGCAGCCCGCTCCCCAGCGCATTTTTTCATTGTAAAGGCCCGCCTTGCGTGTCACGTCGGTAAACGTGCCGTCCCCGTTGTTGTGGAAAAGGATGTTGTGGCCCCAGAAGCAGCAGAACAGATCGTCCCAGCCGTCATTGTCGTAATCGCCGACGCATACTCCCGTTTGCCATCCGCTGCGTCCTATGCCGGAGTTCGCCGTCACATCGGTGAAGGTCCCGTCGCGGTTGTTTTTGTAGAGATGTGTGGTCGGTGCTTCGCCCGACGGCCATTTTGCATCCAGCCGCGAACCGTTCGTCAGGTAGATGTCCAGCCAGCCGTCCATGTCGTAGTCGAAAAAGGCGATGCCGCTGCCTTTTGCTTCCACGATCAGCCGCTTGTGATTCACTCCGCCCCAGACGTTGGGAATCGTCAGCCCGGCCTCTTTCGCCACGTCCACAAAGGTGACTTGCTGTGTAGCCGCTCCCGGCAGCGGTTTGGCCTCTACCAGCAACGACCGATTCCACTTCCACACCGGCGCAGCCAGCGCTTCCAGCAGGGTTGCGCTCAGCCCCACCAGCGAACTACCCAGAAAACTTCTTCGTCGAATCTGCATCCTTATTTCGCCGGCGCTTTCGGAAAATTCTTCGGCACGATCCCCGTACCTTCTTTAACCGCAATAATCTTGTTGATCGGCACGTCCTTCAGCTTGTCCACTTGTCCGCTGGGCCAGGTGATTTCCAGCGATTCAATCTTCGTGCGTTTTCCAAGTCCGAAATGAATCCGTGGATCGCTCGAGGACATATAGCCCATTCCGCCTTTCGCCTGCTCGACCTCGACGAATCCTTCCGAGATCAGTGTCAGCGAAGCGCCAATGCCGTCGCGGTTCGACTTCGTCCCGATCAGGAAAACTTCCAGCCAGTTGTTCGCGTTCCCCCCGTCATTCCGCATCAGCGCCGGGAAGTCCCCTCGAATGTTCAATACAAAGTCGACGTCGCCATCATTATCGAAGTCCGCCGTCGCCAGGCCGCGCCCAGCGATCGCCCGCATAAAATCGGGCCCAAGCTGTTCGGAAGCTTTCTCGAACTGCCCTTGCCCCACATTTCGAAACATGAGTAATGGCTCTTTGTACGCCACCTCGCTGTGATACAGCTCCACGTTGTCCACCATCGCGCCGTTCACCTGCAGGATATCGGGCCAGCCGTCGTTGTCGTAGTCCAGGAATTTCATGGAAACGCCGCTTAGCAAAATCGCCTTGTTGCCGATTCCCGAGGAATACGTTGCATCATCAAAGGTTCCGTTGTGATTGTTGTGATAGAGCCGGTTCAGCTCGAAATCCAGATGCGTGATGTAAATGTCCTGCCAACCGTCGCGGTCCACATCAGCCGCGTCGATTCCCATGCCGGCTTCATATCGGCCGTCCGCGCTCGCCGCGATCCCCGAAAAAAACGAGACATCCTCGAAGGTGCCGTCATGCTTGTTGATAAAAAGGAAATTCGGCCAAGTATCGTTCGCGATGGCGATGTCCGTCCAGCCGTCGTTGTTGAAATCCGCCAGCACCACGCCCATGCCTTTTGACTCCGGTTTCCCCACGCCCGAGGCATCACTTACGTCGGTGAACGTTCCGTCGTGATTGTTGTGGTAGAGCTTCGTCTTTTGTCCCCGATAATTATTGGGATTGCAATATGCGCGATATCCGGGCCGGTGCTCTCCGCAATAAATATTGTTCTTCGGGCTCCACTCGATGTAGTTGGTCACCACCAGGTCCAGAAAGCCGTCCTTGTCGTAATCGAACCACCCCGCGCTCGTCGACCAGTTGCCCTCGTCCGCCACTCCCGCCTTTGCGGTCACATCCGTGAACGTGCCGTCGCCGTTGTTGTGATAAAGAATCGCCCGGCCGTAACCCGTCACGTAAAGATCCGGGTAGCCGTCGTTATCGAAATCTCCTACTGCCACGCCCTGTCCGTAATGCCCCGCGCCTCCCACTCCCGCTTTTTCCGTCACATCCGTAAACGTCCCGTCGCCATTGTTGTGATAAAGCGCGCACCGCAGAGGGTGTTTCGGTTTATACGCGTCCGTCGCCGCCGACTGGACAAAAAACAAGTCCATCAAGCCGTCCTGATCGTAATCGAGCCACGCCACGCCGGTTCCCATCGTTTCCAGGTAGTATTTTTCTTCCGTTGCCGTCGAGTCCTGCAGAAAAGTGATTCCGGCGGATTTCCGAATGTCCGTAAAGTGAACGGGAATGGAAGCCTCTTTCATTCTTGAAGGAACCGCGGGTGCCGGCGCCTGTGGATTCCCCCGCGTTGCTGCCAGTAGCGCGAACGCCGCCACAATCGCGACTGCGTGCCACCGCTTTCCAATGTAGCGGCCGGACTTCGGATCAGCCGCCGCCAAGTTGCTTGCGCGCATCTTGTCGTACCTGCTCCCTACAACGTCCGGTCCGCCATCGAAAGCGCAAATTGCAAAAGCTGCTGCCGCAAAGCCATCGGCATCGGTTCATTCACAATCCGCGGCATCGGTGGCGCTTTTTCCAGCGCTTCTTGAATGCGGTTCACGTCCAGCACCCCGCCGGAATTGCTGCCCTTGAACCGGTTCAGCACTTCCTTTGCTTTCGCTATCTGCCCCGTCTGGTAATAAAACACGCCCAGCGTCGAATAACTCCCCGGCCATTCCGGCAACAAATCCACGGCATGTTCCAGGTGCCGCGCCGCCTGCTCCGTATTTCCCTCCAGCGCCGCCAGCAATCCCTGGCCCCAAAGCAATTTCCCCGACCCTGGAATGCGCGCAAGGCCAACCTGAAGCGTCTTGCTCGCTCCAGTAACGTCGCCCTGCCGCAATTCCAGCAGCGTCAACGACAAATAATATTGATCGTTGTCCGGATTCCGCTGAATCGCGCTGCGGTAAATGTCCTCCGCCTCCTGTATTTGTCCCAGGTGCGCCTGGATGTCCGCCAGCAGCGAAAGATAAGTATCGTCTTGCTGGCCCTTCGCCGAGACTTGTCGCGCGGTCTGCAGTGCGTCCGCGTAAAGTCCTTTCCGGAAATAGGCGTCTGCCAAGTCGAATTTTACGTCGTCCGAATCCGGGTTGACCTCCAGTGCCATCTGAAAATGCGAAATTGCCTCGTCATACAAACGGTATTGCGCCAGCAACACGCCGACCCCCGTTTGCGTGCGGAAATCCCCGCCGCTCAATTGATCCAGTTGTGCAATCGCTTTTCGGGCCTCATCGAGTCTCCCAATTTTCAAATTCTCTTCCGCCAGCAAGTACAGGTTCTCCGGCTGATCCGGATTTTTCTGGATCTGCTCGGCGAGATCCGCCAGATCCTGTTCTGTTTTCTGTTTGCCGCTCAGATTCGCCCGGTTGTCGAGATAATCGAAGAAGTGCTGATACGGGTAAGGGCCTGCCGGAGCATTTTTCGACAGTGTCTGAAACACGCTCAGGTCGCGTTGCGCTGCCTCGGTCTGGTGCAGGCTGCGCTCCACCATCGCCAGCTTGTAATAACCCGGCGCAGGAGAAGGGCTTACTTTCACGTACTTGCGAAGCAGTTCCGCGGCTTCTTCGTACCGCTTTGCGGCAATTCGCAAATTGGCCAGTTCCAGCAGCGTTTCGGCGTGGTCTTTTTTCGCAAGCAGGGCCCGCTGAAAATAGCGCTCCGCCGGTTCTTGATTCCCCTGCCGCTCGTCGATATATCCCAGGTTGAAAAGGCAGGAGATATCGTGCGGATCCTTCTTCAGTCCTTCCAGAAAATAATTTCGCGCTTCGTCGAATCGCCCCAATCGACGGTACGTCAACCCCATGAAAGCATAGGACCGCGCAGATGGCTCAAGTTCGAGCAGCCTCCCAAACGTCTCGATCGCTTTGTCCACTTTTCCAGCGATGAAATAGCACTCGCCCAGCGCCGCCAGCAAATCCGTCCGCTCCGGAGCCAGCTTCAATCCGGCCTCCAGCAGCGGGATCGTGTCCTCGTAATAGTTCTGCGACATGCTGACGCGCGCCAGCAGCAGAAGTATGTCCACATTTTCCGGAGCGATCCTGTGCGCCCGTACGAGCAGGTCCAGTGCGTCCACCGGCTTCGACTCGTTCGCATAGACCTGCCCCAGCAGGTACATCGTTTCCCCCGAATCCGGCTTCAGCTTCAACGCGCGGTTCAATGTCAGTTCTGCCTGCGCATTTTGACCCGACTGCAGGTATACCTGGCCAAGGCTGGAAAGGACCTCGAAGGTCTGCGGCTTTAGCGCGTTTGCCTGCTCCAGTTCCAGCACGGCCGCCCGGTACTGTTTTTCCGCTCCCAGCAGTATTCCCAGCGTGAAATGGACCTGCACATAGTCTTTATATTTCGCGGAAAGTTCCTTGGCCGTTCGCAAGCCCTCCGCCGTTCGTCCCGCTTCCAGGTAAGCGCGAGCCAAATTCATTTGGGATTCGATGCTCGGCGGCCGAACGTTTTGCAGATGGGCGATTGCCTCCGCCGGCTTTTTTTCGGCGATCAGCACCAGCCCAAGGTTGTAATTGCCGTCGTGGTCTTCCGGATTCCTTCGGACGGATTCGCGAAACTCTTTTTCGGCAAGCTCCGGCTTCCCCTGCAGCACGTAAATGTTTCCCAGGCTGTTTCGCACCTTGTTGGATTTCGGATCCAGCTTCAGCGATTGTTCGAATGCGCTGCTCGCTTCGGAATAGTTATTCTCTTGTGTGAATACCAGTCCCAGCAGGGCGTAGCCCTCGGCATTCGATGGATTCTGTCTCAGTTCCTCTTCAATCCGGTTCTTTGCTTCCGCAAACTTCCCTTGGCGAAGAAGCTCTTCCGCATCGCCGAAAGGAGAAGCGTTATGCGCCGTCTGCCCGGGTTTTTTCGCGGGCGCTATCGCTTCCTGCGTAGCACCGGCCTGGCTCGCAAGCATCCCCACACCGGCGGCCATCCACGCCGCGCAACGCACCAGCCGGCCGAATCCCGAGCCCGGCACTAAAAAGCGCGCTGCTTGCCCGCATTGTTTGTGGGGAAATTTCATGAAAACTTAATTTAGCATCTCCAATGCTTGTTGAGCCATTTTGTGCCCCGGCTGCTGTTTTAACAATTCCTCCAGCGTTTCTCGCGCCTTTTCCTTATCGTCCAGCAGTATGTATAAGCGCGCCAGATTCAAATATGCCTGATCAAATTGCGGTGCCACTCGGATGCAATTCTCAAAGTTCTCTCTTGCTTCCGCGTATTTTTCTTGCCGGACCAGCAATACTCCAAGATTATTCAACGCGTCGGCATAACCCGGCCGTGCCTCAATCGCTTTCGCCAGAAATTCCGACGCCCGCTCCAGGTCATTCTCCTGCGCGTAGAGCATCCCCATGCCGTAATTCGCATCCGCGTCGTCGGGTTTTTCCTGCAAAGCTTGCTCCAGCAGCTTTTCCGCCCCGGTGAGATCGCCCTTTCTTCGCAACAGATTTCCATAATTCAGCAGCGCGGTCTCGTAGCTCGGCCGCAGCTCCAGCGATTTCTTGAAGTCCTCGATGGCCTCTGCTTCCAGGCCCTGTTGTGCGGAAACCATTCCCAGGTTGTTCCAACCTTCCGCGTAATCGGGTTTCAGCTTCACCGCCTCTTGCAGATATCCGCGCGCTCTATTCAAATCCCCTTTTGTCAAAAACAGCGTTCCCAGGTTGTAATGTGCTTCCGGGTTGTCCGGCTTCGCTGCGATCACTTGTTGGAATGAAGCTGTTGCAGCGTCCAAATATCCGCGCTGGAAAAACGCCACTCCGTAAGTGAAATCGTTGCGCTGAAATTCCGTCAAATACGCGGTTCCCGGCATTGGCAGTGCCAGCCGTGCAAATTCTTCTGGCTTTTCCGGCATGTTGCGAATATCATCCGCCACCCGCTCCGCAGCGAAACGCCCTCGATAAACTTTCAGGACCTTTCCGTCAGGGTTAAGCAGAAATGACGTCGGCAGCCCCAGATCTCTCCGCCGGTCGAACAAGTAGCGGTAAAAGATATTGTAAATACCTGTACTTTCCTCGCTCCCAAGCAGCGTGGGCAATGAAATCGAATTCTGCGCGAGCGCCGTGCGAATCGCCCCCGCGTCCTGCGAAGCATCGGTATTCAGGCAAAGAATCCGCAGTCCAACTTTCTCCAACCCTGCCCGATGTTTCTCTATCTGTCGCAATTGCTCCACGGACTCCGGCGAGGCAGTGCTCCAGAATAGTAGAAGCACGGCGTGGCTGCGCATCTCTGAAAGGCGTTGAACTCCCCCGTCTAAATCGGGGAGCGCAAAATCCGGCGCCTGCACTGGCTGAATTAGCCAGGTCTCCACACTTTCCGGGAGCGCCTTTGCGGGGAGCGCCGCCGCCTGTTTCAGGTATGCGCTCCCGGGGCTCGAGAACGCCTGGGCCTTGAATTCCTTTTCACCTTCGCGAATCTCAATCCTGGAATTTGCCGGCACATTCTCAAATGTTTGAGTCAACCCGCTGGGCCAGCGGATGCTTGCGCGCGTCTTCCCTGCCGATTTGCCAATCCCGAAAAATACTTCTTTGCTGTGTTGCGACAAAAACCCTGAACCCGCCATCACCTGTTTTGTTTGCCGGATTCCCCCGGTTTCGATCGTTACCGCGGCCCCAATCGCATCGCGGTTGCCTTTTGTTCCGGTCAGCCGAAAAGCGATCGACCCGCCAATCTCGCTCACGGCATTTCGCAGAATCCGAATCTGCGGCGCCGTGCGATTTTTCAGCACAATCTCCAGCCTGCCGTCGTGATCCAGATCCGCCAGCGCAAAGGCGCGGCTGTCGTCCCCAAAATCCAATCCGGCTGCGCCCGATATTTCGGAAAACGTTCCGTCCTGGTTGTTCCGGTAAAACACGTTCCGTTCGAACCCGTTCCAGGTCGCATCCGATCGAATCAGTTCGTTGATCGCATTCCATCCTTTTTCGTAACGTTCCGCGGAAGTCTGCGTCGCCGGCGAATTTCCAACTACCTGCCGCCAGAAAAAACTCGAAACATCTTTTTCTTCCGTCCCGGAGATGTATCCATTCGCAATGTAGATATCCGGGAATCCATCGTTGTCGAAATCCCAGGAATCCGACGCCCACGCCCAACGGCCCATTTCCACTCCGGCCGGCATCCCGACATTCTCGAATTTTCCGTTGCCCTGATTCCGGTACAGCCAGTTTCCCCGCATGTGCCGGCTGTAGTTCTCGCGAATTTCCGCCGGCTCTCTCGCGTGGAACTTCGGTTGTTCGGTCACTCGCGATCCTGCCGCTGACCACATGTTTGACACATAAATGTCCGGCTTGCCATCGTTGTCATAATCCAGCCAACTGGCGCTCATTCCGGCGCCCACGTCGTTGACATGCGCCTCGTTCGAAACCGCCGTGAAGGTCCCGTCGCCGTTGTTCCGGTAAAGGTTGCTGCGTCCAAAATCGTTCGCCACGTACAAATCCGCTTGCCCATCGCCATTGTAGTCGTTCCACGCGCACGCGAAGCTGTAACGGTCGTTCTCCGCATTCAGTCCGGCCGCTGCGGTGCGATCCTCAAATATCCCGTTCCCTTCATTGTGCAGCAGAAAATTTGGCGGGCCGTTCCGTGCGTCAAAATACGGCGCCGGATAGTGGTACTGCTCGAGTCCCAGGTAGTAGCTGTACAGACAGAAATAAATGTCCAGCCGGCCGTCGCCGTCGTAATCCGCCGCCGCGGCGTGCGTGAACGTGCCCTCCGGCGTTTTTAGGAATCGGAATGCATCCCGCTTCAATGAGAAGCTTCCATTTCCCTGATTCAAAAACAGCAGTGGCCCGCCCGCGCATACCACCAAAAGGTCCTGCAGGCCTTTGTTCTCGAAATCCGCAAACAGCGCGCAGGCGCTATTGTCCAGGACGCCGACGCCGGCCCTTTCCGTCACGTCCTCAAATGTCCCGTCGCCCCGGTTGCGGTAAAGCCGGTTCGGCAGTCCCGCTGGCTGGCAAACGTATAAATCATCAAATCCATCGTTGTCATAATCGCCAGCGGCTATTCCGTTGTTTCCGTAGACGTCGATCCCTGTCGCGCCGTCGAGCACTGTCCGCCAATAATCCACGCCGCCCAATAGTTGTGTCTGGTACGACTCCGTTTGCCCCAGCGCCTGTGGGCTGACATCCACGAACACCGGTTGCAGCGCCCGGCTCACAGTCTCCTGGTCCGCCCTCCACTTCAAAATTCGCCAGTCGCCGGAATCCTCGCAACGCCACTCCATTTGCCACTTCCCGATGCGTTCCTCGCGCTCTCCATCACGCTTTTCGCCAAGCAGGTCGTAGCGCATTTCAATTGCGACGGTCGGTGGTTTGCTTTTGATTTCCTGAATTCCCGTGAGCAGAATTTCTGCCGTTTTGATCTTCGTGTAGTCCGCCAGATAGTTCTGCATTGTCTCCAGGAACTGTTCTCGCGGCAGTTCTGGCCGCCCCGGAAAGCTCCGCTGGAAAACTTCCACGCCGTACCCCGGGCGCAATTTCTTTTCCTTCATCGCGACAAGTGAAACACCCAGCATTTGCGCGTCAAGAAAGGCGGCAAGTGCGTTCAATGCCGGCGGAGCGGCTCGCAGCTCTTTCGCCCAACCTTCCATCGTGGTGGAAATTTCGTAGGCGTATTTTTCGGTTTTGTATTGGTCCGTGCCGGGATCTACATACCGGAGCACGTCTTCAAGCGGCGACTTCTTGGGATAGTGCGGCGTAATGCGGTAATCCGCGAAAGGGAATTCGAACCTCGGAGCGGCCCCGGCGCTCCCCGGATGCGGAAACGCTCTCGTCAGGAATGGCGCGGGCAAAAAGCTCGCCGGCGCCCAGCGCAGTGTTCCCAGAAAGGTCCGCCGCGAGATCTTCCGTTTATCTTTTGGGTGACGCCCCATCCTCGGGTGCTCGCGCATTTCGCTTGCAGCGCCACGATGCTAACACCCGGCGCATTCCCCGCCAAACTGCCGGCCGTCGCCGGTTCCGTCGCTCTCAGGAAACGTGCCTCGAAGCGCCAGCCGCAGGGCTACTGGGACCGCACAGGCCCCGAGGAATTGCCAATGAAGAGTTCGGCTGAAATTTCATACACTTTGCCTTGCGGGTTCGGCGAACTGACCAGTTCATGCAAAACATCCGCGGCCATTTGCCCCAGCAAATCTCGATGGATATCCACCGTCGTAATCGAGGGATTGCTGTATTCCGCAAGCCGTGTGCGGTCGAATCCGATTAGCGAAATGTCCTGCGGCACGCGGCAGCCCGCCTTGGTCAGTCCCTTCAACACGCCCACCGCCGTCAGATCGTTCACCGCCATCACCGCCGTGGGCGGTGGGATCATCTTCCCGATAGCCAGCCCCGCCGCCAGTCCTCCCTCAAATCGCAAATCTCCGTGCAGCACCGGCCCCGGCTCCAGCCCCAGTTCTTGCATGATTTTTTCGTAGGCTTCCAGGCGCATTATGTTCGACCGTAGCGTCGGCCGTCCCGCCACAAACGCGATCTTCCGGTGCCCTTCCTTGTGCAGATAGCGCACCGATTGCTCGATCCCGGAGGCGTAATCGATGCGCAGCGTGCTCACGTAGCCTCGTGCCGGCGCGTGATCCAGGAAAGTCACCGCGATTTTCCGGCGCACCAGCTCGTCGATCAGCTTCGGACTGATTTCCGAAGTCATGATGGCCACGCCGCCCACGTTGTGCGCCATCATGCGGCTTGCCGCCTCCTGCGTGCGCCGCGGGTCGTAATTCGTGTCGCTCAGGATCGCGTCGTAGCCCAGTTGCCGCGTGCGCGCCAGAAAGCTCTTGATGATTTCGGGAAAGAAGGGATTCTCCACGTCGGACACGATGATTCCCAGGGTCCGCGCGTCGCGCGAAGCCAGACGCCGTGCGTGAATATTCGGCAGGTAACCTAAGCGCTTAACCGTTGTCAGCACCAGGTTCTGTGTGCTTCTTCCCACCTTGCCCCGCTTGTTCAAAACATTGGAGACCGTTGCAGTGGAGACACCCGCCGCCTTGGCTACATCCCGTATCGTCAAACCCATGGTTTTCTGGACCGCTCCTCGACTTAGTATCGCAAAATAACGCCGAATTTTTGAGCGTGCGGCGTAGTGCCGCGAGTATAGATGAAAAAAAATGCTTGACAACATCCAAAAGACTGTGGTCTAGTGCCACGCAAGGTTAAGCGGTTAAGTTTTTGGGGTGCCTGTTAAGCGGTTCATCTCTGGGGCGCTGCTTCTTTGTCGGGTTGGTCGTTACCCTCTTCCCCCACCGGATTCCCCGCTTTTCAGACAGCGTTTGCGCTTTCTCCTGGTTCGTTTTTATGGCGGGTTCTTGTCGAGGCGCCCGCCCTTGCCTATTTGGCTTGCTTCGCTCGGGCGCGCCGTCGCTATTTTGCTAGGGTCTTGTTTAGGAGGGATTGGCATGAAGGCTAGGATGTCTTTCCATTGGGGTTACACACTCTCGATTTTCGTGGTTCTGGCCGCGCTTCTGCTCGTCGCCGCTCCCCTGCAAGCGCAGGTGGACACCGGCTCGATTCTCGGAACGGTAACCGACCAGACGGGCGCCGTCGTTGCCGGCGCGTCCGTTACCCTCACCAATGAGGGCACGGGCGCCAGCCTGACCACGACGACGGGCTCCGATGGCGTGTACAAATTCACTCCCGTCCGGATCGGCAGCTACAAGATCGAAGCCTCCTTTCAGGGATTCCAGGCTGTTTCCGTGAAGGGCATCGTTGTGAACGTCGGTGTCGACGTTGTTCAGAATTTCACCCTTAAGCCCGGCAATGTCACGCAATCGATCGAAGTCACCGCAACCACTCCGCTTCTCGAGTCGCAGAACGCCGCTGTTGGCCAGGTCACCGATACGAAAGCCATCAATGACCTGCCCCTGAACGGCCGCAACTTCACCTTTCTCGCGCAGCTCGGCGCCGGCGTCAACACGCCTCAAGCGGATACGCGCGGCAATGCCGCAAGCGGCGCTTTTGCCGCCAACGGGCTGCGCCCCTCCCAGAACAACTATCTTCTCGACGGCATCGACAACAACTCCGACACGGTCGACTTCCTGAACGGCACTAATTTCGTCGTTCTTCCCCCGGTCGACGCCATTCAGGAGTTCCGCGTCGAGACCTCCAGTTTCAGCGCCGAATTCGGCCGCTCCGGCGCCGCGGTTTTGAATGCCACCATCAAGTCCGGCACCAACGAACTTCACGGCTCGGCCTGGGAATTCTTCCGCAACGATAAGCTCGACGCCGCCGACTTTTTTGAAAACGCCGGTGGCATTCCCAAGGGCGCCCTTCGTCAGAATCAGTTTGGTTTTACGGTTGGCGGCCCCGTGGTGATTCCGCATATCTTAAATGGGCGGAACAAGCTCTTCTTCTTCGGCGACTACGAAGGCTTCCGCCGCGTGCAGGGCACCGTTTTTACCGGCACCGTTCCGACCATGGCCGAACGCAACAGCGGATATACCAACTTCAGCGATCTCCTTTCTCCCACCGCGACCCAAACCGATGCGCTCGGCCGCATCCTTCCCACTGGCACCATTCTCGATCCTGGGACGACGCGCCCGGTTACCGCGGGCCAGGTCGACCCGGTCACGGGTCTCACCGCGGCCTCGTCGGGTTTTGTACGCGATCCCTTTGGTGCGTTTGGGACGGGAACTTGCCCGGTGAGCACGTCGAACTTCACGGGCACAAACGTCGCCGCTTGCAATTTGAACCAGATTCCGGTCGGCCGCCTCGATACCAATGCCATCAAGCTGATGAACCTCTACCCGAATCCCACCAATAACAACGTCTTCAATAACTACGCAAATTCCCCCAAGCTTTTCGAGCACGCCAACTCTTTCGATTCCCGTGTGGACGCGAATTTCAACGATAAGAATCAGGTCTTCTTCCGCTTCAGCTTGAAGGACGACCCGCAGTTTATCCCCGGTATTTTCGCCGGCATCGCCGATGGCGGCGGTTTCCAGGACGGCAACCAGACCGCCAACGCCCAGCAGACCGTGCTCGGCTACACACACACCTTCTCGCCGAACTTGATCAACGAGTTGCGCGCCGGCTTCAACTACCTCCACACCACACGCAGCGCGCCTTCGGCCACCGACCTTTCGAACATTCCCAGTCAGTTTGGCATTCAGGATATTCCGCAGACCACTTTGAACGGCGGATTGCCTGCCCTTGTGATCAATGGCTTGAGCACTTTGGGTAGCAACGCCTTCCTGCCCTCCGATGAAGTCAGCTCCACGTTCCAGTTGACCGACGACGTCACGAAAATTTACGGCAAGCACACCTTCAAGATGGGGATAGAATACCAGCACGTGAAGTTCTCCACCCTGCAGCCTCCCTGGTCGCGCGGTGAATGGGACTACAAGGCTGGCATCACAGACGTCGTGGGTTCCACTGCCGGCAACACGGGCCGTGCGGATTTCCTGCTGACTCCGGTTGCGACCCAGCTTGCGGGCAATCCCTATCTCGGTGGCGCCAGCGAAATCTTCATCTCCAACATCGCCGAGACCGACGATGGTAAGGACTACTACGGCGGCTACTTCCAGGATGATTGGAAAATCACCAGCAAATTGACTCTCAATCTTGGTCTCCGGTACGACTTCTTCGGCCTTGTCTACGAGCACCACTCCGCGCAAGCGAACTTTGTTCCCAGCGGTCCTCCAATTGGTGGCCCTGCTTACATTCTTCCCACCGGCAACCCGAACGCGGGCAGCCTCTCCCCCAGCTTTACGCAACTGTTGCAGCAGGACGGCATTGCTCTCCTCAATACCAACAAGTATGGAGGGGGCTTGGGTAATTCCGCGGGCAACAACTTCGCTCCCCGCGTTGGCTTTGCCTATCAGCTTAATCCCAAGCTCGTGATTCGCGGCGGATTCGGCATCTTTTACAACGGCTTCGAAAACCGCGGTTACTCCCCGAACATCGGGGAGAACTATCCCTTCCAGTTCAGCTTCGATTTCAAGCCCAACGGAAGCAATAGTGTCACTTCCAACCTATTTCCCGGCTGCGCCACGGCCGGCCCCGGCGGAACGGGGACGTTTGAAACTGGATTCTCCTGTACGCCTCTGAATCCAGCGGTTGTGAATGCCTCGGGCTTGCAGTTGCGCGGCATCCAGTTTGACTACAAAACTCCCTATAGCATGGGCGGCAACTTGACTGTGCAATACCAGTTGACTCCGACCATCGCTGTCCAGGCTGGCTACGTCACCTCTTTGGCTCGCCACCTGGAGATTTTCCCCGGCAGCAACAATGTGACTTCGATCGCAGCCTTTAACGCCGACCAGACCGCACTCGTCCCATTCCCCGATTTCTCGCGTGGCGCCAGTTATGCCGCCACAGAGGGCACGAGCAACTATCATTCGTTGCAAACCAAGATCGAAAAGCGCTTTGGCAGTGGTCTGAGTTTGCTTGCAACATATACTTATTCCAAGGTACTCACCGATGCCCACGATCTGCTCAACGGCGGAAGCATCGGCGTCAGCAACGGCAACAACGGATACATTGCTCCTGGTGTTCCGGGAATCGGGCCTCACGCCGACTATGGCTTGGCGCCCTTTGATATCCGCAATGTCTTCCATTTCAGCGGCAGTTACGATCTGCCTTTCGGCAAAGGCAAGCGGTGGGCCTCCGACGCTTCTGGCTGGGAAAACCAAGTTGTTGGCGGTTGGAGCGTCAACTGGCTCGCAACCCTGCAGGATGGTCAGCCCATCCAACTCACTTGCCCCGTTACCACGGCCGCAGGCCTTGGCTGTGGCGCACTCTTTGTCCCTGGTCAACCTCTGAAGCTCGGCCTCCACACCGACGCAAATGGGCAGCTCAGCTGGTTCGGCAACCCAGCCGCATTCACTCAGCCCTGCCAGCTTGGCGCGGGTGGTGTTCCCATTCCGAATTCGCCGGCAGGCTGTGTGCCTCTCACCGGCGCCGCCGCTCTTGGCGGCGTTACCGAGGTCCCAGGTCCCGGCTACCACCGGCTTGACTTCTCCATCTTCAAGAACTTCCCGATCAAGGAACGCGTTACGCTCCAGTTCCGCACGGAAATCTTCAACATCACCAATCATCCGAACTTCAACGCTCCGAACTTCGGTGGCAATGGCGTTGTAGCCATCGGCGGTTCCGGCAACTACACCAGTCCGACCTTCGGTGAAATCGGCTCCACGCGCGATGCACCTTATGACCCGCGCCAGGTCCAGTTCGCTTTGAAGCTCCTTTTCTAGTCAACCCCGCACACCCCGCCGGGAAGGTGCTTCACAAGAAGCTCCTTCCCGGTTTTTTTGCGCTCGCTTCATTTCGCAAATCCCGGTGCTACCATAGTTTCATCGTGACTTTCAGGGCTTATTTTGTGGCGACCACTCTCCTGGCACTTCTCGCCTGCGCCGCGCAGCCACGCGTCTCCTTTGCCCAGCGGAATAATCTCGATCGCGACTTCCAGTCCGCCGTTGCCCAATACGAAGCCGGCCACTATCCCGAAGCCGCCGCCCAGCTCGAGAAGCTCCTTCCGCAAGTTCCGCAAAGCTTCGATGTCCACGAACTCCTCGGCCTCGTCTATGCCGCGCAATCCATGAACGACAAGGCTCATGATCACTTTGAGGCCGCCGTCCGCCTCAAGCCCGATTCCGCTTCGGCGCGCACCAATCTTGGCAACAATCTCTTGCAACTCGGCAAGCCCGATCTCGCCGAGCTGCAATTCAAAAAGGCCGTCGCTCTTGAACCCAACTCCTACGACGCCAACCACGATCTCGGCGAACTCTACGTCCGCGCCAATAAAATCTCCGTCGCCATCCCCTGCCTCGAACGCGCCCACCGCGCGAATCCTTCCGCTTACGATAACGGCTACGACCTCGCGCTCGCCTATCTCTTCGCCAATCGCCTTCCGGACGCGCGCAACCTCATCCAATCGCTCCTCAAGCTCAGGGACACCGCCGAACTCCACGACCTTCTCGCCGAAGTCGAGGAAAAATCCGGCAATTTCATCGCTGCCGCCAATGAATTTCAGACCGCCGCGCGAATGGACCCTAGCGAAAGCAACATCTTCGATTGGGGCAGCGAGCTCCTTGTTCATCGCACCCTCGAGCCCGCAATCGAAGTCTTTCGTCAGGGTACGGAACGCTACCCGAATTCCCCTCGCTTATTCATTGGCCTCGGCATGGCCTGTTATTCGCTCGGCAAATATGACGACGCCGTCAAATCCCTTCTCCGCGCCGCTGATCTGAACCCTTCCGATCCCCGCGGCTATCCGTTTCTTTCCCGCGCCTTCGATAGCTCTCCCAGCCAGGCCGGGGAAGTCATCTCCCGCTTCCGGCGCTATTCCGAGCTTCAACCCAACAATGGCCAGGCGGTCTACTACTACGCGATGAGCCTCTGGAAAGGGAAGCGCGCCGAGGATCCCAATCTCGATCTTTCCCAGATCGAGGCCTTGCTGAAAAAATCGCTCGCCCTGTCTCCCAACCTAGCGGAAGCCCATTTGCAACTGGCCAATCTCTATTCCGACCAGCGCAAATATGCCGAATCCATTCCCGAATATTTGAGAGCGCGCGAACTCAATCCCGATCTCGCCGACGTGCACTATCGCCTCGCCCAAGCGTACGTCCGCACAGGCGAAAAAGATTTGGCCCAGCAGGAGCTTCAGGTCTATCAGCAGCTTCGCGCCGGGCATCTTTCCGATCTCGATAAGCATCGCGCCGAAATTCGCCAATTCGTGTATGCCGAAAAGCGGGCCGGCGAGGCCAAGCCATGATCCGCGCATCCCGGCTTCTCCGCCTTGACAGTTCCCAATCCCAGACGTACGTTCAGTCGGGAAATTGGCACAGGCATTCCTGCCTGTGCAGCCGCGCCAGCAGCACCCAACGCCCCGCCGGTCGGGGCGTTGCAGCCGCGGGAAGGTGGGCAAGGCTCGACTTGCCGCAAGCAAACGTCATGCGCGGACCGGTCACCCATCGCTGCAAACTATGACGCTCCAGATCCATTCTCGCGAACTTGCTCGCCAGCTTTCCCTCTCGCGCCGCGAATTTCTCCGTTCCGCCTCCGGCCTCGCCTTGGGGAGCGCCCTTCTACGCTCTGCCCCTCTGGCCTTCGCCGCCCCCCCGCAATCCAAACGCAAAGTCATCGTCATCACCTTCGGCGGCGGCGCTCGCGATCAGGAAACTTTTGCTCCCGAAGGCCAGGAAAACATCCCCCACCTGATGAAGGAGCTCATTCCGCAATCCTCCTTCTTTACTCAGGTTGTCAATCGCGGCATTCTCGGCCATTACGTCGCCACCGCCAGCCTCGCCACCGGCGCCTACGAAACCTTCAACAATTTCGCCGCCGTCTCCCCCGAATCTCCCACCGTCTTCGAATATTTCCGCAAGGAACTCAAGCGCCCCGCCTCGGACGCCTGGGTCGTCGCCCCCAGCAACGGCTTCAATCGCATCGGCGAAAGCAGCAATCGCGCCTTCGGCCCTGGCTCCGGCGCCCGCGTCATTCTTCCCAAACATTTGCTCACCGCTGCCACTTCCGGGGCCGCCGATTACAGCCACCTTTTGCGCGACAGCTATGAAACTCCGCTCTATGCTCCGCAGCTCTCCGGCAATACCTTCGAGCTCGAGCAAATGGAAAATCTTCTCAAGCTCTCCGTCGACGATTTCAAGTCCCACGCCCTCACGCTCTCCAGTGCCGACGAGCTCTCCGTCTACATCGTTCGCCGCCTCATGCAGCAGCTCGCTCCCAGCCTGCTCTGGGTCACCTTGCATGACATCGACGTCGCCCACGCTGGCGCCTATTCCCTCTATATCGAGGGCATTCGCCGCACCGATCGTCTCTGCCACGAACTCTGGAAGCTCGTACAGGCCGAGCCCGAATACGCCGGCAAAACCACCCTCCTCATCCTCCCCGATTTTGGCCGCGACGCCGACGAAGACGCCGGCGGCAACGGCTTCCAGCACCATCGCACCGGTGATGCTCTCTCTCGCACCACCTGGCTGATGGCTATCGGCCCCGGTATTCGCGAAGGTGTGGTCTTCGATCGCCCGCTGCAGAGCATCGATCTCGTTCCCACCATCGGCTCTATGATGGGCTTCACGGCCGCTTATTCCCGCGGCAAGCCCATTTCGGAGCTGCTCTGACTCTCATGCTCCCCGCAGATCTAAAACCCGGACAGTTTGACGCCTACCCTCCCGGCGCGAAAAAGCTCGCCCTCAATTATCTCGCCGCTTTCCAGCGCCTCCCGCTCGCGTTTCTCCCCAGCCTCCTGCGCGAAGTCATCGACTACGACTACAAGTTTCCCGCCGAACGCAGCGCCCTCGAAAGGGAACTGCAAAATCTCCAATCGCTTTCCCCGCAGGACACAAAACTCTGGTTCAGTGAATTTTCCGCCATTCAGATTTCCCCTGCGCTCGAAAAATTCGATTGGGTCAATTCTCCCGCGCAGTTTGTCGAGCAGCTTTCCGCGCACCTCTGGTCTACGCACCAGATGGACGCCTTCCGCAAAGCCGCGCTCGACTACGCCGATCGCCTCCGCGCGGCTGTGCCGCCCGAAAAGCCTGCCCAGTCCCGCCTCGGCGTCGCCGTCATCGGCCAGGGCGTGGAAAAAGCGGAAGAGCCGCTGTTCCGCAAGCTTCGCCCGCACGGCGCCTATTTCACGGCCGTTAATCCCGAAAACGGTCTGCAGCAGCTTCTCGATGCTGTCGCCGCTCGCGCCAAAGCGAATCCCCTCCCGTTCGGCCACTGGTATATCGATGGCGGCGCAGCCGCCGCCCACGATCCTTCGCTCACCTGCGTCTCTTACGAAGGTCTCGCTTCCGTTCGCTCGTCTCTTTTGGAAAAAATTCAGGCCGAAACGCGCAAGCCTGGCGTTGGCCCCGAAGCCTTGCGCACGCTCATGGCCCAGTTGCGCCCCGCCGATCTCGGCATGGATCCTTCCGGCGATCCCGTCCTCGACCGCTTCCAGGTCAAGCTCCTCACCGAAGGCTCCGGCACGCAGATCTTCAGCACCAGCTTCACGCAATGGGCTGCCCGCGAATGCCTCCGGCGCGCGCAACCTCTATCCTTATTAGTGCGCTTTGCCCCGCGCCAGCGACAGAAGCCCATGGTGGAGCTTCTCGCTCCCTCCAGCGCCCCGCCGCAGCTCGATCCCCTGGGTTCCCTCGTCGATGCGGACATGGGTTCCTACTACAACTGGATCAACCAGCAGCGCCTTCCCGGCTCCGAAAAATCCCTCTTCCTCGTCTGGTTCGAAAATCACAACCAAGCCCTCGCCGTCTCTCCGCTGCTTCCTCGCGGCACCATCTCCACCTCCGCCGCCACCCTCCCCCAAATCCTCTCCTGGATGTCTTGAAACTCTTCCGCCCACCTGCTATGTGTACTGGCCGGTCTTTAGACCGCCCGCTTCTTCCGATGTAACGGCGGCTCTTCCCCCAAGCGCTGCAACTGGCCTTCCGGCAACGACTATTTCGGCGCCCGCTACTACCCCAACCGCTGGGGCCGCTGGCTCTCCGCCAACTGGTCCAAAATTCCCGTCGCCGTCCCCTACGCAAACCTCACCAACCCGCAAACCCTCAACCTCTACGCCATGGTTCACGACGACCCCGAATCGTTCGCCGACCTCGACGGCCATTGAGCCGAAGTAGCATCCTGCACCATCGACTTGGGTGCCGCTGGAAGCATTTTCGGTCCTGCCGGCACGGCAATAGGGGCTACCGTTGGAGCTGTTGCGGGTCTTATAATTACGTACAATGTTGGCGAGGCGGTCCCAAGTCTCTCCCGAAAGCCCAAAGCAGAGCTGATTGACGAGTGGCAGCAGGAACATCCCGGTGAAACATGGCCTCCCGGGGCGGAGTCCGATCATGACAACGCGCTTGCAGACGGAGGGGAGGACCACGGCAGGAACGTTACGCCTAGACCAAACGACGAACATGTGAAATGCCGGGTGGGGCAGGCTTTAGCGTACCGAAGTGAGGCGTGGGTGCCGCTCGATAAGAGCGAAGGCGTTGTCAAGACACAAAACTCCCGTGCAGTGTTTTTCTCACCGCTTGTGGTCCAGAGTTGGTGGAGAACCGAAGCTCTGTAACTCATACGGTGAATCAGCTTTCAGCGGACCGTTCCGCCAACCATCGATTCGATCTAAACCGCGAACATGATTCTGCTATCCGAACCCCGGTTTGTAACCGGGGCGGGAGCGCCCAATCAATCCTTCGACTGCGCTTACGCAGTCAGCGGCACCCGCGGGCTACTCCCGGCACGAACGACCTCTGGATAGCCGGTGTTGCTTTTCAGCATCCAGTAGAGTCGAATGGCCAATTTTCTTGCCGCCGCCACTTTGGCCACGCCCTTCGGCTTGTGGTGGCAGCGATGCAAATATTCGCTTCTCATCTGCGGATCGCAGCGCACCGCAATCTGCGCGGCTTCGACCAGCAGCATCCTCATAAACCGGTTGCCCTGCTTGCTGATGGATCCGAAGCGCTGCTTCCCGCCCGAACTGTATTCCCGCGGAATCAGTCCCAGATAGCTGGCCACCTGCTTGCCGCGGGGAAAGCGCGAGACGTCGCCTATCGTCAGCACAAAGGCCAGCGAGGTGATCGGCCCCACTCCCGGCTGCGTCATCAGCAACCGTGCTTTTTCATGCTTCGTGGCCGCTTCCTCGGCTGCTTGGTCCAGCAGGCCGATTTTGTCGTCGAGTTCGCTTCGTAACTTCAACAGGTCTTCTCGCCGCCGGCCGGCCCATGGTGCCAGCGGCAACTCGCGCAACACTTTTTCTCCTGCCTGGCTTCACAGCTGCCGCTTCCGGGTGACGCCCTGATTCATCGCCAGGTGTTGCAGTTCATTTTTTATCTGCACCCGTAACCGCACCAGTTTCCAGCGGTGAATCAACAGCTGCCGTAGATCTTTCTCTTCCCCCGAGGGAACCCAAATCCGGGGAAAGCGCTTCTCTAAAAGCAGCCTTAGGATCAGTTCGGCGTCCCGCCGGTCATGCTTCTGCCGCCGCACTTCCCCGGCGCGAATTCGGGCCGCGTCGCCAACCCACACCTCGTGCCCCAATCGTCCCAGCAGTTCCAGAAACCATTGACAGTTGCCTGTTGATTCCATCCCGATCAGCGCCGGTGCGGGCAGCTGCCGATAGTAGCGCTCCGCTTCACCGGAACTGTGGTCGAGTTGGTTCTCACCGGTCTCGCCACTGTCCTGGTTCATCCAACAAAACTGTTGCCAACTGGGGTGATAATCACATCCAATAATCATCATCGAAGGCTCCTTCCTACCGATGGCTTCGGTTCTCCAAACAGAAGCTTACGGCATCGAATGGAGCCTTCGCTCTTATGCAATCAACCCTTGCGGTTTTCAGGGTGCGGATTTTCTCTTGGGGTCCTCTTTCGAATCCCCGCATATTCGAAATCGATCCCAAGTCCAAAGTTTTCCTTTACCGCTCTTCTCTTCGTCTTTTTCCTGTGCGCCCAAAGCGTGCCCTTTTCCCCATGCCCCGCTCCCGTGCGTGCAACAACACTCCTC
>JAJPIE010000059.1 GCA_021324935.1 Acidobacteriota bacterium
GGGGGGGGGGAAATTGGTGGCCTCTTTGGGCCCAGTTTCCTGTGAGAAGGTGGACTTGGCTGAAATTTTTGCGGAATTCGAGAGAATCCGAAAGAAGACGCGGGGGGTTCCTGGAGTGACGCTCAAAAGTCTGATTGAGGAAGGCCGCAGGTGAGCGAGTTTGTTCTGGACGCTTCGGTCGCTTTAGCGTGGGCGATAGACAATCCAGAACCGGAGAAGGCAAGAGCGATCCGCGAATCGTTCCAAGCAGGGCGTAAGGCAATCGTGCCGTCCTTGTGGATTCTCGAAGTGGCCAACGGTCTGGTTTTTGCGGAGCGCCGGGGCGTACTGGAAATTGCGGAAGTGGAGCGCGCGCGACCTGTACGAGAAGATGATGTCTACCTGCATAGAAGTGGAGATGGATCAATTGAGGGGCGGATTCCGGGAGATTCAGGAAATCGCGCGCACGCATCGGCTGACCGCCTACGCTGCATCCTACCTATATCTGGCACGGCAGCATCGTTTGCCGCTGCCTACGCTGGATACGCTTCTCGAAGCGGCGGCGAAGAGGTCAGGGATCTCTACTCTGTAAACCTGCGGGAGGGAACTCGCCCTCCCAGCGGGCGATGACGGCGCTGGCGAGGCAGTTGCCGGTGACGTTGACGGCGGTGCGCGCCATGTCGATTAGCGCGTCGACGCCGAGAATCAGGAAAATCGGCTCGGTCGGCAGATGAAAAGTAGCGGCTGTCGCCAACAAGACAACCGTGACGGCGCGCGGAACACCAGCGATGCCCTTGCTGGTGAGCATCAGGGTAAACACCATTATCAGTTGTTCCGCGATGGACAGGTGCATGCCAGCGGTTTGCGCGACGAAGATAGAGGCAAGCGAGAGATAGAGGGTCGAACCGTCAAGATTGAAGCTGTAGCCCGCCGGAATCACGAAGGCCACGATTTCCCGCGGAACGCCGAACTGTTCCATGCACTCCATCGCCCGCGGCAAAGCCGCTTCGGAAGTGCTGGTGGCAAAAGCGATGGTAGCCGGCTCCGCCACAAATTTCAGAAATCGCTGGATGGGAATTCGCGCGAGGAACGCGACAGGAAACAGCACCAGCAGGAGAAATGCGAACAGCGCGCCGTAGGCGGTCAGCACAAGTTTCCCCAGCGGCAGCAACACGCTGACGCCCATGTGGCCGACGGTGTAGGCCATCGCTGCGCCGACGCCGATGGGCGCGTAGTACATCACGACGTTGGTGAACTTAAACATGATCTGGGTCAGTGATTCCGCGAGGCTCAGCATTGGCTGGCGCGACTTTTCCGGAACCAGAGTGAGAGCTATCGCGAAGAGGATGGCGAAGACGACGACTTGCAGAATCTGGTTGTCGGCGACGGCCTTGGCGATGTTTTCGGGGAAGACGTGCAACAGAAAATCGTCCCATCTGATGGCGGAGGCCGGGGCGGGGGCTTGCTCACCGGGTGCCGCGGGCAGGGTGATGCCGGTGCCAGCCTGCGTGAGATTGATGGCACCGACGCCAAGAAACAGGGCGATGGTGGTGATGACTTCAAAATAGATCAGGCTTTTCAGGCCGATGCGGCCGGCCTTTTTCAAGTCGCCGTGAGCGGCGATACCCGTGACCAGCGTTGCCAGAATCAACGGCGCGACAATCAGCTTGATGAGGCGCAGGAAGATGTCGCCGAAGACGCGCAAATGCAATGCGAATTGCGGGCGATCCACGCCGATTTCAAAGCCGGCCATCATAGCGAGGAAGATCCAATAGGTGAGCGAGCGGCCTCGCACGCCGATTGCAGTGAGAGCCAGCAGAGCGATCCAGCGAACAATCGTGAAGGCCGGCAGCGGCGCAAGGGCCAGCGGGAGCAGAGCGCCAACCGCAAACAGGAGCAAAGCTGCAACGAGGAGCAGATTTCCGGCTTTGGACGAGTTGGTTTGCAAGGATCGCGCCTCGTTGGACTTTGAGCTGCGGAAAGCGGCGTTATGGTAACGCGGTGAGATGTTGAAATGGAAACGGTTTCGCGGCCTTTAGAGACGAGCGCGCAGGATTGACAGGCCGACACGGGAATTGGACACTAATTAGCGGGAAATTTCAAAACTTAGCGAGAGTGTCCGCCGCGGATCAATCCCATCGAATGCGGATGCCACAGGGAAACGAGGACTCCAGTGCCTTCATTGCCAGTATTAGCGAACAGCGGCGCGATGAACCAGTTCATCGGCGCGTTTGACGTGACTTCGAAGCTGTCCGGCCATGTGTATCGGTGCAGTTTTTCGCACATCTGGAATGCGATCGCCACGCGGCACAGCGACACCATCGATGCGAAGTTCGTGGTGGACGGCGTGGGTCGCATCGTCGGGCTGGCGCATACGGCGTTCGTGGCGTTTCGCGAGAAAACCGGGCGCGATTTGACGGACCGCGAGGGCAGCTTCATCGCGGCGGAATTTTTGAAGGAACGGCTGGAAGAAGAAGACGAGCGGCCGCTTTACGACGTGCCGCACGACGAAGTGCTGCGGTTGATTGCGGCGGTTGGGATCAAGTAAGCCGGCAATTGCGGGAACCCGACGGAAGCCGCGGCTAGCGCCGATTGATTGATTTTTCGAAGAAGGCCTGGCCGGGCGAAAGAGCGGCACCTGCATGGACGATTAACGGGGGTGGCCGGCAGGATGAGCGGCGGCGTAGGCTTCGTCTTCGGCGCGAAGGGCGGCGAGGCGGGGATGGTGCAGGCCGTCCCGGCGGATGAAGTAAATCGCCAGGAAAAGCAAGAGCGCGCCGAAGACCATCACGGCGGTTGCCACCTGCAATCCAATCTGAAGATCGCTGATATCGGAAATTCTGCCAATCAGGAGAGGGCCAAGCGCGCCAAGGAGTTGCGTGAAGAACATATAAACGCCAATGGCCGTGGCGTGCGCGCGCTGCGGCGTCAGATCGTGCAGAACGGCGGTGGTGGGGCCATGATACCACGACATGAAGTACATCGAGCCGAAAAATCCCGCCAGAATCATCCACTTTTCATCGGCCTGAATGGCCAACAACAGGAAGGGCGCGGCAAACAGAAAGGCGACGGCCATGGTGAGCACGCGGCCGTAGGGCAATTTTCTCTGAACCCGGTCCGCGACAAATCCCGAAGAAATCGCACCGCCGACGGAGGAGAACAAAGCAATGACCGCAAGGGAAAGGGCGGCTTCCTTGGCGCTGAAATCCTTGTAGCTTTTCGCGTAGTCGATGCCCCAGGTGACGAAAGAAATGCTGGAAAATGAAATGCAGATGCCGGAGGCGATCATGGTGACAAACGCGGGGACACGGAGCAACTGCAGGACGGGAACAACTTCGGAACGCGGACGCCGAGGAGGCTGTTTCAAGGTGAAAGCCAACAAACCGGGAAGGACGCCCAGCAGGCCAACGACTACAAAGGCATGCTGCCAGCCGTGACGTTCGCCCATAATTCCGCCAAAGGCCAAGCCGGAGATACCTCCTAGAATCATGCCTGAGGCGAAGATGGATTGCGCCAGGGCGCGGTTTTCACGGGAAAAGGAGTCGGAGATTAAGGATTGAGCCGCGGGAGCATAGGCAGCCTCACCGATACCGACGAGGCCGCGGACCACAAAAAGAAAAGAGAAGGTGGGCGAGAAGCCGCTGGCGATGGCGGCGAGGCTCCAGAAGAGCACACCGATGGCGATGATCTTCGGTTCGTCGAAGCGGTCCGCGAGGTAGCCAGAGGGAATGCTGGCGACGGCGAGGACGACGAGGAGGACCCAAGGCAGGGAACCAAGTTGCGTATCGGTGACGCCAAAATGCTGGCGAAGCAGAGGAACGAGGGGGTTCAAGACCTGGCGATCGGCAAAGTTGACAAAATTAATCAAAGCAAGTACAGCAAGAAGGCGCGCCTGCTCAAAATTGAACGGGAGTTTTGACGAGGGCATTGGCTCTTGGCTTCCCCTGGGCAGCAGGCATGACGGGCCACGGGGTGCACCAAACCCCGTGTCGCCAGGACTGGATGGATTATATACCGCCGATGAGCGAAGCCAACCGACACACAACCACGAGTGACCGGCTGACCACGGTACTTTCCTACGGCGCGCTGCTGCTTTTGGGATACCTGGTATTTCAGATCGTGGCGCCGTTCCTGGTGCCACTGGCGTGGTCGGGGGTGCTGGCGATCTTCTTTTTTCCGGCGTTTGTGAGGGCGAGGAATCGCATGTCGGTCACCATGGCGGCGGTGGTTTGTACGCTGGGAGTGACCCTGGTGCTGATTGTGCCGGTGCTGATGGTGCTGCTGTATGCGGGGCGGGAGGCGGTGGAGACATCCGCGCGGATTCGCGCCATGGTTGCCGGGAACGGAGGAGTTCCGGCGGTATCCACCTTGGCGGATCTGGTCCGGCGGTACCTGCCGCATTCGATGCAGGACATCGACTTTGTCGGACCGCTGCAACAGGGAGCGGAGAAGGTGGCTTCGTATATAGCGGGCAGCCTCGCCAGCATGCTGAAGAATCTCTTCTCGTTTATCGTGAACCTGTTCATATTGCTGTTCGCGCTCTTTTTTGTATTTCGCGATGGCGAAAAAATCCTGCGGGCGGTGCGGCACTTGCTCCCGTTTGAGAGGAATCTGCAAGATGAAATGATCGCGGAATCGCGGGATCTGATATTTGCGAGCGTGGCGGTAGCGCTGCTGATCGCGGGGATTCAGGGGTTTCTGGGCGGCATCGCGTTCGCCGTGACCGGGCTGCCTGCGCCGGTCTTCATGGGCGTACTCGTTGCTTTCTTCTCGATCGTGCCGGTGGTGGGCTCGGCGCTGATCTGGGCTCCGGCGGCGCTGTGGTGCGGCTTCAACGGGAGTTGGGGGAAGGCCATCGCGATTGTGGTGATTTGCGGGGGCGTGGCGGGTCTGGCGGATAACTTTGTTCGCCCGCTACTGTTGCGGAACCGGACACGGCTGAATGATCTGTTGCTGTTCATCAGTATATTGGGGGGCTTGCAGGTTTTCGGGCTGCTGGGCCTGGTGGTGGGCCCGACGGTGGTCGCTGCCGCATTGGGGGTATTCCGCGTGTATACGGAACATCGGGAAGAAATCGAAGGCGTCGAATCGTAATTCCTTGCGAAACCCCGGCGGGTAAATTCAACGCGTGGGCCGCGGCGGTGTGCTAGAGTACGCGCTCAAATGGCGAGGATTGCAAAAGCAAATATGAGTACCATGAACGAACTCGGACTGGAAAAGTTGCGCTGGCGCTGCGAGCTTTCGCGGATTCCGTTTGAGACGACGGCGCAAGCGCAGAAAAAAGAGGGCTTCATCGGCCAGGAACGTGCGCTGCGCGCGCTGAAGATGGGTGTAGAGCTGACGGCGCCGGGCTACAACGTGTTCGTGTGCGGGCTGGCGGGCACAAGCCGTGGAGGCACCATTGCGCAGATGATCGGGGAGCTCCATCCGACCACGAAGCCTTCGATGGACCGGTGCTACGTGAACAATTTCAAGATTCCGGACCGGCCGCGTCTGCTGGCGCTGCCGCGCGGCTCCGCGGAGACGTTCAAGAAGGATATGCAGGCGGGCATCGATTTTCTGAGGCGGCGGATTCCGCAAGTATTCGAAGGCGAGCCCTTCCAGCGGCAGAAGGGGCGCATCGTGGAACGCTTTTCCGTGCGCGAAAAAGAATTGATGGACGATTTCACGCGGCGCATCGCGCGCGACCAGTTCGCGCTGGGGCACATGCAGGTGGGCGCAGTGGCGCTTCCGGAGATTTTTCCGGTGCTGGAAGGGCAAATGGTGCCCATCGAAGATATTTCAAAGATGGTGCACGAAGGGAAGCTGGAGAGCGGGGTTGCCGAGGAGATCGAGCGAAAGTACGAACAGTTCCGGCAGGAATTTACGGTGGTTTACCGGAAAACGCTGACGTTGTCGCGAGAACTCGCCAGCGAGTTGAGCTACCTGGAGCAAGAGGCGGCTTCGGTGCTGGTGGATGGCGTGATCGAGGAGTTGAAGGAGAAATATCCTGGCGCGGGGATCGGGGAGTATCTCGAAGAGGTTCGGCACCACATTCTGGACAACCTGGGTCCTTTCAAAGAGCGCGAAGGCGAGGAAGAACAACCGTCGGAGACGCCGGAGGTGCAGCAGAAAGCGCAAGGCGCGCCGGAGCGCGATCCATTCCGGGTGTACGGGGTGAATGTGCTATTGGCGCACAATCACGAAGACGCTTCACCGGTGATTTTCGAGACCACGCCGAGCTACGCGAATCTTTTTGGGACGATTCAGCGCACGTATGACACGCGGGGCGGATGGACCAGCGATTTCATGGACCTGCGCGGAGGGTCGCTGCTGCGGGCCGACGGCGGCTTTCTGATCATGTATGCGGTGGAAGCGCTTTCGGAGCCGGGCGTGTGGCGGGCCCTGAAGCGCACGCTGAATCACAACCGGCTGGAGATACAACCGCTGGAGGTGTTTTATCCGTTTCCGGCGACGGCGCTGAAGCCGGAAGCGGTGGACATCAACGTAAAAGTGATTTTGATCGGTGACCGCGACCTATACGAGCTCCTGTACAACTACGAAGAGGATTTCCGGAAAATTTTCAAGGTGCGCGTGGAATTCGATGAAGAGATGCCGATGACCGACGGAGTGATCGAGGAGTATGCCGGGCGTCTGCGGGGTTTGAGCGAGAAGGAGAACCTGTTTCCATTCGATCGAGGAGCGTTCGCGGCGATTCTGGAATACGGGGTTCGCAGGGCGGGGCGGCGGAACAAAGTGACGGCGCGATTCGTGGACATCGCGGATCTGGCGCGCGAGTCGCACTATGCGGCGGTGGGCGCGGCCGAAAACGTGGTGCGTGCGGCGCACGTGCGCGCCGCGATCTCCGCCAAGATGGAGCGCCACAATCTGGTGGAAACGCGCATCCGGGAGATGATTGAGGAAAAGACCTTGCTGGTGGACGTGAGCGGAACATGCGTGGGACAGGTGAACGGGCTGAGCGTGCTGGAAATCGGCGGGTACTCGTTCGGGAAGCCGGTGAGGATCACGGCGAGCGCGGCGCTGGGCAAGGCGGGCTTGATCAATATCGAGCGGGAAGCGAATTTGAGCGGCAAGTTCCACGACAAAGGCGTGCAGATCATTGCGGGGTACCTGAGAAGCAGTTTCGCGAAGGACAAGCCGATGTCGCTGGCAGCGAGTATTTGTTTCGAGCAGTCGTATTCGGGAGTGGATGGAGACAGCGCGAGTTCGACGGAAGTGTATGCGCTGCTTTCGGCGCTGTCCGAACTTCCGCTGCGACAGGATATCGCCGTAACCGGTTCGATGAATCAGAAGGGTGACATTCAGGCGATCGGCGGCGTGAATGAAAAAATTGAAGGATTTTTCGATACTTGCCGGGTGCTGGGATTGACGGGCAGCCAGGGCGTGCTGATTCCCGAGGCGAACGTCGAGGATTTGATGTTGAGAGAAGATTTGCTGGAAGCGGTGAGCGCCGGGAAGTTCCACATCTGGCCGGTCGGTAGGATCGAGCAGGGGATTGAACTGTTGACAGGCATGGTTGCCGGGCATCGCAATGGCGATGGAAGCTTCAGCGAAAACAGCGTGTTTGGAAAGGTGGATCGCCGGCTGAGCGCGATGGCGAAGATGATGAAAGAGTTTGAGTAGCCCGGGCAGTGCGGGCTAATCCTTGGGGGCTTGATAGGCTTTGCGGTGATCGATGCGATAGGCGGCAACCTTTCCATTTCCTGACCGGCCCGGCAAGTTCAATTTCACATCAATCTGGTGCACGGCGCCATCGGCGAGGGGCGGAGCGAACGCCAGGCTGTATTCATGGCGAATGATTTGCGCCACTTCACGATAAGTTTCCTCGAATGCCTTTGCGTTCATGGGGAAATATGCGCGGCCTCCCGTGGCGTCGGCAATCGATTGCAGTCGCCGATCGGCGGCGGCGAATTCCGCCTGTGTTTCGACGACTTTTGCCTTTGAGCCATGTTTCCCGTTGCGGAGCGGACCACTGGTAGAGACGCATAGGACGCGCACATCTCCAATTTGCAGGCGGGATTGCAGCGCAGCGGCAGCGGATGCGGGTGAAGTGTCCACGCCGGAGGCGATCAGGACGACCGTTTTCTTTCCGGGAATTTGCGCAAGCCAGTCGAAGACCGTCGAGAGGCTGCTGAAGAGATTCAACTCCCCGAAGCCGAGATTGAATTGGATGGCGTCCAGGGCCATTTGCGCGGCGCGCTTGTCCGGCGTGAAGCCGAGGACGGCGAGTGGGGTGTCCGTGTAGCGGACAATGGCGACACGATCACCAGGTGACAAGCCATTGAGCATCGTATTGGCGGCGAGGAGATTGGCGTCCTGCAGAAAATAGGCGGCGGGACCTGCTTCGACGAGGAGCAAGACCTGGCCGGGCTCCTCGATGGAAGCGAATTCGGTGATGGGCTGCTCTACCCCATCGTCGAAGACATGAAAAGCGCCGCGCCCGAGACCTTCGACAAACTTTCCTTTTGCGTCGGTGACGACCACGCCGACATTCACGCGGGCGACTTTGACCTGAATGGCGTGGCCAGTGGAGGCCGGAGGCTCTTGCGCGTTGCCGATGGTCACCAGAAGCAGGAAAGGCGCGACGCAAAGTGCCGCACGGAGCCTGCGAAACGCCGGGCGGTTCGGATTGCTAATCCACCCACTCGTCAAAATGGACTCCAGAGGAATCTTTCCAGGACGCGCCGGTCATGGAATGGAGGTGACGTGGGAAGACGGCGGGATTCACGCTGAGGAGCCAGTCATTCCATTGCCTGGCTTTTTGGGTGGCCTCGGGAGTTTTGGCTGCGGCTGCGGTATTGGCGGCTTGGGAGGCCCATTGCTGCTGGACGGCGGGCCAATCGAGCTTTTGAAGGTCGAAATAGGAAAAGCCGTTCAATTTTTCGGGAAACTGGCTGCGCGCGGTTTGCAAGTTTTTGGGAAGCGTCGAGGCGCCTGGAGCGCCGGCCTGCGCAACGGAGGCGTGCAGCGTCTCGTTTTTGCTGGCGCCGAGAAGGAGATTCGGGGTCATGGCGAGGTGATAGAAATTCCATTGCGCCACGCCCTTTGCGCCCTGACTGCCTTTGAGAGAAATTTTCAGGTAAGTGACGTTGCCCTCGTTGCGCTCGGAAGTGATCTGGTCGCTGAAGATGGTTCGCAGGAGCTTGAGAGCATCGGGTTTGTTGCTGATTCCTAGGAAGAAAACTCTTTTGTCGGCGTCCAGGGAAGGGCTGGTTTGGAGGGAGCCGAATTCGCCGCTGGTGAGGGCGAAGGCGTCCGGCAAGGACATGCCGATGCGGGTCTGCACGGAGCTTTCGACAGTGCTGGCCAAGCCAGCTGTGCTGGAGCCGGGCTGAGCGAGCAGGCGCTTCAGCGTGTTATAGATGCCTAGCAGGCTGATCTGCGATTCGTGGTAGTAGATGACGTCCGGCGTTAGCAGGGAGAGCGAGGAAGGTTGCGTCTGGCCGGTGGACCAAATGTCGAAGAGATTGCCTTCGGAAATGTCGCCGAGAACCGCACCTTGGAGGCGGGTGCGCGCGCCATCGAGCGCGATGAGTCCGGCGAAGACGTGGACCGCGTCGAGGTGGAAGTTGTTCCAGAGCATTTTCATTTGCGGGGAGGCGGATTCGGCGTCGCCGGCGATGTTTTTGATCTGGGGCACGCGAAGAAAGAACTCAACGAGGCCTCCGGAGAGAACGGGTTTCGCTTCGCGGTAGGCATCGGAATCGGCAAGCGCCGCCCCTGTCGCTTTGCCGGTGAGGCGCTTGAGGATTTCCTCAAAGACCGCGGGCTCGCTGGCGGAAACGGCGTATTTGCCGGTTTCGGCCCAGTAGTTGGTGCCGGACTTGCGTTCGACCTTGAGGGCTTTGACGCCGGCGAAGGTGATTTCCGTGAGGGTGGGAATTTCGTTGCTGTTGGCCCGCATGCGGACGACGGCTTTGGAGAGGAGATCTTCTTTGCCGGAACGATCGTAAACCAGAAACATGCCGTTCCATGGCGGCGTGGTGGCATTTGAAGCGTTAGCTTTCGTGGCGGCAACCTTCGGAGGCGCACCTTCGCGCGGGAGATAGCCGATGGTGAAAGGATTGTCGAGCAAGGTCGCGTAGCTGGCCATCTCCTCGGGGGAGAGGCCGGCTTTTTCTTTTTCGTTCTTTGCGTCGCTCATCCAGGCGTTGGCCAATGACGCGCGAACGGGGGCGAAATCGGGGTCGTCCCAAAGGCTCAGTAGGGAATTGCTTTTGCGTGCATCACCGGCGGGCGTGCCGCGCCAGAGGAAATAGAAAATCGTGCGAGCGGGAAGCTGAGCGGAGGCGGTTCCAGCCAGCAGGCCGAAGAGCGTGCCGAGCAGCAAAAATCGAGAGAGGGGGAATCGGGGGTGCATGGGGAAGAGATCCTCCGGAAGCCTGGCAATGAACTACAGAAGATCGTAGCTTCCAGGGAAGAAACACCAAAGCCCCGCGGCGGCCGGAGTTTCCAAAACCGGGGTTGCCGGGCGGAGCGTGGCTTCGATTCGATTGAATTGCGCGGCGTTTGCCGCGCCGGAACGATGCGCCAACTACTGCTTTGCGGGCGCGGGGCTGGCGGCCGGGCTGCCGCCTTCCTTCGGCGTGGCCAGGTAGCCGGTGATTTGATTCTTGTTGACGTCGAAAACGACGATCTCGTAGGGGGCCAGGCGGGAGCTGCCTTTCACGTAGAACTGCACGGGCTCGCCGGCGGTCTTGTCCTTCTTTTCGATGGATTTGTCGTCGGCCAGAACGGTCACGGTGTACTTGGATTTTTTCTGGTCCGTTTTGTCGAGCTTAAGCTGGACGGGGCCGACGCGCTGAGGCGTTTTGGATTTTTGCAGCGTGAATTCGTAGTAGTTGCGGTCGCCGCGGCGCTTGAGTTCCTCGAGGTCGTCGTGGTTGCGGGCAATGAGGCCGCTCATAACGCCCATGTCGCCGGTGGCGCGTTCGAGCTTGGACTTGGTGGCCTCGAGGTCGGAGCGGGTGGCTTCGATGTCTTTCTTCGCGCCGCTGACATCGGTGGCGACGGCCCCGATTTTTTCCTCGCTCTCCTTCTGCGTTTGGGCGATTTGCGCCGTGAGTTTCGCATCGCTGGCGGTCTGCTGCTTGCGGATGGCTTCGGCGCGGCTGCGGGCGTCGGCGAGTTCGGCCTGGGTCATGCCGATCTTCTGGGAAGTGACGTCCATCTGTCCTTTCAGATCGGCGAGGCGGGTGTTGGCTTGCTCGAGCTGCGCGGTCAGGATCTTGTTTTGATCCTCCGCCTTGGAGAGTTCCTGCTCGAGGCGGGTTTGCACGGAGTGGCCTGCATAGGCCAGCGCTCCGATCGCCGCGACAACAATGGCGAAAAGAATGGTGATCCAGCGCGGAGTGCCTCCCCCACTGTCATAGTGGTAGGACTCTTGCGGGTTGGGAATATTTGGAGAAATGCTCATTCTCCCTCCTCGAATAACGACAATCTGCGTGCGATGCCGACCCGGGAATTATCCAACGAGTCGCGAACGAAGTCTATTCTCCGTCAGCGGGCTGGGCGCCGGCGCCTTCCGCGGGCGCGAGAATTGCGATCGGGCCAGCGGGCGAAGATGGATGTGTTCAGTCCGCCGCGCGGAGTGAACTCGCCGCGAACCACGCACCATTCGGGCTGGGTGGCTTCGACGATGTCGTGGAGCATCTTGTTGACGGCATTTTCGTAAAATATGCCGAGGTTGCGGTAGGCAAGCATGTACATCTTGAGCGATTTGAGCTCGATACAGGACTTACGGGGCTTGTACTGAATGGTGATGGTGCCATAGTCAGGCAAGCCCGTCTTCGGGCAGACGGAAGAGTACTCCGGGAAGCGCCTGGTGATGACGTAACCGGAATACTGGTTGGGCCAGGTTTCCAGATTCGGGAGTTTCGCGGAAATGCCGGCGCTGGCGTGCTCGTCGGTGTAATTTGGCATAGTACCCTCTGGAACCATTGTACCCATAGATTTCAGTACCAACGGCACTTGCCTCGTGGCGGGGAATGTCCTAAGCTGTGCGCATTCAGGGAGAGTAACCAGCCACTCGAATGACTTGCCCAGTCTGCAAGCATGATGGAGCGTGGCGATCGCGCCGCCAGAATTTTGCGGATTACATTCTGAGCGCGATGGGTGTCTACCCGTGGCGATGCCACCATTGCCGAGCGCGCTTTCACGCCAGGCTCATGCCGCTGAGCCACTCCCTGCACGCGCACTGTCCGATCTGCGGAAATCTGGCTCTGCAGCGAATCTCTCCGGAATGCGTGGAATCGCTGTCCGCGTGGGTGTGGAGATTTCTGCGCATCCCGGCATTCCGGTGCGTACCCTGCCGCCACAAGTATTTCTCCATCCTGCCGCTGTATGAGCCCCGGGATCGCGAAGTGGAAGTGGCTTCCGGCGATTAGCTCCCCAAGCGGTCCGCAATAGGCGCTAAAAATTCAGGCGCAGCTCAAGGGCAGGCGATGGATTTTCCCTGGCGGATCAGACCGCGTTCATCCGTGGTGACGGCGTAGCCGCATTTTAGATCGTTCACATCCTCAATGGAGACGTCGTAGGTTTTCTCTTTGTTGGAAAGATGCAGCCGGAGGCGCCAGCCCGGTACGATTTCGGGGCCGCTGCCGTAGAGAGCATGAGCCACGGTAGGGAATCCAGGCGAGGCCCATTTCGTGCCGGAAGGGGAAAAATAGCCCAAGCCCATCAGATTGTCCCAACTGGCGTAGACCTGATGTTGTTGGAAATAGTTCGCTTCGGCAGCGTTGATGGCGCGGGCGAGGTTTTGGGCGAAGCTGCGGCGTTCCTGCTCGGGCTGCGCGGTGGAAATGGTTTTTTTCTGGCACCAGCCTGGAGGTTGCGGGCCGAAAAGCATTGCGATCGCGAGCAAACCTAGAAAGCGAAAGCGCGTGCACATGGAACGTTCTCCCAGATTCTTCAATTTGGACGGCACCGGCTAGTGTAGACGAGCCAGCAGCGATTCGTGCGGGGGAAACCACGCGAAAGGATCAGTGAGGGTTGAAGAGAGGGTTAGGCGAAGGGAGCAGGCGAAGCGTGCGTGGCGCGCTTTCCGAGGCACGCGGGGGTGGAGTATGATGCCTCTTCAAAACCTGTACCCCCCCCGGCAGGTTTTCGGAGGCAGCCATGGATACGCCTGCTCCCTCACAGGAAGGTGCTCGCCAAGAGGCAGCGCGCGTGGCGGCGCTGGACCGGTATGCGATCCTTGATTCGGAACCCGAACAGACTTTTGACGACCTGGTTACGCTTGCGGCGTACATCTGCAAGGCGCCGATTGCCATGCTGTCGCTGGTGGACGACCGCAGGCAGTGGTTCAAATCGCGGGTAGGCGTGCAGATTCGAGAGACGCCGAAAGATACATCCTTTTGTGCGCATGCGATCCAACAGGAAGACTTGTTCGTCGTCCCCGACACGTTAAAGGATCCGCGGTTCAAGGACAACCCGATGGTCGTGGGAGAGCCGCACATTCGCTTCTACACCGGTGCGCCGATTATCAACGAAGACGGATTCGCCCTGGGAACCCTTTGCGTGATTGACAGGCATCCGCGGGAATTGGATTCCGAACAGAAAGAAGCGCTGTGGGCGCTGAGCCGGCTGGCACTGGGGCAAATGGAGCTGCGGCAGAATCTGAGCCTGCTGAAACAGGCGCTGAATGACAGAACCCGCGAGGAGCATGGGCGGGAGCTGGAGATCAAAAAGTTGGAAGAAAAATTGGTTCGCGTGCTGGGACTGAAGATTTAGAAAAGCCGGGCTTGGTGGGATGCCCATAAAGGGAACGGCTCCGCGGATGCGCGGAGCCGTTCGTTTTTGAGAGGGAGGCTTATTTCCCGGAGGCATGTGCCGGGCACTGGGCGCCCATGCCCGGGCAGCAGCCTTTGCCGCCCTTGGCGCTCATTTTTTCACAGCAGGACTTGCCATCCTTCGCGGAGCATTGACCGTCTTTCATCCCCTGGCAGCACGGCATTGCCGCCGCATTGGTTTTGTCCTGCGGAGCGCAGCAGGGCATGTCCTTGGCGTCCTTGCCAGTGCAGCACGAGGACTTCGCATCCGCGGCCATTTTGCCGTGGCAGCAGCCGTCGTGAGCCATGGGGGCATCGGCCGACGGCGCGCCTTTGGCGGCGCAACAGCACGCCTGCTTGGGAGCCGCGTTGGAGGGTTTATCCGCAGCGGGCGCGGGAGATTGCTGCGCCGGAGCGGGCGCGGATGGTGTGGCGGCTTGCTGCGCCTGGAGGGGCAGCCAAGCGGCCAAGAGCAGAGCCGAGAGAATTACGGAACTACGGACTTTCATGAGATCACCTCGAATATTTGGAAATTTGTCGGAGAACCGGGAGGCACGTCCCGTGCGGAAAGCAAAAGGAGTCGAGACTGCAGGAGAGCTGTCTCAGAGCCGGAGAATGGAGGGCTTGACGCCAGGGCTTTCAGAGGGGGATGGGACGACAGAAGGAAAAGAAGCGGCTGCGGGCGGTGGCATTTGGAAGGAGAGTTGCGCCGCCCAAAGCGGCGCATGATTCCATTCGAAGCGGGAGACTTTTTGAAAGGGCATGCGCAGAGCCGCGTTGCCGACGATGGAGCAGCAGTTTTCCGCGAGCTTTTGGGAATTGCAGGATAAAGGAATTGAGGACTGGAAGTGGCGGGAATGTTGCGTCTCGATGGGGCAGCAGTTGTGGCGCGAAGGGGAAGGTTCAGGTTTGGAGGCAGGTGAAGCTCCTGCCGGCACCACAACTGCTGCTCGAGACTGAGGGCCAGAACACGCAATCACTCGCTGGTTGACGGACCAAGCAAGCAGCGCGACGATCAAGACCACTCCCAATAATCGTCTGCTGGCCATCGCAGTAACGAGTCTGCGTCGGACCGATTTTTCCTGCTGTGACTGCCATCACATAGGCAGAAAATATTTGTGAGTCCACTGGTTTGGCTGCCGTTGCGGGCAGCGGGAGCGAGAAACCTTGAAGCGCATCGGCTTACTTGCGGTTATTGCGGGATTGGGGGCATCGGCGGTGGTTGGGGCACCATCTATGGGCACACCGGTGAAGAAGGTTTGCGGGGATGGTTTGACATTGCGGATCAGCTCCTCCACGGCGGCGCAAGGGAATCTTTTGACAGTGGAGGTTTCCGGAGCAAAGGGGAACCAGGAAATAGCGGCGGAATGGGACGGACGGAGCATCCCGCTGTGGCGCGAAACGCCCGCCTCCGCCACCCTGCATTCGTTGCTGGCAGTGGACCTGGAAAAGCCGCCCGGAAAGTACGAATGGAAGCTTTCCTGGGCCGGGCCGGACGGGAATCCCGTCGTTTGCAGCCAGGCGATCACGGTGCGAGCGGGGAAATTTTCCACGGAGCGGCTGAGCGTGGAAAACCAATATGTGCAACCGGATCCCGAACAGCAGAAACGCGCCGAAGCGGACCAGAAAAAGATGAGGGCGATCTACGACACGGTGACGCCGGAGGTTTTCTGGAAGGGGAAATTCGAGCTGCCGCTGAAGGGAGTCACGAAGGGAAGCAATTTCGGGCGGCGGCGCGTACTGAACGGCGAGGCGCGTTCGCCACACACCGGTGTGGATTTTCCAGCGGCGGCGGGGACACCGGTTTACGCAGCGCAGGCGGGAAAAGTGGCGCTGGCGGAGAATTTATATTATTCGGGGAATACGGTGGTGATCGATCATGGATACGGGATTTATACGCTATACGCGCACTTGTCGGAGATTGACGTGCACGCTGGGGATGCCGTTGAAGGGGCGGCGGTCATCGGCAAGGTGGGAGCGACGGGACGGGTAACGGGGCCGCATCTCCACTGGGGCCTGACGATCGACCACGCGCGGGTGAACGCGCTGCAGATCGTGCAGCGGCGGCCGTAGAAGAGAGCCCAAGAACAATCGACGCGGAAAAGAGAGACTAATTTGCGAGTGGGAAATAGCGGTTTCGGATTGACTACCCTAGAGGGGTATGGTATCAAGGCAAAGTTCCGAAATTTGTTGACGCCCAACATTCCGGTTCGGGCCGGCGATTCCAGAGAACAGGATGCGAAGCGCGGTGCGTCGTCGGAGGGCCTGCCGTTGAGTGCCGCTTACCGCCCGATGTAGCGTTGTGCTGCGCTCCCGGAGATATGCGCCGAAACATCCGGGAAGCGAAGCGATGTTACTTCCCGTTAATAAAAGGAAGGAAGCGGATCTGGCATTCTCGTTCTATTCCGTATGGATCCCCAGAGATGGAAATGCGGGATCTCCGCCGGTGCAGGTGCGGATCGATACCTCGATGAGCGGATTTGAAAGCGAGTTCGCCGGCGGCCCGAGCGAAGACGCCGTGGAATCGAGCACAGAGGATTCCGGCGGTGATGCGAACGACAGTGTCCGAGCTGAGAGTTTTTCTAAACAGAGAGCGAAAGATTGAGATTCATGACGAGCCGGGGCAAATTGCGCGGAAAGAGGGTTGCAATACCAATCCTGATGGCGGGTTTGCACCTGTTCCTTTTTCAAAACGCATCCATTGCGCAAGACGCGGAGAAGCCAGCGGCCCAGGACAAAACGGAAACAACCGATCCGGTGAGCACGGATGACGAGGATACATCGGTGACGATGTTTCCGCACACGGAATGGGATCGGCTGTGGCTTTCGGGGCAGGCCAACTTCATTTCTCAGTGGCATCCCGCGTTCCATTCGCCATACCAGGGGAAGAACAGCCTGACGCCAGAAGCGCAGGATGCAACGTCGCGAGTTTTGACGCTTTACACGGGATTGCGGCTGACGGACACGACGGAGTTCTTGTGTGACGTGCAAGAAACCGGCGGGCATGGGGTGGGCGAAGCGCTGGGCGTGGCGGGTTTTTTCAACCTGGACGTGGTGCGGAATCCGACATTAAGCAAGGCGCCCTACGTGGCGCGGCTGATGTGGCACCAAATCATCCCTCTGGGCCGAAAAAAGGCAGCCGTGGAGCGGAATCCCTACTCGTTGTTCCGGGAACTTCCGGAGCACCGGCTGGAACTGCGGTTCGGGAAGCTGAGCCTGGCGGATTTTTTCGATTTGAATACCTACGGCACGGATACAAACTTCCAGTTCATGAACTGGTCGGTGGACAACAATGGTGCATACGATTACGCGGCGGACACGCGCGGGTTCACGTTCGCAGCGATGCTGGAATACCACGACAAGAATTACGTGGTGCGCTTCGCAGAAGCGCTGATGCCGAAGGTGGCGAACGGCATCCACCTGGACGCGGACATGAGCCGGGCGCGCTCGGAGAACGTGGAATTTGAGTTGCACCGCAAGGTATTTCGGAAGCAAGGCGAGGGCATCGTGCGATTGTTGACGTTCGTCAACCACGCAAATATGGGGGATTACCGGGACGCGGTGAATGCATGTTTGACGGGCCCCGATCCATCCACGTGCGTTCCGGAAATTACGAATCACCCGTTGCAGACGACGGTGAAGTATGGATTTGGCGTGAACATTGAGCAGCCGTTGACGGACTGGATGGGGCTGTTCGGACGATGGGGATGGAATGAGGGGCAACATGAGTCGTATGCGTACACGGAAGTGGACCAGACTTGGCAGTGGGGATTGGCAGCGAACGGCAGCCGCTGGGGACGAAAGAATGACCGTGCGGGGCTGGTGTTGGTGACGAATGGAATCAGTCACGACCACGCGCTCTACCTGGCGGATGGGGGCAACGGCTTTTTGCTGGGGGATGGGCGATTGAATTACGGCCGCGAGAACATTCTGGAGAGCTACTACACGTTGCACGCCTGGCGGGGCGTGTTTCCTTCGCTGGATCTGCAATATGTAACGAATCCGGGATACAACATGGCTCGCGGACCGGTGTTTGTCGCCGGCCTGCGGCTGCACCTGGAGTTTTAGGTTCACGTGGAGCCCGTGTTAAACGGGCATCATCGAAAGTTTGCGGATTGGGCTTGTGCTTCGGCCAGGCGAGCGCGGGTGGTGCGGACGATGGTGGCGAAGCGCTTGGTGAGTTCACGGATGCGGTCGGGTTTGTGAAGGAGCATGGATTCGGCGGGAATGAGTTCTTTGCCAACACTCAGAGCCGTGACGCCGGCAAGAATGTAATGGGCGGCGTTTTGCTGATTTACGCCGCCTCCGGCAATTAGAGGGATTTGCGGGAAGGGGCGCTTGAGCGTTCGAATATAATTGTCAGCACCCACGAGCGAACAGGGAAATACCTTCACGAAATCGGAGCCGGCTTTCCAGGCGGAGAGGACTTCGCCCGGCGTAAGGGCACCGGACAGCATGATGACATTTGGATTTTTCTTGACCACTTCGATGGTGTCCAGGTCGAGCGCGGGATTGCTGATGAATTGGGCGCCGGCGCGGATGCAGTCCCTGGCGGTGTCCGGGTCGACGACGGTGCCGGCTCCGAGGATGACCTCGGGAACGTTCTTGGCGAGTTCGCGGATAACTTCGATGGCGCCGGGAACGGTCATGGTGACTTCGACGATCGGGACACCGGCGTGGGCGACTTCTGCAACGGCAAAACGTGCGTCTTCAGCGGAGGAAGTGCGAATTACCGGAACGATTCCGACTTCTTCCACCCGGGCGCGCAAGTCTTCTTTCTTCATGGCCGACCAGTTCTCCGCGCAGGAAACTCCCCCCGAATCGTGAGGAGAGCGAAAGTTTCCACTCGCATTATATGCGGAGGGAGAGGATTTTCCATCGTGGCCTGCAGAATCGCTCTTCGCGGGGCACGGTGGTAGACTCGGAAGAGGAGCGCAACACATGGCTACTAAAAAACAGGTCAAGAAAGCGAAGCAGAGAGCAAAGCCTGCGCTCAAGGCAAAGCAGAAAGAGAAGAAAGCGAAAAAAGGGAAGAAAGCGAGCCCGCGTCTGACGACTGCCGCCAAAAAGGCGGCCAAGCCGCGCGGCGCACGGACACGGACGCGCGGGCGGGCGAACGCGGCGGAACTTGTGGGATATCAGCCGCGGGGGTTGGGAGCGCTGACGGCCGGGCAAGCCGGCGATACCCAAGGAATTTCGGCGGCACTTCGCGCGAATTCCGAAAGCGTGGAAGAACTGCTGGAAGAGGGACAGACGTTTGAAGCCGAGGCGATTGCAGGAGTGGAAAACGCGCCCGACCCGGACGAATCGGAAGTGGTGACGCACGAAATTCCGGAAGACGACGTGCCGGAGGAATACCGCGAGCGGGAGTAATTTCGCGAGCGGAGAGAATGCGGCTGGGGGTGATTTCCGACACGCATGGGCTTTTGCGCCCGGAAGCGCTGCGGGCGCTGCGAGGCGTGCAATTGATTGCGCATGCGGGAGATGTAGGCGACCCACAGATTCTGGCGCAACTGAAGGTGATCGCGCCGGTGATAGCGGTGCGCGGAAATGTGGACACGGAACAGTGGGCGCGGGAGTTGCCTGCAAGCATGGTGATTGAGGCGAATGGGGCTAGCCTATACATTTTGCACAATCTGCAGCATCTCGATGTGAAACCGGAGAGTTCGGGCTTCCACGCAGTGATCAGCGGGCATACGCACGAGCCGAAGCAATTTGAGAAGAATGGCGTATTGTACTTGAATCCGGGAAGCGCCGGCCCGCGGAGATTTCACCTGCCGGTGACGCTGGCGACGCTGGATCTAACTCGGAAGCCGCTGCGCGCGGAAATTGTGATGCTTCTTCCTGCCTAGATTCGCCCAGCGATTGCCGATAATCCGAATGTGTGATGGAGCGACCGAATAGCGGGATTTGGCGCAGTCGAGGCTGAATGGCTCCCCTTGCTCGTTGTAATCTAAAGAAAAAACAAGAGATAGGCGCTCTTTGGGGTGGCGCTCGACTTGCAGAGTTACGGAGTTGGCCGGACGAGCACGGTGCTCGCAGCGCTTCAGCGCGGCACGAGGCGTGCCGCTGGCTTCGGCAAACAGGGGGAACTTATGAGACCCTATCGAGACATTGCCACCCTGGCGGGTGCGCAAGTGGTTTGTTTCCTGCTCTTAAGTCATCTGGAGCCGGATTTTTTCCTGCTCCATTTCTATCAAACGATTATCTACATGGCCCTGCTGATCCTGCTCTTTTACATGGAAGACCGTTGGGCCTACATGATCGGCATCCTGGCACCAGCGGCATGGCTGGTAATGGCGTTTGCGACCGGGCTGCTGGGAGGCGCGATCCGTCAGGTGGCGCACATCGAAAATGGGGCTGCGATTTCTAACTTGGTGAGTGTGGTAGCCGGGGTGACTGCCGCACTGAGCGCGCTCATGATAGTGGCCTGCGCACGACATTGGAAGAGAGAATATCTGGGTCTTGGCAAGTCGTTAAGTACATTTGCCGTTAGCTTTGGAGTCGTGGCGGTTTATTACGCAATCCTGGTGGTCTGGTTCTGGCACCTGATCCCGGTGGCGGCATCGGCCAAGTGACGCGAACGAGCTTCCCTGAAGCCAGTCAGCGACCCCGGGGGCTGGGGAGTCCTTCTCCAGCCCCCGGTGACTTTTTGGGCGGCCGAATTCGCAGAGTGGCGGAAAATGAGAATTTCGGCAATCCGGGTAAATAGCTCTGGCGTACTGTAGAGCATGGATGTATTTTAGTACCGCTCAGCTATTGTCCTGGAAGCGTGCTGCCGGGCAGAATTATCCGCAGAAACAGCCGCGCCTGAGTTGTTTCCTGGAAGCAGAACACAGCCTTGGTTGCAGGGCTGCGTGGAAGTTTCACTCGAAATGATCCAGAGGCGTGGCCGGGCGGACCGATGATTTCCGCAGCGGGAAGGTCCCCATGAGCGTCCTACATTTCCGATATCGCGAGCGCAGGCGCACATTGCGCGTGACGATGACCCTGCCGGTGATTGTGCATGGGGCCAACGAGCAGGGTGAGAAGTTTTGCCTTCGGTGCACGACGCGCTCGATCAACCAGCAGGGCGGGCAACTGGTGATGGACGAACCCTTGATTCCGGGACAGGACCTGCTGCTGGTGAATGAAAACACCAATCGGTCGATCGAGGCGCGGGTGGTCTACGCGAAGAAGGAACGCGACGGGCACTTTTACGTGGGAGTGGAGTTCACGAACACAGATTCGAATTTTTGGAAGATGACGTTTCCGGTGCCGGGAGCGCGACCGCTGCGGCGGCCGTTGGGCTCGAAGGCGATGGCATAGGCAGCGCTGCGGCCCAAAAATCTGCAAACCTGAACTATTGGGCCACCCTACATGCAAGGTAGGGTGGCTTTTTTGTTGCTTCCGGGCATTGCTTCCGTTCAGCGGTCTTTCCGGCGAGTGACCCTCTTTGAACTGCGCGGGCGCTTTTTTCTTTTTTGCGATTTTACGCGGCTACCGCTCTTGCCAGCCGCGAGGGCGCGGCGCGTCTTTTCCGGAAGCTTGTCCAAGACCATGTCGTAGGATTTCCGTAGGAGATGTTCCAGCTCGGGGATGGATAGGGCTTCGCGGGATTCCAGGCCGATCCATTTGGCGCGGGCGAGGTAGGGGGCGGGGATGATGCCGGGACGCTCCGTGAGTTCGGCGAAAGTCTCCGGGTTGGCTTTGAGAGTCAGCCAAACGGGAGAAGGCTCGAGTGAAGTGATTGCGAACATCTTTCCGCCGATTTTAAAAAGCAGGTGGTCGCCCCACTGGATCTGTTCGGTCGCGCCGGGAAATGAAAGGCAAAACTTGCGGAGTTGATCGATGTGCATGGGGACGATGCCTCCGGTGATTTCCCACCGCGCCAGGGATGTCCGACACGGTGGAGCAGAGAGGCAAGTGTACACGGGGAATGGGGGCAGCAAAACGGCGCGGGTGGTGGCATGGTTATTGCGTGGACGAAAGGAGGGCACATGCGAAGGGCAATCGCGATGGTGTTGGGCGGTGCGGGGTTGTGCTCCGTACTCGGGGTAAGTGCGCGACAAGGCGTCGAGACAAGAGGACCAATGACATTTGTCCTGGAATGCCCGGGCGGGGACTGTCCACTTCTGAAAGGCGCGCCGCAGACGAGCGGGATGCGCGCGGGTTCGGTGAAGCTGAAACCGGGAGAGAGCGTGGGGTGGCACTCAACGAATCAGAACGAAGAAGCCCTGGTAATTTTGCATGGCAGCGGAGTGGCGAACATCGAAGGAGGCGCAGATATAGCGCTTCACGAAAAGATGATGGCGTATATTCCGCCGGGCACGCGGCACAATGTGACGAATAGGGGAAACGGGGTGATGGAGTACGTATGGGTGGTGGCGCCTGTCGGCGGGCAGCGATGAGTTTTTGATTCCTTGAATCGAAGAGTACAGCTGGGGATGGTTATGCTGTCAAAGGGACAGCAGAGAGTGGCAGAAAGCCGCACCATATCCCGTGGGACGGCTAGTCGGCGGCGTAGCGGCGGAAGAAAGAGTCGGGCTTCCACTGCGGACGGGAGGCGAGATTGGCCGTGGCGATAAGCAAGCGACGGGTGAACTCCTCGTAGGTGGCCGCGGATTGGAGATCTACGGGTTGGTTCACGTCGTCCGAAGGGGCGTGATAACGGTAGGTGAGCCAGTCTTTGAAGACCTTTTGCTCCGGGGAGCCGAGATCGAAGCCCACATCGATTTTCACGGCGGGGATGCCCTGCTTGATGAAACTGTATTGATCGCTGCGAATGAAAGCGTTGCGGAGTGGTTCGGGATCGGGAATCGGCTTGATGCCCATGCTTTCGGCGATTTTGGCGGCTTCGGCGCCAAGGTCCGATTCATCCAAACCTAAAATCTTAAGCTCCTTCAGCGGCACGATGGGCAGAAACATATCCATATTGATGTCGGCAACGATGGATTTGCGCGGCACGGTGGGATGCGCGGCGAAAAATTTCGAGCCGAGCAGGCCCTTTTCTTCCGCGGTGACCAGAAGAAAAAGAACGGAGCGCTTCAGCTTTTCGGGATGCGCTTTCAGGCTGGCGGCGATGTCCATCACAGCGGCGGTGCCGGAACCGTCGTCCATTGCGCCATTGTAGATTTTGTCGCCGTTGATGGGAGCGCCGATGCCGACGTGATCGATGTGAGCGGAGAGGACGACAAACTCGTCCTTTAGCACTGGATCGGAGCCGGGAAGTTTGCCGACAAGGTTGGCGGATTCGACCTGAGTGGTGTGCACCGTGGCTTCCGCTTTCAAGGAAGCGGCAAGCGGGAAACGCGGAAGCGGTTTGCGATCCTTTCCGAGGGCCGCGATTTCGGCGAAGGTGTGGCCGGAACCGGCGAACAGGCCTTCCGCGGACGCAGGATTGAAGATTACGCCGACTTGCAGGCCGGGAGTTTCGTTGAATGCTTCGCCGGCGAGATCCATCGAAGGATGGTCGCGGTTGATGGAGATGCGCGACCAAGGGATATCCATGGAGGCGGGATTCAGGATGGCGACGATGCCGAGGACGCCGGCGGCGCGCAGGGATTTCCAGCGCTCCGCGGGTGTCTGGTAGTGAGAGGCGAGAGCTGTGGGGATGTCCGACGGGGAGCCGGCGAGGTAGACGACAATCTTGCCTTTCAGGTCGAGACCAGCAAGTTCATCGAGGTTCATTTCCGGGATCGTCAAGCCGTAGCCGACGAAGACAAGGGGAGCGGCGAGCTTGACGGATTGGTGGGTATAGCGCGAGCTGAAGAAGGCGTCGTCGGCGAAGGAGAGGGGTTTGGATTCGCTGCCATTGATCAAGGCGAGGGAGGATTTTTCTTCGTCGAGTTGATACTGATTGAAAGATATCGGCTGGTAGAAGCCGTTGGCGCCAGCGGGTTCGAGGCCTGCTTTTTGAAACTGCTCGACGGCGTAAGCCTGGGCCTTCTTGAGGCCTTCGCTGCCCGTGTCACGGCCTTCCAGCGAATCATCGGCGAGAAATTTGATGTGGGACCACCAGGTCTCCCCATCGAAATGAGCTGAGGAGTTTTGCTGCGCGAAGGCGATACCGGGCAACGAGGAAAGGAGGAGAAAACTCAGAAATTTGTTCACAGGGTTCACCCCAGGAGCGATTTGGAGCGAAACGAGAATAGCAGGGAACGCGGCGGCGCGTCACGGGGCGCGCCAAAAAAGTGTCGGGCCAACGTGCTCCAGGGCGCGCAGGTAAGAGTGGGTGTGCAGGGGCAAATCCCACGCGCATTGACGCCTAGTGAGACTGGATGAGCGTGGCCTGGGCGGAGACGCATTGCCAGGAGCCGTTGATTTTGGCCCAAGTGTCGACGTAGCGGCCGCGGAGTTGAATGGTTTTGCCACCTTTGTTCCAGCGCCCGCGAAAGATGCCGGTGACAACAGCGAAATTCCCGTAAGAGCGCACAGTGAGTTCTTCGCTAGCGAGCTGGTCGGGAGAGGAACTATCGTTTTTCAGATAGTTGAGGAACTGATCGCGCGTTTTGAGGGAACCGTCGTAGTCCACATAGATCATGGTGGGCGCAAAAATATGAGAGAGGGCGGTGACGTCCTTGCTCTGTTCGGCGCGATTCCAGAGATTTTCGAGAGCGAGAATTTTGCCTTCGTCTTCGCTCGCCGGGGCTTTTTCCTGGGCGAGCACCACACAAGCGCCGGCGATCAGTATAAAACCGAGGAGATACCGCTTCCGCATGAGAGCCTCCGTAAGGGAAGAATGATTCGATATGGATAGTAGCCGGACGAAGGAATTCGAAGCGCAGCACAACAGAGGCTCGTAATTCAAACAGTTAACCATTCGATGGAACGCCTGGAGTGAAATGACGGGTGAAGGGGTCGACGGCTGCCCGCTTAATTTCCCTTGTCGTAAGGAAGGCCTTTGCCGGCCCAATCGGTGGCGAAGTCGTTCGGAAGGAGAAGCACACGGACCTTATGGAAGCCGAGGTCGCGTAGGGTGGCGAAGGCGGGGCGGATGTTGGGGCAGTGGTCCATCGGGCAGCAACCGCAATAAATCACGAGATTGCTAGCGCGGGAGAGCGAGGAGACCCAGGCGGTGAATTCTTTCAAGCCGTCTTCCCTGCCGGTGGTGCCGTGAAATTGAGCGCCCTTGATATGGCCGGCGGAGTAGAGGCGCCCAAAGCCGACAAAAATCACCATCGGGGCGGTTTTTGGATTCTCGAGTTCTTTCACCAACGCGGCGGGCTCTACGGTTTGGTCCGCAGTCCAGGGATCCGTGCCGGCATGAATGGAGTCCGCACAGAGGAATATCAGAACGGATGCGAGGGCGAGAAGAGCGGCAACACCGGTGAAACGCAACACATAATTGGAATGCAAGGAAAAGACCTCCATCCTGTCTGCCACGCCGGCCCCGTTTTCGTGCGCGAAGCGATTCACCTGGAAGCGCCCAAGCGCATAAAGCAGAGCGACTTTGCGTAACCTTCACAATAGATCAGCGGATCGGCGTTTTCCAGTGCAAAGCGTGCGGCCGCGCCGAGGACGGAAACAACGATTGGAGCGGAAATAGAACGCGATTGAGAGTTCCCCGGATGCTCCCGCCGGATGGCGGGGAAACGGGCGGAGCAAATTCCTTACTTTTGCTGGCTGGCGCGAGTGCGCTGGAGCTTGACGGCGGTGGAGCGCAGGGTTTCCGGCACGTTTTTGTTCATGGTGAGTTTTTTCAGATCCACGGGATTCAAGAGCGGAAGCATGTGCAGGGTGACGTCGAGCGGAGTTTTGGGATTGTTGATGAGATTGCGCACGACGACGTAATTCTTGCGGAAATTGCGATTGCCGGCCATGAGGCGCAGGATTTCATCGGTGAGATTGGCCATGGAAGCGAACGCTTCAACCTCCTGATCGGTAAGGCGGGGAGACTGGAGAACGGAGCGCTGGACGACCTTGTTGGAGTCGCGGATGAGAGTGCGGCGAACTTCGCTGCTGCCTTTCATGGCGTATTGGACGCGCTGCGCGACGGTCATGCGGCTGATCTGCTGGAGCAAGGTCATGCGCTTGGCGGGGTCCGGTTCGGCTTCGGCGGCGGCATCGGCGAGATGGCCTTCGTCGATGGCGGTGCTGCGGAAATTCTCGAGGATTTTTTTCTGCTCGGGTGTGACAAAAGCGGAGTTCTCCAGGAGCAGGGCCAGTTGCGGGTGGGCGGTTACACGGTCGAGTTCTTCGAGAAGATGCTGAACGACGGCGGGGGAAAAATACGGAACCATCGGGACCAGGCACTCGGGCGGACAATTCTTGTTCTTGGCCATGGCCTCGGCGAGGCCGGGTGTGCGCTGCGGCCTTTTGGCGATGTAGCTGAAGAGGGCGGGTGCGGCGCTTTCACGCTTCGCAGCTTCCACGAAAACTTCGGGCGCAACGGAGAGGAGGGCCTCCTGCGCGCGAGTATGAATCATCTCATCAGGATCTTCGGCAAGGACGCAGAGAATTTCGGCGCGATCAGCGGGAGGCAAGTGAGCGCCGGTGGTGCACACGGCGATTTTCCGTTCCCGCGGAGCGCGGCCGTGGCGCAAATCTTCTAAAACTTCAGGGCTGAGGGTTTCCACCGGATGCCTGCCTCAAATTCCTTCTCGACAAGGCCATTGTACCGGAAGCGCCTGGCGCGCCGAGTGGCGGCATAGCTTCACCGTTCAATTCCAGCAACACCGAGCTGGAGTCGGCGGCGGTGACCACAAACTCGGAGTTAGCGGAGAAATGGTGATTCTCATTGGGGTGGAGATCGCCATCGAAGACCGTGGCGCCATCGGACTGGATGTTCACGTGCGTGGTGGCGCTGGCGGAGACAGAAAGATCCAGCGGAGTTTGCGCGGCCGTGGCGGCTGGGGAAGCGGCGGGCGAAGAGTTGACTGCCGAGAGCGGAGCAGAGGCTGCACTGGCAGTCGCGGGAGTCGCGGGGATAACCGCAGCGCTGGAGGTTGCGGCAGCGCGATGCTTCACGTACTTGCGCCACGCGTAGAAGCCGCCGTAGACGGCACCGGCGAGAACGAGAAGGACGGCCAGGACCAAGACGACGGGAATCCAGAGCGGGGTTTGAGGGATGCGGTTTTCGATTTTTTGCGCCGCATGCTTTTGTTCGAGGAGTTGCGCGTGGGCGTTATGCGCGAGGTCGTATTCGGCAAGAAAGGCTTCCTCGTCGAGGCCGAGATAGCGGGCGATTGAGCGGACGAAGCCACGATTGAAGACGCCACCGGGGAGTCTGTCCCAGTCCTCGTTTTCCAGGGCCTCGAGGAAACGCGGGCCGATGCGAGTCGCCAGGGTGATTTCTTCCGGCGGTACTTCGCGTAACTCCCGTTCGCGTTTGAGGCGTTCTCCGAAGGTTCCCCTGGCCATGCCGATGTCCGTAGAGAAGAGTCTATCAGTGAGGCGAGCCGGCGCGAAATGGAAGAAGAGAAGTGAGGCTGGCGGAGAGCGACTGATGAAAAAGATCTAAAGGAAAGCACAGGGTGATCGCGGAGAAGGGAATCAGGCAGGGAAGTAGTTTTTTGATCGAGAGAGGTCCCTGGATTAAAGCAAGTTTCAGGCGAGGGCCGCAAAACAGGAATCGGGGCGCTCGCGGATTTGCAGGCGGGCAGGTCACTCGGGCATGAGGACAGTCTTTTCCCTGGGGAGAGCCTCGAGGGTTGCTTTGTCGAGGTTGAGGTGCGCGGCGACGAGCTGCGGCGGGGTGTGGGCAAGCCACTCGGAGAGCGCCAAGTCCTGATATTTATCGGTCTTGAACATTTCCAGGAATTTGAGGTCGGTGGTGCCGGTGTTCTCGATGTAATGCGGCAGGGTTTTCTGGACGTAGCCGACGTCGCCGGTTTCGAAATCCATGGTGCGTGCGCGGCCGCCGGTGGCGAAGACGGTCATGCGGCCCTTGCCGCCGAAATAATACTGCCATTCGTCGGCGTTGGGGTGCCAGTGGAGTTCGCGAACGCCGCCGGGCTTGACGGTGACGATGGCGGCGGCGATGGTGGTGGCGATTTTGAAATTAGTAGAGTCGATGATACGGACTTCGCCGCTCTTGTTGCGCTTGGCGGGCGGAATTTCGAGAGTGCGGAAAGCGAAATCGATCGGAGATGGCCCAAGAGATCCCGCGGCGCGGCGGCGATCCTCTTCGAGCGGACCGGGAACTTCGGATTGGAAAATAAAAAGTTCCTGCTTGGGCATCCTGGCGATGGCTTTTTCGCTGACGCCGAAGTTTTTGGCGACGACTTCGGGGGGCGTGTGGGCCATCCAGTCGGAGAGGAGCACGGTTTCGAATTCGGAGAAGTTGCCGTCGTCGAAGACGAGAAGAAATTCGCAGCCGTCTGGGGCAAGTCCCTGGATGGAGTGAGGGATGCCCGGAGGGAAATACCAGAGATCGTTTTCTTTCACGTCGGTGACGAAACTTTTCCCGGCGGAATCGATGCAGGTGATGCGCGCGGAGCCGTAAAGCATCATGGCCCATTCGGCGGCGGTATGCCAGTGGAGCTCGCGAATGCCGCCGGCGGTGAGGCGCATGTCCACACCGGCGAGCGTTTTGGAAACGGGCAATTCGCGCACGGTGACTTCGCGGGACCAACCGCCACTGTGCAGGCGCTTGTGGCCGAAGGCAAACGGATATTTAAAGGGTGGAATGCCGCCGGCATCGGTGGGGGGCGGAAAGACGGAATTGGGATTTGCGGCGTCGAGAACCGTGTTCGTGGGGCCGGGCGTGCTGCTGGCGCGGTCGTTGTACTGGGAGGGTTGCTGATCCTCCCGGCTGGCGGAAGGAAAGATACCCGCCGCGGCCAAAGCGCCAGAACTTACCCCAAAAAATCCTCTGCGGGACAATGTGTCTTTTTCGGAAGGGTCGCTCATGCAAATCACCTTTTAAGATTGAGAATTTTCTCCGCCGGAGGTTTCCGCTTACGCCTGGAAAGAATGACGGAAAGAAAGAGATGAGGCTGGCACGGCCAGGAGCGATGAGAAAGAACGAGTTGGGCATAGCGGCTGTGCGTGAATTCCTCACTCGAAGGTGAGGAGGATTTTACAACGAGATGCCACGCCTCGCATGAAGAAAGAAGGTTCTAGAAAAATCACCTGGCGCGAATTCAGCAGGGAGGAAAAAGGCGGAGCCCAACCTTCCGGCGAGGGCAGGAGGGTTGAACTCCGCGAAGATAGATTACTTGGAGGAAGAAGAGGCGGAAGATTGAGCGGACTGGGAATCGCCGAAATTGAGCGTGGTGCGCTGACCGCCCACGTAGATGGTGGTCAATTCGCGGGTGCCGTCCGGGCCAGCCGAGGAACCATAAGCGTTGTTGTCATTGCGGGTGGGTTGCTCGGACACGCGAGCGGTGGCGGTCGCTACCGTCTGTTTGCCCTGCAGAATGTTCACCTGGACGGTGGAACCTGTCCCCTGCCAGTCGACGGTGTATTTGCCGGGGTTGAGGGTTTTGCCGTTCACGGTGACCTTCTCAAAGATATTGAGAGAAGTCTTGTTGCCCTCGCGGGCAAAGACGGCCGTTGACGCAAACAGGTCAAGAGCCAAGAGCGAGACTGCGAGCTTATTGAGTTTCATGAATCGATCCTTTCGAAGTTCCGGAGCCATACTGAGCGGGACACGGCACGCAGAGGCGCGGAATTACATTTCATTTTTGTCGTTACAGAATTAGACGCTTGGACCGGGATGACGTTACATCGGAAAGATGTATGTTTGAGGTGAAATTTAGATGGATTGAAATGAAAAAGCTGATGTTACGCAAGGGTGAAGAGAAATTAGAAAGTTGAAACGGAAGACTGAAGCGCGGTAAAGAGGCGAGGGAAGTCGCGTGAAGAAAGGCGCGAAATAATGGAGCGTCGGGAGGATGGATTCACGGAGGGATTCGGGAGCAAGAATGGAAAGCGGGGAATTCGGGGGTACGCACGGGCAGAGGATGGCAAAATGGGAACGCCTGTACCACGGGCGGCTTGCATGGGATTTTCCCAGACGCCTATACTGGCCGGGACTGGCTAGCACTGGTGTGGAAACCCGGCGACCTTCTGGGACGTCGTTGCGCCCGAGTTCCCGCCCATCGGAGAAAACATCATCCGTGAGCGTTGAGGAAATCAAACAGTTTCCCACGGTGGACCGCCGCCGGAATCCAAGTGTAACGGCGGAGCAGCGCGAGGCCGGGGAAGTGGCGGTTTTCCAGGAATTGGGAAAAGCCCTGACCTCCTCGTTGCAACTGGACCAGGTGCTGCGGACGATCATGGAGAAGATCGACGAGTTTTTGCGGCCGGACAACTGGTCGCTGCTGCTGCTGGACGAGGCGAAGCAGGAGCTTTATTTCGAGCTGGCGGTGGGGAAGGCTTCCCAGGCGTTGAAGGATGTGCGCGTGAAGGTGGGGCAAGGGATAGCAGGGTGGGTGGCGCAGCACGGCGAAGTGGTGATCGTGCCGGATACTTCGAAGGACACGCGGTTTTTCGGCAAAGTGGACGAAAAGACGAAGATGGAAACGCAGTCGATCGTGGCGGTGCCGGTGAAGTTCCGGGACACTTGCCTGGGCGTGATCGAGCTGATCAATTGCGTGGGGCCGGAAGGGTTCGATCCGCGGGACCTGAAGTTGCTGGAAGCGCTCTCCGATTTCGCGGCCATCGCGCTGGAAAATGCTCGGCACGTCAAGCGCATCCATGAACTGACGATCATGGACGACTGCACATCGCTTTATAACGCGCGGCACATGGGCGCGATTCTGGACACGGAGATTTACCGGTCGCAGCGGTACAATTATGAATTTTCGATCGTGTTCATCGACCTGGACCACTTCAAGGAAGTGAACGACACGCATGGACACCTGGTGGGTTCGCGCCTGCTGGCGGAGATCGGCGAGGCGCTGAAGACGAATTGCCGGCTGATCGATTTTGCGTTCCGGTATGGCGGAGATGAATTCGTGCTGTTGCTGCCGCAAACGTCGAAAGAAAATGCGATCAACGTGGCGCGGCGATTGCACAAGCTGATCCGCGAAACGCTGTGGCTGAAGGGCGAGGGATTGAATATCCACCTGACCTCGAGCATGGGGCTTGCGGCATACCCGGTGGACTCAAAGACGAAAGAGGGGCTGCTGCACCTGGCGGATGAGGCGATGTACCTGGTGAAGAACACGCACCGGGACCGCGTGGCGGCGGCGAATGTCGGAATTTTGCAGGTCGATGGGCCGGCGGCGGAAGAAGCGGCGAGATAAGAGGCGGAGCGCGGCGGTTCGACTCTAGATGAGCCGGGGTCACCACCACGCGAAATCCCTTGGCAGACTGGCAAATACGAGAAAAGCGGCCGCTTCGGGGACCGGTGCGCGAGGCACCGGGGCCGCCGCTCAAGAACTACATCACGCCCGTCGGGCTGCAGCGGCTGAAGGACGAGCTTGTGTTTCTGTTGAGCCGCGAGCGGCCCGCGGTGGTGGAGGTCGTGGCTTGGGCTGCCAGCAATGGGGACCGCAGTGAAAACGCCGACTACCTCTACGGCAAACGGAGGTTGGGCCAGATCGATTCGCGGATTCGCTTTCTCACGAAACGCATTGACGCGGCCGTAGTTGTCGATCCCGCCGCGCCGCGGCCAAGGTCCGCCGCAACGCGGGTCTTCTTCGGCGCAACCGTGACCTACAAAGACGCGGCCGGGCTCGAACACGTCGTTTCAATCGTAGGCATCGACGAAGTGGACCTCGATCGCGGTTACATCAGTTGGCGCTCCCCGCTCGCCAGTGCGCTGATGAAGGCGAGCCGCGGCGACCGGGTGGACCTGCGTGCGCCCGCAAAGACGGAGCATCTCGAGATCATGGAAGTTGAGTATGCGCCGATTCCGATGGATCCTTTCCGCGAACCGCTGGGAGCTCAGTCGGCGCCCAAGCTCGAACGCCCCTGACCAGAAGTTGTGCGAGACCGCGGAAGTCTGATTAACTGAAAACATGAACCGGAAGGATGCGGCGCGGTATGCGCGGTGGTCGGCGATGGTGGCATTTTTATTGGCCGGAACTACGGGGGTGATCTACGCCGGCAGGATGTGGGTGGCGTACCGCGAACGGCTGAAGGCGCCGGCGCCTTTGCCGCAGAATGAAGAGAAGCAGTTCACGACATTGAACATCAAGAAGGTGGAAGGGACGCGAACGATTTTCGCCGTCGAAGCCTCAAAGTCCACGGATCTAAAGGGGCAGAACATCAGCCTGCTGGAGGACGTACGGATCACGGTGTACGGAAAGAATGGCGATCGCAACGATGTGATCCACACGCAGAGCTGCCGCTATGCGAAGACCGACGGCAGCATCCAGTGCGAAGGAAAAGTAAATATTGAGCTGGAAAGCGCGGACGACGCGGGGCGTGCGGCGACAGAGCCTTTAGCCAAGCCGAACATCATTCACATCGAGACATCCGCGGTTACGTTTGAGCGCGCAACAGGAAAAGCACAGACCGTGCAACCGGTGAAATTCAGTTTTCCCAATGGCGACGGTGACGGCGTGGGCGCGGTGTATCAGTCGGACAGTGGGAAGATTCAATTGGTGCGTGATGTTCACATCCGGATTCAACCAACTGCCGCACCCGGAAAAGCCGGGAAAGGATCAGAGTCACCTGTGGAGATGAGCGGGAGCAGCATGCTACTCGACAAGATGCAGCGGACGGCGGACTTGCTTGGGCCTGCGAGCGCGAACACCGAAGCGCAGCGAGTGACCGCGGGAAAATTTACGCTGAGGCTGGACACGGAATTCCGCGCGCAGACGCTGATAGCCACGCCGGGCTCGTTGAAACAGCGGCCGGAGGTGACGGAGCACGGAGCGAAGGGCGAATCGGTTTTGAAAGCGGATCAACTAACCGCAAATCTGGCGCCGCAGGGATGGACAGAGACGATTCTGGCCGAAGGGAACCTGGAAGGGAGTTCGCCGAACGGGGCGCTGCGCGCTGAACGCGGCGAACTGGAAATGTGGCCGCGTGTGAATCAGGCGAAGCTGCTGACGTTGCGGGGGAACGTGCATGTGGATACACGCGAGCCAAAAACGGGCCTGGCGCGGACCCTTACGACTAGTGTGCTGCAACTTTCGTTTTCGGGCGGAAGGCCTGGCGAGGTGAGCCGCGTGGAGCACGCGGAAACACTGGAGCGCGGAACGATGGAATGGATGGACGCGGGCAACGTGCGATCGAAGCTGTCCGCGGACAGGCTGGTGCTGGATTTCGGCCCGCGGGGGAAGGCGCGGGTGCTGAACGCGAACGGGGCAGTGCAATCGGAGCGCGAGGCGCCGGGGCATGGCGTGCAAACCGCGAGCGCCGCAACCGGAGTGGTTCAGTTATCTCCGGCGGGCGATTGGACGCAGATCACGCTTCATGGAAACGTGAAACTGCAGGACGCGGAGCGGAACGCCGAGGCGCAGCAGGCGGTATTCGCGCACGCGGCACAGACGACAGTTTTGACAGGAGAAGCGGTGGTGCGCGATGCGAGCAGCGAGACGCACGCCCCCAGAATTACGTTTGAGCAGGCAAGCGGAGACATCGAGGCAGAGGGGCCGGTACGGTCGACGGATTTTTCGTCAAAGACTTCGAGCCTGCGGATGAGCCCCACTCCGGCAAACATCACGGCGGATCATTTGCGGGCGAACTCGAAAACGGGAAGGGCGCTGTATACCGGTCACGCGAGACTCTGGCAAGGGCCATCGGTGATGGAAGCGGATTCGATTGAGCTATTCCGCGAGACGCGAGTATTAAAGGCGAATGGGAGCGTGCGCGCCGTGTTTCGGCAAAACGCTCAGACGGAAGCGAACGCGGGGCCGGCCCCGATCTGGCATGTTTCGGCGGGAACGTTGACGTATTGGGATGCCGAAGACAAGGCGCACCTGGAGAAGGATGTGTTCGTGCAGTCGGCGGATCAGCGGATGCGCGCGCCGCAATTGGACCTGTACTTTACCCGCAATGGCTCGAGCAAAACGGGCGGCGGAGGGACTTCGGAAATCAGCCGTGCGGCGGGAACCGGCGGAGTGATTGTGGAGCAGGGGGACCGGCGGGGAACCGCGGAACAGGGTTTGTACACGGCGGCAGACGAGAAATTCGTTTTGAGCGGCGGAACGCCGACACTTTTTGATCCGGTGGAAGGCACGACCACGGGGCGTGAATTGACCTTCTATAGAGCGGATGATACGATCATCGTGGATTCGGGCAATGGAATGCGCACGATGACGCGCCACCGAGTCCCGAGATAGAAAGACCCCGCAGCCAGCCTGCGTGATGAGGAATGCCCACACTTCACGGCGTCGATCTGTGCAAGTCTTACCGAGGACGCAAAGTCGTTGACAATGTAGAGCTGGAAATCGCGCAGGGGGAAATTGTAGGCCTGCTAGGGCCGAACGGCGCCGGTAAAACAACTACTTTCTACATGATCGTGGGGCTCGCGCGGCCGGATGCGGGACGCGTTTTACTGAATGAAGAAGAGATTACCGACTTGCCGATGTTCCAAAGGGCGAGAAATGGGATCAGTTACCTGCCACAGGAACCCTCCGTTTTCCGGCAGCTCAGCAGCGAAGACAATCTGTTAGCCATTCTCGAGACCCTGCCGCTGACGCCGGAACAGCAACGCGACCGCCTGGAGGAGTTGTTGGCGCAAATGGGCTTGGAAACCGTGCGCCATAGCAAAGCTTATATGCTATCGGGTGGCGAACGGCGGCGGCTGGAGATCGCCCGTTCGCTGACGCTGCAACCCTCGTTTATTCTGCTGGATGAGCCGTTTTCGGGGATCGACCCGCTGACGGTGAAGGATCTTCAGGACCTGATCCGGGAGCTAAGCCGTTCGGGAATTGGCATCCTGATCACGGATCATAACGTCAGGGAAACTTTGACCGTAACCGACCGCGCCTACATTGTGAATCATGGGAAAATTATGAAAAAGGGCACGCCGCAGGAATTGAGCAGTGATCCGGAAGTGCGGCGGGTCTATCTTGGGGATAACTTCCGCCTGAATTAGGTTTATCCTAGGGACAGAGCAAGAGAACCCATGGCCTGGCAAGGACTCAAACTCAACCTCAAGGTGGCGCAGAAGCAGATTCTGACGCCGGGCCTTGTGCAGATGGTCATCGTGCTGGCGCTGAACCGGCTGGAACTCCGCGAAATGATCAACCAGGAGATGATCGCGAATCCGGTGCTGGAAGAGCTATCCGAAGAGCCCACTACCAGCGATAACTATAGCGACGAAACATTTTTGAAGGCAGAAACGGAGAAAGTGCCGGAGAAGCCGGAGGCGAACCCATTTGACGAGTTTGACGTGGGGACGTTCTTCAACCAGTACCTGGATACGGGCGGCGATGGCGGGCAGTCGCAGGAGCGGGAAATCAGCGAGCGGCCTTCGTTTGAGAAGTTTTTGTCGTCGCCGGCGGGGCTAACGGATCACTTGACGTGGCAATTGAGCATGACGATTTGCTCGGATTCGGTACGGGAAATCGCGGAAAACATTATCGGGAACCTGGATGAGAACGGGTACCTGACGGCTTCGAATGAGGAGTTGGCGCAGGAAGGGAAGTATTCCCAGGACGATATAGAAGATGCGCTTGCGGTGGTGCAGGACTTCGATCCCATCGGTGTGGGCGCGCGAGATTTGCGGGAATGCCTGCTGCTGCAATTGAAGGCATTCGATCCGCAGAACACGCTGGCACAGCAGATCGTATCCGACCATCTGAAGCAGGTGCAATCGAACCAGATAAAAGAGATTGCGCGCGCGCTGAACCGCCCAATGGACGTGGTCAAGCATGCAATTGATGCCATCAAGAAGCTCGATCCGCGGCCCGGGTTGCGCTACAACAAGACAGAGCCCAGGCTGGTGGAACCGGACGTGTATTTCCGGAAGGTGGACGACCTGTGGCAGGTGTTTCTGAACGAGGACGACATGCCGCAATTGCGGCTGAGCCCGACATACCGGCGATTGCTGACGCGAGATGCGGCGGACAAGGAAGTGCGGAATTATGTGAAGGAGCGGTTTACCGCGGCGATCCAGTTGATGAAGAACATCGAGCAGAGGAAGCACACGATTTTACGAGTGTGCCAGTCGATTATCGCGCGGCAGCCGGAGTTCCTGGATAAAGGCCCGGATGAACTGAAGCCAATGATGATTAAGGAAGTGGCGGAAGAGGTGGGCGTACATCCCTCGACGGTGAGCCGGGCAGTGGCAAATAAATATGCTCACACGCCACAAGGAGTGATCGAGCTGAGGTCGTTCTTCAGCGAGGCTGTGAATGGGCCGGAGGGCGGCGGGATGTCGCTGCTGACGCTGAAGCGGATGGTGAAGAAGATGATCGACGAAGAGGATGCCGCAAAGCCGCTGACCGACGACCAGATTGCGAAAAAACTGGAAGAGGCGGGCATTCAAGTAACCCGGCGCACGGTGGCCAAGTATCGCGAAGATATGCGAATTCCCAGCACGCACCAGCGGCGGGTGAAGTCATAAAAAACGCCTTCGGGGTCTAAAGCCCCAAATTTATTCCCGGCGATTACGCCAGGGCTGAAGCCCCGGCCTGCTGAAGAACGATGGCTATGAAGCCAGCGATATTGTGAAGCGACTCACTCGCAAACCCCGCAGTCGGCAGGCGGCCGGCCGCCAACTCGTCATTTTAACCGGGCTTTCGGGCTCGGGAAAAAGCACGGTCCTCAAGGCGTTTGAGGACATGGGCTACTACTGCGTGGACAACTTGCCGGTGGAGCTGATTCCGATTTTCGCGGAGCTGCACGCAGCGGGCGAGGGCGATTTCGCCCGGGCAGCATTGTTGGTGGACGCGCGCGAAGGGCTGCAATTGGAGAAGCTGCCTGGGCTGCTGAAACACCTGCGGCAGGATCATCCGATTATTCTGGTTTACATTGAAGCGCAGGAGGACGCGCTACTGCGGCGGTACAGCGAGACGCGGCGGCCGCACCCGCTCGGGCGGGATCATTCGGTGAGGGAAAGTTTGCAGCACGAACGGGCGCTCATGGAGCCGATCCGCAAGCTGGCGGACGTGGTGATCGATACTTCGCAGTTCAACGTGCATGAGCTGCGGCACTTCGTGAATGAGCGGTTCAAGAGCGAGAGCAAGCGGCCGCTGCTGATTTCCCTGGTGAGTTTCGGTTACAAGTACGGCGTGCCGACGGACGCGGATTTGATGTTCGACGTGCGATTTTTGCCGAATCCGCATTTTGTGGCCAAGTTGCGGCAGTTTACGGGCCGGGACACGAGAGTGCGGCGGTATATCGAGTCGTTTCCTCAGACGGGGCAGTTTTTGAAGCGCATGCGCGGGCTGCTGACGTATTTGATTCCGCATTACATTGAAGAGGGGAAGAGCTACCTGACGATTGCCTTTGGGTGCACGGGGGGGAAACACCGTTCGGTGATGATGGCGGAATGGCTGAAAAAGGCGCTGGAGAGGCAGGGCATCTCGACGCGGGTGGTCCACCGGGACATTGATAAGTAGCAGACAGCCGCCGCGACTCAACTTCCAGAAATTGAGGGCACGTAGGAGAGCGGGGATGGGTCGTACCTCCGGCTCTTTGCGAGTCGACCACCCGTCCGAAGATCCGGTGCGGAAACTTGACACATTGCGCTGGGGCCGCATAGCGTACCAAGGGGTGGCACCGGGGTGGGTCAGGAGCAGGGAGTGGGTTCCGTTTTTTCACCACAATTGAAGAGGCTGTTAGGGTATGCCGCGCCGTACCGTTTTTCCATGACCGCGGGAGTGCTGCTCCTGCTGGTTGTGGGCCTGGCGGAGGCGGTGATCGGGTTGATGATCAAGCCGATCATTGACCGGGTGCTGAATCCTGCGGCGCCGGATTCCGATGTGCTGCTGTTTCGACTTCCGAATGGCGCCGCCGTTTATCTGAACCATTTTTTTCCGCACAGCATTCACAACGTATGGGCAGTGGTGTCGATTTCGCTGCTGGTGGTGTTTGTGGTGAAGTCGCTGGCGGAATTTGGCGGCAGCACGCTGGTGCAGTTTGTGGGGTTGCGGGCGCTGATGGACTTGCGGAACGCGGTGTACGCGAAGATTCTGCGGCAGCCGATCGGATTTTTTCAGCACCAGCCGACCGGACGTATCATGTCCGCGGTGATCAATGATGTGGAACGCGCCAAGCCCGCACTTTCCGAGTACCTGGCGGAAGTCTTCCGCCAGACGTTCGCATTTGTGGCTTTTGTGTTCGTGCTGTTCTACGTGGACTGGCGGATGACGCTGGGCTGCGGGATTTTTCTTCCACTGGTGGCCTGGCCGGTCGGAAAGCTGGGGCGGCGCATCCGGCGGTCGGTAGAGAGCAGCCAGAACAAGCTGGGCGAACTGAACCAGATCCTGCAGGAAACGGTGACGGGGAACCGCGTGGTGAAGGCGTTTGGGATGGAGGAGTTCGAGATACGGAAGTTCCGGGCGGCGGCGCGGAGACTGCTGCGAGAGACGATGCGATGGGTGAGCACGCAGGTGGTGAGCTCGCCACTGATGGATTTGCTGCTGCCGGTGGTGATTTCGCTGCTGTTGCTGTACGCGCGCGATAAAATCCGGCATGACCAGTTGACGATCGGATTGTTTTTCACGTTTGTTTACGCGCTTTTCAAGTCCTACGAGCCGGTGAAGCGCATGGGAGCGGTGTACCAGCAGTTTGAACAGGCGCAGGGCGCGACCACGCAGGTGTTCGCGTATTTGGATCTCAAGGAAGAAGAGCGGGACGCGGCTGGAGCGATTGAGCTGCCGGCGTTTTCGCGCGAAATCACTTTCGAGAATGTGGGTTTTTCGTATAGCGATGCGGAAGCGCCTGTTCTGCGTGACATTGCTTTTACGGCGCAGAAGGGCGAGGTGGTGGCGTTCGTGGGCTCGAGTGGCGCGGGTAAGACGACGCTGGTAAATCTGATCCCGAGATTCTACGAAGTGACTTCCGGTGAGATTCGGGTGGATGGCGTGGACACGCGAAAGGCAAGGTTGAGTTCGCTGCGCGGGCAAATTGCGATGGTCACGCAGGAGAATATTCTGTTTCACGATACGGTGTGGAACAACATTTGTTACGGACTGACAAACGTAAGCCGTGAAAAAGTAGAAGCGGCGGCGCAAGCGGCGCTGGCCCACGAATTCATCCTGGAATTGCCGCAGGGCTATAACACGATTATCGGCGAGCGGGGAACCCGGCTGAGCGGCGGACAGCGGCAACGGATTGCGATTGCGCGGGCGATCCTGAAGGATTCTCCGATCCTGATTCTCGACGAAGCGACTTCGGAGCTGGACTCCGAATCCGAAATGTACGTGCAGAAGGCGCTGAGCAACCTGATGGTGGGGCGGACGACTTTTGTGATCGCCCACCGCTTGGGAACTATACGCAAAGCCGATAAAATTCTAGTGCTGGAGGACGGGCAGATTCGCGAGCGTGGGACGCATGCGGAACTCCTGGCCAAGGGGGGCAGCTACGCGCGGCTGCATGAGTTGCAATTTGCGGACCAGGATGCGGTTGCTCCGGCCGCGTTACAGGAAGGCGAGACGCAGAACTCGGGCAAAACTTCATGACGCCAAAGACAGGAACAGAAGCGAAACAGGAAACGCCGGCGAAGATGGAATGCCGTTCGATGACGGGTTTCGCGATGGCGCGGAGCGAGCATGCGGGCTGGGCGATTCGCATCAGCGTGAAGAGCGTGAACCACCGCTTTCTCGACATCAAGCTGCGCATGCCGGATTCGCTGGAGCCTTACGAGTTGCGCTTGCGGCAAGCGCTGAAGAACCGCATTCATCGCGGGCACGTGGACATTCATGTGAACGTGGAGCCGGGTGAAGCGGCGCCGGTGCACGTGAACCGGGAATTGCTGCACGCTTATTTGCGGGCCGCCGATGAGCTGCGTCTACAGACGGGCGGGAAAAATGAGCTGGATATTGTGTCGCTGCTGCGGTTGCCCGGAGTGATCGGCGGGTTGGCGCCGGCGCTGCCGGATTCCGAGGAGGAGCAGGAAGCGCTGGGAAAAGTGCTGGAGTCCTGCCTGGGCGAAGCGCTGGTCAAGATGGATGAGATGCGGCGCGTGGAAGGGCGGCACCTGGCCGATGAGCTTCGTGCGAGAGTGGCGCGAATCGGCGAGCAGGCGGACCAAGTACGCGGACTGATGAACACGCTGCGACCCGCGTTTGTTCGCAGGCTGGAATCGAGGCTGAAAGAGTTGCTGAACGGCTCGCCGGTGGATCCGGCCAGGGTGGCACAGGAAGCCGCGCTACTGGCCGAGAGAAGCGATATCAGCGAGGAACTCGACAGGCTGCGCAGCCACTTGCAACAATTCGGGAAGCTGCTGGACGGAGCGGGCGAGCTGGGAAAGAAGCTGGACTTCCTGCTGCAGGAGATGCACCGGGAGGCGAACACGATGCTTTCGAAGACGCCGGGCGTGGAAAGCGAAGCGCTGACGATCACCAGCCTGGCGCTGGAAATCAAAGCGGAGATCGAAAAATTGCGGGAACAGGTCCAGAACATCGAATGAGAGAGCCGACGCCAGTACAGCCGCTGGTTTTGATCGTGTCCGGACCGTCAGGCTCGGGAAAGTCGACGCTGGTGCAGAAGATTCTGGAGATGCCGGGGACGATGCCGTCAGTGTCGTGTACCACGAGGCCACGGCGGGCGACGGAGGCAAGCGGGAAATGCTATGATTTCGTTACGTCCGAGCAATTCGAGGCCATGGTCGCCCGGGGTGAATTTCTGGAATACGCGCGCGTGTTTGGAAAGCATTCCTACGGCACGCCGAAAAAATGGCTGGAGGAATCGCGGGCGAAGGGACTGGACCTGGTGCTCGAGATCGATGTGCAGGGCGCGGCGCAGGTGAAGGAAAAGTTGCCGGAGTCCGTGGCAATCTTTATACTTCCACCCTCGCGGCAGGAGCTGGAGCGGCGGCTGCGCAACCGGGGGACGGACGCGGATGAAGACATCAAGCGGCGGCTGGCGAAGGCGCGCGAGGAAATTGCAGCGAGCGAGAAGTTTTACGATTTTTGCGTTGTGAACGACGACGTGGAACGCGCAGGAAAAGAAGCTCAGGCCATAGTGACGGCGTTGCGAAGCTCAAGCGCGCGGCGCCGGGAGTTGGTGGATCAAGTTCTGGCATCGTTTGGAGGGTAAGAGACTCATGAGCGTGCAAACGAAAGCTCCCGAGAGCCAGTTTGCGTATGTGGTGCTGGCGGCGAGGCGCGCGCGGCAGATCATGGCCGGGGCGCCGCCGATGGTGGAAAATCCGCGCACGCAGAAGGCCACGCGGATCGCCTGCGAAGAAGTGAATCTGGGATTGATCGAATACGAGTTCAGCGACCTGATGGCCAACGAGGAAGAGAAGGACGGCGGGAAGCGGCGGAAGTAAGCCGGCGAGCTCTCCATGCGAATCACCCTCGGCGTAACCGGCGGAGTCGCGGCTTACAAATCCGCGGAACTTGTCCGCCGCCTGCAGACCGAGGGGCACACCGTACAAGTGGTCATGACGCGCGCGGCGCGTGAATTCATCACGTCGCTCACGTTTGCCGCGCTCAGCGGGCAGAAGGTCATCACCGATCTGTTTGCCAATTCCGATGGAGGAGACGCAAACCTGGATTCGGCGATCGAGCATATCGCCGTGGCGCAGCGCACGGACTTGCTGCTGGTGGCGCCGGCGACGGCGGATATCCTGGCGAAATTCGCACGCGGGCTGGCGGACGATTTTCTTTCGACGTTGTATCTAGCATCGACGGCGCCCGTTATCGTGGCCCCCGCGATGAACGTGAACATGTGGCAGCATGCAGCCACGCAAGAAAATCTGGCGACCTTGCGGAAGCGTGGCGTGCGGATCGTGGAACCCGGCGAGGGATATCTGGCCTGCGGGATGACGGGGCCGGGGAGGCTGGCGGAGCAGGAAGAGATTCTCAAAGCCGTGCGTGAAGTAGCGCAGGCGCAGCAGGACTTCGCGGGAGAAACGGTCCTGGTGACGGCGGGGCCGACGTGTGAGGATTTAGATCCGGTGCGATTCATCACGAACCGCTCGTCGGGGAAGATGGGTTACGCCGTGGCGGAAGCTGCGGCACGGCGTGGAGCCAAGACGATTTTGATCAGCGGACCGACGGCGCTGGAAACTCCCGAGGGCGTAGAGCGGGTGGATGTGCGCACGGCGCAAGAAATGCTGCAAGCCGTGAAATCGGGATTTGCAGCAGCGACGATTGCGGTGTTCGCCGCGGCGGTGGCGGATTACCGTCCGGCTGAGCCCGCAACTTCGAAGATCAAGCGGACGAAGGATGAGTTGACGATCCGTCTGAAGCCGAATCCCGATATCCTGTCGACGGTGGCACGGGAGAAGGGTGACCGCGTGGTGGTGGGATTCGCGGCGGAGACGGACCACATGGCTGAGAATGCGCGGAAAAAACTGGAGAGCAAGAACGCGGACTTGATTGTGGCCAACGACGTAACCGCCGAAGGCGCGGGATTCGACATGGAAACCAACGTGGTGACGATTTTTTCGCGCGATGGGCGCGATCTGCCTCTGCCGCGGCAGCGCAAGACCGAAGTGGCGCAGCGGATTCTCGATGAAGTATTGCGCGTGCGCGGCGTGTTGCGCAGCAAGCGGGCTACGCATCGAGCGGGCGATTGAACCTGGCCATGGCTGAGCGTTTCTCTCCCTCCGTGCAGCAGAAAATCGAAGATCGACTGAAGTATTACGAAGATTTGGGGATTCGATTGTTTTACAAAGATCGGAGGCCCGAGGGGAAGGGAGTGGCAAGCGATAAGACGGTTTTGCCCGTGCCTCCACCGCGTCCCGGGTTTCAGGAAGATTCATTGCCGAAAAAAATGACGGAGGCGGCTCCAGAGAACGCGACAGCGGAGTTGCCGCCTTCCCTTCCGGCGGTCGCGCCGCCCGCGGGGCTTTCGCTGTTTGACGCCGTGGACAAGATTGTGGGCGACACGCTGCTGAAGATCCGCGAGGACATGGGCGATTGCACGCGGTGCGATCTGCACAAGGGTCGCAATAAGCTGGTGTTTGGCGACGGAAATCCGAAAGCGAATTTGGTGTTTGTGGGCGAGGGGCCGGGCGCGGATGAAGACATGCAGGGATTGCCGTTTGTGGGACGCGCGGGGAAATTGCTGACACAGATGATCGAAGCGATGGGGCTGCAGCGGCGCGAAGTTTACATCTGCAACGTGGTGAAGTGCCGGCCACCGGAAAATCGCACGCCGGCGCCGGAGGAAATCGCCACTTGCTCGCCGTTTTTGCTGAGGCAGATTGAGGTAATTCGGCCGAAGGTGATCGTGTGCCTGGGCGCGGTGGCGGCGAAGACGCTATTGAACACGAATCGTGGCATTTCGCAATATCGCGGCGAGTGGCTGGACTGGCACGGGCACAAGCTGATGGCGACCTACCATCCTGCGTACTTATTGCGGAATCCTCCCGCGAAGGCCGACGTCTGGAAAGACTTGCAAAAAGTGATGGCGGAACTGGGGCTGGCGCGGGCGAAAAAGCCGAAATCCTGACCATTTCTTATGGGCATTTTACTTGGAATCGCTACAGCTTTGTGCTGGGGCTCCGCGGACTTGTTCGCGCGTTATGCGACGCGGAAAATCGGGACGTTCCGCACGATGCTATACATGCAACTGTGCGGCTTCTGCCTGCTGACGCTGGTGATGCGGCAACTGGGCGGATGGGGACATTTGTTTGACGGATCGGGCTGGCGGCCGTGGGCGTGGGGCATTGCGGCGGGCCTGCTGAATACGACATCGACGCTGGCGCTTTACCGGTCGTTTGAAATTGGAAAGTTGTCCATTGTGGCCCCGATTTCGTCGAGCTATCCGGTGTTGACGATAGGGCTTTCGGCGCTGACGGGAGAGCGACTGAATTCGGCTCGGCTGATGGGACTGTTACTGACGATTACGGGGGTCATCCTGGTGGCGCGGGGCGAGCACGTGCGGAATGACGCGAATCCAATTGATGGTGGGACGCGTCCTGCGAAGAAGCGGCTTGGTGTCGGGTGGGCGCTGTTTTCGGCAACGGGATTTGGCGTGATGTTCTGGCTGCTGGGATTGCGCGTGGTGCCGCTGCTGGGAAGCGGGCCTTCGGTGTGGGTCATCCGGTTGACCAGCGTGGCGGCGACAGCGGCGGTGATGCTGGCGATCGGCGCCTCGAGAGCAGCGCCGCTGCGACGCGACGTGCCGTGGATATTTGGTGTGGGATTGCTCGATACGAGCGCCTACGTATTCAACAATCTTGGGATGATGCGGGAGCAGACGTCGGTGGTGAGCGTGCTGGCGTCGCTGTATGGAGCGGTGACAGTGGGGTTGGCGGCAATTTTTTTGCGGGAGAGCGTTTCGCGCACACAGTGGTTGGGCATTTCGGCGATTTTTGTGGGGATAATGCTGATCAGCCGGTGAGTTTCCTCAAGAACATTCTCGACCCAGAGAAAAAAGAGAGACAGAGAAGAACACAGGCCCGTCCTGCGCCAAGGCCGGCGGAAGCCTGTGCTACTGGTGGGCTGCTGTTACACTACACACGGGATGAATGAAACCTACTGCAATGTTGCAGTGCCGCTGCCGTTGCGGCATACATTTACCTATTCGATTCCGGAAGAGTTGCTGGATCAGGTGCAGGCCGGCTCGCGGGTCGTGGTGCCGTTTCGGCAGAAGTCGCTGGTGGGCGTGGTCGTGGAACTGACGGGGACGGCGCCACCGGATACGAGAATCCGAAAGATTCAAAAGTCGCTCGATTTGATTCCGGCGCTGTCCTTGAAATTGCTGGAGCTAGGACAATGGATTGCGAGCTACTATCTGGCGCCGATTGGAGAAGTTTTCCGGGGGATGACGCCGCCGGTGACGGAACTGGCGGTGAAGCGGCAAGTGGCCCTGTCTGATACAGGGAAATCATTGGCGAGTGACTTTAAGCTGGGGAAGTTTCTGACCGACCTTCCCGGCCCGGAAGCGGAATTTCTTCTAAAACTTTTCGAGAAAAAAGGGGTGATGGCGATTTCCTCCGTGGGCAAGCTGGGGCTATCGCCGGGAGCATTGCAGCGATTGCAGCGGCGCGGCTACGTGCAGTTGCGGGAGACGCTGCAAGGGCGCAAGAGGAAAGTGCAGACCATTGTTGCGTGGAAAGGGGAGTCCGGGGGACCGCGGCCGGAAGAGGGTGGCATAAATCCGGGGTTGCACGCAAAAGAGGAGCGGATTCGGGCATTGCTGGAGACGGAGCGCGGCGCGCTGCCAGTGTCGCAACTGCTCAAGCTTGCCGGGGTTTCGCGTTCGCTGATCGATCGAATGCTGCGCGACGGATTGCTGCAAAGCTGGGAGGAAGCGATTGACCCGGCGGAGGATCCATTCGACGTGGGCTACGAAGCGCCGTCGCATACGTTGAATGAAGCACAGGAGCGGGCGTTCGGCGCAATTCGGGCGAGATTTGAGTTGGGTGAGTTTGGCGTGCAGCTTCTGCGCGGGGTGACGGGAAGCGGGAAGACGGAAGTGTACTTGCGCAGCGTGCAGGACACGCTGGCGCGCGGGAAAACGGCGATCGTTCTTGTGCCGGAGATCGCGCTGACATTGTGGATTGGCCGGCAATGCAGGGCATGGTTTGGAGCGCAGTTTGAAGGCGTGGCGGTGCTGCACTCAGCGCTGAGCGACGTGGAGCGGGCGCGGGAATGGTGGCGGGTACGCAATGGGCAGGCGCGGGTGGTGGTGGGCACCCGTTCGGCGGTGTTTGCGCCGCTCGAAAACCTCGGCCTGGTGATCGTGGACGAGGAGCAAGAGAACAGCTTCAAGCAGGAGGAAACGCCGCGGTATCACGGGCGCGACGTGGCGATTGTGCGTGCCAAGCTGGAAAACGCGGTGGCACTGCTGGGCTCGGCAACGCCGGCACTGGAGACGTATCACAACGCAGCGAATGGAAAATACGAATTGCTCACGATGGCGTCGCGGGTGGAGAACCGGTCGCTGGCAGCGGTGGAGATCGTGGACTTGCGCACGGAATTTCAGCGGACGAATCAAACGAGTCCGATTTCCAAGAGATTGCACGAAGGGATTGCGGAGTGCCTGCAATTCCAGACGCAGGCGCTCATCTTGATCAACCGCCGGGGTTATTCCTGGTCGGTGTTGTGCCGGAGTTGCGGAGCTTCGGTGCAGTGCGCAAATTGCAGCATATCATTGACGTATCACAAAAACCGGAACCGGCTGGAGTGCCACTACTGCGGATACATGCAGGCGGTGCCGAGGACATGCCCGAAATGCGACTCGAAGTACGTTTATTTTTTTGGGGAGGGTTCGGAGCATCTGGAGGAGAGGTTGAGGAAAGAATTTCCAGGAGCGCGGATCGCGCGGCTGGATCGCGACACGGTGCGCACCAAGCAGCAGTATCAGGAGACCCTGGGAGCATTTGCCAACGGCGCGCTGGATATTCTGGTGGGCACGCAAATGCTCGCGAAAGGGCACGATTTTCATCGAGTGACGCTGGTGGGGGTGATTTCGGCGGATTCTCTGCTCAGTTTTCCAGATTTTCGCGCGGCGGAGCGGACGTTTCAGTTGCTGACGCAGGTGGCAGGGCGCGCAGGCCGCGGGGAATTGCCGGGACGCGTGCTGATTCAGACGTACTACCCGGAGCACTACGCGATTCAAGATGCAGTGAAGCAGGATTACCTGGCATTTTATGAGAGGGAACTGCATTACCGGCGGATGATGGCGTATCCGCCGTTCACGTCGCTGGCGAATGTAATCGTGCGGGATGAGAACCTGGAAAATGTAATCCGGTGGTCGCGGCAGCTTTCGGAATATTTTACTCGGTCAGACGGGAAGGAGATTCGCGTGCTGGGGCCTGCCTCGGCGCCGCTGGCGCGGTTGAAGAAAGAGCACAGATTCCAGTTTTTATTGAAGTCGCCGAAGAGATCGGCGATTACGAAGTTGCTAAGCGGGGCGATGGGTTTTTGCGAAGCGAAGGAGATTCCGCAGACGGCGGTGCTGGTCGATATGGACCCACTGACATTGTTGTGAGCCAAAACTGAACCAGAGAGCGAAGGGGAATGCGCCGGGCTAAATTCCGATCACTCCAGTTTCGGAGCGAGATTTCCCGCGGCGTGGCGGAGCTGGCCGACGACGAGCCGGATTTCTTCATAGGTGATTTCAGCGGGGAGAGACTCCTTGATGGGCTTGAGGTAGGCGAGGCCGAGTTTTGCAGCCGATTGGCGGATCTGCTCGGCGTGAATTGGATGGACCCAGTCCGGGCGGAAGGGAAGTTCGCCTTTTTCGATGAGGTCGGCGACGAGAACTATAACGGTGGAGACTTTGCGGCCGCGAAGCTGGGCGATTTCCTCGAAGGTGCGGCCCTGCTGGAGGAGGTCGAGGGTTTCCTGCGCGGGGCTGGAGGGGCGGGCGTGCCATTCCTTGCTGGCGCGAGCACCTTGCCCGAAGCGGTACAGGGCGTCGAGGATTTCTCCGCCATAGGCCTGGCATTTGGCGTCGCCCATGCCGGAGACGCAGCGAAGCTCCTCGAGCGTTTTCGGTTTGCGAGCGCAGATATTTTCGAGCGTCGAATCATGAAGGACGAGGAAAGCGGCGAGCATCTTTTTCCTGGCGATATTTTTGCGCCACTCGCGGAGGAATTCCCGGAGCTCATCGTCAACGGATTGTGAGGATTCGCGCTGGAATGTGGCGCGTTCGAGGAGGAGCTCCGGTTTGGTGTTAGCGCAGGAGGCGGAAGCGCTCGCGGACTTCACCCTGGAAAGCCAATCGGGCGGCTGGGAACAGACGTCGCAGATGCCGCAGCCATTCCATTTGGTGATTTCGCCGAAGTGTTCGCAGATGGATTTCTGGCGGCAGATTTTGGAGGTGACGAAATCCTGCATGCGGGAATAGCGCTGCCAGGCGCGATGCTTTTCCTGCGAGTCGCCGATCTGGTTGATGAAGAAGGCGCGGAGGGCGTTGTCCTTTTTCTGCCAAAAAAGGAAGCAATCGGCGGGAAGACCGTCGCGGCCGGCGCGTCCGGTTTCCTGATAGAACTGCTCGATGCTATCCGGCAAACCAAGGCGGATGACGGTACGGACGTTGGGTTTATTGATGCCGAGGCCGAAGGCGATGGTGCCAACGAGCACGTGCACCTCTTCACTCATCCATTGTTCCTGCGCGGTGCGGCGTGCGGCGGCGTCCATCTGGCCGTGATAGCCAACGGCGGCGACGCCGCTTTCTTCCAATAAATCGACAAGTTCACCAACGCGAGCGATGGTGGGGCAATAGACAATCACATTACCGGCGCGGGCCTGTTTCACGGCTTCGACGACGAGCGCATTCTGCTGGGGTTCCTTGGCTTCGCGCACGACGTAGCGGAGATTCTCGCGGCGAAAGCTGGAGACGGATTTAAAGGGGTCGCGAAGTTGCAACTGCTCGATGATGTCGTGACGCACCTGCTGCGTGGCGGTGGCGGTGAAGGCGGCGATGGGGCGGTCGGGGAAGAGCGCGCGAAGCTTGGCGAGTTGCCGATATTCGGGGCGGAAGTCGTGGCCCCATTGGGAAATGCAGTGAGCTTCGTCAATGGCGAAGAAAGAGAGCGGCACATTCTTGAGCCATCGTTCGGTGCCCGCCATGACCGCACGTTCGGGGGAGATGTAGATGAGGCGGAACTCGCCCGTGAGGGTTTTCTCTTCGAGTTCGCGGCGATCGGACCGGAGAACGGCGCTATTGAGGAAGATGGCGGGGATGCCCATCTGGCGGAGTTGTGCGACCTGATCCTGCATGAGGGCGATGAGAGGAGAGATGACGACGGCGGTGCGTTTTTCATCGAGAACAGCAGGGAGCTGATAACAGAGAGATTTACCGCCGCCCGTGGGCATAACGACGCAGACGTCGCGGCCGGAATCGAGAGCTTGGACAATCGCTTCCTGACGAGGGCGGAAGGATGTGTAGCCCCAAAAGCGGTGAAGCGGAAGCCGATAGCGATCCAGGGAAGGAGCGACAGCGATGGTGGAGGACACGGAAGGCTCCAAACTGGGGTGGGAAGACCAGCGCCCGAAGTTTTCGCATTTTATTCGCACATTGTCAAGTGGAAATTTTGCGGAACGGCCGGCTGTGGCGGGGCAGATGGCGATGGCGATTCGCTTGTGAAGCAAGAAAGATAATCCGGATTGTGAAATTTCAAATCGGTTCAGCGGAAGGCGGAACTACGTTTTGCGGCGGGACCAGAAGATATACCCCGGGAGGCCGAGCAGCATGAGGGCGATGGCCACCAGGAGATACAGAAATTCGTGGGGGTCCCGAAGGGCGACAAACAAGGCGTTGCCGATGATGGCCAAAGCGGCAAGGACAAAGACGAACGGCGTGAACGGGTAGACCGGAACGCGGTAGGGCAGAGGCTTTCCTGGATTCGCGCGGCGAATCGGAAAAATCGCGGCGGCGCCGAGCCCGTAAAAAATCCAGCCGATGAAGATCGCTCCGTTGGCCAGCTTCGCAAAGCCCGCGGCGGAAGCCAGCACGCAGGACCAGACTCCAAGGACGAGAACCGCCAGCGCCGGCGTGCCAAAGCGCGGACTGACGTCGGCGAGTTTTTTGAAGAACAGATTGTCGTTGGCCATGGCGAAGAAAACGCGCGGAGCAGTGAGGACAACGCTGTTGGTGGAACTGAAGGTGGAGACGAGAATCGCGGCGGCCACGAATTTCGCTGCCCAGGGGCCAAGAACGGCGCGCGCGGCGCTGGCCGCGATGGCGTCGCTTTGCGCAGCTTGCACAGGGCCAAGCGCCACCAGGTAGGCCACCACCGCGAAAAGATAGAGTCCGATCAGGATCAGCGAACCAAATAAAAAGGTGCGGGGAAAGCTGCGCTGGGGATTTTGCACTTCGCCGGCGCTGTAGGTGCCAAATTGCCAGCCTTCATAGGCCCAGAGGACGGTAATCATGGCCAGGCCGACTCCGGAGAACAGCACGTAGGTGCCTGGCGGGTGAGCGATACCCGCAGGGTGCGCACCCTGGAAAGAGCCTCGGTTCAGCCCCAGCGCGAGCAGCAGGGCGCCCAGCACCACGATGAATCCCGCTTTGATAATTGTGGTGACGTTCTGCACATCCGAGCTCTTGCGAGTGCCCCACACGTTGATGACTGTGACTACTGCGATCATAAGGATTGTGGTTGCAGACGCTTCCACCGGCGAGAGCGGAACGATCTCCTGCATATAGGTGGTGAAGGCATGGGCGAGTGCGGCGATAGTGCCGCTGGCGATGACGAACAGGAGGCTCCAGCCGTAGAGAAACGCGGGCAAGCGGCCAAAGGCGTCGCGGATGTAGCAGTAGAGCCCGCCCGCTTCCGGATTTGCCGCGGCAAGCTCCGCATAGGTTAGCGCGCCGAGAAGAGACAGTAAGCCACCGAGCAGCCACACCATCAGGGCCCAGCTGACTGAACCGCCAATCTGGCGCTGGATCAGCCCTGGCGTGAGAAAAATTCCGGAACCAATCACCGAGCCGATAAAAAGCAGAAGCAGGTCGTGTTCGCGCAAGGTGCGCGACAATTCGGTTTTGGCGGGCGCAGGCATCCGGGGAAGCGTTACATCAGCCTTTCGATGGGATACGGCATGAAGCAGAGAATGAAAACGGCCAGCGCAAGCACGGCGGCAAAACGGCGGTTGGGATCGAGAGGGGTTGGATCGTATATCGGAGCCATGCGGACGAATTGGAGGCCGAAGAGAATCAGCGCCCAGATCCACCAGCCCTGCCACTGGAAATAGCCAAGAGGCACGAGAGCGAGCGGAAGGCAGATGGAAATCCAGCGATGAAGACGAGGGCTGACGGAGCGCACGATGTGGCCGCCATCGAGCTGGCCGACGGGCAAGAGATTGAGCGCGGTGGCGAAAAGGCCAACCCAAGCGGCGCGGCCGACGGGATGCAGAAGCAGATCGGCGGTTTGCGCGTTGGGTTGCAGAACGGCGGTGGCCAGGCGAACGATGAGCGGAACCCCGAAGATCAGATCTGCGTTCGAATCGGAGGAGAGCGCGGGTATCACCTTGGCGTGCAGCACGCCATACACAAGCGGTGGCAGCGCGACCAGGAAGCCGACCAGCGGGCCGGAAGCGCCGACGTCAAACAGTGCGCGCATGGAGCGAATGGGGGAGCGAATCAGGATAAAGGCGCCAAAGGTGCCGATCAGCGTTGGCGCGGGAATGAAGAACGGATAACTGGCATGGATGTGATGATGGCGGCAGGCGAAGTAGTGGCCGAGTTCGTGTGCTAGCAAGATGGAGAGCAGTGTGACGGCAAAGGGCAGGCCGGCCAGAAGCGCCACGGGATCGCGATAGGCGAGGCGGAAGGTCTGCAGGAAGGCATCGAGCGAGGCGGCTTGGTTGTGAGCGTAAGCAGCGGCGAAATGCGTACCAGCGATCAGCGAGGTGAGCAGGGTGAGGAGGAAAAGGCCGGAAGCCAGAATCAGGGAGCGGAGCGGAGGATGGGGCTGTTCGGCAGCGAAGTAGCGCCCGGGAACCGCAGGTGGCCAGGCAGGCACGTGCAGAATGGAGGGAGCGCTCGGTTCTGTTTCCGGTGGAGTCACAATGGATTACTTGGGTTGGTTGGCGGAAGTGTCTTCCAGTCCTTGGAGTTCCTTGCCGGGCTTGAAGCGCACGGCTTTTCCCGGGGGGATGCTGACCTCTTCGCCGGTGCGGGGATTGCGGCCGATGCCGGTTTTGCGCGGTTTCACGCTGAAGACGCCGAACTTGCGCAACTCGATACGCTGCCCGCGGCCCATGGCGTTCTTGAGCGATTCGAAGACGGTCTCGACGGCCTGCTCCGCCTTGGTGCGGCTGATGTTGGTCTTTGCGACGACGGCATTTACGATGTCGAGCTTGATCACAGCCGGCCTCCCGGTCTACGTGGCCCGATGCTAGAGGCTAAGGCCCGGGTTGTCAAGGAGTTCCACCTCATCTACACTTTATCCTTTTGCAAGAGCCACACAGGTCTTTCTATCAGGAGGCAGGGATGTCTGTAAAGCCAGACCGCTGGATCCGGCGCATGGCGCTGGAGCACAAGATGATCGAGCCGTTCACGGACCGGCAAATCCGGGAAGGGGTGATCAGTTACGGCGTGTCGTCGTATGGCTACGACATTCGCGTGGCCGACGAATTTCAGATTTTTACGAACGTGAATTCGACGATCGTGGATCCGAAGAATTTCGATCCGCGATCGCTGGTATCGTACAAGGGAGATTCGTGCTTGATTCCGCCGAATTCGTTCGCGCTGGCGCGCTCGGTGGAGTATTTCCGGATTCCGCGGAACGTGCTGACGATTTGCCTTGGGAAGTCGACGTATGCGCGCTGCGGAATCATCGTGAACGTGACGCCGTTTGAGCCGGAGTGGGAAGGGTTCGTGACGCTGGAAATCAGCAACACCACGCCGCTGCCCGCAAAGATTTATGCGAACGAAGGATTGTGCCAGGTGCTGTTCTTTGTGAGCGACGAGGATTGCGAGGTCAGCTACAAGGACAAGAAGGGGAAGTATCAGGCGCAAGTGGGGATTGTGACGCCAAGGCTGTAAATCGTTCGATGCAGATGATTGCAAGGCCCGCATTTTTGTTCTGAACGAAACGCAGGACTTTGGCGTGGTTTTTCTATTCGAACGGGGGACATGGCAGCTCCTGCTTCCAGCAGGCAAGCGGGCTTGCCGGCCTTTTCACTGCCCAAGGTAGCCCAGACAAAGGCGCTACGATGCCGCCAGAGTGGCCGATCTAAAGTTCGGCCACTACATTATCAGAGCCGCCCGCCTCAGTCCCGCGCTTCGCTCGGGATAAAAAGGCGGGCGCTACAAAGGCTGGCGCTGGCGACGGGATTAGCGGAAAAGTTTGCCGGCGATTCCGGCGACGTGCTTGCCTTGGAAACGGGCGATGCGCAGCTCATTTTCGCTGGGTTGGCGCGCGCCGTCGGAGCCGGTGAGCGTGGTGGCGCCGTAGGGCGTGCCGCCGGTAATTTCGCTCATGAGCAACAGGCCGGGTTCGGTGTAAGGGACGCCGACTACAATCATGCCGTGGTGGAGCAGCGTGGTGTGGAAGCTGGTGATGGTGGTTTCCTGGCCGCCGTGCTGAGTGGCCGTCGAGGCGAAGACGCTGCCGACTTTTCCGACCAGCGCGCCCTTGAACCAGAGTGAGCCCGTTTGATCGAGGAAGTTGCGCATCTGCGCGGCCATGCTGCCGAAGCGGGTGGGCGTGCCGAAGATGATGGCGTGCGCGTCGGTCAGTTGCTCCACGGTCGCTACGGGAACATGAGCAAAGGCGTCGCGCTGCGCTTTGGCCCCTGATTTTTCCAGGATGTCGCTGGGTACGAGTTCCGGTACCTGGAGCAGGGATACCTCGGCCCCCTGCACTTCCCGGGCTCCTTCGGCGACGGCCTGCGCCATTTTGTAGACGTGGCCGAACATACTGTAAAAGATCACCTGAACCTTGATTGCCATAAACGTTCTCCTTTTCTTGATCAATCTTTGGAAATTTGGCTGGAATTTGTGTCCAGCGGCACGGTCTGCATCGGGTACCCCAGATCGCGCCAGGCAGCGAGGCCGCCTTCCAGAGGCCGGATGCGTTTCACTCCTTTGTTTCTGAGAAGCAGCGCCACACGGGCGCTGGAAGCTTCATTGGGTCAGGTACAGTAGAGAATTACCTCGCGATCCCGGGGGAGGGACTCCTCCTTATTTGCGAGCTCGCTGGCGTCCATGTGAAATGCGCCGGGAATGATTTCCGGGTCGGCTTCGAAGTCGAGGGAGTGGCGGAGGTCGACGATAGTAACAGGTTCGCCGGTGTCGAGCATTTGCTTCAGCTCTTCGGGGCTGATGCGCGCGATCCGGAGTTCGCGAAGAAATCTTTGGCGGCCGATGAATTTGTAGGCGACGTAAAGCGCGAAGAGGAAGCTAACGACCCCCAACATGCTGATGCCCAATTGCTGGATCTTGGCAGCCATGATTTCAATCTGGCCGCTGAAGAGATACCCAAGCGCCAGGTAAGAACCTGCCCAAAGAAATGCGCCGAGGAAGTCATAGCCCAGGAACCTGCGGAAATTCATCTGAAAGATTCCGGCCAAGGGTGTGGAGACCGCGCCCAAGCCAGGGAAGAACTTCGCCAGGATGAGAGACTTCGCGCCCTGCTTCTCAAAAATGCCTTCGGTGCGGCGGACGCAGGAATCCGGCTCCAGAGAGACCTTGCAGAGCCATTGAACGATCTTGATACCGTTTCGGCGGCCCAGCTCGTACCACATGGTGTCCGCGCAAAGGCAAGCAGCGACGGATACCAGCAGAGAGAAGCCGAAGTTGAGGCGGTTCATGCCGCCAAGCGCGCCAGCGGCCAAAAGCACAGGCATCGAAGGCAAAGGCAAGCCGGCCTGCTCCAGGAAGACCCAGATCAGCAGGACGGCATAGCCGTGGTGCACCAGGAATTCGAGCGTGGAGCGCATCCGAAAAACGCCACCCCCTGGACGGCTTCGTGAAGCCGGCTATTTTTAAAGAAAGGACGCAGGCCTGCCCCAGTGGCCGCCCATGACGAACGATTCGAGGGACTTCCGCTCGCGTGGGGCAACTTCGCGCTCACGCAACGGATCCGGCAAGGATGAAGCGTCGCCAGGGTACCCTATCACAAAAGCGGCGATAGGTTCCCATCCGCTGGGAACCTCGAACAGTTCGATGACCTTGCGGGGATCAAACCCAGCCATTTGATGCACGAAGAGGCCTCGGGAGGTAGCTTCGAGAGAAAGATTGGCGATGGCGGCACCGGTGTCATAAAAGGCGTTGCGGTTGGGTTTGCCGGTGCGGGCGAAGTTGAGTTCGGAAACGGCAATGGCCAGGACCGGAGCGTGCCTGGCCCAGGTCTGGTTGAACTCCACTAACGTACTTAACATGCGGGCATGAGCTTCGTGATCTTCGCGGGTGGCGACCAGGAAGGCCCAAGGCTGCTCATTGTTGCTGGAGGGCGCCCACCGGGCGGCTTCGAACAAGCTGCGAAGGACATCTGCGGGAACGGGTTTTTCGGAGAAGGCGCGAGGGCTCCAGCGCTTTTGGATGTGTTCGTGAATCGTGTGTACGGCAGGTGCAGGCTTATCCATAGGATTCCTCATTTCGTGACAGCTCGTGGCTTTCGTTATTAGGAAGTCGAACTCATTCACCGCTGTATTTTTACCGGGCTGAAGTCCCGGCGCCCGCAGGCTAGGCCGCCTGTAGGTGGCCGCTACAGATCCGCGCGATTGGACTGGCGAGCGGGCTGCAGGTTGCGCCCGGCCAACCGCAGCGGAGATTATTTCGCTGGAGGAACGATCATTTCGACGTCGAGAGTGATGTTGACTTCATTGCCGACAATGGCGCCGCCGTCATCCATGGTCTTATTCCACGTGATGCCGAAATCCTGGCGGTTGATTTTTGTGCTGGCCGAGGCCGCGGTGCGGGTGAATCCCCAGGGATCCTTGATGGGAGGTTTGGGGGAGGTGGCGTTCAATACGACCGACTTGGTAACGCCATGGATGGTGAGATCCCCGGTGATTCTCAGGCTTCCGTCGGGAAATTTCTCGACCTTAGTCGATCGAAAGGTGATGGTGGGGTATTTGGCAACGTCCAAAAAATTGGGACTCTTGAGATCCTTGTCGCGATCGGGTTCGTTGGTGTTGACGGTGGCGGCGTCGATGGTGACGTTGACGCTGGACTTACTGATATCCGTGTCGTTGAGCAGGATGGATCCGGTGAGGCCGTGGAATTCACCGTGGACTTTGGAAATTAGCAGGTGTGTGACGGTGAAGTTTGCGCTGGAATGCCGGGGATCGATCTGATAGGTGGTGGCGCCGGCGGTTGCCGGAAGGCCAGAGACCACAGCGAGTGCCGCAAGCAGAGCAAACTTCGTAGACAGCGCTTTCATTTTACTTCCTCCCTATTCTTTTGCTTGGAAGATGGACTGCGTTTGGATGCGCCGGAACCTCACTCGGGTTCGTGGGCCAGCACTTCCGAAATGAGCTCCAGCAGCGTCTTCTGGCGCGCGGCGCTCATGTGCGCAAATTGCCGTTTGTGGAGCTCGCGCACAGGAGCGTCCATCTTCTTCAGGAGTTTCAGACCTTCTTCGGTAATGCGCGCCTTGACGACGCGGCGATCTTCGGTCTGGCGCTCGCGGGAGATCCATTGGCGGGACTCCATGCGATCGAGCATGCGCGTCATGTCCGGATCGCGGGAAATCATTCGTTCGCTGATGCCGCTGCAGGGCAGGCCTTCGGGACCCGCCCCGCGAAGGATGCGAAGCACGTTGTATTGAGCGCCAGTGAGACCGCTGGTTTTCAAGAGTTGCTCGGCCTGGGCGGCAAGCGCGTCGGCGGATTTGAGGATGGCGACGAAGACCTGATCCTCGATGCCGGCGGCGCCGGGGCAAGCCGCTTTGTTTCGCGAATTCATGGTCTCATGATAGTCGTGCACACAACTATTGTCAAGAGGAAAATAAGGGCGGGGGCAAGAGGCCGGCAGCCCTGGTCACCAGCTACCAGCAAGAGCGGCCTGGGAGCGAGCCCGGAAGTTGAGACGCGCCCCAGGCGCTCAGGGTGGTCAGCGGACGCGGACACATGCTGAAGGCCGTGCGACTGGAACCCGGGCCCTACATCCCCGGTCAGGAAGAGCGGCCAACTTGCCGTCAGGGCTTGGCGACAGGGCGGAGGTGGACTTCACTGATGAAGCTCTGCGCGCCCTGGGTGAGGACCATGGCGACGGCGTGGGCGACGTCCTCGGCGGAGAGGACTTTGCTGGCATCTTTGGGGCCGCGGCCCATGAAGTCCGTGGCGACGCTGCCGGGGCAGATGACGCTGACGCGGATGCCGTGGGCGCGAAGATCTTCCGCCATGCAGCCGGAAAGTCCCTGCAGCGCCCACTTCGAAGCGCAATAAATGCTGCCACCGGCGAAGGTATTTTTGCCTGCCAGGGAGCTGATGTTGACGATGTCGCCCGAACGGCGCTGAATCATTCCCGGAATGACGGCGCGGGAAACGAAAAAGACGCTTTTGAGATTGGTGTTCATGATGTGGTCCCACTCAGCCTCGGATTTTTCGTGGACGGGTCCGAAACCGCCGCGGCCGGTGCCGGCATTGTTGACTAGGACGGAGATAGGGCCGAGTTGTTTCTCGGCGGCCTGCACGAGGGACAGCACGTCGCCTTCGCAGGTAACGTCGGCGCGGAGGGCGAGGATGCGTGCGCCCGTGGATTCGAGTTCCTTGGCGGTGATGGTGAGTTTTTCCTCATCGCGGCCACACAGGCCGATAGGGGCGCCGAGCGCAGCGAGGCGGAATGCGATGGCCCTGCCGATGCCACGGCTGCCGCCGGTGATCAGAGCTACCCGGCCCGCCAGAGGAAGTGCCACGGAGGAGAAGCTATTTGCATTGTTTATGGCGGTCATTTGATTTCTTCCTCCCCAAAGCCACTCTTTTTATGCGAGACTCATCGTATCTCGTTAGGATGCCGCCCCAAAGTGAATGCCTCGGAGGTGCACCGGGGTGCCACGAAATTTTCACGGGGAGCCCAACGCTCGGCAAGCGAAAAAGCACGGGACAGGTATCGGCTTGCGATTGGGCATCGGGTGCACCTATAATTCCAACGTTTCCTAAAGAGCACTTTCGGTTCGCAGGTGTGGAAGAAGTTCCGTCCGTGGCATTGCTGCAGGCGGCGTATGCAATTTTACCTTCATGGTTGGAGCGAGGAGACAATGAAAGCAATTCGTTGGATGGCAAGCCTTTTGCTTCTTGCAGCGCTTGGCTTGAGCAGCACGCCTAATGCTACGGCCCAGGCGGCGGCCGGAGGCTCGCAGCAGAAATATACGATGGCGGAGTACAACTCCTACCAGGCGGCCGCCGCCGAGAAGAATCCCGCCGCGCAGATCAAGCTGCTGGATGATTTCGTCGCCAAATATCCGAATTCGGCGCTGTTGAATTACATCTACCCGCTCTATTACAAGAATTACTTCGCGCAAAAGAATTACCCGAAAACCATCGAGTATTGCGACAAGATGATCGCGATGGGCGATAAGGTGAGTCCGCCGGATCTCTACGACGCCTACTATGCGCGTGCCTTCGCATTTAACGCGATTCAGAATCCCGACGCCGAGACCGCCAAGGCAGCGCGTGCGGCAGCCCTGGACGGATTGAAAGTGCTCGACAAATTGCCGAAGCCGGATGGAGTTTCCGAGGAAGTGTTCAACAAGGAGAAGCAGCAGTCGATTGTGCTCTTCAACGGCACCGCGGCCAACGCGGGAATGGCAGCCAAGGATTATGCGGGAGCCGCCGATTCTTACCTCGCGGTGCTGTCAGTTTCGCCGGATGACCTGATTTCGAATTACAAGCTCGGGCAAGCGTACATGGCGATGTCCCCGGCGCAGCCGCTGGATGCAATGTGGTTTTACGCGCGCGCGGCGACATCAAAGAATGCCAACGAGCAGCAGTCCAAATCCATCAAGAGCTATCTAAGGAAGCTGATGGCCAATTATCAGGGCGGAACGGTTTGCGACCCGCTGACGGATGCGGAGATGAACGAGCTGCTGCAACTCGCGCCGAACTCCGTGAAGCGCCCGGCGAGCTACAAGCTGGTGAGCGCGGCGGACCTGGATGCTGCCCGCAAGGACATGACTATCGCTTCCGTGGTGACGGACCTGAAGGCCGGCGGGGACAAGGCGAAGCTGACCTGGACCGCGGCCTGCGGCCTGGAGTTCCCGGATGTGCCGGGCAAGCTGATTGACATCACCCCCGGAACCGACACGGTGGAGTTGAAGACCGCGTTTGTGACCAGCGACGCGGAATTTCAGGCAGCGACGACCCCGGACATGGACGTGATCATCAAGATGGCGGACCAGCCGGCGGCGGCAAAGCTGGAGAAGGGGAACCCGGTGCGGTTCACGGGCACTCTGGAGACCTACGATCCCGATCCGGCGTTCATGCTGCACTGGGACAAGGCCAAGGTGAACGAGGAAGATTTGCCAAAGGAAACGCCGAAGAAGCCGGTCCACAAGCCAGCGCCGAAGAAGCCTGGAATGCACTAATTTTCAGCATAGCGATACTGGGAGAGGCCCCGGACTTTGGTGCGGGGCCTTTTCGTTTTTGGGAGAGGATCGGCGAACGGCGCGCGAGCGCGTTCGGGGAAGGGCCGACGTGAAGATCGGCCATTACACGGGATCGGGTGTGGCCCGTTTCACAAGCACATCCGGGGCGCACACGGTGCGCATCGGAAAGCCGGCCAATGATGAAAGGGACCCAGGCTGAAGACTGGGCTACTCCGGCGCTCAGCGGGATTTGCGGCGGCGATGGTCGAGTTTGTATTCGGTAATTTTGCGGCTGAGGGTGTTGCGATGGATGCCGAGTTGTTCGGCGGCGCGGCACTGATTGCCGTTGGTGCGCTCCAAAACGTGCTTGATGAAACGCTTTTCGAATTCGCCGACGGCCTCATCAAAGAGAATCCCGCGATCTACCATTTGTCCGACAAGCCCTTCCAATTGATCTCTCACGTACGCACTCTCCGCTGCAGGAAATTTTTTTGAGGGCCGGCTTACGAGTCCAGATCGCGCCCGACCAGGATGCGATAGGCTTCCCGGTACTTGGCGCGAGTGGCGGCAACCACATCGGGGGGCAGGTCGGGACCCGGAGGCGTTTTGGGCCAGTGGATCCGTTCGAGGTAGTCGCGCACAAACTGCTTGTCGAAGGAAGGCTGGGGGCCTCCGGGATGATACTGGGCGGCTGGCCAAAAGCGGGAAGAATCGGGGGTGAGGGCTTCATCAATCCAGATTAATTCGCCGTTGAGCAATCCAAATTCGAATTTGGTATCCGCGAGCAGGATGCCGCGTGGTTCGGCGTAAGCGGCGGCACGGCGGTAGATTTCGAGCGTGGTGGCGCGAACCATGTGGGCGAGGCCGGCGCCGATCCTTTCGGCGGCGCGTTCAAAGGGAATATTTTCGTCGTGGCCGGTGGCGGCCTTGGTCGCCGGCGTGAAGAGGACTTCGGGGAGTTTGTCGGACTCGCGCAAGCCGGGAGGAAGGGGAATGCCGCAGATTTTTCCCGTGGCTTTGTATTCCTTCCAGCCGGAGCCGGAGATGTAGCCGCGGGCGACGCATTCGATGGGAAGAGGCTGCGTCTTCTTGACGACCATGGAGCGGCCGGAGAGTTCATCCTTGTACTGATCGAAAGGCGGGGGGAATTCAGTGGAGCTGATGACGTGATTGGGGATGACGTCCTTCAGCAGATTGAACCAAAACAGAGAGATTTGCGTGAGGACGCGGCCCTTGTCGGGGATCGGCGTGGGCATGACCACGTCGAACGCGGAAAGGCGATCGGTAGCGACAATGAGGAGGCGGTCGCCGAGATCATAGATGTCGCGAACCTTGCCGCGCGCAATGGGGGCGATGCCGGCGAAATTGGTTTCGCGGATGACTTTCGTTGCGGGACTTGCACTCACGAGGACTTTGCCCCTGACAAAGTGTTCTGCATTCTATCCCACCGAACGAGGATGTCAATGTGACGCGCATACTTTTTGGAAAGAAAATCGTTTGACAAATCATTCTGGTTTTAAGGAGGGGAAAGAAAAAGGACGGAGTGAACACCGCCCCAAGAGCGCAAGGAAGAGCGTTTAAGCGGCGGTGGCGGCGCGGCGCTTGGGAGCGGGAGCTTCGTCGCCTTCCCAGCGGACGCTGACGAGCTTGGAAACGCCAGGCTCCTGCATGGTGACGCCGTAAAGGACACTGCCGGTTTCCATGGTCTTGCGGTTGTGGGTGACGACGATGAATTGCGTCTGCGCGCTCATGTCGGCGATCAGCTTGGTGAAGCGGCCGACGTTGGCTTCGTCGAGCGGCGCGTCGACTTCGTCGAGAATACAGAAGGGGCTCGGCTGATAGCGGAAGATGGCAATGAGCAGCGCGAGCGCGGTCATGGCTTTTTCGCCGCCGGAGAGCAGGAGGACGTTCTGCAGGCGCTTGCCTGGCGGTGAAGCGACGATATCGATGCCGGCGTCCCCGGAGCTATCGGGTTCGGCGAGGCGCATCTCCGCGGTGCCGCCGCCGAAAATGGTGTGGAACGCGGCGGTGAAATTCGCGTTGATGGCGGCGAAGGCCTGTTCGAAGCGATCCTTGGTAATCTGGTCGAGCTCCTTGATGGCCTGCTGCGTGTCGGCGATGGACTGCAGCAGGTCGTCGCGCTCGCGGGTGAGGAAGGCGAAGCGCTGCTCGCACTCGTTGTATTCCTCGAGGGCCATCATGTTGACGGCGCCCATGTTTTCGATTTTTTGCTTCATTTCGCGGTAGCTGGCTTCGGCGATAGCGAGCTCCTCGCCGGACATAAAAGCCGTTTCGGAAGCGATAAGGTCCTCGGGTTGTGCGTTGACTTCGGCGAGGCAGGTTTCGCACAGATGGGCGCGATCGGAATCGTTGCGGGCCTTTTCGATTTCGAATTTGCCGCGCTCTTCGCGCATTTCGTTCAGGGTCTGCCGGGCCATACGCAGGTGATCTTCGGTTTGGGTCACGTGCGTGCGGGCGGCTTCCCATTCCTGCTCGAACTCTTTCTGTTTTTCCTCGAGGTGAACTTTTTCGGCACGAAGCACGGCTAGCTGTTGCGTTAGCTCCTCCGATTGGCGGGCCAAGGCCTGGGTTTCTTCGCTGATCGAGACTTCCTGCTGGAGAAGGGCGAGTTCGCGGCGTTCGAGATCGGTGCGCTCGTCTTCCAGGCGCTTGGCGATGCCTTCGGCGAGCGCGAGACGCTCATTCATGGCCGCGAGATCGGCCCTGGCCGCTGAGAGTTCAGCCTGGTCGGTCTGAACGGCAGAACGGAGTTGCGCGACTTCCTCCGAGAGGCGATTGTTTTCCGCTTCGGCGTCCGCGCGCGAAGTGGCTGCGGCTTCGTGTTGAAATTTCGCCTGCTCGGCGCGAAGTTGCACGGCTTCGATTTCGCGGCGAATGCGGGCAAGTTCGGATTGGCAGACGGTCAGGTCGAGGCCGAGACGCGCGAGGTCGCTTTGGGATTGATCGTGGCGATGCTTGGTGGCGAAAAGCGTACGCTCGGCATCGCGGAGTTGCGCGCTAATCCCTTCGTGCGCCTGCTCGGCGGCGCGAAGCTCGGCGACCAGATCATCGAGTTCGGCGCGGCTCACTTCCGAGCGGTGCTCGAGGTGCAAGACTTCCGCATCGAGGGCGCGAAGTTCGCGCTTCATGCCGAGCGGACCGGCTTCGTCCGGGCGCCCGCCAGTGACCATGCGGCCCTGATAGCAGGTGCCTTCCGGGGTGACGAAGGCGTATTGCGGGTACTCGCGCGCGAGCTTTTCGGCAGCGACGGGGCTATCGGTGAGATAGCCGGAACGCAGCCGGGGGAGGAATTGCTTGGCCGCGGGGCCGAGCGGATCGCGGAATTCGACGAGTTTATCGAGGCGGGCGATGACGCCGTCTTCGGTGCGGAAATGGACAATGGGTTCGTAATCGTCAAGTTTCAGGTTGCGCAGGGAATCGACGAAGAAGGTGGCGCGGCCGCCGACCTCGTTGCGAAGCAGGGAGACACCGGCGCGGGCGTGATCGAAAGTTTCGACGACGACGTACTCGAGTTCGTCGCGGAGATATTGTTCGACGGCCGCTTCATGCTGCTCCTGAACTTCGGCGTAATCGGCGAGCACGCCGACGGCGCGGAAATCCTGGCCGCCGTGGCGCTCGTTGGCGGCGAATAGTTTTTGCACGGCTTCGCCGGTGTAGGAGCGGTCGTTCAGGATTTGCATGAGCGTGGAATGTCGCGCGCGAACGCCAGCGAGTGAATCGCGGAGGAGGTCGGCTTGCTTCTGCGCTTTCTCACGAGACTGCTTCAATTCGGCGATGCGGCCCTGGAGTTCGGCGGAGCGCTTCTGAAGTTCAGCCACCTGGGTGTTGGCGTTTTGCCAATCCTGGGCGGCGCGCTCGGCGTCGTCGCGAACCTGAATGGAACTTTCCAGCAGGTTGGCTTCGCGGGCTTCTTGCTTGCGCAAGGCTTCGGACTGGTGAACCAGGGCTTCCTCGGCTTGCTTTTGCTCGCCGTGTAGGCGGAGAAGACTGTCGCCTGCTTCAGTGGCGGCGCGGCGCAAGGCCTGCATGCGGGATTCAGCTTGGGCTATCTGGTTCGCGCGAGTGGCGGCGCGCTCGTTCAGTTCTTCCACGCGGGTGCTGACGGTGACGGAATCGCGGCGCGCATTTTCGACCGCGAGGAGTTGGGCTTCGTTACGCGTCTGCCATTCGGCGAGTTGCGCGGAGAGCGCATTACGTTCGACAACGATCTGAGCGTTGCGTCCGGTGAGCTCGGCGCTGCGCGTGTGGTTGAACGTGATGCGGTTTTCGATGCGGTCAACTTCGAGCGCGGTGTGATTCAGAACGTTCTGGTTCTGGCGAATTTCGGCGTCGAGCGAATAAATGCGCTGGCTGAGGCGATCCTGTTCGGCTTCCTGCTCGTGGATCATTTGGGCGTGCCGGGTTTCGGTGATGGTCAGTTCGGTGAGTCGCGATTGCAGGCGCTCGGCCTCGGAGTCGAGTTCGCGAGCTTTGCCGGCGAGCATCTGGCGGACAATGCCGCGCATCTGTTCGCGAATTTCGGAATAGCGGCGGGCCTTGGCGGCCTGGCGCTTCAGCGAGCCAAGCTGCTTTTCGACCTCGATGACGATGTCGTTGACGCGGGCGAGATTCAGCCGCGAGGATTCGAGTTTTGCTTCGCTGAGGCGCTTTTTGGTTTTGAATTTCGTTACGCCGGCAGCTTCCTCGATGATGGCGCGGCGCTCCATGGGCTTGGTGGCGAGGATTTGGCCGATACGGCCCTGCTCGATGATGGCGTAGGAATCGGGACCCAAGCCGACGCCCATGAACATTTCCTGGATGTCGCGCAGGCGGCCGACGCGGCCGTTGATGAGATATTCGCTCTGCCCGCTGCGATAGAGGCGGCGGCTGACGACCACTTCGCCGGGCTTAGTAACCAGGGCAGGCTTTTCCGTCTTTTTCTTGCGCTTGGCCTTGAAGGCGGATTCGGGTTGCGCTTCTGTTGCCTCCGGGTTTTCGCCGGCATTTTCGGGAGTGGCTTCCGTTGCCTCAATAGCGGTCTCGATCATCTCGTCGAGACCGTTCGGACCGTTTGGCGCATCGGCAGGAGTTTCCGCGGCTTTTTCGTCTTGCTCGGCGTGTTCGAGTACAAATTTGGCGGCTTCGGCGAGTTCGGGGTCTTCGAGGGTGATGGTGACCTCTGCCATGCCAAGTGGCGGGCGCTTGATGGTGCCGTTGAAGATGCAATCGGCCATACGCTCGGCGCGGAGGGATTTGTGGCTCTGTTCGCCGAGAACCCAACTGATGGCGTCGACGACGTTGGATTTGCCGCAGCCGTTGGGACCGACAATGCAGGTGGTGCCGGTGCCGCTGAAGGTTACAACGGTGCGTTCGCAAAAGGATTTGAAGCCGACGATTTCGACTTTGCGCAGCTTAAGCAAGGTGTCCCCTCTAGTCGTAACCTACTGCTTCGCGGCGCCGGATCAATGGAACTCGGTCCGGCGTGCGTTCCCCCGTTGCGCGGCATGCGTTCTGGTGTTCACTGGGCCTGCAAGCCGCATGAACCGCCCAACGCACACACCATCAGCGCTGACAAAATTAACCAGGGTCTTTGGCGCGAAGAGAGACGACTTTCCTTTCCTCGAGAGGAGGAGTCTTCACGCAACGTTTCTGTCCGTAACAGACAGAAAGCAAACACGTTTGGCAGGTTCTCGGTCAGAGCCCAGCCGCCTGGCGCTAAGATGGCGGTACGGGGGAAAAGCGTAGCATGGGAAAATGGGCGTGTAAAGGGCTACGCAAGGGGTTGTGGGTACTTTTGAGAGGGCACAAGTAATCCGACAGAGGGAGGCTTTGCGACGCATTCGAGCAACGTGCACTGAGATGTGAGCTGTCAGCCTTACGCTGTTGGCCATTCGCTATAAGCACGAAAAATCTCACTTCGGCCGCCCGTATTTTTTCAGAGGCACTTGTTTGGATCGCGTACCGCTCTCCTTCGCAAGCATTCTGAATGCGGAGGAGCTTCTGACGCTATGAGTGTTGCGGGATGCCTTATTTACAATGCGGGCCACTTCAGAAAGTGCCCCCACGTTCCAGTTAGACACGCTTGCCGGAAATGCGGAGGCGGCGGTAGTCCATGGTCCAATGTCCGTTGTTATAGAGAGCCGGCCGGAGTTCGCGCTCGATTACCTCTTTGAACTGCTCGCGGACGGGGTCGGGGAGCGAGCCCGAGAAGGCCGCACCGAACATATCGAGCCAGTTGCGGAGGCCGCGCTCGCCATCGTCGAGAGGGGTGGGACGGTCGAAGAGGATGGCGTAGGTGACTTCGATGCCGTGCTTTTCGAGCAGGCCGGAGTATTCGGGGATGGTCGGGTAATACCACGGACGGGGCGGAGCACCCGGCAGGGCGAGATTTCTCCAGGCGCGGTGGATGGCTTTAAGCAGCTCATTCGTGTTGCCTTTGCCGCCGAATTCCGCGACGAACCGGCCACCCGGCTTCAGGAGTTTCGCGATGGCGGTGATGACGCGTTCGGGTTCGTGGATCCAATGGAGCGTGGCGTTGGAAAAAACGGCGTCGAACGTCTCTTCCAGGGTGAGATCGAGAGCATCCATCACTTCGAAGCGGAGGGTAGGGTATTGTTCGCGGGCCTGCGCGATCATTTCGGGGGAGCGGTCAACGCCGAAAACGTGCGCGCCGGCTTCGGCGATTTTGCTGGTCAGGTGGCCGGTGCCGCAGCCGAGGTCGAGGATATGTTCACCAGGCTTTGGCTCGAGGAGTTCGAGAACGCCGGCGGCGAGTTTCCAGACGAAGGAGTGCTTGTCGTCGTAAAGCTGGGAGTTCCATTTGGGCTGGTCGGGCATGCAGAAATGTTATCAGCAATCATTGGTCAATAATCAGTAAGAAAGGCGAGCAGCGAGCAGATAGCGGCGAACAGGAAGCGAGATTTGTTCGTGTGCAGGCACCGGGCTTTGGGCCGGAGGGATTCCGGGGCCTGCGCAATACGGGCGGGGCTAAGGCGGCGCGCCTACATTTTTTTTGCGCCGCCCATTTCGAGGACGGCGCCGGCTTGTGTTTCGAGGGTTTCGCCGGAGCCGAGATTGACGGCGGCGCGGGCGAGGCTGGCGTTGGTAACGGGGAAGGAGCCCGAGCCGTCGGTTTTGGCGTAGGGGAGCTCGTGAATGCCGGGGGCGGTGGCTTCGGCGACGGCCTCGATAGAGGCGCCGTTTTCCAGGCGACCGGAGAATTTCCAGCGGAGTTCGCCGGATCCGGAGCGCACGATTTCGAGCTCCTGGAGATAGCGGACGCGCGAAGCGACCCCATTATGCCACCAAATGGCCTTGCGAAAGGTCAGGCCCAGCGGTAAGTCGTAGACCAGAGCTTCCAAGGTGCTTGCGCCGCCGGGATGTGGAAAGCAGGCGTGCATCCAGCGCCAGTAGCTGCGATGGCGGTAGCCGCAATTATGGCCCTGCACGCCGAAGCCGAGGGGTTCACCGGAGAATTTCTGCCCGTCGAAAATGATTTCGCCCGAGAACGAGGCATCGGAGTGCGGCGAGCGGGAGAAGCCGATCCAACCCTTGTCGCTAAGCTTCACGCCAAAACGCGAGTGGATGCGGAGGTTCCAGGAAACGTGATGACCTTGCGGGCGGATATTTCCCCAGCAGCGGCCCTCCTCTATGCCGCTTTCGTTGACGTGGCAGTGGAAAGGAAAGTGGCCTGGAGCGCTAAGGCGCAATTCTTCCAGCGGAACATCGACGATAAAGGATTGTGGCGCGGCATCTTTCGGGAACCAGGTTGCCCAGACTTGAAAATAACGGCGATGGGGGAGCGCAGCAGTGGGTTTCGGCTGCTGGACGAGCAAGCAGCGGAACCACCAGGCGCCGCTGCCGTCGGCAAGTCCGCAGCGGAGGAACCAGACTTCGTAGCGGCGGCGCATTTTCTCGCGGGTATAAACCGCGTTGAGTCGGGCGTGTGTCAGGGCATCGTCCATTGGTTCGCGTGGAGCGAGGCAATCAGATAGCAGAGAGCAGTAATCAGAAAGAGCAGACCGAAAGTTGACAAATGTTTTGCTGCTCGCGGCTAGCGGAAGGATAACAGCAAGCAAGGAGCAGCGAATAGGAAACAGGTCACAGGCTACTTCGCGGGCTTCAGATACTTGTCGAACCAGGCGAGCATGCGATTCAGGACGTCGATGCGATGCTTGACTTCCTGGAAGCCGTGCGGCTCGCGCGGGTAAAGAACGAGTTCGGCGTTGACGCCGTAGCGCTTGAGGCCACGATAGAGTTCCTCACTTTGGCCGATGGGATCGATGGGGTCCGATTCACCCTGGAGGATCAGAGTCGGGGTCTTGGCGTTTTTCAGGTAGAGGAAGGGCGAGCTGTTCAGGAAACGTTCCGGATGTTCGTAAGGGACGCCGAAGAACCATTCGTCGTAAGCCGGGCCGATTTCGGTGCCGAACTCGGAGATAAGGTCGGCCATGCCGGCGCCGGAGACAGCGGCTTTGAAGCGATCGGTTTGCGTCACGGCCCATTCGGACATGTAGCCGCCGTAGGACCATCCGCCAATGCCCAGGCGCGCGGGATCCGCAAAGCCTTTTGCAACGAGATCGTCGACGCCGGCCATGACGTCCTTGAAGTCGCCGCCGCCCCAATCGGCGCGGTTCAACTCCACAAATTTTTCGCCGTAACCCGTGGAGCCGCGGACGTTGGGATACATCACCAGATAGCCGCGAGCGGCGAGTAATTGTCCCCAGGCTTCGACGGAGTCGCGCCAGTTTCCGGTGGGTCCGCCGTGGATGAGGATGACCGCCGGCAGCTTTGACTTGCCGTCGTAACCCACAGGACGCAAGAGAGCGGCTTCAATCTCGAGTCCATCGAAGGATTTATATTTGTAAAATTCCGGTGCGATCAGTCCGCAGGATTTCAAGGCATCGTTCAAATGCGTGACTTGGCGGGCCTGGCCCAGTGCGTCGCGCAGCCAGAGTTCCTGGGGTAAGACCGAAGTTTGTCCGACAAAAGCCACCTCGCCGGCACTGGAAACGGCGAATTCGCCCGGATTGACGGGAAGATCGGGCAGAACCTTGCGCTCGGCATTTTCACCGTACGTGGTCATCCGGTTGCGGAAGCCTTCCGCGTAGACAAGATACAAAGAGCCATCCTTGGACCAGCGATAATCTTCGAGCGCGCGATCCAGGCTGGCGCCGGTCAAATTCCGCGGCATGCCGCCGGAGGATTCGAGCAGCCAAAGATCGTGAGGTTCCGGACCGTCATCGCGGGCAGCGGCGAAGCTGATGTATTTGCCGGCAGGCGAAACTTTTACCGCGTCGATAGGACCGTGAGGCGGGCGAAGTTCGTCCATGCCGCCGCGCAACCAGGCGCGATAGATGCCGTCGGTGTGTTGATCGGAGGCGGGCTTGCTGGAGGCCTGGACAATGAGGCTTTGGCCGTCGGGCATCCATTCAAGCGATTTGATTTTCCAGCTTTCGGGAGTGAGCGCGCGGGTATTATTCGTGGCGAGATCGAGGACGCGGAGGCGGGGCTGCCTGTCGTCCTGATCCACGACGCGCGCGTCGTCCTTGTCCTTCTCCTTTTTCTCCTGGGCCTCGGTTTTCGGCTCGGGAGCGAGATAGGCGATGGATTTGCCGTCAGGCGACCAGGCGAAGGCACTGACACTGGATTTGCCCTTGGTGAGCGGCACGCCTTCTCCGCCGGTCATGGGGAGAAGATAAATCTGCTGCTCGTCGCCTTCGCGATTGGAGAGAAAGGCGAGAGTCTTGCCGTCCGGAGACCAGCGAGGCGACGATTCGGATTTGGCGGAGAAGGTAAGCTGGCGCGTGACATTGCTCGCCTTGTCGTAGAGCCAGAGGTGGCGGGTGCGTTTTTCACCGGTGAGGGGATCGCTAACAATAAAGACGACTCGCGAGCCGTCCGGCGAGAATTGCGGGTCCTGGAGATTGCGGAGTTCCTGAAACGTATCCGGGGTGAGAGATTTTTTCCCGGGAGAGGCGGCCGGTGGAGCAGACTCCTGCGCCCAACTGAAACTTCCCGCCAGCACGACGAGGACGAGCGAGACTGCCACACGCTTATGCATGCGAACTTCTCCCGAAGAGGCGATTGGGGCGAAACCATTTGGACTGTATGCGCCGCGGGTTGCGGATGTCAATTGCCTGCGATATTTCCGCGAAGGAATTTCAGCGTTCACGGATTTGTAAGCAAAAATGAGAAGAACGGGTATAGGATTTAGCGTGAATGGGAGGGCGACATGGCGAAAACCGACCGGCTGAAGGAAGTCAGCGTGAAGGTGGGCACGGCGCTGGGGAAGGCAAACCGCGAGGCGCACAGTAAGGCTAAGAAGGTGTCGGAGGCCAGCAAAGTGGCCAAGGAAGAGTTGCAGGAAATCTCGAAGCAGGTCGAAGCGATGAAAAAGCAACTGGAGAAGACCGCGAAGCGGCTGAAAGCAGCACTGAGCTAAGCGGTGCGAGAATCACGGGCAGAATTGCCCGTGCCACTTGCGCATTACAATGCAGTGTCATTGCGGCGCTGGCGGAGGCTCGGCTACAATCGCTTATTTGCTTGAGGACGGAGAGGTCTGGCCGAGACGCGATGCACGAAATCCAGTTGCACAATACCCTATCCGGAAAAGTTGAACCGTTATTGCCGCTCAAGCCCGGGCAAGTGGGGATGTATACCTGCGGGCCGACGGTATACGATTACGCACACATCGGGAATTACCGGACGTTCGTTTTTCAGGACATTTTGCGGCGGTTTCTGAAGTGGCGGGGCTTGAAGCTCAACCACGTGATGAATCTGACCGACGTGGACGACCGGATTATCACCAACGCGGCAGCCGCGGGTGTCGGCATCCGGGAATACACGGAAAAATATGTGCAGGCGTTTTTTGCCGATTGCAAGACCTTGAATATCGAGGCGCCGGAACACTGGATCCGCGCGACCGACCATATCAACGACATGGTGGCACTGATCCAGAAGCTGCAACAGAACACCTACACGTACCCGAGCGAAGGTTCCCTCTATTACCGGATTGCGAAATTCAAGGATTACGGGAAGCTTTCAAAAGTGGATCTTTCCGGCATCCAGGCGGGAGCGCGCGTGGACAACGACCGCTACGAAAAAGAGAGCGCGCGGGATTTTGCATTGTGGAAGGCGCCCAAGCCGGGCGAGCACTTCTGGGAGACGCCGATCGGGGCGGGGAGGCCGGGCTGGCATATTGAGTGTTCGGCGATGGCGATGAAATATCTGGGCGAAACGCTGGACATTCACACCGGCGGGATCGATCTGGCGTTTCCGCACCATGAGAATGAGATTGCACAGAGCGAAGCGGCAACGGGCAAACCCTTCGTGCGCTACTGGCTCCATGCGGAGCATTTGCTGGTGGAAGGCGAGAAGATGTCGAAGTCGCTGGGGAACTTCTTCACCCTGCGCGATCTTTTCGCCAAAGGTTACAAACCCTCCGCGCTGCGGTTTGCGTTGGCGAGCGTGCCTTACCGGCGGCAGCTCAATTTCACGTTTGATGGACTGCAGCAGGCGACAAGTTCCGTCGAACGGCTGAGGAATTTCGCCGCACGGCTGAAAAGCGAAAAATTCCCGGTGGGAAATCAGCGGGGAATGGCGGAGCGCATCGCGCAGGCCGCGAACGACTACGATGCGGGGCTATCGGACGATTTGAACACGGCGCGGGCGCTGGCGGCGATGTTCGATTTCGTGCGCGAAGCAAATATTGCGATGGACAAAGGCGAATTCCGGCAGGGCGACGTGGCGGCCGCGTTGGAATTCCTGGAGAGCTTCGACAAGGTGTTCGCCGTTTTGCAGGACACCGACGGGGAGAGGCTGAAAGAGCTGGGTTTTGGCAGCGGCGAGGGTGGCGTCGACGACGCGGAAATCGAGAAATTAGTAGGGGAGCGGCAGGCGGCGCGCGCGCGGCGGGACTTTGCGGCGTCGGATCGCATCCGAAAAGAGCTGGCTGACCGTGGTATAATTTTGGAAGACACGAAGGACGGAAAGGTCCGCTGGAAACGCAAATGAAGCACTTTCACTTCCTCAAACATGACCGGGTCGCCGTGGGTCCTCGTGTGCCTCGCAAGTTTCGTCCCGCGAATCTTCGTCCGGGGCTGTATGGAGTTGACTTAGTCGAGTAGTGCGCAGGTATCGGCAGCGAGCTGCCGGCCCACAAACCTGCTGTTTTTCCGTTACAAAACTAAAACTTTAGCCTGCGAATCGTCCGCGAAACGCATTTTGGAGCGAACATGATTACGACTACGGAAACGAAACTTCCGAAAATCAAGACGGCGCTGCCCGGGCCGAAGGGCAAGCAAGTGATTGCCTGCGACGCGAAATATATGTCGCCGTCGCTGACGCGCGATTACCCGCTGGTGGCGGAGCGCGCCTCCGGGGCAATCGTCGAAGATCCGGACGGGAACGCCTTTCTCGATTTTGCCGCGGGAATCGCGGTGTGCTCGACCGGCCACTGCCACCCGCGGGTGGTGGAAGCAATTCAGAAGCAAGCCACGGAAATGATCCACATTGCCGGGACGGATTTTTATCACCGGCACATGCCGGAATTTGCGGAGAAGCTGGTCTCCACGATGCCGAAGACGCACAACTGGAAAGTATTTTTCGGCAATTCCGGGACGGAAGCGGTGGAAGGCGCGATCAAGCTGGCACGGTATCACACCAAGCGCGACAAACTGATCGCGTTTTATGGCTGCTTTCACGGCCGGACGCTGGGCTCGTTGTCTCTGACGGCATCCAAGAATACGCAGCGGAAGTATTTCGGAACGCTTTTGGGCGGAGTGGAGCACATTCCGTATCCCTATGCGTACCGCTGTGCGCTGGGCCACACGAAAGAAACTTGCGGCGACGAGATTATCGAGTTGCTGGAGCAGCAAATCTTCAAGCGGCTGTTTGCGCCGGAAGAGACGGCCGCGATTATTGTCGAGCCAATCCAGGGCGAAGGCGGCTTCATTCCCGCCCCGCAGTTTTTCCTGCAGGAACTACAGCGGATCTGCAACAAGCACGGCATCATGCTGATTCTCGACGAAGTGCAAGCGGGCATGGGACGGACCGGGAAGTGGTGGGCGTATGACCACGCGGGGATCACGCCGGACATCGTGCTGACCGCGAAGGGCATTGCCAGCGGCATGCCGGTGGCGGCGTTCATCGCCAAGGACACGGTGATGAACTGGAAGGTGGGTTCACACGGAACGACTTACGGTGGGAACCCGGTATGCCTGGCGGCGGCATCGGCGACGTTTGACCTGATTCAGGGCGGCTTGATGGCCAACGCGGAAAAAGTGGGCAACTACATTTTCAGCAGGATCAACAACTGGCCGAACCGCTTCAAGATCGTCGGCGACGTGCGCGGCAAGGGCCTGATGATCGGCGTGGAGATCGTGCGCGATCAACGGACAAAGGAGAAGGCTGCCGACTTGCGCGACGCAGTGGTCAGGAATGCGTTTGAACGCGGGCTATTGACGCTGGGTTCGGGCGAAAACGCGATCCGCATGTCACCGCCGCTGATCATTGACGAGGAGCAGGCAGATTGCGCGATCGGCATTATGGAAGAGGCGATTGGGGAGGCCGAGCAGGGGCTGTAAACCGAGACTTCAGCCGATAGCTATCAGCCTTTAGCAAGAGGCAACCCATCCCGCGGCCTGCACCCGTCCGTCCGCGGGATTTTTGTTAATCAGTGGGGTATAGTAACGCCAAGGTAATAATAGATGGGATTGTTGGCACGCATGGGATTCGCCTGGGTGCGGTGGAGGGCGCGGCATGGACTGCGCGAAGACGCCGCCGCTTTTCAGAGCGAGGCCAAGCAAGAGGCTCTGCGCGTGGGGGTGCGCGGGGAGACCTACGCTTACTGGTATTTGCGGCGGCATGGGTATGTGTTTATCGCAAGGAATTATGAGCCTGCGCGGGGGAAGGGCGAGCTAGACCTGGTGGGATTCGACGGGGACACTCTGGCGTTTGTGGAGGTGCGGACTCGCGCGCTGATGAAAGGGCGCCCGGCGCTGCCTGAACTCAGCATCACGCCTGAAAAGCACCATGTGCTGGTGCGAACGGCACATGCCTTCTTACGGGAACGCCACGCGAAGAAGTGCCCGGTGCGCTTCGACGTGGTGGCGATTGACCATGCCCCGGGGATGCCCCCGGCGGTCCGGTTGCACAAGGATGCTCTGAGTCCAAGGGCATAATTCCAGGGGATTTCGCTTCCCTCCCGCCAACTCGCGGTACAATACAAGGAATACTTGGGAAATGCTGCCACGCAGCTTCCAGGAATAAGTTTGGAGGGGAAGCGTTGCCGGAGTTACGCAAGGATCCGATCACAGGACGCTGGGTGATTATTTCGACCGACCGCGGAAAGCGGCCGAATGATTTTTTGCGCGAGAGTGTATTCCCGAAGGCGCCGCAAAGCTGTCCGTTTTGCCCAGGAAATGAAGTAAAAACACCGCCGGAGATCTTGACGTATGGGCGGAATGGCACGGGCCCGAATACGCCTGGGTGGAATATCCGCGTGGTGCCGAACCGGTTTCCCGCGCTGGGGATTGAAGGCGAACTGGATCGCGAGGGCGAAGGCCTGTTCGACAAAATGAACGGCATAGGCGCGCACGAAGTGGTGATCGAGACGCCTCAGCACCAGACGACACTGGCGCAACTTCCGCAAAGAGCGATTGAAGATGTGCTGTGGGCGTACCGCGACCGCATGCTGGACCTAAAAAATGACAAGCGCTTCCGGTACGTGCTGATTTTCAAGAACCATGGCGAGTCCGCCGGCGCTTCCGTGGAGCATCCCCACTCGCAGCTGATCGCGCTGCCGATCGTGCCGCGCCGCGTGCGCGAAGAGGTGGATAACTGCTGGCATTATTACGATGAAAAAGAGCGCTGCATTTTCTGTGACATTATCCGGCAGGAGCGGGACACGGGCGAGCGGGTGATCGGAGAGAACGATCATTTCATCACGCTGGCGCCCTATGCGCCGCGGTTTCCATTCGAGATGTGGCTGCTACCGAAAGTGCATGGTTCGGCGTACGAAAACAACCAGAGTTCGATGTACAGCGCGCTGGCGAACATGATGAAAGATACGCTGATGCGCATGGACGCGGTGCTGGACCGGCCGCCATACAATTTCATGATTCACACCTCGCCCAACGGCGAAGAGGTCAACGATCACTATCACTGGCACATTGAAATCATCCCAAAGCTGACGAAAGTCGCGGGATTTGAGTGGGGAACGGGCTTCTACATTAATCCGACGCCGCCGGAAGAGTCGGCACGTTTTCTGCGCGAAGCGCAGATCGAAGAGCCGGTCAAAAAGTAGCCGCCAAGAAGCAAACAAAACCGCAACGCACAGACTGACAGACGAGTAAAGTTTTCGCTATAATTGACAGGTTGAGGCGCGGTACCCAAGTGGTAAGGGAGAGGTCTGCAAAACCTTTATGCGTGAGTTCGATTCTCACCCGCGCCTCCAAATCCCATATCTCCTCGAATGTCCTTAGCGCGCATTGGTTTTTTTTCCTGGCCATGTGGCCTACATTTCTTGTCTTTCCTGCGATTCCTTCCGCCCGCACCAAATTGGCAAGATACCAGGGCCAGGAACATTGGGGCGGATTGCACGCGATTGAATCCTGAAGCGGAAGGCTGTTTCGCGATGAAACGGATCTGCAGGGCTAGAAAGCTCTAACCTTCCAAGTTGTTCAATTTCCAAGCCAAAAATTGAATTTGCGCAGCAAGTGTGGCGCGCTCCGTGCACGGATTCTGGCGCGGCCTTTCTGCGCGTATGTTCCTCGCCGATAGCGCCGAATTGAGGGGGTTGCAGGCGGCGGACAATGCGCTCCAGACGAACGATACGAGTACCCACATTTGTACGGCTGGCACGTGCGGCGGCGATGCTAGTGGTCTTTCTGGGCGTCTTGCCGCGGCCTCTTCAGTGCCAATCGACGGGTGAGGTGGGACGGACTCAGGCGATTTACTTGCGGAAGGTGCTCGAATTCGTACGGTGGCCCGCAGGTGCGACGGAGCCGAAGCATGAATTCCGCATTTGTGTAGCGGGCAGCTATGCGATCAGCTATCCGCTCGCGGAGGAATTCCGAGCCACGCAGGTGGAAGGCCGAAGAGTTGAAGTGCAACTGCTGACCAATGAGAAAAGCCCCAAGACTTGCCAGGTGGTGTTTTTCAGTTCCATCGATGCCAGGCAGCGAGCAAGAGTCCTGGAAGCCGTGAAGGGAACGCAGATCCTGACCGTAGGGGACGGAGAGGGATTCCTCGAGGCCGGGGGGATTCTCCGGTTCGGAGTCGAGGGGGGCGCCATGCAGTTTGAAGTGAATCTGGGGGCAGCCAAGTGCGCGGGACTAAAAATTGACGCGAGGTTGTTGTCGATGGCGCACCGGGTGGTGACCGAGCGGGGAGGGAGCGGGACCTGAAATGACGCGCTGGCGGGACATGTCGCTGCACTGGAGGCTGCTGCTGTTGACAATGGCTAGCAGCAGCGTGGGCATGCTCGTGGCCTTGACGATGTTTCTGCTCTACAACGACCACCGCATGCGGGAGCACAAGGTGGAAGAGTTGCAATCCGCGGCAGACCTGATCGGCACAAACAGCGCCGCGGCCCTGGTATTTGAAGATCAGCAGGAGGGAGCGCGCTTGCTGGAGGCACTTCGGACGCGAGTGCACATCCGCGAGGGAGTGTTGTACCGCGCGGATGGAAAGGTGATGGCGGAGTACCTTCGCAAAGGCTTCAAACAACAACCGCCTGTTCTGGCGAACTTGCCAGCCGAGCAGTTGCGGTGGACCCCGGATCATCTAGAACTCGCGCGTCCATTGTGGCTGGGCGGCCAGAAAATCGGGGCCCTTTATCTGGAGTCCGGGCTCCGCGACCTGCGCGAGGAGCGGGGGAATTCGCTGTTGGTGGCCATCCTCGCTTTCCTGCTAGCGATGATTGCGGTTTATCTCCTGACTTATTTGCTGCAGGACTCTCTGAACGGTCCAATTCAGCAGCTCGCCGGCGTCGCGCGGGAGGTGGCGGTCCGGAGATGTTATTCGTTGCGGGCCCCAGAACTGGGAGGCGGGGAACTCGGACAGCTCGGCAGGGATTTCAATACCATGCTCGGCGTGATCGAGGAAGGAAACCGGGAGCTGCAGGCCGCGCGGGAATCGTTGGAGCAACGAGTCGCGGAGCGGACACGGGCGTTGGAGGCCGAGGTGTCGGAGCGGCAACGGACAGCGGCCATGCTGCAGGAGAGCGAGGAACTGTTTCGAACATTAACCGAAGCGGCTCCAGTGGGCATTGTGTCGGAATCGCGCGATGGCAAAGTGAGAATGAGCAACCCGGCGTTCCGGAGAATGTTCGGATACACGGAAGAAGATCTGGAAGGGAAATCGATTGACGAGCTTCTGACGACGGCAGAAATGCGCGAAGAAGCCGCAGCCCTAACGAAGCAGGCGCTGATCGGGATAGTGGTCCGGAAGACGACGCGAAGAAGGCAGAAGAATGGGGAGCTTCTTGATGTCGAGCTATTTGCCGCGCCGCTGCTGAAGGAGGGGAAAGCAGACGGGCTTCTGGCAATTTACCTGGATATATCGAGGCGCATGCAAGCGGAACGATCCATCCGCGAAAGCGAAGAGCTTTTCCGGATGCTCAGCGCAACGGCGCCCATCGGCATATTCCGTTCGGACCAGGAAGGGCGCTGCCTGTATGTCAATCAGACCTGGTGCGAGATGAGCGGACGCAGCGCGGCGAGCGCGCTGGGATTTGGCTGGCTGGACGCGGTTCATCCCGACGACCGCGAGAATGTGGAACGCCAGTGGAAGGCGGGAGTGGCCCTGGGATTGGAACTCCGGGACGAAACAAGGTTTGTGAGCCCGGACGGCAGAATAACCTGGGTCCGCTGGCAGTCGCGGGCCCTGCATGGACCGGACGGAGCATTGCAAGGCTTTGTGGGCGTCTTGGAGGACGTCACCAAGCGCAAGGAAACGGAACAGCGCCTGGTGGAAGCGAAAAGCGCCGCAGAAGCGGCGAATGCGGCGAAAAGCCAGTTCCTGGCGAACGTGAGCCACGAAATCCGCACGCCGATGAACGGCATCCTGGGAATGACTGAGCTTGCGCTGGAAACTCCACTGAATTCCGAGCAACGCGAATATCTGGAGATGGTCCATGGCTGTGCGGCGGCTTTGCTGGAAATTATTGACGACGTACTGGACTTTTCGAAAATCGAGCACGGAAAAATCGAATTGGAAGAGATACCGTTTTCCATCCTGGACTGCGCGGAGAATGCGCTGCAGCCGGTAGCTCTTCGGGCGCAACAGAAAGGGCTGGGCCTGGAGTGGTACGTTCGCGGCGATCTGCCCGAGTGGGTGCTGGGCGACCCGACGCGACTGCGCCAGGTACTCATCAATCTGCTGGGGAATGCAACAAAATTCACCGAGGAAGGGGAAGTGACGCTGGGTATCGAGGCGCTGCAAACAGGGGCGGAGTATGCCGATATCAAATTCAGCGTGACGGACACGGGCATCGGCATCCCCGAGGGAAGCTTGGAAAAGATATTCGAGGCGTTTCAGCAGTCGGACAACAGCGTGACGCGGCAGTACGGCGGAACCGGGTTGGGGCTTTCGATTTCGGAGCGGCTGATTGCCAGGATGGGCGGAAAGCTACAAGTGGTAAGCGAAGTCGGAAAAGGCAGCACGTTTTTCTTCGTACTGCGATGCAGGAGAGCGAAGGATCAAGACCTGGCCAGGTCCGCGGGAGACTCGGGAGAAGCGTTGCCTTCTGCGCGCATACTTGTGACCGATGACCGCGAGGCCGGGCGCGAACTGATTCGCTGGTTGGCGGAGCGTTGGGGGCTGGAAACGGATACGGCCGCCAGCGTGGAAGAGGCAACCCGGCTGTACGTCCAGTCAATACAAGATGGAAAGCCGTACGCCGCGGCATTGATTGGCCTGAATTTGGCGCGAGAGGACGGGTATGAAGTTGCGCGAGAAATCCGGCGATGGGCGCCGGCGGAAACCACGGCGATTCTAATGATGTCCCCTGCTCCATTTCAGGGGGAGGATCCGCGTACGGACCACAACCAGATTTTTCAACGCCTGACTAAGCCGCTGCGAAGAAGTATTTTGAAGGCGGCGCTGGCTGCAGCCCTGCGCGGACAGCCCAGAATGACCGCAAAAATTGCGGACGCGCCCACCAAGAGCGCGCCGGAAGGGTACCGCATCCTGCTCGCCGAGGACAATGAGGTCAATCAGAAGCTCGCCAGAAAGCTGCTGGAAAAATTGGGACACAAAGTGACCATCGCGGCCAACGGCGCGGATGCATGCGCAATGGCAAGGGAGCAGGATTTCGACCTGATCCTGATGGATTTACAGATGCCCGTGATGGGCGGCTTGGAGGCCACGCGTATGCTACGCGAGCGGGAAGCCGGCACTAGGCGCCACCTTCCCATTGTGGCGATGACCGCCCACGCGGCCAAACACGATCGGCAGAAATGCGAGGAGGCCGGCATGGACGGATATTTGAGCAAGCCCATTCGCCAGGAGTTATTGCGCGATGAAATTGCACGCGTGATGCGGGAGGAACCGGAAATGTTTCCCAAAGAGCCGCCGATCCGCGAAAAGCCGCAACCATCTGATTGGGATCTGCCGGAACTCATGGGGCGGCTGGGCGGTGATTCTGAATTTTTGCGGGAACTGCTGGTGATCTTCCAGAAGGATGCGCGCGCGAATCTGGAGAGTTCGCAAGTTGCGCTGGCGAACGGCGATTTCCCGGCCCTTGCGCGCTCCGCCCATTCGCTGAAAGGCATGCTGCGGAATCTTTCGATGGGAGCAGCGGCGCAAGCTGCAGCCACACTGGAAGATGCGGCGCGGAATGGTCAGTCCGACGAAGCCGGGAATCGGCTGGAACATTTAACCAGGGAATTGGAAAGGGTTTTTCCCGAGGTGGAAGCCCACCTGGCGGAGGTAAAGTCATGAGAATTCTGATTGCCGAGGATGATGCGCTCTCTCGAACGCTGCTGGAGCGGACCCTGCAGCGCTCGGGTTACGACGTAGTGGCGGTGGCGGACGGTGCCGAGGCCCTGCTGGAATTGAGCAGCCAGGACCCGCCGCGGCTGGCGCTGCTCGACTGGGTGATGCCGGAGAAGGACGGGCTGGAGGTCTGCCGGGAGGTGCGGCGGCGAAAAGACCAAACGTACACCTACCTGATCCTGCTTTCTTCGCGCGAATCGAAGCAGGACATCGTCTACGGGCTGGAATCTGGGGCGGACGATTACCTGACGAAGCCCTTCGACGTGGACGAGCTGAAGGCACGGCTGCGCACCGGGGAGCGCATCCTGGAACTGGAGGACCGCCTGGTGGAGGCGCGGGAGAGCATGCGTTTTCAGGCCACGCATGATTTGCTGACATCGTTGTGGAATCGCGGGGTGATTATGGAATTGGTTACGCGCGAAGTGGCGCGCACTCGGCGGGAAGGAAGCTGCACCGCGGTGATGATGTGCGACATCGACCATTTCAAGCGAATCAACGACCAATTTGGCCACGCAGCGGGGGATGAAGTGCTGCGGGAAGTCGCGCGGCGATTGCAGCTTTCGGTGCGTTCCTACGACATGGTGGGGCGATACGGCGGAGAGGAATTTCTGGTGGCGCTAAACCGGTGCGATCCTGGCAGCGCGGTGTCCCGGGCGGAAAATCTGCGCGGGGTCATCGGCGGAAGGCCGTTCCAGGCGGGGAATCAGCGCCTCAACGTGTCCATCAGCATCGGATTGGCCCTGTCCACGGATTTTGCGGGGTATAGCGTGGATGAAATACTGCACGAAGCGGACATGGCGCTGTACGCGGCGAAAGCGGCCGGACGCAATTGTGTCCGCGTGGCGGCGCCGGGCAGCAGGAAGCCGGTCGAAAATAAAACCACCGAATCCCCGGTGATGATGCAATAGCCAGCGGCGGGAGGGCGCAGGCGGTTATTTCATTTTGCTGCGGGACAGCTCCATCATCTGGCGCATGGCGACGGAGGACCCCGGCGCACGGCGTTCGCGCCAGGCTTCCAGGCGCTTGCAGGTTTCTTCGATGCCGGAGAAAAGCGTGGGATTCTTGAAGGCAGCGCGCCAGGTAGGGACAATCGAGCGCATGCGGTCCCACACTACCCAGATTTCACCATTGCTCTCGAAAAACAGCTCGTCGTTGATCAAGCCGCGGTTCACGATACTCGCCACCATATCCCAATAACTGATGACCATACGGATGTAGGTGTTTTCCTGGCTTCCCTGGGGATATTTCTGCATCACTTCCTCGGGTGTGCCGGCATGGAAATGATCCACGAACCAGGCGCGCGCCTCGCGGAGGCGAGGTTCACGCCGAAGGTCATATAGCCGCAGCATGAGGTTGACTTCGTCGTAGGTGATCTGAGACATGCGTGACTCTCCTTTCGAATTATGCGCGGGAAATCATGGCTTGGGAGGCGGCACTTCTTCTCCTTGCAAGGCGGGAGCGGACCGGTACTCCACGCGTTGCACGCCGCTCAGGGGGATGGCGCGGCGCTGGAACTCCAATTGGATGCGGCGGCGAAGTTCGCGAGCTACATCGTCCTGGCGAGAAGGAGAAGTGCGGACTTGAAGACGAAGGGTGGAGGAAGTCTGGTCGAAGTTCTGCAAGCCGAGGATGCGCGGGCCATCGACGAGAGCTTGCGACCAGGCGGGATCGTTGCGGAGTTCGGCGGCGGCGGCGTCCAGCGCCTGGATGGCGCGTTCCTGTGGCAGTTCGGGCGAAATGGCCACGTCGACAAAGGTTTGCGACCAGTCGCGGCTGAGATTGGCGACGGTGCGGATGTCGCCGTTCGAGATGGTGACGAGCGCGCCGCGAGGGTCGCGAACCACCGTACGGCGCAGCGTGATGTGTTCCACCCGGCCGAGGGTTTCGCCGATCTGAATGGTGTCGCCGACTCCGTATTGGTCTTCGAAGATGATGTAAAAGCCGGTGATGATGTCGCGCACCAGATTCTGCGCGCCGAAGCCCAGGGCGAGGCTGGCCAGGCCAGCGAGCGCGGCGGCCGGCAAAACATTGATGCCGAACTCATCGGCGGCAGTGAGCAGCGCCACAACCCAGACAATTTTACTGCCCGCGCTGTAGAGGACGCCGGCAACGGTGCGCGTCTGCTGCTCGCGGGCTTTCGCCGCGCGCGATTCGGAACCCGCCGGCTTAATGAGCAGATCGGTGACCACGCGCAGCAACCGGTTGAGCAGCAGCGCGACGATGAAGATGACGGCGAGTCGAAGAAAGTTGGCGGCCGAGAAATCCGGTAAATGAGAGAGCAAACTAGACATAGGATTGGCTGACGGGCGAGTATAACATTGGAGACGCCGCCAGCGAGAGTGCCGGCGGCACGGCGGGCGGGAGGCCGCAGTCGTGAACAGCAGGCGAACGTTTTTGGGCGAGTTGCTGGGGGCAGGCCTTGCAGCGGGACTTGCGGAAAGGATTGCCGCGCTGGGGCAGACTCCGGATGCAACGCAGGAAAAGCCTCTGCCGCCGGAGAATGCGCCGGAGGCTCCGCTGCCGCCGATCGATAAGCGCATCCTTGAGGAGAACCAGAAAGACATCAAGAAGAAGGTGGAAAAGCTCTACGAGCTGGCCTCGCAATTGAAAGAGGAAGTGGAAAAGACGGACTCGAGCAAGGTGCTAAGCCTGAACCTGGTGCGCAAGGCCGAAGAGATCGAGAAGCTGGCGCGGGACATCAAGAACCGGACGAAGGGTTAGAAACCGCTGGGCGGGCTCGGCGACGGGACAGTGGAACTTTGCTGGCGGGGAAGAGAAGGAAACGCTAGAATAAATGAAGTTGCACGCTTGCCTTGTGTGCGCCCGTAGCTCAGCTGGATAGAGCGCTTGCCTCCGGAGCAAGAGGTCGCGTGTTCGAATCACGCCGGGCGCGCCATTCTTCTGTTTTTGCCCTCTCGAATATCAGGTCGAAGGGCTTTCTGTATGTGGGATAAAGATTTACGGCGTCAATTCCGCAGTTCGAAAGCACCATTTTCAGCAATTTGGCTTTTTCCGCGTGATCCTGCTTAACGTACAGAAAATACGCCTTGTTCGCGAGTTCTAAAGTCCTCGCAGCATCCAGCAATCGTTCCGGTCTTGCCGCCTGCAAAGCCTGCAACGATGCTCGAATCTGAATTTCTTCGGCTTGCCATTCGGTTGATTTCCGATTCCAGAACTCTTCGCTGATTTTGCCATCCAACTTGTTGACCTGACCGGGGTTTTTTGTACCAGTGGGAGTGAGAGAGAATTTCACTCTGGAGGAACGCTGGTCTGCCGATGAAGAAATACACGCCGGAACAGATCGTGACGTTGCTGCGGCAGATTGAAGTGGAGATTGCCAACGGCAAGACCACGCCGCAGGCGTGCAAGGAAGCGCAGATCACCGCCCAGACCTACTACCGCTGGAGGAAGGAATACGGCGGCCTGAAGCTGGACCAGGCGAAACGTCTGAAGGAACTGGA
>JAJPIE010000078.1 GCA_021324935.1 Acidobacteriota bacterium
CAGCGGTTCTCCTTTTCCTCCTTGCCTCGGCAAGGAAAGAGTTTTCCAACCCGAACTCTATCCGAGTTCGGGTCGAGAACCGCTGCTTCTCTTCTTCACGTTTCAACTAAAGGCGGGACAACTTCCTTTGCGCTCGAATTATTGCTTTCGCGTTGGGTAGTTCACGCAAACCGTTTTGATCTCATAAGGCCGCATGTGTAACACAATTTTGTCCCCGGTCAGAGCTAAGTGGTTGCCTCCTTCAGGCTTTTCCATAAGATTTATCTCCTCGGCGGACTGGACGCCATCCGGGACGCTGATTTCAACATCGGATTCTTTTCCTTTCCACTCATACAGCCTGAGAATCAGGGCATCTGAATCTTCGCTCTTCTTCACAGCAGTCAAAACTACGTTTTCCTGAGGAATGCCAATAAAGGAGTGCCGCGACGGAAGCTCTCCCCCATGCGATCCGACTTGCACAGCGATCAATCCGTAATTTGCTTCATAGCCGCGGCGGATGCTCAGTGCATCTTGCCAGGTTCCGGCATGCGGGTAGAGCCAATAGCGGAAATGCTGATGACCACGATCCGCATGCGGGTCCGGCCATGTCGGCGAACGCAGCAGCGAAATGCGCAAAACATTGCCCTTGGCGTCATAACCATACTTGGACTCGTTAATGAGCGTGAAGCCGTGGCTCGCATCCCCGGAATCGGCCCATCGCAGGGCTGGGACTTCAAACTTGGCGGATTCCCAGGAATTTCTACGCGTGGTCGGCCGGTCGATCGAACCGAAGGGAATCTCGTAAGTCGCATTCTCATGGGACGCTGATAACGAGAAGGCAGCTTTCAGCAGGATATGGTCCTCATGCCAATCGAAATCACTGACCACTTCAAGCTCCCTGCTGTCGGCGCACAGTACATAGTCTTGAACGAAACGCGAAGAACGCCAGTTTCGAACCACACGGAACACGACGCGAAGCGGTGTGCGCTCCAACAAAGTCACGGATTCCGCTTTTTCCAGCGGTGCCGCAACTGTTTCGAAATCTGAATCGATGTTCCAGGCGTCGTACGCTTTCGGGACGTCGCGAAACGCGATCAATTCGTTACCGCAGGACCCTGGGGACAGGGCCTCAAATTGGGATTTCTTATTGTACAAACTGATCAGACAACCAGTTTCCGGGTCTATCTTGACGCGGAGATACGCGTTCTCCATCTGCCACCCATTCGTTTGCAGGTTCGTTGCTTCCGTCTGTCGCCCCGGGACCACGTGCAGCACTTCGTATCCCATAGAAGGGATCTCCGCGGTCTGAACGAGGAGCTGAAGCGTGTTGGTATTCGAATTTTGCGCCAAGATTTGCGACGGTAGGAGCCGATGATCCGTGTCAATCACGTGTACTCCGTCCGGTGTGGGTCCCGGCATCTCCACATCCACGGTCACAATTCCGGAACGAGGCCAGGCCAGGGAATTGAACACAAATACCGGCACGCCTTCACTGCCTTGAGTGTTCACATGTGCCTGAATCTCATGGAGAGCTTTTTCGCTGACTTCATGAGTTTCCAGCCGCACCTGGTCAAAATCTTTTTGTGCGTCTTTGTAAATTGTGGCGATGCCAGAACCCGCCGCAAGATCGTGAAACTCGTTGAATAGGACCTTCTGCCAAGCGTCATTCAAGACATCTTGTGGGTACAAAGCACCATCCAGCCAGGACAAGGAAGCAAACTTCTCCGCATCCAGAACAGAAACTTCACCTTTCCTCATGTTCTCTTTGTGGTGAGCCTGAGTTGTATATGTTCCGCGATGGTATTCGAAATACAGTTCGTCATCCCACGTGGGAATGCGCACCTTGCCTGCCGCGGGATGCCCCAGGGAGGGTTTCCCTGCAGCCAGGTTCCGATAATTCCAGACTGGAGAAGCGGAATCAATTTGGGGCAGCACCCGGTCGAAATACGCCTGCGCCGTTCCCATTTCCATACTCGGCAGGGCCGCTTCATCTTTACGCCAATGGTCTGCCTGGTCCAAAGTGAACCGGCTTGCGCCGCCGCCATGATCGCCAATTCCGAACAAATCCATTAGATCGAGGAGGTCTGGCGCGTAATTGCGTGCAGTGACCAGATCTGCCGCCAAACGGCTAGGATCGAAATCGTCATTGTCGTAGTTGTGCGGGAAATAAGTCAGCACTTTGCTGCCGTCTGGAGATTGCCACCAAAACAACTTCAAGGGCAAAACATTGGTGTCATTCCAGGCCATTTTTTGAGTTACAAAAAAATCAATTCCAGAACGTTTATAAATCTGGGGCAGTTGCCAGTTATAGCCAAAAGAATCCGGATTCCACCCGATGCGAACATTGACGCCGTAGAGATCCTTCAGCGCACGAGTCCCTATCAAGAGCTGGCGCACCAGGGACTCGCCGTCGGGCATGTTCAGATCGGGTTCCACCCACATTCCGCCTACGATTTCCCAGCGCCCCTCGCGGATACGAGTTTTGATCTCATCATTCAACTGAGGATATTTTTCCGCCATCCAGACGTTGTACTGCGCCGCGGACTGAGTGAAGGTGTAATTCGGATACTCCTTCATGAGCTGCAGCGCGGTGCCCCAGGTCCTCCGAATGGCCTCCATCGAATCGGTCCAGGGCCAGAGCCAGGCGGCATCAATATGTGAATTGCCGGTGAGATGATATTCGGCCCGCTGCAATTCCGGGCGCAGGGGCGCGAGGATTTGGAGGGATTTTCGCAAAGAAGTATCGAAGGCTTGTTGATCCCCACGAGGCAAGGCCTCAAAGTCCACGGCTCGCGCGGCAGTGTCCACCAGCTTCTGCTCCCCGGCCGGATTTCCACCAAGGGAGTTCGTCAGGAGGGCTGCTGAGAGGAGTTCCTCCCGGATATCTTTTGGGTTGGGCCGTGTGGCGGGGGGGCCAATAAAAAGGTTTACTCCAGTGAAGCTCTTTTGATCGACCGTTTGCAGGAGTTTCACCGCAACCAAGGCTTTGTCACCAGGCTTGCAATTCTCAAACAATAGAATCGGTTCGAGATCGTCGCCCATGGCCACTCGTTTGCCATTGACGTAGACAATTTGCGTCATGGGCCCGTTGACTTCGGCACGAAACTGAAACCAGATGCGAGAACCGGTGAGATCGTATCCATGCAGCGTCGGAGGGATTTGGATGACGGAGCGATACCAGACGCTATCAGAAGGCGCGGTGCTTCCCGGTTGGCGCACCTTCCAAGCGCTGTCATCAAGTTGCGGAGACTCTCCATGGGCCAGGTCGCCGGCGTGATAGCGCCACTCACCCGGCGGCAGGCTGCCTAACGCCTCAAGCTCGTCTAGAACAGCGCGAGATTCGACCGACAGGCGGCCAAGCGAGGCTTCCTGCTGCTGGTTAGGTTGCGCGATCGTAACCCGGCAGAAACAGAGAATTAGCCCGAGAATTCCAAGGACACCCTGGACTCGCCGCATGGAAGATTTCCTTGTCTATCCCAAATCGCACATGAGCTGCACATCATGGAAGCTGCGATCCGCTAGAAAAGCAATTTCAGGCCGAACTGCATGATGCGTGGCCCCTGGCCAACCGACTGAACCAACCCGAAGGTGGCATCGTTGATGTTGCCGTCCGGAAGTCCGAATTGCGCGTGATTGAAGGCATTAAAGAACTCCGTGCGGAATTGCAGAGTCGTTCTTTCCGTGATGGAAGTGTCTTTCTGGATGCTGATGTCCCAGTTGTTGATGCCCGGGCCGTGGAACAAACGGCGAGAAGCGTTGCCAAGTTGCCCCAGGGGCTCCAGACTGAAGAGCGAGGTATTGAAATACGGCTGTCCGGACCTGGGATCGGTAAAGTGGAGCGAACCCCCGGCAAAATTAGGCGTGTCAATGGGAAGCTGAATTGGTCCGGAGCCGGACGTGCCCAAGAGGGAACGATCATCTGTTTCCAAGAGCGTAACCGGCAATCCCGTCGAGAAGCGGGTGACCCCGCTTACCCTCCAACCTTTCGTCAGCCGGTTCGATGCGATCTTGTCAAATGGCAATTGGTAACCATAGCTGATTACGAAATTGTGCGTCATATCGAACGCCGAGAGAGATTTCAGCCTTGGATTCAGCACATCGACCTGCTCGCCGTAGCCCGATCCGGTGTCCTTCGCTTTACTGTAGGTGTAACCCGCCAGGAATTCTGACCGGCCACTAACGTGTTTCAAGGTTAACTGGAAAGAATTGTAGTCGGAATTACCGATCGTTGCGAAGTAAGAGTCGCTCGTGAAGGCACTTCCAAGGGTCTGGCGTGTGCCGTTCACCACTTGCCCCGCGGCAGTAGTGTAGGTATTGCTTTCTCCGAAAGGACCGCAGGTGGGCGATCCAGGGGCAACGTCGCTCGGTTGGCTCAGGCTGAGGCACAAGGCTGGATTGCCTGGGTTTGCTTCCAGAGCGGACAAAAGATGGTGCCCCTGTGAACCCACATAGGCCAACGTGAGCAACGTTCCTCGAGCAATTTGCCGGTCGATGGCGAATTCGTACTGCTCGGAATAAGGGAGTACGTTCCGGTAATAGAACGCGGGTGAACTGCCGATGGGCAAGAAGGAGGACCAGTTGATGGAAGTATCTGGATTTTGTGGCGACGAATTGAATGGAGGAGGTGCCACCGGGAACCGCTGTCCATTATCGAAACCCGTGCTGCGGGTTATGAACGGATTGGCAAACTCGGGAGGGGCTGGACTTCCATAGAAAAACCCGAAGGGAGCATCACCAATTTCGTTGAAGTTGGTGGCGCCTTCAAACGTAGTATAGAACTTCCCCCAACCTGCGCGAATGCTGAAATTTCCGGGACCGCCAGTTACCTTGGACAACCAGCCCTCGGAGACGCTGGGAGAATAGGCGAGCCCGATGCGGGGAGCAAAGTTGTTGTAGCGAATTGGCGCAAGGCCTTTGGCGATTCCCGGGTCACCAGGAAAAACCCACCCAACCGGCGATCCTGGGAACGTCAAGGATTGCAGCCCAGGAACGATTGTCTGGATTTCATTGTGCTCTTCCGACCAGGGAGAACTCACGTCCCAGCGCAGCCCGTAGTTGAGCGTAAGGTCCTGCCGGAGTCGCCAACTGTCCTGGCCGAACAGACCGATGTAATGGCTGTGTCCGTAGGAGGGAAAACCCTGCCCCTGCGAATAGTTATTGGGCGCACCAATCAGGAAATCCGCAAAATCGATCCCTGTTTCGGAGCCGTTAAAAGAGAAAGAGCCGTTGGAACCAAGGTTCTTTTCCGTTAGCTGGTTGAAGCGAAGCTGGCCGCCAAATTTAATCGTGTGCGTGCCTAGCACTTTGCTGAAGTTATCCATATAGGAATAGGTATTTTCGATGATCGGAAGGGGAGAGCTGCCCGAACCAGTGCCAAAGTTATTGAAACTGATTTGCGGAACCCCGGCAAAATCCGGCACCGATGGAACGATCCCAGTGAAGCCGAGTTCGCTCAGGATATCCGGACCGATTCCACCCGTCGGTTCGTTGACAACTTCCGACAAGCGCGTGAAAGCAACTCGCGCTTCGTTGACGGCTGTGCTGCCAAACGATTTGGTATCACCAATGTTGATCATCTGGACGCGGCCCTGTGATCCGTTCCCGAAGCCGGGCGTGACCGGATTCGGATTAAGTAAATTGTTATCGTCAAAAAAGTAGTAACCAGAGAGGAGCCCAAAGCTGGCGTTGTAATCAAGCCGTCCGCTGCCCTTGTCGTCGCGCAGGTGCTGAGCCGCTCCGGTACTCGTAAAGATCGGTTGGCCCTGCCCGCTAACCCCGTTGGATTTCGGGATGTACTGCAGCAGATTCATGGAGGGCTTTGTAATTGCCGACGTAGGGATTTGCGCGTTTGGAAAGACACACACACTGGAGCTGATGCAACCTGGCGTGTAATAAGGCTCTCCAGCAGTCACTGGATATTGGAGTTCCTGCGAAAGCTGCTGCGCCCAGGCAGTTCCCTGTACCGCGCCGGTCATCTGCGAGGCAATGGCCGAGAAATTTCCGCCCCGTTCATCGTTGCTTGGCACCAGAATTTGCCCGGAACTCTGTCCGTAGCGCAACCGGGTGCCCTGGTAATCTGCGAAGAAGAACAGCTTGTCTTTTTTGATCGGCCCTCCAAAAGTTCCACCAAATTGGTTTTGTTGAAAAACGCCGCGGGTTTTATCGAAGAATCCTTTTGCGTCCAGGGCAGTGTTGCGAAGGAATTCGAAAGCGCTCCCATGAAACTCATTCGTGCCTGACTTGGTCGTGACATTTATCTGACCGCCGGAGTAATTGCCGTACTCCGCGTCATAGCTATTCGTAATGATCTTGAATTCCTGAATCGAGTCCAGATTGGGGATCGCAGCCGTCCCGGAGAACGCCGCTTCCTGCACCGTGGCGCCGTTCAACAGAAAGCCGTTGTCGGCTTCACGCATTCCGTTTACCGAAAGGTTTCCGGCATTCAAGTCGCCAGAGACCTGCTGAATGGCAAAACCCGTGGAGGTAAATTGGCCGCCCATGCCTCCAGACAGGCCTGAGGTCACTGGGATCACGCCCGGTTGGAGTGCCAGCAAATCCGTGTAGCTGCGCGCGGACAACGGGGTAGTCAGGATTTTCTGCTCGGTGATTACCTGTCCCATTTGTGTGCTGACGGTCTCCGGTTGCACGACATCGGCCGCAACGGTCACCTTTTCAGTCACGTCCCCCACCGCAAGGGTGACGTCGATTCGCAGGACATCATTGATCTTTAATTCCAGTCCCGATTGAACGTTTGTCTTGAATCCTTGCTTGCTGAACTGCACGTCATAATTCCCAACGGGCAGTGCCTGCAAGGAATAGAAGCCCACGCTGTCGGTCATCACCGTCGTGGTGACACCCGTAGCGCGGTTGGTCGCTACAATCTGCACACTGGGAAGCACGGCGCCGCTCGGATCCCGTACGATGCCTGAGATGGTCCCGGTCACACCGGCGAACGCATACGGCACGACACAAACACAGACGAGAACAATCAAAAGGGCCAAAAGCAGGCGACGACGAATGATTTTATTACTAGCAAGCGCGTACTTCGAACTCATAATTCCCCTCCTACCCCGTATCGAGATTGAATAAAAATCAACCCATGGCGCGGCGGAAAACCGCCGCGCCACGCTCTCGACTTCACTTACAGACCCGTACGAACAAAATCTTTTCTCTGTCTTCTGCCGAACGTTCACGCCAACCGCAAAATCTGAGGCGGCGCATTCCACGCCGAAACTCGTACGGACAGATCCCCCTCTTTGGGAATGTCGAGCTTCCCAAAGGGATCCAGTCCCTTCATGTCGAGACGCGCTGTGCCCTGTAGCGAAACCGTTTCGCCGGGGGCAAGCCAGAAATAGTTGTCGTCCCACATCGCGGAATACATCTCTGGTTGCAATTGCACGGAAACAGGGTAAGCAGGCAAGCCTCCCGTGTTTTCCACGGTCAGGCTGATTTGTGCTTCGGTCTTCGATCGCCGGCCGATGTGCGCATTTCCCCTTAGGGCAGTGGGGAGTCCTTCCACTTGGGGTCGCAACCACGGGCCGCTCTGCGTCGGTGGCTCCGCCACCGGTCCGGCTTGCCACTGTTTGCGCTTTTCCGGATCAGTGAGCATTTTCAGAACACGCAGCCAATAAGCACGGCGAGACAGCCTGCCTCCGCTTGCATCCGTGAGTGTCAGCTCCAGGAAGAAATATCCTTCTGGTGTCTCCGGCGGGACAGGCCAGCGGACCTCTCTTGCGTCGCTCGCATAACCCAAAGCCGGAACATCCGTGGTCCACTTCTCTTCGTGGACCTGGCGCATGGATTGGTCGTAAATGCGCGCCGCGACTTGGGCTTTTTTCATCGGCTCTTGCCTGTCATTCACAGCGAAAACCGAAGCGCGGAATGTGTCTCCCGGACCCCAGGAGAAAAATCCTGTGTCTGCCATGATGTGTACGGGTTCATTCGCACGTTTTGCAGAGTAGAAAGGAATCTGGGGCTGCCCGCACCAGTCAATGATGTGCCAACTCGCTGCCACCGGTCCCAGCGAGTTATAAGTCCAAAGCGCCTCGCCTCCCTTGTACGGGAATTGCGCTCTCCACTGTTCCAGCACGTAGCCGAGCGTGTGATCGTAGGCCATCTGGCTGTAGTCAACCAGGTGTTCGACATCGGCTTTGCCGAAATCCCCGTACCAGGAAGCTCGCTGCCAGCTTTTTAGAAAAGTGTATCCAAGTTCCGCGCTGCGGTCGCGGATAGTGGGATAGCGACGCTTGAACGCTTCGATGTCGTAGCCGACCGGCTTTCGCTGCAATTCCTCTGCGGGGATGATGCGCTTGAGCAGGGAGACATTGGAAAAGCTACTGAACGACCATTCCGAAATGAAGTAATGCCCGCGGCCAAAGAGTTTGTGATACCAATTTACGTCCCCGGTATACATTGCCTCGGGTTCGTATGCGTGGTAATCGCCACCGTTTGGCGAATTCATGCGAAAGGGCCGTGTGCCGTCGTAACCCGCCAGAATTTCTCGGATCAAACCCAGCAGCGGCTCCATGCCATCGGAGTAGGGGTCGTATTCATTTCCACCGACGTAAACCCCAATGGAGGGATGCTGTCGAATGCGCATTACACTCTGCGTGATTTGTTCGCGCCATACAGCCAAGTTGGTTGTGCCGGGATTGTCGGCCCAGTTCAACGGGACATCTTGCCAGACCACGATTCCATGCTCGTCGCAGAGGTTATAAAACTGCTCGGTTTCGATGAGCGAAGTGCCTCCATTCAGGCGCAGCAGGTTCATCCCGTTATATTTCGCCGCGCGAATCATCCACTCTTCGCGCTCTGGCGTCAGCGCAAGCACATCGTCGCTGGTCATCCAGCACGCGCCCTTCGCATAGAAAGGACGCCCGTTGGCCACCCACAAATACATGTACGCTTCGTCTTCCAGGGATTTGTCCGGCGGCGTTGCGCGCGGACTGTCGGCGCTGATGGGGTTGCGTTTCAGCTCCAAGGTTCGAACTCCGAAGCGGCTCGTCACGACATCCTGTTGTCTCCCATCCTTCAGAAGCCTGAGCTGCAGGAGATAGAGCGGCTGGTCTCCTAATCCGTTTGGCCACCAGAGTTTCGGCTGCTTCAAACGGATCTCGTTCTCCCAAAACGAAAATCCTTGGGGAACTCTTTGCGTTGTCGTTGTCTTCCACACAGACTTCTGGCTGGCAGGGTCGATGATCTCCGCCTCAATTCGTCCTTCGAATACAGCGCCCGTGTTCGTCAGCATCGCTTGGACCCACAGCCCGGCTGATTCCTCGCTCACAGAATCGGTGCGAACAAATGGGGTCTCCAGATAGGCAGGCCCGGTAATTAATAATCGCACCGGCTGGTAAAGCCCCATCGTTCGATAGCGATTGCCCCATTGATAGCTCTCGGCGTCCTCCGCGTCCGGCTTGACGACCCGCGGCTTGTGGTTTTCGCTGGCATTGTTGTCGAAGTTCATCATCAGGTCGTGGGGTTCGTGCACCAGTCGAACCAGAATTTCATGCTCTTTCCCGGGGACGACCGTGTCGCTGATGTCGAACGTTGGGCCGCCTAAGTTTCCTTCGTGCGCTCCCAAGTACTCGCCGTCCAGCCAAACCATGCCGAAGTAGTCCATGCCGTCAAAGCGCAGACGCACGACGTCGTCGCGAGAATTCTCTGGGATTACGAAGCGCCGTCGGAGGTACCAGTCCCGTTGTTGAATCCACTGCAGATCCCGAAAATTTTCCGCGTACCACAGATTGGGAATCTCTCCGGCTTCCATCAGCGCGTACTGCACAGAGGAAGGAAGTGAAATCTTGACCCACTGCATGTCGGCGCTGTATCGCCCTGGGGTGAGTCGGTCGTCAGCTTCCGCCAGTTCCCAGCCTTCTCCGAGAGTGATCTGCCACCCTGCTTCACTCGCCTGGGCGGCGGCAGAGTGCAATTCAGGCCGGGACTGCACCGGGCTGACGGCATACACACGCGAAGCGCTGAGTTCTTTTAGAATTTCCTGGTTACTTTGTACGGCATCGACGCTGCTGGAATGGAACTTTTGTTGTTGCCCGATGGGCGTGTCTTCGGCGAAAACGTCTTTCGCGACGAGGGCTGTGCCGAGGACAGTGGCGGCGCCTGTGCCGAGCAAGCTCAAGCAGTCTCGCCTGGAAATCGTTCCTCGCTTCATTCGCCGTGTCCTGTCTGACCGGAACCAACGCCTGCTGAGGGCGAGTCGGTTAGCGCATCCGCACCGACCAGAAGATGCCCCTTCATCTTCAACAATGGCCGCATGGATTTTCTCCGAGCGGCGCTCATCCTATAGAAATCAATACAGAGCGTCAACACAAATTTCGGTATTATGTCCGTATTACGGAATACACTGCTTTGGGATGATTAGACCGGATTCCAGTATAGGCGCCGGCGTTCGGCGGCCCTTGGATTCTGCGTTTTCGAAAAGTGAGGCGGGAGCAGAGTGGAGGCTGGGTTCAGCTTCCTTCGGATGATCCTACTGCGGCACTACGTTCCGGTGTTCGGGACTGGCTAGGAGCTGGTTCCTTGCGTGGACTGCTAGGCGAGAGCATGCGTGAAGTTGCGGTTGCCGCATTGCGTAACTCTTCCTGGATCTGCGAAAGTTTGGGTTTCATTCTCGTCGCCGGGCCGGATATGCTCAAGCTTGCAATCGCCCGGCCGCTCTGGTCAAAAATCGGGGCTGCCACGCAAACCACCCCGGTCAAATTCTCTTCTAAGTCCAAGGCGATCGCCTTCTCGCGAACCAGCGCCAGGTGTTCCATCAGATGTTTTCTCTGCGTGATCGTCTTTGGGGTCATTCTGATCAGGGGATTTTGGTCAAGAATCGCCAATACCTCGCTTTCGGGCAAGTAGGCGAGAAAGGTTTTCCCCAGAGCCGTGCAATGCACGGGATTGCGCTCGCCGGGGACTGCCGCGATGCGCAGTGCGCTCGGACTTTGCAACACTTCGATGTAGGTAACTTGGCCGTCGTCCAAGATCCCTAGATTCACGGTTTCGCCAAATTGCAAAAGCAGGTTTTGCATCACCGTTTTTGCGACCGCTTGCAAACGCCGGAAGTGGACAGCAGGACCGGTTAGCTCGAAAAATTTCACAGCCAGGCGATAGTGCGACTTTTCCTCGTCCTTTTCGAGGTAGCCGAGTTTCTCTAACGAATAGAGAATGCGATGTGTCGTCGTGCGCGCAAACGGCAGTTCTTTGGATATTTCGGAGAAAGCCACAGACTTTTGCTTGCTGCTGTTCTCGATGAAGTACTCAAGGACCTTGAAGATTTTGCCCATCACCTCGATGTAGTTCTTGTCCTCTTGGATACGTTTGGGCTGTTTCGCGTGCTTCTTGCTCACGTCAATCCCTCGTGTGTCATTTTGTAGACCTGGCGCAGGCAGCGTTGCACCACATTTTCGTAAAACAGGGGATGTCTTGCGCTTAGCATAGCCGATTCGAGCCTTCATCTCCATTTGTTCGGCCGCTAGATGACGGCCAGAACCGATACTATTCTTTGTCTTGTCAGTTCCAAGACATCTCGATCTCTTCTAACGTCCGGCCACGCGTCTCCGGCACCATTCGGAAAGAAAAGACCAGCGCTAGGAAACAAAGAAAGGCAAAGAGCAGGAAGCAACCTCGCATCCCGAGATGGTCCACGAGCGTCAAAAACGTCGCCGTGACCAGAAAATCGCAAGCCCAGATCGCTACGGTCGCCAGGGACATCGCCTGGCCGCGAACTGTCGTCGGATAAATCTCAGAAATCAGCAGCCAAAAGATGGGCCCTAATCCGAGATCGAAGGCAGCCAGATACAGCAGAATGTCGATGATCACGATCCACTTTGTTGGCGAAGGACTACCCAGCGTATAGACCAGATGCAGCAACATGAGGCCCATTCCGGCCAAACTGACGAGCAACAGGGGGCGGCGGCCCACTTTGTCGAGCAGGAACATCGAAAGAACCGTGGTCGCAAGGCCTACCGCTCCGATCAGAAACGTCGCCAGGATTGCCACGGAAGCGCTGCTGAATCCGACCATCTGAAAAATCGTCGGCGCGTAATAGACGATGGTATTGATGCCGGTGATCTGCTGGAATGCGGCCAGAATAATCCCGACAATCAACGGTTTGGTAAAACGTCGTTGAAGAAGGTCCTGCACACGCAACTTCCCTGCCGCAGTCACCTTATGAAGTTCTTCCAAGTCGCGCTCCACTTCCCGTGGCCCTTCAATCTGGGAGAGGACTCGTGCGGCATCATCGAATCTTTGCCGCGCCGCCAGCCATCTTGGCGTTTCTGGGAGATAGATTACGCCGGCAAGCAGAAGAAGTGAGGGAAACATCGCGCTCATGAACATCCAGCGCCAATTCCCAGCTCCGGACAGCAGGTAATCAACATAGTATGCAATGACAACGCCGGCAGAAATCGCAAGTTGATTGAGAGTTACCAGCGCACCGCGATGCTTCTCGGGCGCGAGTTCCGCAATGTATAGCGGAGTGAGCATGGAGCTTACTCCAACGGCGGCCCCAACAAACAAACGCGAGATGACAAATACGAGGGCACTGTTGGCCAGTCCTGTCGTTATCGAGAAGATTCCAAATGTAATAGCCGTAACCAGCAGTGTCAGTCTCCTGCCAAAACGGTCACCCAGATATCCACCCACAGCCGCGCCAACCAGTGCACCAGCAAGAACAATGCTTACCGCAATCTCCGTGGTAAATGAGTTCAGATGAAATTGCTCGCGGACAAATAGAATCGCGCCAGAAATTACCGCTGTGTCGTAGCCAAAGAGAAATCCCCCAACAGCAACGGTAATGGATGTGAGCACGACGAATCTGCGCCGGACAATCGCCTGCCGGGAGAGATCCGTGCTTTCCAAAGCCGCTGATTCATTCACGAAGGTCCCCCCAAGTGCTGTCAATGCAGTCTCAAGTTGTTCCTCGAGGCTTTGAGCCGTAAGCAGTTCGCCTATTCCTCGATTATTTGGCAGTCGGTGCAGTATAGTCGCGAACTGCCCGGTGTCAACAGTTCTCTGCGTTTCATCCGTAATACGGAATTGCAAAACCTCGAAGCGGGTCGCTGCAGCGGACCCCAGAACGAGCAGGCAATATCACAAAACTCCCGCCCGGGACAAATCTGGGCACATTCACTGTTCCTCGTATCCGGCTTAGTTTCTGCCGGATGAAGAAGCCTTGCCAGCCGATTGAGATGGAATTTGGAAGGCCATCCGTCACAACGGCATCGATGCGATACCGTATTACGGAACATATGTTCATTTTTATTGACTTCCCATGTCTCCCCAACCTATCATGCGGCTCGCCTCAACCAGTGGGTGTTCGGCCGCGAATAGCCTCTCGCATAGCGGCTAGCTCCCAGCTTTTCAGGCTAATGCATAGCCAGTTGGGGAGTTTCGTATGAGTTGAAGGACCGAGGACCATGGTGACCAAGAGCAGGGTACTCAAGATTCTAAGGAACGGCGGATTCGTCAGAGTGGTTGGAATCAACCGTGTGACCGAACCTTGGTTCACCGAATTCGCCGGAAAACTTGGCTTTGATATGGTCTGGTTTGATATGGAACATCGCGCCCACGAATACGCATTGATTGATCCTTTATCGCTTGCTTGCCGCGCCACTGGCATGGACCTCATGGTCCGAATTCGCAAGACGGGTTACACCAGCGCCATGCGCGCTCTGGAATTCGGTGCAAACGGGGTCATGGTTCCCCACTGCCGCGATGCCGCAGAAGCCAGGCAATGGGTTGAATGGACGCGTTTCCCACCATTAGGCAAACGCGGCTTTGATGGCGCCGGCGCGGATGGCGAGTACACTTTGGCAGAACCCTTGGAGTATTTGAAAGAGTCCAACGAGCAGACCTTCCTTGTCCTACAAATTGAAGACCGAGAGGCTGTTGGTAACTCGGATCAAATCGCAGCAGTCGAGGGGGTGGATCTTTTATTCGTTGGACCTGCCGATCTCTCCATTGATTACGGCGTGCCAATGCAGCGCGAACATCCTCTTGTCCAGAAAGCAATGGATAAAGTGGCCAACGCAGCAGCCAAGGCTGGAAAATGGTGGGGAACCGTCACCACTACACCGGAGTCCGCCCAGACAGAACTGAATCGAGGCGCTCGCATGATAACCTGCGCCGACGACCATTTTCTTCTCGTAAAAGGACTGCAAGAGGCCCTTCACCAGTTCCGGCATGTCCACATCTCAGGTGATGGTCGGGCGAGGAAATAGAACGATGCAGCTTTATCCTGGTGCTGACCTGATCGAATGCGAGATCAACGGCAGGCCGCTTTATCTCCCACTTCTTCGCGAGGGACGCAAGGCTCTGCTTCTTGATTGCGGCACGAAGCAGCACGCCGAGAACGACATACCGAAAGCGCTGAGCCGGCTTGGAGTGGCTCCAGAAGATGTCCTGTGGGTGGTAATTACACATCCCGATGCTGATCACTGCGGAGGAAGTGCCGAGATCCAGAGGCTTTGTCCGAATGCCCGCATTGCTTGCGGCGAAGCCGACCGCGCTCTTATCGAATCACCGGATTATCTCTATTCGTTTCGTTATGACGCTTATCGCAAGGATCACGGGATTTTTTTTGATCCGGAGACAGAGCTAGCCATCCGCAACTGTAGCTCGACCGCCCAACCCGTGGCATTCACGTTCACCGGCGGCGAAACTTTCCGCCTTGGACCGGATCGGGTACTTGAGCTTTGGCATCTGCCCGGGCATAGTCACGGTCACTTGGGGCTTTACGACTCAAAACACGGCACGCTCTTTTATGGCGATGCGATTCAAGGAGCTGGCTACCGCTCACTTGCGGGGCTCTGGACGCTATGCCCAACCTACCTTTACGTCGAGTCCTACTTACAGACCATCCGCACTATTGAGACATGTCCTGCAGAAACGATTGTCGGGTGTCACTGGCCCGTTTTGCGGGACCGCCAGGCCATTCTGCAGTTTTGCGCCGAGTCCCGGAACTTCGTGTCACAGGCAGATCGTTTGATTCGAGACTATCTAAGCAAGCATGGTTCTGGAGTTTCCCTCCGCGAACTTTGTGAGCGACTTTCCGATCAACTGGGCGATTGGCCTTGGGAAGTTCACTTCGAACTTGCGAACGCGTTTTCCGGTCATCTGGACTATGGTGTGCAGAGCGGCCGGATAGAAGTTGAAACATCCGGCTTTCCGTTTCAGTACCGTCTCAAGAAAGCGGACCGGAAAAATTGATTCTGGAAGGCAAAGAATGACAGGGCCCGATTACAATCAAAGACTCGCAGGTCGCCGGGGTGTGGTGACCGGTGCGGCAAAAGGGCTGGGTCTGGCGATCGCTCGCCGTCTCCTCGCGGATGGCGCCAATGTGCTGCTGGTGGATAAAGATCCCATGGTTCTTTCGCACATCGGCACCAGGGAATTTCCTGTGTCCCGGGCATTCGCGCTCGTAAAGGACCTTGCAGAAGCTGATGCCGCCCGATTTGTTTTCAGTAAAGCCCCCGAAGCTCTCGGCACCGCAGACATCCTTATAAACAATGCCGCGTGGAGTTTTCACAAACCGATGCTAGAGGTTACCTTCGAGGAGTTTGATACCGTGGTGGGCGTCAACCAGCGTGCTCCGTACTTTCTGGCTCAGGAATTCCTACGACAGCTTTCCCGAGCCGCCAACAAACCACCGGACTCAGCAATTGTGAACATCGCCTCGGTGAACGCACTTGCCGGGAACCCCAACTTGGTCGCTTACGCGGGAACAAAGGGCGCCCTGGTTGCGATGACGCGGGCCATCGCCGTGGAAATGAAGGAACTAGGCGTACGGGTCAACACCATCAGCCCCGCAGCGATTGAGACCTTTCACACCAAGCAACTGATTGCCTCGGGCGTAATTGATCCTCCAAAGCTATTGGAACCTTATTTGATCAAACGCTTCGCGAGCTGCGAGGAAATTGCCGAACTGGTCGCTTTCTTATGTTCTTCTGCGGCGAGCTATGTGAACGGAGCAAATTGGGTGATCGACGGCGGCTATATGGCACAGTAGCGTGCCTTAAAACCCAGTTGAGGTGTTCCCTTGCTTTCATCTGCTTTCGAAAGGCAAACGTGACCTTAGCGCAATTCAGAAGGGAGCTTCTTGTCAATGAAGGTGACGGACGTCAGCGTTTTCCTGGTAGGTGCTGCCTGGCGCAATTATGTTTTCGTGAAAATCCAGACGGACTCCGGCCTCGTCGGTTGGGGAGAGGCCACCTTAGGTTGGAAAGAGACCGCTGTGCGCGAGCTGATTGTGGATTTCGGGCGTCGCTATGTTGTCGGCCAGGACCCTTTCGACATCGAAGCCATCTGGTTCAAGCTCTATCAAATCGAACACAACACCGGGCCGGTCATGTATTCAGCGATGGCGGGAATCGAAATGGCCCTTTGGGATATTGCCGGAAAAGCTTGCGGCCAACCCGTCTACAACCTCGTCGGGGGTAAAGTTCGCAACAAAGTCAAAGCCTATGCGAATGGATGGTATAGCAGCACCAAAGATCTGAAGGAGCTTGCTGATAAAGCAAAGCAGGTTAAGCAGCGTGGCTACCGAGCCCTGAAATTTGATCCGTTTGGGCCGGGCGGCCGCGAAATTTCGCGTGCTGACTTGCGCCGGGCATGCGAAACGGTGGGGGCAGTTCGCGGCGCGGTCGGGGACGATGTGGATATTCTGCTGGAGTTCCACGGACGCTTCAGCCCGATCATGGCCCTGGAAGCCATCCGTGCCATGGTTCCCTACAATCCTGGCTGGTGCGAAGAACCAATTCCTGCGCATAATCAGGAGTCTATGGCTCAGGTCGTGGCAGGCTCTCCGCTTCGCGTTGCCACGGGTGAACACACCTACAGCCGCTTCGGTTTTCTCGATCTTTTGCAACACAAGGCCGCCCACGTCATCCAGCCGGATATCACTTACGCCGGTGGCTTCCTCGAAACCAAAAAAATTGCTGCGCTGGCAGAAACCTACTACGTCAGCGTGGCCCCGCACAATTGCGATGGCCCTCTGAAAACCATTGCGGGAATCCACTTGGCGGCCAATCTTCCAAATTTCCTAATTCTCGAAACCTTTCAAGATTACGACGTGCCTTGGCGTGAGAACCTGACATCTGGAACGCCCCAAGTGAAAGACGGCTTCTATGAGGTCCCATCCGCTGCCGGATGGGGTTTGCAAGTCAACGAAGCCGCAATCGCCGCTCATCCCGAAGATCCGGATGCCAAGCTCAACATGTTTTCCTCAGACTGGGAGGAGCGGATGTGCCGGTAACGGTTGAGAGTGATACTTGAGGAGAGCCTAGGTTGTTGCGTACTGAAAGAGACGTAATGCAAATAGATGCAACCCGGCGGGACTTCCTGAAGCTGGCAGGGATGGCCGCAGCAGGAATCGCAGCGGAGTCCTCTTCGCCGGTTCTAGCGCAATCATCAATTTCACCTAATCAACCTTGGAAAGCCTTGATTACCAGCGATGAAGCGCGCTTGGCTCCGTCCGCTCCCATCTCCTGGGCTCCGTGGACGGCGCCGCTCGGTCAGGATTGTATCGCTATTTTTCCCGACAAAAAGTTCCAACCCATCCTGGGCTTCGGCGCAGCCTTTACCGATGGCGCTTGCTACTTATTCAGTAAACTCCATGCCCAAGCGCGCGCTGAATTGTTTCACACTCTTTTCCATCCGTCGGAGATGAACCTCAACGTGTGCCGCACCTGCATCGGCTCCTCCGATAATTCTGTGACGGTTTACAGTTTCGATGAAGGCGATGCCGATCCCGATCTGACTCGATTCTCTATCGAGCATGACCGTGCTTATATCCTGCCGACGCTGCGCGAAGCACGCGCGATCAATCCAGATTTATTCCTGTTCTCTTCTCCGTGGAGCCCCCCAGGATGGATGAAAGACAACGGCAGCCTGCTCGGGGGGTGCATGCACCGCGCGCACATGCCTTCCTATGCCAAATACTTTGTGAAATTTCTGCGCGCTTACGAAGCGGAGAAGGTGCCGATTCAAGCCGTGACCATACAAAATGAAGTGGATGCCGACCAGCAAGGCTTGATGCCAGCCTGCTTCTGGCCGCAAGACTACGAAGCGGATTTTGTCCGCCTGCATCTTGGTCCTGAGTTTGCGCGAAATGGTGTGGGCACGAAAATTTGGATTATCGACCACAACTATAATCTGTGGGGTCGTGCCATCGCTGAATTGGAAACTCCGGACGTTCGCAAATACACAACTGCCGTGGCCTGGCATGGATACACGGGCCAACCGGAATGGATGAGCCGCGTACAAAATGCTTTTCCTGATATCGAGATGTACTGGACCGAAGGCAGCCCGGACCACAATGATCCCGAGTACATGAAATGTTGGGCCTCCTGGGCCCGACAATTCACCCAGATCCTCCGCAATTCTTGCAGGGGCGTAACCAGTTGGTGCTTTGCCACCGATGAGCTCGGCCATCCCAATGTCGGGCCCTACCCGCTAGGTGGCCTCATAACCATCGACTCGAAAACCATGGAGATATACCACAGTGGTCAATACTGGGCCATGGCTCATTTTTCGCGATTCATCCGCCGTGGTGCATTTCGAATCCAAACGAAAGGACCTGCCACGGACCTTCACCACTGTGCCTTCCAGAATCCGGACGGATCTGTCGTTGTCGTCCTTACGAACTCTGGCGCGACACGCGTATGCCAACTCCAGCTTCTGGACCAGGCGGCATCGTTTCATCTGCCGGCCAATTCCGTTATGACCTTGATTTCTACTTAACGGCAAGTCGCCCGGCTAAGATGTGATTTGAGGAACGAACGTGAGCATAAAACTGGGACGCCGCGAATTCCTGGCAATGTCCAGACCGTATGCGTTGCCACCAGGGAACGAGAAGTCTCCTGATTCCACGCCAAGAGTGGATCAACCTTCCAAGACGTTCTCCAACAAACCGATTCGAGTTTGGGTCACCGACGGCAAGCACCGCCTAGCTCCGGCTCCGGACATAGACTGGAGCAATTCGACACCCGGGAAAACCGCAGCCACCGTTGTCTTGCAGCCTGAGCTCAAATTTCAGCAAATACTCGGATTCGGCGGAGCCATGACCGATGCCTCTTGTTACGTCTTTTCGCGGCTTCCTTCCGCCGCTAGAGCACACTTGTTCTGCTCTCTCTTCAGCCCTACCGAGCTTGCGTTTAATGTTTGCCGGATTTGCATCGGTTCTTCGGACTGCTCAACGTCCGTGTTCAGTTACGACGATGGCGAGCCTGATCCGGACTTGCGGCGATTCTCGATAGAGCGCGATCGTGGCTACATCCTACCGACTCTCCGGGAAGCGCGCAGCTTCAATCCCGATATTTTTTTGTTCGCTTCCCCATGGAGCCCTCCGGGCTGGATGAAATCCAATGGCAGCCTTCTCGGTGGTTGTATGCGCCACACCTATATGGCTTCGTATGCAAACTATTTTCTTGAATTCTTGCGCGGCTATGAATCCGAACGAGTCCCCATTCAGGCGGTCACCATTCAAAACGAAGTGGACGCAGATCAGGACGGAACCATGCCTGCCTGTGCGTGGCCCCAGGATTACGAAGCAGACTTTCTCACCATGCATCTAGGCCCACTTTTCCAGAGGGCGGGCATCGAAACAAAGATTTGGATTATCGATCACAACTACAATCTTTGGGGACGCGCAATGGGAGAATTGGAGACTCCCGACGTTCGAAAATATACTAACGCCGTGGCCTGGCATGGCTACGTGGGGCAGCCACAGTGGATCCGCCGGGTACAGAATGCTTTTCCGGAAGTGGAGATGTATTGGACTGAGGGCGGGCCGGACTTCCGTTCGGAAGAGTACGCGCGTGAGTGGGCAAAGTGGGGGGAAACCTTTACTTCGATCATTAAGAATTGTTGCCGCTCGATCACGGTTTGGACTTTAGCCAGCGACGAAAATGGCCGGCCCTACGTTGGCGGCTCACCCACAGGCCTGGGCGGCGCGATGCTCATCCATTCCAAGACGCATGAAATCACCTATAGCGGAATGTTCTGGGCTCTGGCACACTTCTCCAAATTTGTGCGGCGCGGGGCGACAAGAATCGAATCACAGGGTGAATTGACGGGACTCTCTCACTGTGCTTTTGAAAATCCCGGCGGAACGGTTGCCGTGGTTCTTACAAATCAAGGCGCCCAAAGATCCTGTGAACTGAGACTCGGATCGAAAGCAGCCAACGTTTCTCTTTCATCGGATTCCGTCACGACCTTGCTACTTTCAAATGGAGAGCAAGCGGGATAAGAAAGCAACGAAACAGGCTTTGAAGCAACTCGAGGCCTTCATAATGCGAGCTTGTAACCTCTGGACGCGGAACTCTATTTTCCTTTTTGCTGCCACTTTAGCCTTATCCTCTGCTGCAATCGCTGGACAACAAAACTCGACGGAGAACTTGGCGCTATGGGCTCGTGCAACTGCTTCTAGCACCGAGGAGGGCACCAAAGCTGATTTCTTGGTGGTCGGCGACATAACAAATACGCATTGGTCCGCAAAGCATGGATCGCACCCGTCGGATACCTGGGTCCAATTGGGGTGGCCAGAAACCATAAGTGTTAAGGAAGTGGTCATCCGGCAAGAATCAGCTGACAATCTCTGTCACCTGGAACTGGAAATTCGTGATGCGGATGGTGGATGGAAAACGCTCCGATCAATTGGGGATTCGACGCATGCTCTACCTCGGACGATCCTGATTCAATTTGACGTACAGAAAACGAACGGACTCCGCATTACTCGGCTTGCTGGTCCTGTCAGTCTCATGGAAATTGAGGCCTACAATCGCACGGATCCTCCTGTTGTCGAGATGGCCTCCGATCTTCTGAACCACCTGTTTGGAATCGTAACCGATGCATTTGGAACGCAACCTTTTGGGAATATTCCCGTTCGTTTGCAGGGAACGGCAGGCGGAAAGCCCTGGCAGGTAACGACGCGCACCGATGCCAATGGAATCTTCGCAGCCGATATGCCGGTCGGTCTGACAGGCGATGTTAATGCTGAGGCTGACATATCGAATGGCGTCGTCGCCCGCCAGACCTTGCCGGCAGGCGATTTCGCGCCTGGTTTGAGCCTCCCCGACGAATCGGTTGCGCCGATCACTTTGGACGGAACTTGGCGTTTCCAGCCGGATCCCCCCGTGGATTTTTACCAAACTAGCTTCTTCGATGCGAACTGGAAAGAAATTCAGATTCCATCGCACTGGGTCATGCAAGGCTTCGAGAGCAAAACAGGTGTTGGTGGCTATCGCCGTCATTTGAACATACCGGTAGAATTCCGTGGCCGTCGTATCAAGTTGGAATTCTCAGGTGTTTACTCGGGAGCAGAGGTTTGGCTAAACGGCGAACGTATCGGTTCACACGAAGGCGGGTTTTCCCCATTTGAGTTGGATATCACCGGCGCCGCACGACTAGGCCAGGACAATCTGCTGGCGGTGCTGGTTCGCGAGAATACGCTTTCCTCCCATCTGGATAACATGAGTTATTACGCGAACTTCCCTCTTGCGGGAATCTTTCGCAACGTCAAAATCTTCAGCGTGCCGGAGGTTCACGTCCGGCGTCTCCACGTACAAACCACATTTGATCCTGTCTATCATGACGCCCAACTGACTGTAGACTTCTCTGTCGAAAATGAATCTGCCGAGGAAATTCGTGGCGGTCGACTGACTTTTGCTCTCCGTGATCAGCAGAATCGTCCTGTGGCGATTCCCGACGAGCATCTTGACATCAACTTGCCGCCGTGGTCGCGGCTCGAGAAAACACTTCACATCAAAGTTGCGTCGCCACAGCACTGGGAGGCGGAGCATCCCTATCTTTATATTTTGCGAGGAGAGCTATCCGGCGGGGTGCGGATTGCTGAAGTTGTCTCACGCACTTTCGGCTTTCGCCAAGTGGAAATCCGCAGCACTCAATTCCTAATCAACGGAGTGCCCATCAAATTCCGTGGAGTAAACCATTTCGAAGCAGATCCCCTGACAGGCCGCGCTGTCTCCGCGGATCTGACGCATCGCGACCTGGAAATGATGAAAGAGGCCAATCTGGACGCGATTCGGACTTCTGCATTTCCGGCAGTCGAAGATCTGTACAATGAGGCCGATAAGATGGGCTTCTACGTCGAAGAAGAGGGCCCGTTCTGCTGGGTGAATGAAAGCTCCGACCTCCGGTATCTCCCGACCATCGTTCAGCGCATTGCCGAAATGCTGGACCGCGACCGCTCTCACCCTAGCGTGGTCTATTGGTCGATCGCTAATGAAAGCAACTGGGGACCCGATTTTGAGGCGGCTCACCTTTTTGCGAGATTACATGACCCTACCCGGCCAAACAGTGCCGGTCAAAGCAGTACCCTCGAACTGGCGACGATGCACAATCCCATAACCATCAAACGAATGGAGGAACAGAAGGACGTTAAGGTACCCATTATCTGGGACGAAAGTCTCTGCATCTTCCAAGGCGATATTTGGGGGGATACGAGAGAAATGTGGCTCGACCCCGGTGATCGCGATTACTATATTGAGCCTCTCATTCCCATCTGGGAGGAGGTTCAGTCCAGCAACAACGTGCAGGGCGGAATGATCTGGGCCTGGGTCGATGACATTTTCCTGGTTCCCGGCCGAGATTCGGAATACGGCCGCGGGAGTGTCGTCGGACCGTTTCACGCACTCGATGGCATCTATCATCTGCCGGGACGCGGGATTGTCGGCGATGCCCCTTGGGGTATCGTCGATGGATGGCGCCGCAAAAAGCCTGAATTCTGGCATGTAAAAATGCTCATGTCTCCGGTTCACATCCAGGAGCTAGATCTGCCCAAATGGAAGCCTGGTAAACCAGCCAACATCACCGTCGACAACCGCTACGAATTCACGAATCTATCCGAACTCACACTCGAATGGTCAATCGGAGGCCAGCACGGCACCCTTCGCCCAAACATTCCTGCTCACGCAAGCGGCACGATTTCGATTCCGATCGATTCTAAAACCCAGCCGGGCCAGACCTTGTGTCTTCGTTTCTTGGATAGGAACGGAGCGTTGGTGATCCCCTATGCAGCGCAACTTGGGGCTCTTCCAGAGCCGTCAGATGAACGTTTGCCTAAGCACAAGCCAGTGCGTTATATCCATGAGCCTTCCTGGCTCGGCGGCCCGATGGATCGCTTCCTTGGCGACGATTTTGAAATCGCATTCGATGGTGCGAGTGGGCGGATCCGGCGGGCCCTCCTAAACGGACACTCCGTTTTATACGACTCGCCGAAGCTCCACATCCTGCCCATTGAAGCAACAAAGGAAGAATTTCCTCTATTTGACACCTGGCGGCTCACCAAACCCATGGAGATTCGCCAAGTAGACCATGATTACGAAATCACTGAAACCGGAACATACCGGGATTTCGCCGGGCACTTGCGATTCCGCATTACGCCGGAAGGCAGTCTGCACGTTGGCTACGATTTTACTTACACGGGGACAGACACACGCGCGCGTGAAGTTGGCATTCAATTCGGCGTCCCGCTCTGGTGCGACCGGCTTGAGTGGAAACGCCGGGGAGAATGGATCGTTTATCCGGAAGATCACATCGGAAGAAATGAGGGGACAGCCATGGCTCATGCTCCTGGCCCACAAAATGTCCCACCGACCCAACCCTTTGCGCTCGACGACACGCCTCTTGGCACCAACGATTTCCGCAGCACCAAGCGCAATTTTGTCTTCGCCACATTGACCGACAAGGACGGCTACGGGATTGGAGTGGAAGCGCTTGGCTCGCAGCATCTGCGGGCCATAGTGGATCCACAGCAGATTGAGGTCAACGTAAATGACTGGTTTGGAGGCGTAGCCGCCGTCGCATCGGGCGAATGGTCTCAAAACTACGGCATAGGCCGCGAACTCCGGGCAGACGATCCCAGCCAGGGCGCGGCACAAAACAAAGTCGCCGGCTCCATCCAGCTTTATTTGCTGGGACCCCAGAATTCCCAGAATTGGCTGAGGCAAAGGCAGGTTATTGCCAACTCCAAGTAATGGGAGAACACAAGGCACGAGAAAGGTCAAAGGGATGCCTCAGTTCATTTGTGAAGCGCGATCCGCCAACGATCTTCTTCGCTCAGATTGCTTTTGGATTGCAGGTCGCGTGGCAATCAGGCACAAGAAAACAGTCACGATACTCTTCGCGCTCGTGCTACTTTTCCTCAACATATGCCTCGCTCAGGAGCCAAAACTGCTTCACGGCCCCGAAGAAGTCGCGATCTCCTCGCACCATCTCACCAAACGACCGGTTAGCCCCATGCAACAGGGCCAATTCATCGAGATTCTGTGCAATCTGATTCCGTCCATCACTGCCCAACAAGTCGTTTCCACCAGTTTTGAGGCAGCGCCTCCCTGCCGCGTGGCCTACAAGGGTGATGCGGATCAGATTCCTCGCCCTTGGTATCCGGATGGCGCAGTTCAGGTCACGCAGTATTCGCTCGATACCGATCATCCCTTTAACGGCGCCCGCTCACAAAAGATCGAGATTCCCATCGAACATGCCCGTGCAGGCATTTCTCAAGACGGGTTTTATCTGAAAAAAGGAGTTGCCTACACGCTGCGGTTGCATATGCGCAGCGATCGGCCCCTTCGTGTAAATGCGAGTCTACATGGCGGTGGCGGCCTGGTCGCAGGACCCGTCTCCCTTGGCCAATCGGGAACGGAATGGAATGCTGCGGAAGCCCAATTGTTGGCCGAGTGCACGTTAAACGACGCCACACTAACCATCGATTTCGAGGGGCCCGGCACATTGTGGCTCGATCGGATTTATTTGATCGGCTCGGATGCGGTACTCGGCATCTGGCGTCCCGACGTGGTAGCAGCCCTGAGCGCCATGCACCCGGCAGTGATTCGCTTCGGAGGCAGCACGATCGAAGATTACGATTGGCAAAGCAGCATCGGGCCGTGGGATCAACGCCAGCCATTTACCACCATCTGGGGAGGCCTCGAAGAGAATTTCGTCGGCATTGACGAGTTCATCCAACTTTGCCGCCTGATCAATGCCGAACCGCTGCTCTGCGTTCGATGGACAGGGATGAAGCCCGCCGATGCGGCGGCGGAGGTAGAGTATTGCAACGGCAGTGCGGCAACCCATTGGGGTGCCCTGCGCGCAAAGAACGGCCATCCCGAGCCTTACGGCGTCAGATACTGGCAAATCGGCAACGAAGTGGGCAACCCTGACTATGACAACACGGTTGCTGCCTTTGCGGCAGCGATGAAGAATGTCGATCCCAACATAAAGTTGATCTCGTCGTTTCCGACACCAGAACTTCTTGCCGCCGCAGGAAGTTCATTCAATTACCTTGCACCCCATCATTACGAAATCGACGACCTTGTAAAGGAACAGCAAGACCTTGCGAGGCTCGCGGACTGGATTGCCCATTCGGGAGGGGACAAGGACATCCGTGTCGCAGTCACGGAGTGGAATACAACCGGCGGCGACTTCGGCCTTCACCGTGGCATGCTTCAGACGCTGGGGAATGCACTCAGCGTTTCCCGTTATCTTAATCTGCTTCAGAGGTATGCCGACCTTGTCGAGATTGCGAACCGGTCAAACCTCTCGGATAGCTTCGGCTCAGGTTTCCTGGAAACCGGCCCGGGGTGGATTTACAAAACACCCGCCTATTACGCGCAACAGATGTATGCGCAGGCCGCGGGCAGCTATCCCGTGATGATCAGGCGCTCCACACTGGAGGCATGGCCGTTGCAGGTTCCGGACCTGAGCGCCACACTCTCGGCGGATAGCAAGACATTGCGCATCTACGCAGTGAATTCGTCGCCGCAGGCTAAGTCAATCCGGTTCCACCTCGAAGACGTCTCTGGAGAAGTCTCCGGCGGATTCGTCGAGATGCTGGACGATCGAGAACACAGCCTGACAACCGAGGTGATGAACAGCCGCGACGATCCGAATCGCGTTTCTTCACACCGTCAGCCGTTATCCGGCCTTGGAAAAACGTTCGATTTCACTTTCCAGCCCTTTGCGCTTACCGAACTCGATCTGAAACTTAGCCACTAGCTGAAGTTGCGTGAGCGATACGTGAGGCGCATCTTGTTCTGACGAGGTGGTGTGTAGCATTGTGGCCTGCTGGTGGGGAGGCAGATCCGATGACGCAGCAAGAACGAAGCAGAAAAGCGCGCCAGAAGTGGCGAGGGCTGGTTTCCGAGCAAGCCCGCAGCGGGCAGGGTGTGGCGGCGTTTTGCCGGGAGCGCCGATTGTGCATTCCGCATTTTTACTGGTGGAAGAAACGACTGCGGGAAAGTTCG
>JAJPIE010000054.1 GCA_021324935.1 Acidobacteriota bacterium
CAGCGGTTCTCCTTTTCCTCCTTGCCTCGGCAAGGAAAGAGTTTTCCAACCCGAACTCTATCCGAGTTCGGGTCGAGAACCGCTGCTTCTCTTCTTCACGTTTCAACGAAAGGCGGGACAACTTCCCTCAGGTATACTTACTGCTTCAGAACGAAGCGGAATCAAGATGCAGCACGACCGACCAGATTTCCCGACCATGGAGCAAATCGAAAAGGCCAATCACGAGCAGCTTGCTCGCTGGTATCGCTTCCAACCGTCCGGCGATACCAAGGAACAGCAGAAGATCATGGATAGGATTGCGGAGCGATTCAAAAGGTTAGGCGGCATGACTCCGGCCCTGGAGAAAAAGATCGGTTTGTGAGCCTAATTTTTGCTACCGTCTTGCTACCAGTTTTGCGTATTTTCTGGATTTCGGGGTTGCAGCAAACGCTTTGTTTATGAGGGGCTTGAGAGGGTTCAAAATAAATCCCTGGGATGCAATAGGTTGCGGTATCGAAAAAACGCATCCCAACGCGTCCCTACAACAAATTGCGTTGGGTATAATCCCACCCTCTCCGCCATACCTTAGAATTAGTGGGTTAGAGCCTTCCTAAAATCTTTTCCTAAGAAATCTCCAACTGGTCAGTTTTCCAGTATTGAGCAATAGAAGATTTTTCATGGCTCAGGCCAAATTCACGCTTTACAAGTACCTCAAGCTGGAAGACGGCGCTTGGCCTGACGCTTGCCGTTTAATTAGACAAAAGAGAAGACGCGGGGGCGGGGGACGCTACGCGTGAGATGTAAACCGCAGCCCGATCCAAGGAACTCACCGTGAGCCGTTCGAGGAACGAGCGAGAGGAGAGACCAGACTGCCATGACCTACCAGAAGGGTTTCCGGTCGCTACGCTCCCTCCAGCCCTTCTGGTCTACTCCCTCATCAGCTAAAACAGCCTCGTTCCCGAGATGCTACGGACCTGAATTCGTAGCCAAAGGAGTGCGGCAGTGGCTGGCGAAGCCGGGCACCGGGACGCTGTACATCAAGCCGGGCAGCCCATGGGAGAACGGCTACTGCGAAAGTTGCAACGGGAAGCTGCGGGATGAATGTTTGAACGGAGAGATTTTCTATTCGCTGAGGGAGGCGCAGATCGTGATCGAGCAGTGGCGGGCGGAGTACAACACGAGGCGGCCACACTCGCGCCCGGCTACAGACCGCCGGCGCCGGCAACGTTCGCGCCGCAAATGGCGGCTCTCCGGTCTCCTACGGCCCCCTGCGCGCCGCCAATTGCACCCTTGCCGAAGGAGGTTGTGATGTAGACTTTCTCATTCACCGTGGTACAAAAAGTCGGTCTAGTCACGGGCGCGAATCAGCCGGGATCGCCGCTGATCGGCGCCAAAGTGGAGACGGACCGGCTTACGATTTTCCTCCTGCCGGTGGCGAAGTGGTCCGACGGCATCGCGGATGAGGCGCCAGAGCACTGAGGAACAAGCCGGGCGGCGAAACGGCGCGGCGCCACATTGAAAAATTCCCGGACAGCCTGGTGAGTGAGGCCGCCCGCGCGCGATCCGGCGTCCTCACGGACAAATAGTATCCCGCGCTTGTTACCGGCCGTGGCCGCCGATGCTCATGCCGCCACCGTGGAAGCCGCCACCGAAGCCCCCGCCGTGGAACCCGCCGCCATGGAATCCTCCAGAATGGAAGCCGCCGGAGTGGAGAAAGCCTCCACCGCGGTACGCGCCGGTAGTATTGAGGCCACGAATGCCAGATGTCCGGGAGCCAAAGCCGGCGGCGGTGAAACGCGGGCCGGAATGAAAGGGAGAATGCGTTGAACCAGGGCCAGTATAGATGCCGTGGTTGTAATTGGAAGCGGTGAGGAAGCGCGTGCCGGTTCCCCACTGCGCGGGGTTGGCGGCGAAGTGATAGTAGGCGACGCGATGGCCGTACCAGAAGGTGCTGCCGTAATAGGGAGACATGCGCACGCACCACGGCGAATAGAAACCCCAGCCAAAGGGACTGAAGAAGATGCCGTCACCGGGGAGAAAGGTGTAAGCGTCAAACCAGGGATCCCAATACCATCCCGCACCCCACCAGAAGGGTCCTCCGGGCAAGCCGCCCATCTCGTCGTAATAGCTCGCTTCGTTGACATTGGCTTCAGCGAGATAGGCGGAGCGCAGGCTGCTCCAGCTATAGAGGTCAGCGTCTTCGACGGATTTGCGATCAAACTTCTGCACGGAAAACGCGCCGTTATCCGCGGCGATCAGTTCGTGCCCTCCTTTTACTTCCAGACGGCGGGCGCCGGTATCAACGCTGGCCTTGCCATCCAAAACGCGCAAAGGGACGTCGTTGAGATCGAAGGAGTAGAGCCCGGTTTTCTCGAGTCGAACCGTAATTCCCTTTTCGTGGATGAGAAGATGATTTTCCGGATGGATTTCGTCCACTTCCACGATGGCGGTGCCCTGATTAAGCTGGAGTTCCGTTTCCACGAGGCCCGCGGAGATCATTTCCGCGGAGCTATTGGAGCCAAGACGGAAGAACACGCCGGGCACGAGGAGAAGCTCGACCTTGCCGCTTCCCGTATCCAGCGATTGACCGGGTTGCAGCACCGCGCTGCCTATGCTTTTGGAGTTCAACGGCTGGGAAGCCAGCGAAACTTGGCCCTCGAGATAATTCACCGTGCCGGGAACGCCGGGGCTGTTGCTTTGGTCGGCGCGCGCGGGCAAAACGAAAAACGAACTGGCAAGAAAGATGAGTGAAGCGATCCAGGCCTTGCACGCCATGGAGCACCTCCTTCTGCCCTCCTGTTTTGTTAGATGCGCAGAGAGTTCGATGTGAGTACTGCAAGATCGAACAGGGGGCTCGCAGCAATCCCGAGGGCACAGTTCCTAGAACGCCGGCAGAATCTCAAGAGAAATCGTCAGCATTGGCGTGCGAGCAGAAAAGAGCCAGCGAGAAAATCGGGCGAGCACGGACTGGAAAAGATTGACCCGACCGCGGGATAAATTTCCGGTTCTAGTACCGCCCCCTGCGGCACGCCGACTTTCCACAGGCTCTTACGCATTGAAAGCAGGGAATTTGCTTGACGTTACGAGCAGTTGGATTCGGCAATGGTATTGCACTTTTTCTTTTTCTTGTTGGGGATTGCCCGCTCGGCGTGGCGCGAGATCCTTGGTGATCGCCATTGCAGTGCGGAACGGTTCCTAAGGTGCAATGCAGGGGGGAAGTCATGGAAGAGTTTTCACAAGAAGATGATATGACGCAGCAGGAGAACCGGGACCGCTGGGCGGAAATTCGCGCCCAGGTAAACCGCCCTCTGTTTGCGGCGGCTGTGGCGCTATTTGTGATTCTGGCAATTACGGCGGGCTATGGGCTTCACCAGCGCGCTTTGGTGCAAGACTTGACAGCGCAATCGGCGGCGACATCGCAGTCCATGGCCCAACTTCAGAATCAGGTGAACTCGCTGCATGCGCAAATTCAGGGGATGACACAAGCCTCGCAAGCGCAGACTCAGGCGCAATCGCAAGCGCAGA
>JAJPIE010000032.1 GCA_021324935.1 Acidobacteriota bacterium
TCGATCATCACCATCAGCGGCGGCGAACCGTTGATGCACCCGGACCTCGACGAGATGATCCGCCACATCCGCGCGCGCGGCATGATCGCCGGGCTGATCACCAACGGTTTTTTTCTAAATAAGGAACGCATTCAGCGGCTGAACGATGCGGGGCTGGAGCACCTGCAAATCAGCATCGACAACGCCATGCCCGATGAAACGTCCAAAAAAAGCCTGAAATCCCTGGACGGGCGCCTGGAAATGCTTTCCGAATGGGCGGAGTTCCAGGTGAACATCAATTCCGTGCTCGGCAGCGGCGTGAAAAATTCCGAAGATGCCCTGACGATCGCGCACCGCGCGCTGGAACTTGGTTTTACGAGCACGGTGGGCATCATCCACGACCACGACGGGCAATTGAAACCGCTCGGGGCGCGCGACCAGGAGATTTTTGAAGAGATCATGACGCTGGGAAAGCGCTCGTTTTCGCGCTTCAACGCGTTTCAGCACAATGTGGCTCGCGGCCGCGAGCATGACTGGAAGTGCCGCGCCGGCTCCCGCTACCTCTATATCTGCGAAGACGGGCTGGTGCACTGGTGCTCGCAGCAGCGCGGGTATCCCGGCGTTCCGCTGGCGCAATACACGGATGAGATGCGCCACCGCGAATATTTGACCCACAAAGGTTGCGCGCCGTGGTGCACGGTGAGCTGTGTGCAGCAGGTAGGCATCCTGGACAACTGGCGCTCCCCGCAGACACTGCAACCTATGCCGGCCGTGGTGCCGCAGAAGACGGAGCTAGTCCAGATCGCAAAGCAGGGGGGCTGAGAAGAAAGAAGCAACGAAATAACGAAGTCAGGAAACACCGAAAAACGAAAGCGGATTCGAGAAGGCGCGGCGGGGGCTGCGCTTTTTGTCTTTTGGAGTTGTGCCTTGCGAACAGGGCGCGCTGGAGTTCGTTGACGGTTGGGTGCGGGTTCTCAAAAATGAATGCATGGCCCAGCCGGCGATTGAAATCGAGAATCTTTCGAAGGAATACCCCTACGGCTTCCTTCATCTGAAGCGGAAAAAATCGCTGGAAAACCTGACCATGCGGGTCGAGGGCGGCGAGGTCTTCGGCTTTCTGGGGCCAACGGCGCGGGGAAATCCACCACCATCAAGCTGCTGATGCGGCTGATTTTTCCCACCTCCGGCGGCGCGCGCATCCTCGGAAAATCCATCAACGACGTTTCCGTGCACGGCAGCATCGGTTATCTCCCGGAACAACCCTATTTCTACGACTACCTGACGGCCCACGAGGTGCTGGACTATTTCGCGCGATTCCACGGCCTGACGGCCAATGACCGGCGCGCGCGCGTCGAGGGCATGCTCAAAAAGGTGGGGCTCGAGTCCGCGAAAAAAATTCAGTTGCGGAAATACTCGAAGGGCATGCTGCAGCGCGTGGGGTTGGCGCAGGCGATTTTGCATCGCCCGCAAGTGGTGGTGCTGGACGAGCCGATGTCCGGCCTGGATCCGCTCGGGCGGCGCGAGGTGCGCGACATCATTTTGGAGTTGAAGCGTGAAGGCCGCACGGTGCTTTTCTCCACTCATGTGCTTTCGGACGCGGAAATGCTCTGCGACCGCGTGGGCGTGATCGTCGGCGGCAAACTGCGCGGCGTTGGCATGCCGGGCGAACTGATGGAAATAAAATCGCACGGCATGGAAATCCTGTTTGAGTTGCCGAACGAGCCCTCGAATTTTCCGTTGCTCGCAAAAGCAGCGAGAACGGGCGAGCGCTACCGTGTGCAACTCCCGGAAGCGGAATTGTATGACGCGTTTGACCAGTTGAAAGCCGCCGGGGCGCGCATTTCCTCCGTGACGCAACTCAAACCAACACTGGAAGAGTTTTTCATGAATCTCGTCGAAGCCGACCGCGCGCAAGCGGCCGCCGTGGAGGTGAGCGGCAAATGAGAAATATCCGCGCGGTGGCCGCAAACACGTTTCGCGAGGCGGTACGCGACCGCGTGCTCTATAACCTGGTGTTTTTCGCGTTGCTGATGATGGGCGCGGCGATTCTGGTGGGACAAATTTCGATCGGTATCCAGCAGGATGTCATCGTCAGCCTGGGCCTTTCGGCGATTTCCATCATCGGCATTTTCATCGCGGTTTTCCTGGGCGTGGCGCTGGTTTCCAAAGAGATGGACAAACGTACGCTCTATTCCTTGCTGGCCAAGCCGGTCCATCGCTGGGAATTTCTGCTCGGCAAATTCGTGGGCCTGGTGCTGACGCTGGCGGTGAACACCGCGGCGATGACCCTCGGTTTGTATGCCGCGCTGTGGAGTGTGAAGCGCCCGTTGGAGCCCGCGGATGCGTACATCCTGGTTGCTGTCTATCTGATCCTTCTCAAATTGGCGTTGATCGTGGCACTGGCGCTGCTTTTTTCCTGCTTCACTTCTCCGTTTCTCGCCATTCTGTTCACCGTGGGGCTTTACGTTACCGGGCTGTTCGCAGGCGATCTGCGGACGGTGCGCGGTCTCCGAATGGATCCATCTACACTGCAATTCACGCGCGGCATTTCCTACCTGTTGCCGAACTTCCAGAATTTTGACGTGATGGCCCCGGTGGTGCACGGACAGGGCGTCCCGGCCTCGTTCGTTTGGAACGCCACCGTCTATGCGCTGCTCTACACCGCCATCGTGCTGGCTGGGGCCGCGGCGGTTTTTTCCCGCCGCAACCTGAAATGAATCGCAAAGCGATCCACGGAACTCTTTTTGCCGCCTTGCTGCTGGCGGGTTTCCTCGGTGTGTGGAGGCTGCAACTGGCGATGGACGGCCAGCATTCCGCGGAACGAATGGAAGAGCAAGAACTGACGCTGCGCTCTCCAGCGGTGCTAAAGAAGCTGAGCCTGGAGTACGCGCCGCTGATGGGCGCGATTTATTGGACGCGCGCGGTGCAATATTACGGCGAAAAGCACCGCTTGCACGACCCGCATCTGGAGCTTCTCTGGCCGCTGCTCGACATCACCACCACGCTTGATCCGCAACTCATCGTGGCTTACCGCTTCGGCGCAGTTTTTTTGAGCGATTCTCCGCCGCGCGGCGCGGGGCAACCCGACCGGGCCGTGGAGTTGCTGGAACGCGGCATGAAGGCGAATCCCCAGTATTGGCGGTTCTATCAGGATCTCGGCAACGTCTATTACTTCGACAAAAGGGATTACCTAAACGCGACGCGCGCCTTCGAAGCCGGCGGCAGATTTCCCGGCGCTCCGCCATTCCTGAAAATCATGGCCGCCAGAATCGCCGCGCAAGGCGAATCGCTGGAGACTTCTTACGCGTTGTGGCTGGATATTTACCAAAGCACGACCAATTCGGAAATCCGCAAGAATGCCGAAGACCACCTGCGTCTGGTGAAAGCAGAAATGGATTTGCGCGAACTGAATCGGCTCGCCGATGAGTTTGAAACCAAGTTGCGCCGGCGCCCGCTTCGCATCGGCGACCTGATCGAAACGGGACTCCTGCCGGGGCAGCCGCGAGACCCGGAGGGGTTTCCCTATGTGCTGGGCGAAGGCGGGAGGGCGGAGATTGACCCGAAGAGTCCGCTCCACGAGGACTGGCTGAGAGATCAGTTCTTCGCAAAACAGGCCAATTCCGTCCGGTAGCGCAGTTCTATTCGGCGACGCACAGCAGCGTCATGTGCGGATCGATCAGGAGTTTGTGGGGTTCCTGGGCCGAGGTGAAGCTGAACGGCGTATCCTCGCCCGTGGCGATCACGCGGCCTAGGTAAACGGTGCGCCCCGTCATCGTGCTCGCATAGAGCGGCACGGGCGCAAGGAAATAGTCCGGGACGCCACTTTGCAGAAGTTTGCCGCGAACCTGGTAGCCCTTCTCTGTGCGGTGCGTGGTGAATTCCACTTTGTAGTGGGGGATGCCGGTGCCGCGCACGTACTCCGCGAAAAACCATTCCATCGAGTGCCCGCCCTCCAGGTCCATCTCTTTTGTCATCACCGCTTCCACCTCCTTCTGGAGGTCCTCAGTGGTCAGGGATTTCTGCGCATACTTCGTCACCAGGGTGCGCAGCAGGGCATGGAAGCGAGCGTCCGCATCCTTGCCGCGCGCCGCGCCCGGCTGCCGGAGCATTTCGCGCAGCATGTGGATGATCCAGGCGCCTTTGGAATAGACCAGCACGTTGTAGGCGCTGGGCGATCGGGAAGTGCTCAAGCGCGTACCTTCGATCACCGGCCCGATCTCCACCGGAGGCCGGTCTTCTTCGATGGTTTTCGTGATCAAGCGTTTCCGATACCGGTCGAGCCATGTGGCCAGAGTGTGCTCCTGGCTTTTCTGCGAATCGGCGAAGAGCAGCGCCAGGTACTCCGCGATGGACTCGTTAATCCACTGGTCGTGATACGAGGACCAGCCCACCACGTTGCCCCACCACTGGTGGGCGACTTCGTGGAAGGGAATCACATCATTGAAAAACGAGCGGCCGGTGGTGGAAAGTCCGGCGCGGGACTGCGCTTCCTCCGGCAGAAAAGAGTACGTGGAGAGATACAGAAGGCCGGGCCAGCCCTGGCCGAAAGTGCCGGGAATCTGCGAGACCTCGAGATTCCGGTATGGGAACGGGCCGGAATAGATCTCTTCGAAGCGAATCGCGGAATCGATCTCATGCGCAAGCTGCTTGAGAAATGCGGCGGGGCTCGGCGGAGGCTGCGGCGGCATGGTTTCGATGGACGGCCGGTTTAACAGGGGAATGGTCGGCGGCGTTTGCGGCGGCGCGGAGTTAGCCAGGTACGCGCGCAGAATCTCTTCGAGCTGCTTGTTGGCGTAGACCTCGACGGTATAGTTTTCCGAATTCACCGCAGTGCTCGCGTATTCGCCGAGATTGAAACCCGTTTGCGTGACGGGAATATCGGTGGTCCATTTGGCGGTGCACGTGTCTCCCTCTTCCCGTTCGGCGGATTTGGTTCCCGTGGCCACCAGGCGCAGGCGCTTCGGCCAGTGGAAAGTCAATTCATACTGCGCGAAATCGGAGGCATCGCCGTAATGCGGATACCAGCTTTCGCGCGCGCCGACAAACAGAACGCCGTTGCCCGCGTCCTGAATCACGTCGCCGCTGTAGCGGAAATTAAGGGTGAAATTTGAGCCTTGGGCCGGCGGCTTTGGAAGAATCACGATCAACGTGTCGTGGCCGCGGGTATTGATTTCCTGTTCGGTGAGGCCCTCGTTCTGAAAAAAGGGCAGAGCTTCGCCGGTTTTACCGGTGACACTGGCCACTTTCAGGGAGCGCGACAGTTCGACTTCCAAAATCGATTGCGAGGGGGCCAGCGCGCGGAATTCTATGGAAGCGTTGCCCTCGAGAGAGTCGTCGGAATGAATGTTCGTGTCGATGCGATAGTGGAGCGCGTCGAAGGGGGCTGGCATCGCCGTGAAGCCCGGCAGCGCATAGGAGGCCCAAACGTCGTAGTAGATGAACTTGTCCACGGTGCGCGGCTGGCCAAGGACAAAATTCTCCTCGCGCGTGGGATCGAGCAGGACATCGAACGGCCCGGTGACCGCGCCATCGAGGCCGGCGTGGAAAAAATGCGGCAGAGCAGGCGAAATCTGCTCGGCCAGGATGCGCAGGGAGTGCGATGCATTCAGGCGATCGAGGCTGGTTTGCCAGGCCATGCCGAAACGTTCGTTGGGCTGGGGCGTCAATTGCGCGCGCTGCAGCGCGTGAAGGAGCTCCGCGCCGGAATCGTCGGTGAAGCGCACATAGGCGGAGAGAAACTGTTGATCGAGCACCGGAGAGCCGAGCGACCGCGCGAGTTGCTGCTTTTCCACGGGGTCGCGGGGCAGCGCCAGTGCGTGGCCAATGCCGGTGAAGACGAATCCGGTGATTCGTCCGTCGAACGGGCGGAAGAAGGCGATCTTGCCGTCCTGGAACGAAAGCACCGCGTCGCCTTTGCGCAACTCCACACGGTCCTTACTCGTGACGGTGTAGACGTTTTGGGAGTCGATTTGTAGCGCATTCAGTGCCGCAAGAACTTCCCGTGGCGAAGAATCCGCGGCGGCGCAGGCGAACGGAACAAAACACACAAAAACCAGAAGAACCCGGCGAAAACCCATGAAACGAGTGTAGACACATTCGGCACCGCCGAACAAGGCGGAACGCCGCGTCGCTCCTGCGGGAACTAGAATGGGGGTATGCGCCGGACGCGGAACCTCGTCAGGATGGCGGCAGTCCTCGCCTGCGGCCTTTTTTGCGCAGCCGCGGCCCGCGCGGACAAGATCGTCCTGAAGAATGGCCGGAAAATCATGGCGTCCAATGTCGTCGAGGATGGCGACAAGGTCCGCTACGAAACCTCCGCCGGGCAAATGGCGCTGCCCAAATCGATCGTTGACCACATCGAAAAGGGCGGCCTGGTGCCCGTGATGGATTCCCCGGCCGCCGCCGCGGCCAGCCTCACTGCCGAGCCTCCCGAGCTCCCTCCCGTTGCCAACGCCTCCGAGATCGATCAAGGGGCCGTGCACGACGGCGCGGTGGACCGCAACTACATCGCCAGGCTGGTAAGCGACACGCGGGCGGGCGGCGCGCTGGCCAACCAAGCGGCCGCCCGCGCGTATCACGCGGCTTCGCAGTTTGAGCTCGCCAAAGGCGAGCTGGCGGGCGCTTTGAACGATGCGCGCAGCGCGCTGACCTATGTGCCGGAGGAGCCGGCACTGCTGATGAACGTGGCGTATCTTCACCTGCGGCAAAGTCAGTTCAAGGAATCGCTGGAATATTTGCAGCGGGCGGAGCGCGTGGCTCCGAAAAGCGCGGACGTCTACAAGCTGGAGGGCTGGGCGTATTACGGAATGAACCGCCCGGATCAGGCGGTGGCGAACTGGAAAAAATCCCTTGCGTTGCGGCCCGACGCGGACACCCAGACCGCGCTCGACAAGGCCTTGAAGGACAAAAACGAGGAAGAGAATTACAAGGAAAACGAGAGCGCCCATTTTCAGTTGAAATATAACGGCGCGGCGCAGCCGGAACTTGCGCGGCAGGTGCTGCACGTGCTGGAAGAACATTACGATTCCATCGAGTCGGAGCTGAATTATTCGCCCCCGGATCCCATCGGCGTGGTGCTCTATACGCAGCAGAGCTTCGCGGACATCACGCGGGCGCCCGGCTGGGTGGGCGCGCTGAACGACGGCAGGATTCGCGTGCCGGTGCAGGGCTTGACGGAAGTGGATTCGGAATTATCGCGCGTGTTGCGGCACGAATTGACGCACAGCTTCATCCAGCAGAAAACGCACGGGCGCGCGCCCACCTGGATTCAGGAAGGCGTGGCGCAGTGGATGGAGGGGAAGCGCAGCGACGAAAACGCCGCGGTTCTGGTGCAGATTTACGACGCCGGGCAGGCCGCGCCGCTGGGCCGCCTGGAAGGCTCCTGGATGGGCCTGCAGGGAGACATGGCTCGCTATGCGTATGCCTGGGCGCTGGCGAACGTGGAATACATCGCGGAGACCAACGGCATGGGAGACATCGAGCGCATTCTGGATCGCCTCGGCGCGGGCGAGCCCACCGAGCGGGCGCTCCGCGAAGTCCTGCACGACGATTACGGCGATTTGATGCAATCCACCGCCGATTACCTCAAGAAAAACTACGGGCATTAGCCGTTTCCCGGACAACAAAGGGCAGCAAGCAGACGCCAGGGATCCGGAGACTGGTTGTGGCGAACTGTTACCTGCTCGTTGCTAGTTCTGTTGTCCGAAGTTATCCGAAGAGGCGCCAATTAATACGCAACTAGCAAGTGCGCGAGAAGCGCGGCGCGCTGCGGCATGGCGTCGACCAGGACGTGCTCATGCTTGGCGTGGGCGCCATCGCCGACGGCGCCGAGGCCGTCGAGCGTCGGCACTCCGAGCGCGGCGGTGAAGTTGCCGTCGGAGCCGCCGCCCGCCGCCGCTTCTCCCAGCGAAAAGCCCAGCGTGCGGGCGATCGATTTGGCGCGGGCAAAAAGCGCGGCGCTGTGTTTGCGTTCGAGCGGCGGGCGGTCGAAGCCGCCGCGAATCTCGAGTTTCGCGCCGCGCCGCGCGGGCTTGAGCGCATACAGGCGTTTTTCGAGCGCGCGCATATCGGCTTCGCTCCAGGCGCGCAGATCGAGCGCGGCTTCGGCGCGGTCGGCGATCACGTTGGTGCGCGAGCCGCCGGAGACCACGTCGGCATTGATGGAGACGCCGCGGCGGAGATTGTTCCATTTTTCAATTCGCGCGATCTGCGCGGCCAGTTCGTGAATCGCATTGATGCCTTTTTCGGGCGCCAGCCCGGCATGGGAAGCGCGCCCGTGCACGATGAGTTGCGCTTCGCCGACGCCTTTGCGCGAAGTTTTCAGCGCGCCGCGCGGGCCCAGCGACGGCTCCAGCACAAACACGGCTTCGCTGCGCCGCGCTTCGTCTTCAATCAATCCGCGCGACGTGCCGCTGCCGATCTCTTCGTCCGAAGTCCACAGAAACACGATGCGCTTCTGCGGGTTCAGCTTTTCTTCGCGAATCGCATCCAGCGCGAAGAGCGCCTGCACGATTCCGCCCTTCATGTCGAAGGTGCCGGGGCCGTAGGCTTTTCCGCCTTCCACTTTGAAGGGCATTTTGGCGAGCGTGCCGCTGGGATAGACGGTGTCGTAATGGCCGAGCACGAAAAGCTGCCCTTTCGGTGGCGCTCCTGGCGGATTCCAGACCACCCGCACGTGATTGCCGCGCTTTTCATTCTTCACGATGCCCACGGTGGCGCCGCGTCGCAGCCACAAATCGGCCAGGAACTCGCCGCAGCGGTCGGTGGGTTCCTTTTCCAGGCTGGGCGATTCGCGCACGGTCAGTTCGCGCAGGGTTTCCAGCATGTGGGGGACCTGTTTCCGCAGGAAGGGAAGAACGGGAAGTTGCGCCATGGCCCTCAAATGGTAGCACGGCCGGTGCAGGCCTCTGTCCGACCGGCTCAACTTGCAGCCCCTGGACGGGGAAAATGATAAGCTTCCCGAAAGCTGAAAACGGCCTATAATAGGAAGTTTGCAAACTAATGGAGGGAGTGGTTGCTGTGGCCATGAGCGAGACAGGAGTTGCCATGCAGCTCGACATCAGCGAGATCCAGAAATACCTGCCGCATAGGTATCCGTTTCTGTTGATCGATAAGGTTGTCGAGATGGAGCGCTACAAGCGCATCGTGGCGATCAAGAACGTGACCTTCAATGAAGGGTTTTTTCAGGGACACTTTCCCGGCAAGGCGGTGATGCCCGGTGTGCTGATCTTGGAATCGATGGCGCAGGCGGGCGGGTTGCTGCTGCTGCTGGAAATCCCGGACCGCGAAAAGAAACTCCTTTATCTCGCCTCGATGAGCGACGTGAAATTCCGCCGTCCGGTGGTGCCTGGCGATCAACTGCGCCTTGAAGTGAACATCGTCACCTGGAAGGGCGACCTGTGCAAGATTGACGCGAAGGCCTACGTGGACGGCAACCTGGCCACGGAAGCGAAAATGCTTTGCGTGATGGCCGACCGGGAAGAAGCCGCAAACTCGTAAATGGGGATTGGCGTACATATTCACCCGCAGGCGATTGTTTCGCCGGAGGCGAAGCTCGGCGCGGAGGTGCGCATCGGGGCGTACGCCGTGGTTGGGCCCGGCGTGGAGCTGGGCGACGCCTGCGAGCTGCACGAGCACGCCGTGGTGCGCGGGCCGGCGAGGTTCGGCCCCGGCAATCACTTTCATTCGTTTTGCTTGATTGGCGGCGACCCGCAGGATTACACCTTTCGCGGCGAACACGTGGAGCTGGTCGCGGGTAGCGGCAATATTTTTCGCGAGTATGTAACCGTCAGCCGGGGCACCGCCAAGGGCGGCGGCGTCACGCGCATCGGGGACAACAATTTTTTCCTGGCTTATTCGCATGTGGGTCACGACTGCCAGATCGGCAGCAACACACTGTTCGTCAACGGGGCCACGCTCGCCGGCCACGTGACCGTGCAGGATTTCGTCACCCTGGGCGCGTTTTCGCCGGTGCACCAGTTCTGCCGGCTGGGCCGCTACGCCTATATCGGCGCGTCCACCGTGATCACGCAGGATGTGCCGCCGTTTTCGCTGATTGTCACCGGGCGCGAAACGCGCTGCTTCGGACCCAACACGATTGGGCTGGAGCGCAAGGGCTTTTCCCCCGAGCGGATCAAAGCGCTGCAGAAAGCGTTTCGCCTGCTGACGCGCTCGAAGAAAAACACCTCCCAGGCGCTGGAAGAGATGCGCGCCACGATGCTGGACTCCGAAGACGTGAAAGAACTCGTGCAATTCGTGGAAAAGGCCGAGCGCGGCATCGTGAAGTCGTAGAAGAACGGAATTTCATGCCAGAAACATCGCAGAGCGCCGGTTGGGGACTGATCGCAGGGAACGGACGCTTCCCATTCCTGGTGCTGGAGGGCGCGCGCAGCCAGGGCATCGAAATGGCGGTGATCGCGCTGAAGGAAGAAGCTTCGCCGGAACTGGAAAAGTCGGCGAAGCGGCTGCACTGGGTCAGCCTCGGCGAACTCAGCAAGGCGATCGAGCTGATGCAGCGGGAAGGCGTGAAGCGCGCTGTGATGGCCGGACAGGTGAAGCACAACAAAATTTTCAGTTCGATTCGCCCGGACTGGAAGCTGGCCAAGCTGCTGTTTTCACTGCCGCGGAAAAATACCGATTCGCTGATTGGCGCGGTGGCCAAGGTGCTCGAGGAGGAAGGCATTCAACTGGTGGACTCCACGCTGTTCCTGAAGCCGCTGCTGCCCGAGGCTGGGGTGCTGACGCGGCGCGCGCCCAACGAACACGAAGCCGCGGACATCGAGTACGGACTGGGCATCGCGCGGCACATCGCCGCAAGAGACATCGGGCAGACCGTGGTGGTGGCGGAGCGCGCCTGCGTGGCCGTGGAAGCCATGGAAGGCACCGACGAGACCATTGCGCGGGCGGCGCGCTTTGCCAATGGCAAACCACTCGTGGTGGTCAAGGTGAGTAAGCCGAAACAAGACATGCGCTTCGATGTACCCGTGGTCGGTTTGCCCACCGTCGAATCCTTGAAGCGGGCCGGCGCCACGGCTCTGGCCATTGATGCAAACCGCACTCTGCTTTTTGACCGGGAACAACTGATTGCCATGGCCGACGACGCCGGAATCGCCGTGCAGGCGTTTCCCACGCCGGCCGCGGAACCTTCGGGCGATCCCAAGGGAATGACCAAGGAATGAGCGGGCGGCTGGGTGCGGGCGGAGAAAACCGGAAGATTCGCGTAGCAGTGGTCGGGACCGGAGAGTTCGGCCGCAACCACGCGCGTGTCTATCGCGAGATGGACACCGTGGAGCTTGTTGGCGTGCTCGACCGCGATGCGACGCGTGCCCGGAAGATCGCGCAAGAATTTGGCGTGCGGGCGTTCCAAGGTTTGGACGAGTTGCGGGGAACCGTGGACGCCGCCAGCGTGGCCGTGCCGACCGTGGCGCATGCAGAGGTCGGCTGCCGTCTGATGGCCATGGGCGTGGACACCCTGGTGGAAAAGCCGATGGCGGCAACGTTGGCGGAAGCCGACGAACTGCTCGATGCCTCGCGCAAGCACCAGCGGATTCTGCAGGTGGGCCACGTGGAGCGCTTCAATCCTGCGGTAATTGCCGCGGAGCCAATCCTCAACCGCCCGCTGTTTTTCGAGGTCCACAGGCTGGGCGTGTTCACGCCGCGCAGCTTGGACGTCGAAGTGATCTACGACTTGATGATTCACGACCTGGATATCTTGCTGGCTCTGGTGAAGGAGCCGGTGACGGAAGTGAAGGCCGTGGGCATTCCCGTGTTGACCGACAAGGTGGACATCGCCCACGCGAGGCTGGAATTCGAAGGTGGGGCAGTGGCCAACGTCACCGCCAGCCGCGTTTCCACGGAGCGTGTGCGCAAGATGCGTTTTTTTCAGCAGCACGAATACATTTCGCTTGACTATGCGCGGCGCGATGCCTTGCGCGTGGGCGTGAAGAAGCCCGGACCGCAGCCGGAGTTCGGCTTCGAAAAACTGCCTGCGCCAACCACCGAGCCGCTGCGCGCCGAATTGGAGGCGTTTGCCATGGCCGTGCGCATGCGCGTGGCGCCCAAGACGGACGGCTTTGCCGGGCGTGCGGCGCTTCAGTTGGCCGATCGCGTCATGCAAAGCATCCGGGAGCACGACGAGCGCGTCCAACCTGTAGCCAAGGGCTCTCCGGATAAAACGAGACAATGATTCCCAGAACCCTAGTTCCGGAAGGTGCGCGTTTGCCCGCCGAACAGATTCCCTCAACGCGGCGCCGGCCGACGAATCTCGACGAGCGCACACTCGTTCCCTCGGCGCTCCCCATTATCCAGCTCGACGGCAAGAGCACTATCCCTACGAACCTGCCTCTCGAAGCCATTGCTTCCCGCACCGTTGTGCCGCGCGACATCAACGTCGAGCTGGTGCAGACGCCGGAAGAGTCCACGCTGCCCCCGCAGCCGACCGAAATGGACGAGCGCATCACCATTCCCGTGGGCGCCGTTCCTCCGGAAGAGTTGCCGCCGCTGCCAGAGGTTTCCGAAGAGCTGGTCGAGCCGGACATTATCCGCACCGGCGAAGTGGCGTTTTTGCCCCCGGTCGAACGCGATTACCGCGGAACCGATGAGCGCATTGCCCGATGGATTTCGATGGCGCTGTATGCGCTGCTTTTGTTGTCGCTGCCATACACGCCGAAACTCTTCAGGGCGCATGTGCCGACCGCCGAGGAGCAGGAAATCGCGCGCCGTCAGATGGTGGTGCTGCTGCCGCCGGGAGCGCTGGAATCGCTGAAGCCTTCGCCGCCGCCCGCGCCCCACGCCCCCGTGCATGTGGACCCGCGCATCATCAATCGGATTGCGCCACCGGCGCCGGCGCCTCCCCCGCCAACGCCGCAACCCGAAGCGCCAAAGAGGGAATTGCCAAGCGCGCCAATGCCGCAGCCCAACGTTGCACAGCAGACTCCGCCGGCGACGCAGCCTTCGCAGGGTGATCTGCCGAAGCCGCAGGTGAAGCTGGAAAATCCGGACATGCCCGTGCCGCAAAAGGGCTTGATTCTGCCCAAATCGGATTCGCCCGGCGACTTAATTCGAGACGCCGCGCGCGGCACCAAGCCGAACGCGCCCATCGCCATGGGCGGCGGGCCTGTTTCCGGCGTACGTGGCGGCGGTGGCACCGGGCATGGCACGGCGGCCGCCGGCATCGAGATGCTCACGGACACGCAGGGCGTGGATTTCAACGACTACCTGCGCCGGATTTATTACATCGTGAAGAACAACTGGTACGCGGTGATGCCGCCTTCGGTGAGCCTCGGCGATCAGGGCGTGGTTTCGCTGCAATTCCGCATTCTGCGCGACGGCACGGTGCCGGATGGCATGCCGGTGCAGGTGTATGGCTCGGGCAAGGAGCCGCTGGATCGCGCTGCGTATTCCTCGATTCGCGCGTCAAATCCCTTTCCCCCGCTGCCTTCGCAATTCACGGGGCCCTACATCGAATTGCGCTACACGTATTACTACAACATTCAACCGCCGAACCAGTAACACGCGCTTTAGCCTGTGCAGTCGCGCCACGCGCACCAATCGCAACACAAGCAAGAATGCCTGTGCCACACTATCCCCATGAAGCTCTCCCGGCACCAGGTAATCGGAAGCATTCTGCTGGCGATGATTGTGTTGGCAATCCTGCTAATTCGCGCCTGGCCGCTGCTGTTTCCCAAATGAACGCCTCTTTGGAATTCCCCCTCATCGCGATTGTCGGACCCACGGCTTCCGGCAAGTCTGCACTGGGCGTCTGGCTGGCGCTGCAACTTGGCGGCGATGTCGTGGCCTGCGATTCCACGCAGCTCTATCGCGGATTTGATATCGGCACGGCGAAACCGACGCTCGAGGAGCGCCGCGGCGTGCCGCATCATCTGATTGACGTGCTCGACCCTGGGGAAGCGGCAACGGCCGGGAGCTATCGCGAGCGGGCCGAGGCCGTGCTGGAAGGTCTTCGCGTACGGAAGCGGCTTCCGATTTTCACCGTCGGAACCGGGCTGTATCTGCGCGCGCTGCTGGAGGGGCTGGCAAATGTCCCGCTGCGTTCGGAAGAGCTGCGCGAACGCTTGCGCGCCAGCGCGTCGGCGCATCCGCCGGGGCACTTGCACCGCATCCTGAAGCGGATGGATCGCGCTTCGGCGGATAAAATCGCGCCGGCGGACGAGCAGAAGCTGATTCGCGCCATCGAAGTCTGCCTGCTGGCGAAAAAGCCTCTATCCGAACTCCATCGCGAAGCGAAAAATCCGCTGCGCGGCTGGCGGGCCATCCAGATTGGATTGGCGCCGGACCGCGAAGCGCTCTACGAGCGCATTCACGCCCGCACAGACGCGATGCTGGCCGCGGGGTGGATGGACGAAGTACGCGGCTTGATGTCCAGCGGCATGCCGGCAGACGCGAAGCCGTTCGACTTCATCGGCTATCGCGAACTGCGCGCCGTGTCGCAGGGCGCGTTGCAACTTGACGAAGCACGCGCCGCGATTCAACAGGCGACCCGCCGCTACGCCAAGCGGCAACTCACGTGGTTCCGGCGCGACCCCCGTATTCACTGGATTGCCGGCTTCGGCCACGAGCCTGCCATTCAACGGCAGGCGCTCTCTTACCTTCAAGGGCAGCTTTAGGCTGGAGGCTTTTCCACTTCCGCCGAATTGCAAGACCGCCTGCAAATGTGTCCGTGGGCACGCGAGGCGGTATTTCCGAACACGGAATTCTTGAACGATGTGTGCTTAATGGCTCTCAGTGAATCCGAGAAAGTCTCGTGTCCCGGTACGAATACGGAGAACTCCATGACAGCAGAAGCGAAGATTCGTTTTATGGGTGTGTTTGTGTTGCTTGTCACAATGGCCGCCCTCCCAGATGTTTCCTACGCCCAGCGCAGTTTGAATCAAAATTGTGGTCCCGTGGATAACCTGACCTACATTCCCAACAACAATGCCACCGGCCAGGTGTTTCACGGCGACGGCGCATCGAATAATGGCGCTGGTGGCTGGAGCACGCTGAAGGCAGACGTGAACCAGTGCGAGCGCTGCTACGTGGCCGCCTGGGGCTATGGTTCCCATCCGCAGGGCGGCAAGTGTTGTCGCCGATAAAGCGGCCACGGCGCTTTGCATGGAGTGCCACCGGGAAGAAAACGTAATGCCCGCCAATTCGAATACCAACCCGCCTGTCGCCGGCAGCATCAATCCCGCAAGCACGCTGGTCACACAGGACGCCGGCTATTGCTCCGGCCTCTCCGGGAATGGCTATGCGGCATGCGTCGCGAATCCGGAAAGCCACTGGATTTACAGCCGAATTTCGGTTATGGCAAAGGCCAGGAGTTCCTCAACAGCCCACACGCGCAATTCACCGGAACGGTGCTCCAGAACGCGCAGCATTCGGCGGATCTTTCCGTCACCATTGCCGGGACGTACGCCAGTCAATTTGTCGATCCGGGGAATAAGCTCCACAACCACGGCTGTACCGGCTGTCATGATCCCCACCAGAGCACAGTTGCCGCCGTCGGCGCTCCGAAGCCAATTGTGAATCAGTGCGACAGTTGCCACCCGTTGGCAGCCAACATCATGAACACCATCAACCATCCGATGGGGCCCGGTACGCCGTTCCCAACCGGCGCGCCCTATGACGTTCCGGGGGCGTGCATCCTCTGCCACATGCAGGCCGCGCTGGGCCGCGCCAACAGCCACGTGTTTCGTATCAATTTCGACGCGAATTACCGGACCTTACCGACGCCCGATCAGCTTTACAACCGGGGCATCACCGCGCCGGCCGCCGCTCCGGACGTTTCGGAAAAGACCGGCCTGACATATGCACCTGCAGTGTGGCTGGATGTGGATCTCGCTTGCGGACAGTGCCACGTTGGCGGCGATGGAATCACGAATCCTTACAACTTGACGCTGCCGCCGGGAATGCCCGGAGCGCATGCTTATACAAGGTCGCAACTCGCGTACTGGGCTTCGGTGATGCATCCGCCGGATCCGGGAGTTCCAGCGCAGACTTTCTCGCCTGCGCAGGGGACCTACAGTGCGCAACTATCGGTGACCATTTCCGACCCGCAAAGCGGCGCGACCATCTACTACACCACCGACGGGTCAACGCCAACCACCAGTTCGCCAGTTTATGCTTCGCCGATTCCGATCCTCGCCAGCACCACTCTGAAAGCTATGGCCACCTATCCGGGCATCAAGAACAGCACGGTGACGACAGGGACTTATTTCCTCAATCTGCCGCTGGCGCCCGTGCCGGTGTTTTCGCCGCTGCCTTCCACCTACGCTTCGGCGCAATCGGTGAAACTCTCGAACACCGCGAATTTGCCGATGTTTTACACGCCGGACGGTTCGGCTCCCACGATCAAATCCACTCCGTATGCGGCGCCGATCGCGGTGAACCAGAACACTACAATCAAGGCCATCACCTACGCCTCCGGTTATCAGGCGAGCGGAGTTTCCACCGGCAACTACTTCATCCAGGCCCCGACTCCCACGTTCACGCCCGCTTCCGGAACGTACTACGTAGCGGTGAGCGTCACCATTTCGGACACGGCCAGCGGTGAAACGACCTACTACACGACCAATGGGTCGATTCCGACGGCGTCTTCGACCTCGTGCGCCAACCCATGCGCCGTGACCATCTCGACCACCTCGACCCTGCGCGCCATCGCTGCAGGCACGGGCATTTCCCAGAGCGGCGTGGCCTTTGCCACTTACACCATCACCGGCCCGTGAGCCACGAGCGAGCACATCTCCGCAAACTTTGGAATCGCCGAGTTAAACAGCTCCCGCGAGGACACGGGCAAAGACGTCGTGGTCCACGTTGCCGCCCGTCGCGATCAGGCCGATGCGCTTGCCCTCGATCTGCGTGGCTTCTTTCTGTGCGGCGGCGAGCGTCGCGGCGCCCGCGCCTTCCACCACATTGTGCGTATCGATGAAGAGGGCGCGCATGGCCGCGGCCACTTCGGCGTCGGTGACGCGGACGACGTGGTCCACGTTGTGCAGCATCACCTGTAACGATTCTTCGATGCCTCTGCGGCAGGCCAGTCCGTCGGCGAGCACGGTCTGCGCCGGGGCTTCCACGATTTTGCGTGCGCCGAACGAGAGCGCGTACATCGGCGCCTGATCGGAAACCACGCCCACAATCTTGGTTTGCAACCGCAGTGCGTTGCGCACCGCCGAGGCCGAACAAATGCCAGAACCCATCCCGATCGGCACGTACACGACATCGAGTTGCGGCACGGCGGTGAACAGTTCTAGCCAATAGGTGGCGATCCCCGTCACGATGTCGCGGTGATACGGCGGCACGATGTGGTAGCCTCGCTCCCCGCCAAGCTTGATCGCGTATTCCAGCGCGGACTGGAAATCCTTTCCGTGCTCGATCAATTGCGCGCCTTGGGCTCGCATCGCGGCGTTTTTCTCCACGCTGTTGCCGCGCGGCACCACGATGATGCACGGAAGATTTTTCCGTTGTGCCGCCAGCGCCACGGACTGGCCATGGTTCCCGCGCGTGGCCGCAATCAGTCCGCGCGTGCCGGGCTCCCGCTGCAGGAGCTTTTCGACGTAAACAATCGCCGTGCGCGCCTTGAACGCCCCGATTGGGGTGTGGTTCTCATGTTTCAGCCACACCTCCGTGCCCAGTCGCTGGCAAAGCAGTGGCCAGCGGTATTGCGGCGTCGGCGGCATCAGGCGGTAGATAATCTCGCCCGCCGCGCGCACCTCGTCCAGAGTTGGCAAACCGGAAGTTGCCGTTCCCACGCTCATCGCCGCACCTCGTCTTTCCACCTTGCTGCCCACGCGAGAAATTGTCCGGTGAACAGGGCCGAGAGTTAGGTCCACTTTGGCCTATCGAGCTATGGAAAACGCCAAGCCATGGGGGAGGAATTTGCCTTTCCTACCTGGCACCCGCTCCTGCCAGGGTGTCAACGGAGCCGAATCGGCTCCAGCTTCAGAGATTGGAATCTTTACGTATCCGGGCGTTCGAACCTGTGTATCTAACGGGCGAGTAGCAAAGGGGGCATTCTATGCGCCGTGACCTCGTGCCAGGGGGCGTCTTTCCCGGCTACGAGCTGCCCGATCACACGAATACTCTGCGGAAGCTCAGTGAGCTTCAAGGGGAGGATCCGCTGATCCTTACACTTGCGCGCGACCATTACTGCCCGAAAGAGCACCAGCAGCATCTGGAACTCGCGGCGTTCTACCCGAAGATCGCCGTGGCGTACACCCAGGTCGCCACCATCTCCACCGACGACCACCACACGCTCCAGGAGTTCCGGGTTTCATTCCAAAGGCCGCTGCACATGGAAGCTAAACAGTCCCCGCAGTCGGTGCACGAGGAACAAATCCTCGCGGCCCTCGACGCGCATTGGCGCGCGTCGGCTGCCGGCGATGCGGACGTGGAGCACGATATTTGCGCTGACGACGCCATTTGTGATTATCCCCAGTCGGGCGAGCGCATCCTGGGCGAAGAAATTTGCAGGCCTTGCGGAGCCACCATCCTGGAAAGCCTTCCGGCTTCGAGGTGAAGCGTATCCTCGGCAACGCTGATCTCTGGATCACCGAATACACCATCGAGTACCAGGGGCAAATGGCGTACACCGTTAGCATCATGGAGTTTCGCGCCGGGAAGGTTATCCATGAAACGCAATATTTCGCGGACCCGTTCGAGGCGCCGGCCTGGCGGCGGCAATGGGTTCAGCGGAAGGCGTGAAGCTGCGCTGAGGATTGTCCCGGCCGCGGCTACGGTGAAGGCTATGAGCGCAATTTCTTGGCGCCGCTCACGTAGGGATTGCCGCGTTCGTAAAAACGCCACAGTCGGCCTGCGTTGCGCGTGATGCCGATGCGCACGCTTTTGCCGATGGCGCCTGTTTTTCGAGGGCCAGCCGTCAGCCAAAGCGGTCCGGCGGCGCACAAGTCCAATCCGTCTTGCCGGAGATCCACGTGCAATGCCCTGGTCAATCGCCCCGGCCCCTTTCCAAGCTTGGCCGGGCGTGCGGTGCGGCGAGAACCGGCGGACGATGCGAATCCTTCCAGCGGCTCGATGGCACGCAGCAGAACTCCGGCGCCAACGCCGGGCGCCTCGCTGGTTACATTCAGCAAGAAGGACGACCCATAGGTGAAATACACGTAAGCGTGTCCTCGCTTCAGATACAGAGAACGATTGCGCCGAGTCGTCGACAGGATACGCTTCGGTTTCGACGATGCGCCGGCTCAGCCTGCCGGTGTCCATCTCATGAACCACGATTTTGCTTATTAAATAGCGAGCCAATGCAACAGTGTCCGCGGGGAGTTCCGCCCGGCGTAGCCGCCGCAGCCGAAGAACAAAACTGATTGGAACGCAGGGACTCAATTTCGACCTTGACAGTTGGATGTGGCAAGGCGAGGCGCCGGATCCGATTGGATGACTTCCAGGCAGTTGCGCCACACGATTGCGGAAAAGTCGTTCTATGGTAGCGAATGGATAGCGCGGCCGGCCTTCACAGGGGATTTACGCCGCGCCCGCGAATTGGACGTATAATCAGTTGAATGGCGAATGCGGAACTCGAACGACGGATCGATTGCACCGGCTGCATGGCGCTCCCCTTGGCACCTCCCCTGGCATGAAAACACAGCATCCGATTTCGAATGCGGAACGCGTGCTCCTGGTGGGCGTCGGCTGGAAGCGCGCGCCGCGCTTTCCCGGCATGCCCGCGGGGGAGCAGGGCAGGGAATCGCTGGCCGAACTCGTGGAACTGACGGAAAGCGCCGGCGGCGAAGTGGCCGGCACGATTTTTCAGGTGCGCGACGCCGCGGATCCCGCCACGCTGGTTGGCCGAGGCAAACTCGAAGAGGTGCGCGCGGCGGCGAACGCCTACAACGCGCCGCTGATCATTTTCGACAGCGATCTTTCCCCGGTGCAGCAGCGCAACATCGAAGAAATCACCGAGCGCCGCGTGATCGATCGCACGCAGCTCATTCTCGATATTTTCGCGCGTCACGCGCGCAGCCGTGAAGGCCAGTTGCAAGTGGAATTGGCGCAGCTGAATTATTTGCTGCCGCGGCTGACCGGACGCGGCTCGCAAATGTCCCGCCTCGGCGGCAAAAGCGGCGGAGGCGGCGCGGCGGGGCGCATCGGGGTGCGCGGACCCGGCGAAAAGAAACTGGAAACCGACCGGCGGCGGATTCGCGACCGCGTGCGCAAGATCGAATTGAGCATCGACGAGGTGCGCAAGCAGCGAGCGCTGCGCCGCGAGGCGCGCAATGCCGTGCCGCTCGGCACGGTGGCGCTGGTCGGCTATACGAACGCCGGCAAGTCGACTTTGTTCAATGCGCTGAGCCGCGCGGAAGTGCTGGTCTCCTCCCGCATGTTCGCCACGCTCGATCCCACCATCCGCGCTATTCGCTTGCCGTCGAACCGCCGCATCCTGGTTTCGGACACCGTGGGCTTCATCCGCAAACTGCCCAAGGGATTGATCACCGCGTTTCGCGCGACGCTGGAAGAGGTGCAGGAATCCGCGCTGCTGCTGCAAGTGAGCGATATTTCCAATCCGCACCACGAGGAACTCGATGCCGAAGTCGAGAAGATTTTGGACGACCTGGGCGTGAAGGCGACGCCGCGCCTGCACGTCTTCAACAAGATTGACCGGCTGGATGCCGAGCAGCGCAGCCAGCTCGAAGCCGCCTGCCAGCGCAATGGCGGCGGCGATGAGCCGCCGGCGTTGGTTTCCGGTCTAAATGGGGAAGGCCTGGACGAACTGCTCCGGCGGATTGACGCGGCTTTGCCGGTGGACCCGATCGTGAAGTTGTCCCTGCACATGCCGCTCAGCGAAGGGCGTTCGCTGGCGCTGATTCATGCCCTGGGGCGCGTGCTGCACTCGGAGGTCGGCGACTCGCACATGGATTTGCAGGCAGAGGTGCCGCAAAGTATCGCGCGGCGGCTGAAGCTGGAGACGTTTGCCGCCCGGGGAACTTCCGGGTCCCCGGCTGCGTATCAAGAGAGCAGAGAGGTTCACTGATCATGTCTGCGTTCTTCCTGTGGTGCCTGCTGCTGATATTCTGCTGGCCGATCGCCTTGCTGGCGCTGATCGCCTATCCGTTTGTGTGGCTGATCCTGCTGCCGTTCCGGATTTTGGGGATCGCCGTGCACGGCGTGTTGGCGTTTTTGCGGGCCTTGTTCTTCCTTCCGGTGCGGATTTTGCGGGGACCGCACGCCATCTGAACGGCTGAGAAATCCCCCGACGGTCACTAGTGAGTTACTCTCCGAAAGTCAACAAATGTTAAGGAAATATGACGTCTTGCGGGCCTGAAACCCGCTCTGCGGACCCACCCTTTTCTTGTGGAAAACGCTGTGGAAACTGTCAGTTGCACGCACTAGGAGCAACCTTGAACCAAGCTGCCCGGGCAGGAGCGCAGGCCGTTGTTAAGACGCATACCACTAAAAATGAATGACTTAGATTGTTACAAGCTGTTTACGTTCCTGTCTGGGACTGAAGATGATGCCCATCTCCACACTGGGTTTTTGCACAGGTTTGCAGCAACGGGTGTTACGAAAGAGTATCCCGTGCCGTCGCGTCTGTTTCCAACTCCTAGTTACATCTAAGTACTGGTTTCGCGCGAAGAGACGGCACTTCGCGTAGCGTTGACGCAGTGGTGGGCGGAGACTATAGTGACCAAAGTGGTTCCGGAAGGCGGGAAGAAATCCTGCCGGCGCGCCCGAATATGAATCTGCCGAATTTCCTCACCGTACTGCGGATCTTCTTCGTCCCAGTACTCATCGTGGTGTTATTGACGCGGAGCCCCAACGTGGAACTCTGGGGTTTCCCGGTGCACTTCGAGGTGTGGGGCGTGCTGATTCTGCTGCTGGCCGCGGCCACGGACTGGCCGGACGGGTACTTTGCGCGGCGCAACGAACAGGTCACCACGCTGGGTATCCTGCTGGATCCAATTGCCGACAAATTGCTGATTTCCGCGGCGTTCATCTCCCTCGTGGACATGCACCTGGTGCCAGCTTGGATGGTGGTGATCATCATTGGCCGAGAATTCACGATTCTCGGTTTGCGGAATATTGCGTCGGCGGAAGGATTCACGATTGCGGCTTCGGCGCTGGGCAAGACAAAGATGGTGTTGCAGGTCTGTTGCGTGGCGGTGCTGATCGCCGGGGCGCGGCATCCTTCCTTGCGGCCGATTGCCATGGTCTTGCTGTGGCTGGTGGTGATCAGCGCGCTGGTTTCCGCGGCGCAGTATTTCCTGCGCTTCTGGAGCAGGCTGGACGATCGCATCAAGCAGCGCCGCCAGCTCAGCCTGACCGAGCCTCAGAAGAAACAGCACGATGCGGTCCCTCTCTGAAAACGATCGAAGTCTCATCCTGAGTATTGCGCGGCAGGGCGTCTGGCATGCCGTCCTTCACGGGCGTCCCGGTGCGGATTTACCCACGGCTGGAATCCTCTTGGAACGCGGAGGGCTGTTCGTCACCCTGCATGTCAAAGGAAAACTGCGCGGTTGCATCGGCGTGATCGAGGCGCAGGCCACGCTGGGAGAAAATCTCATTCGCTGCGCGGCCGATGCGGCGCTGCACGACCCGCGTTTCGCTCCCATGCGGGTGGAAGAGATGGAACACCTGGCGATTGAGGTGTCGCTGCTGACCCCGCTGGAACCCATCCGGCCGGAAGAAGTGGAAATCGGACGCCATGGATTGCTGGTGGAGCGCGGGATGCACCGGGGCCTGCTGCTCCCGCAGGTGGCCACGGAGCATCGCCTCAGTCGCGAGCAATTCCTGGCGGAAACCTGCCATAAGGCGGGGCTGCCGCGAGACACGTGGAAAGATCCGCAGACGCGGATTTATGCGTTCGAGTGCACGATAATCGCGGAGGCGAACGGCGCGCGGCAATAAAAAAGCCCGTGCATTCCAGTGCGCGGGCCTGCTCCTGAATCGATTTGGCGATTACTCGATTTCGACGTAGTCACCGGCGTAGACCTCGAGCTTGCTGTAGGTGACGAACATCGTCGAAGCGTTGTGGCTCACATTGAGAACGATGCCTTCACCAATCACTTCCCGTGGCAGGTCATTCCATTGGTACTTCACTGGCGTGCTGCCGAATCCGTACATCTTGTACTGGTAGTCTTCGAAATATTGCACTGTTTGCGACGTCGAGCCCTGGTAGCGGAAGATCCGGAAGTAGTCGCCTACCTTTACGCCCTGGTTGCTGCCCAGGTTCACGTACACGGTGGAGAATTTTCCGTATTCCTGTGCGTAATCGACTCCCGCCACGACCATGCCCACGGACTTCCCGCTGACAGGCGCGAAGCGGTCAAACTGCGCGGCGGGCTTGTACGGCGGCGAAGGACGGTTGGTTAGCGGCAGAGCGATGTCGCCGCGCTGCAGGTAATTGCAAGCGAGCTTGATAACGCCGGTAGAGACGTTTGGCTGAACGTTGACAATTTCCACTTGTCCGGCATCTCGGTAACGCGTGCCCATAGCCTTGATCAGTTTGTGCTGCCATTTGAACCACGGCACTTGGTTGGGATCCTCTTGCGGGCGAACAATGGAGAAACGGTCGCCCACGCGCACGCCCTGCGCCGATCCCCGGCTGATGTACACGTAATCGCCCGAGGCAAACACAATTCGGTTGTTGGATTCTTCCGCGGAGATCAGCCGCACCTCGCTGGAGAGGTCGTCGGCGACGAATCCCGAGCAGTAGACCGCTGAATAATCCGGCGAAGTTGCCGTCGGCAAGCCTTGGCTCGAGTCCACGGAGACCGCGGGTTGATTCTCTTGCGCTAGTACTCCGGAAGCCAGCAGGGATGCCACAAAGACTGCGGTCGCAATCGCGCGCATGATGAATAACTCCTTCGATTCACCCCAAGTTAGGGCCGTGCGGGGACTTGCTCAATTGAAACTAACAAGTGCTTTGCAGGACGTCAACAAAATGGGTGCGTGCACTTTCCATATTTGCAAAGGCCGGCTAGATGCCGTATTTTCAATGGATTGGAGGCCGCGTGCGGTGAATAGCGTCTTTGGCAAGGGAATCGCCCGAATTTGCGGCGTGCTAGCTGCTCCCACGGCCGCGGAACTTCGCCGTCTGCTGGCCCAGGCACTGCGGGAAACACCGACCGTGGAAGCGCGCCTGGACTGGCTGAAGAACGACAAGGAACGCCATGCCTTTTTGAATTGGCTGAAGGCGCACCGCCCGGCAAGGGCGCAAATCATCGCTACCTGCCGCCGCCGCGTAGGCGGTGGCGAATTCGCGGGCGACGCAGGGGCGGAACTTTTCTGGCTGATGAAAGCGCGTGAAGCGGGCTGTGCGTGGTGCGATTTGGAGATGGAAACGCTGCGCGAACTGCCAGGGAAAACCGTACGCGGCTATGCGGTGCCGGAAAAGGTGCTGCTTTCGATGCACGACTTCCGCCGCACGCCGATGTATCCGAGACGCCTCGGCGCTCCGGCACGCGCCGGGGGGGATGCGTTCAAGGTGGCAGCCATGACGCGAAGCCTGCAGGACAGCGCTCGCACCCTGCGCCTGGCGCGAACTTCGCCAGATGTGGTGGCCATCGCCATGGGCGAAATGGGCTTGCCGGCGCGCGTGCTGGCATTGCGTGAGGGCAGCGCGCTCGCCTATGCTCCGGTGGCGTCGGCGACGGCGCCAGGGCAAATCCCTCTGCACGATCTCAAACATCTCTATCGCGCGCACCAGTTGACGCGTGCCACGCGCGTCTATGGGGTGGTCGGCAATCCCATCGCGCATTCGCTTTCGCCGCTCCTGCACAACACGGGTTATGTCGCCGCAGGTACGGACGCGGTGTTCCTGCCGTTCCTGGTCGAAAATCTAAAGGATTTCCTGAAGGTGCTGGCGGATTTTGGCGTGCGCGGCTTCGCCGTCACCATTCCCCACAAGGAGAAAATCTTCGCGTATCTCGACGACGTGGAGCCGCTCGCGGAAAAAATCGGCGCCGTGAATACCGTGACCGTTCGCAAAAACGGCTCGCTCTACGGAAGTAACACCGATTACATCGGCGTGCTGCTCGCCCTCGAGAAAAAATTGAGGCTGCCTGGTGCCCGCGTGGCGATCTATGGCGCGGGAGGCTCCGCACGCGCAGCGGCGTTTGCGCTGCAACATGCGGGGGCGCACGTTATCGTTTGCGCGCGCAGGCTGGCAGCCGGAAAGGCGCTGGCCAAGGCCGTTGGCGGCGAGGCGATCCCGCGCCCGGCGTTGCGCTCCCAGAAATTCGATGCCCTGCTCAACGCCACGCCCATCGGCATGCATCCTGACGAAAAGGTTTCGCCCCTGGCCCCAGGCGAGTTAAACTGTTCCGTGGTCATGGACCTCATCTACCGGCCAATGCGCACCAAACTTCTGAAGCTTGCGGCTTCCCGCAGCATCGCCTGCGTTTCCGGGGTGGAAATGTTCCTGGCGCAGGGCATCGCGCAGTGGGAACACTGGATGGGCCGCAAAGCGCCGGAATCCCGGATGAGAAACGCTGTGTTGTGCGCCCTGAAAAACGAAGAAAATACGCGCTGGTGACCCAATCGCGCGGGCCGTTCGCCGCCGTTTCTCCAAATCCTAAATTGAATTGCAAATGGAAAGAGTGCCGAGGCCATGATTCAGCCTTCGTTTACGGAATTTGAGCGGCTTGCCAGACGCGGGAACCTGATTCCCGTCTACGATACGTTTTCCGCCGATTTGCTCACCCCAGTGAGCGCGTATCTGCGCGTGGCCCAGGGGGCGCGCTATTCGTTTTTGCTTGAAAGCGTGGAAGGCGGCGAAAAAATTGCCCGCTACACCTTCGTTGGTGCGAATCCCGAGGAAATTTTCCGCAACGCCAATGGCGCGTGCGTGCTGGAAAGCCGCGACCGCATCATTTGGGAAGAGCGCGACCCGATTTCGTTTCTTCGGCAGCACATGGCGAAATTCCGCCCGGTGCGCCTGCCGGGCCTCCCGCCGCTGGTGGCCGGCGCCATCGGCTATTTCAGTTACGACATGGTGCGCCTGATCGAGCGGCTGCCGAAACGCTTGCGCGACGACATCGGGCTGTTCGACGCCATGCTCATGTTCTATCACGGCATCCTGGCGTTCGATCACGTGCAGCATCGCTTGTGGATCGTCCGCAACGTATACACCGAGGGCGCGGGCAGCCTGCGCGCCAAGTATGATGCTGCGATAAAGGAAATCCGCCGCACGCGCGAGATGCTCGAACAACCCGCGGCAACCGAAAAGCCGCGAAAGCCGGGGAAAGGCAAGCCACGGCCGCTGAAGATCGCTTCGAACGTGAAGCGCCGCGAATATCTCGACATTGTCCAGAAAGCCAAGAAGTATATTCGCGAAGGCGACATTTTCCAGGTGGTGCTCAGCCAGCGATTCTCCGCCAAAACGAAAGCCGAGCCGTTTTCGATTTACCGCGAACTCCGTGCCCTGAACCCTTCACCCTATCTTTTCTATTTGCAGCTCAACGAGGTGCATGTGGTTGGAAGTTCGCCGGAAATGCTTGTGAAGGTGCAGGGGCGCGACGTCTTTTACCGGCCGATTGCCGGAACACGCTGGCGCGGAAAGGACGAAGCGGAGGACCAGCGGCTGGAGCGCGAAATGCTCGCCAGCGAGAAGGAGCGCGCCGAGCACATCATGCTGGTCGATCTCGGGCGCAACGACCTGGGTCGCGTCTGCGAGTACGGATCGGTGCGGCCGGAGAAATTGATGTTCGTGGAACGATACTCGCACGTGATGCATCTGGTTTCCAGCCTGCGCGGAAAGCTGCGCGGGGACGTGGATTGCTTCGACGCCTTGATGGCGTGCTTCCCGGCGGGCACGGTTTCCGGCGCGCCGAAAGTCCGCGCCATGGAAATCATCGAGGAACTCGAGAAAACCCGGCGCGGCATCTACGCCGGCGGCATCTTGTATCTTGATTTCGCGGGCAATCTTGACTCGTGCATCGCGCTGCGCACCATGGTCATTAAAAATGGGGTGGCGCACATTCAGGCAGGAGGCGGCGTGGTGGCGGATTCCACTCCGCGGGGCGAATTCGATGAATCCGTGAATAAATCCAAGGCGCTGCTGCGCGCACTGGAAGCGGCGGAAGCTTCGGCCGGGAGAAGGAAGGGCAAATCGTGATTTTGCTGCTCGACAACTACGATTCGTTCACCTACAACCTGGCGCAATACCTGGGCGAACTCGGCTGCGAAGTGGAAGTGCACCGCAACGACCGCATCACCGTGGAGCAGATCGCCGGACGCAAGCCCGAGCGCATCGTGATTTCGCCGGGTCCCTGCACGCCGCAAGAAGCGGGTATTTCCATCGAGTTGATCCAGAAGCTGGCGGGGAAGTTTCCAATCCTCGGTGTGTGCCTGGGTCATCAGGCCATCGGCGCCGCCTGTGGCGGAAAAATAATTCGCGCTCCGAAGCTCTTCCACGGCAAAACCAGCGAAATTCATCACAATGGCAAAGGCATCTTTCGCGGGCTGCCGAATCCGTTTACGGCCACGCGCTACCACTCGCTGATCGTGGAGCGAAAATCCCTGCCGCGCGAATTGAGGGTCACCGCGGAAACGAGCGACGGCATCATCATGGGTCTGCAGCACAAGCGCTATAAATTGGCCGGCGTACAGTTTCATCCGGAGTCCGTGCTCACCGAGTCCGGCAAGCAGTTGCTGCAGAATTTCCTCGAGTTTTGAACCCTGCCAGCCGGGAAGTGATGCGGCCGCCTTCTGAGGCGGGCGTTCTCAATGCGGCGGAACCCGTCCCGCCCGCGCAAGCCAGCGTCGGCGCAGGCAGGCTGGACCCCGCGAACTCCCCCTCACAATAGTATCTATATAGTAATCGGAGAAGAGAAATAGAATACAAGTATTAAGCAATAAAGACTGTTGCAGAAATAATAATAATTGTGTATGGTGCCTGCCTTGGGTTGTCCCACCTTCGTGCCCAGCCCTCGGAGGTAAATCATGCGTGTCTTTCGCGGCGTCCTCGCTGCCTTCCTCTCTCTCTCCCTCGGTGGTTTTCTTGTTCCGGTGCGGGCCGGCGGCAAGCCGCTGGGCCTGCTCATGCTGGCCTATAATGCGCGGCTGAATACGTCGGAGGCCTTCGCGGGTCTATCCGTTTTTGCGGGCGAAGAAATGTCCACCGACGCGGAAGGCAAGGCCATGGTGCGCATTGGCGGCAGCGTGGCGACCCTCGGCGGCGACACCAGCTTGACGTTGCAGGCCAAAGGCGAAGGCGCGCACCTGGATCTGCTGGCTGGATCGGTTTACGTCACTTCGTCGCGCGAGAATCCTCTGGAGGTACACGCGGAAGACGCGATGGTGCGAACTCACGGGCAGCAGGATGTGCAGATGCGCGTGCTGATGTATGGGCCGAAGGTGTTGCAGGTCACCGCGCGCGGCGGCAATCTCGATTTCTCATATCACGGTGAGTTTCGCGTGCTGCCCGCGGGGCAGACTTATCGCATCTATCTCGAATCGTCCGCGGCACCGGAAGAGCAGGGTCCGGCCGGAGCGGGTTCCGGAAGCGCGGCCGGTTCCGCGCAGACGGGAGGAATGTCGATGGGAACGAAAGTGGCGTACTTCATTCTCGCGGGCGCGGGGGCCGGTGTGGCCGCCTGGGGCATCAACGACGTGATTCAATCGAATGCTGGCATCGAGAGCCCCGCGAAGCCGTAGGAAGAAGCTGCGAAATGAGGATGTAACGAAGTAAAGAATTTGTAGCGGCCGCCCGGCTGCCGCTTTCGCGCGTCCACAGCCCCTACCGTTTGTGGGAATGCGTGAATTTCTTCAGTTGTTCGAGTTTTTCGTGGGCTTTTCCGGAGGTGACGGCGCGGCGGGCCAGTTCCGCCCCACCGCGGAAATCTTCCGCAACGCCGGTAACCACGAGCGCGGCCGCGGCGTTGACAATTACGATGTCCAGCCGCGGGCCGGTTTTTCCATGAAATAATTCGCAAATCATCCGTGCATTTTCTTCCGGAGTTCCGCCGGCGAGCGCCGCTAGCGGCGCGTAGGGCACGCCGAAGGCCTCCGGCGTGATCGTAAAGCGGTGCACCTGCCCGCCGCGGACTTCCGCGATCCGCGTTTCCCCGGAGAGCGAGATTTCGTCAAGGCCGCCCGCGCCGTGGATCACCAGGGCGTGCTTGGTTCCGAGTTCAGCGAGCGTCGCGGCGACGGGGTCCAGCACGTCAGCGGAGAAAACGCCAAGCACTTGCGCTTCGGCACCCGCGGGATTGGTCAAGGGGCCGAGCAGATTGAACACCGTGCGACCTTTGATCTGCTTGCGTGCGGGGCCCGCATGGCGCGCGGCGGCGTGCGCGACTGGCGCGAACAAAAACCCCAGGCCAATTTCGCGCACGGCGCGTCCCGCCGCCAGCATCGGTAAATCAATATGCACGCCGAGCGCCTCGAGTACATCCGCTGATCCGCTGCGCGAACTCACGGCGCGATTCCCGTGCTTCGCAACGCGCGCGCCCGCCGCCGAGGCGACAATCGCCGACGCCGTCGAAATATTAAACGTGCCGCTCAGGTCGCCGCCGGTGCCGCAGGTGTCCACAAGCGGCGCGGGCCGCTCTTCGCCGGCTTCAAACACCGGCGCCGCATGTTTCCGCATCACCCGGGCAAACCCAGTGAGTTCCTCGACGCTGATGGGCCGCTGATTCAACGCCACCAGCATGCGCACAATGTCTGGCGTCTCCACGCGCCCGGAGAGCAATTCTTCCATGAACGCTTCCGCCTCCGCGCGCTTCAGGACCTGCCCCGTTTCTGCCTTCTGCATCAAAGACTCAGTCGCGTTGTTCATGAAGTTGCCTGGAGCCCATCGTCTTGCTCGAGGTAAGCGTCTCAAGTAAACTTAGCTGTTTGCGAAGCCACAAATTCTAACATCGGTGCACGGTCCCATCGTCGCACAGGATGTCGGTTCCGGTCGAACCGGCGCCGCCCAAAAAAAGGCAGATCACAAATGAAGATTCACGAATACCAAGCCAAAGCCATCCTTGCGCGTTATGGCGTCACCACGCCGCGCGGCGAGGTGGCTTTTACGAAGGAAGAGGCACGGGAAGCGGCGCAGCGGCTGAAGTCGCCGGTAGTCGTCGTGAAGGCGCAGATTCACGCCGGAGGCCGCGGCAAAGCGGGCGGCGTGAAGCTGGCGCGTTCTGCCGACGAAGCCGCCGAACACGCTTCGAATATTCTGGGTATGACGCTGGTGACGCCGCAGACCGGACCGCAGGGCCGCGTGGTGCGCCGCCTGCTGGTTGAGGAGGGGCTGGACATCAAGCGCGAACTCTACTTGGGCCTTCTCGTGGATCGCGAAACCGGGCGGCCCGTGTTCATGGCCAGCGCTTCTGGCGGCATGGAAATCGAGGAAGTCGCCAAGACGAATCCCGGCGCGATTCTGCGCGAGCCGATTCATCCGGCCGTGGGCTTGCAGCCCTATCAGGCGCGAAAAATCGCATTCGGCCTGGGGCTTTCGGGAGAATTGGCCGCGGTGGCCACGCCATTTTTGCAGGCGCTCTATCGCGCATTCCTCGATACCGATGCTTCGCTGGTGGAAATCAACCCGTGCGTGGTCACTGGCGACGGCAAGCTGGTGGCCCTGGACGCAAAAATGACCTTTGACGACAACGGCCTCTTCCGCCATAAAGACCTGCGTGAGTTGCGCGACCTCGACGAAGAAGATCCCCTCGAAGTCGAAGCTTCGAAGTACGGCCTGAACTACATCAAGCTGGACGGCACCGTGGCTTGCATGGTGAACGGCGCGGGGCTGGCGATGGCCACCATGGACATTATCAAGTACGCCGGCGGCTCTCCAGCCAACTTCCTCGACGTGGGTGGCGGCGCTTCGGCCGAGCAGGTGAAAAACGCGTTTCGCATCCTGCTGAGCGATCCCGAGGTGCGCGCAGTGTTCATTAATATTTTCGGCGGAATTTTGCGCTGCGACGTGCTGGCAACAGGCGTCGTGGCCGCCGCCAAGGATCTACAAGTAAAAATTCCAGTGGTTGTGCGCATGGAAGGAACCAACGTGGAGCGCGGACAACAAATATTGCGGGAGAGCGGCTTGAATTTCACCATCGCGGACGGCATGAAGGACGGAGCGCAAAAGGTGGTGGCGCTGGCGGGAGGTGCTCGATGAGCGTACTGGTGAATGAAAAAACCAGAGTCCTGGTGCAAGGCTTTACAGGCCGCGAAGGTACCTTTCATGCGCAGCAGATGATCGAATATGGCACGAACGTAGTCGGTGGCGTCACGCCCGGCAAAGGTGGCACAAAACACCTCGAGCGACCCGTATTCAATACCGTTGCGGAGGCGGTGAAAGCCACCGGCGCAGATGCTTCGGTGATCTTCGTGCCGCCGCCGTACGCCGCCGACGCGATTCTGGAAGCCATTGACGCTCAACTGCCGCTGACAGTTTGCATCACCGAAGGCATCCCGGTGCTGGACATGGTGCGCGTGGGCGAAGTGCTGGGCAAATCCAAAACGCGCCTGATCGGCCCCAACTGCCCGGGCATCATTTCGCCGGGAAAGTGCAAGATCGGCATCATGCCGGGACGCATCCACAAGCAGGGAAATGTCGGCGTGGTCAGCCGCAGCGGCACGCTGACGTATGAAGCCGTGCATCAGTTGACCGAGTTAGGCATCGGCCAATCCACCTGCATCGGCATTGGCGGGGACCCGATTATCGGCACCACGCATCTCGACTCCATGAAACTCTTCAACGACGATCCCGACACGCACGCGATCATCCTGATCGGTGAAATCGGTGGCAATGCCGAAGAGCGCGCCGCGGAATGGATCAAGGTGCACGTGAAGAAGCCGGTGGTCGGTTTCATCGCCGGGCAAACCGCGCCTCCAGGGCGCCGCATGGGGCACGCCGGCGCCATCATCAGCGGCGGCCAGGGCACCGCGAAGGACAAGTACGCCGCAATGAACGCCGCGGGGATTCAGACTGTGGAAACGCCCGCGGATTTGGGAAGCACAGTTGCTGCGGCGTTGAAGTAGGCCTTTACGTTGAAGGGGCTGGCATATAAGCCAGCACTACATTTTGTCTCTACCTTATTTCTCAGGAGATTGTTGTGGCAATCGAACGTACATTTGCAATCATCAAGCCGGACGCGGTAAGCCGCGGGCAGCAGGGCGAGATTCTCGCGCGCATCCACAAAGCGGGATTCAAAATCGTGGCCATCCGGTCGATGCACCTCACCAAGGAAGAGGCCGGCGGCTTCTACGCCGTGCACCGGGAGCGGCCATTTTTCGGTGAACTCACAGATTTCATGAGCTCCGGCAAAATCTTCGCCATGGTGCTGGAAGCGGAGAACGCCATTTCCAAATGGCGCGACACCATGGGCGCCACCGATCCGAAAAAAGCCGCGCCCGGCACGATTCGCCACGACCTGGGCACCAACATCGGCAACAACTGCGTGCACGGTTCGGACGCTCCGGAAACCGCCGCTTTCGAGATCGGCTATTTCTTCGCCGGCCTCGAGCTTATCTAGCCGGCTTCGGAATCGTCCACGCGTGGGTTAAACTGCGTGAACATGGATCCGCTGCGCGAACTCGGCAAAACCTTGTTGCTGCTGGCGGCTCTTCTTGCGCTGGTGGGCGCCTTTTTTTATTTTGGCGGCAGGCTGCCCTTCCGCCTCGGCCGCTTGCCGGGCGACATCGTCCACAAAGGCGAGCACACCACCTTTTATTTTCCTCTCACCACCTGCATTCTGATCAGCGTCGGCCTCAGCGCGCTCTTCTTGCTGCTGTCGCGCTTCCGTCGCTAGCGGTTGCAGGGGCCACGGGACCTGTTAAAGTACACCAGTGAATTCTTCGAATACCCAACTGACGTTCAATTTGCAGCCGGAGCGGCGGATTTACACCGTCAGCGACCTGACGGCGCGCATCCGCGAACTGCTGGCCAAGAATTTCACGGACGTGACCGTGCAGGGCGAAATTTCCAATTGCCGCGCGGCTTCCTCGGGACATTATTACTTCACCTTGAAGGACGAACGGGCGCAGGTGCGCTGCGTGCTCTTCAAGCAACAGCAACGCGGCATGAAGTTTCTTCCGGAAGACGGGCTGAAAGTGACCGTGCGGGGTTCCGTCAGCGTCTATGAGGCGCGCGGCGAGTATCAGATTTATGTGGAGTCGATCGAGCCGGCCGGGCGCGGCGCGCTGCAACTGGCCTTTGAACAATTGAAGAAGCGCTTGGAGGCCGAGGGGCTATTTGATGCGGGGCGCAAAAAGCCGCTGCCACTGCTGCCGCGGCGGATCGGGCTGATCACCTCGCCCAAGGGCGCCGCCGTGCGCGACGTGGTGCGCATCCTCAAGCGCCGGTTTTCCAACCTGCACCTGACGCTCTATCCCGTGCGCGTACAGGGCGAAGGCTCGGCGCCGGAAATCGTGGCGGCCTTGGAATATTTCAGCAAGCAGCGCCTGGTGGATGTGATTCTACTCGTACGCGGCGGCGGGTCGCTCGAGGATTTGTGGTCCTTCAACGAGGAGATTGTCGCCCGGGCCATCGCGGCTTCCGAAATTCCCGTGATTTCCGGTGTTGGGCACGAGACCGATTTCACGATTGCGGATTTTGTGGCGGACGTGCGCGCTTCCACGCCTTCGGCGGCGGCGGAGGTGGTCGTTCAGACGCGGCGGGAATTCGACAAGCACGTCTTCGACTTGCGCGCGCGGCTCGGGGGTTCGCTGCGCTACAAATTGCTTGAATTATCGCGCCGGGTGCACGCGCTCGCCGGCCGCCGTGGCTTCCGGCGCCCGCTGGACCTGCTGCGGCAGCAGCGGCAGCGCGCAGATGAACTCACCGCGCGGCTGGCCATGGGATTGCGCTCGCGGCTGGAAAACTCGCGCAAAAGGTTGCACACGGCCCGCTTGCGCGTGGCCCAGTTCGATTTTCGCGCGAAGATCGGCTTGCTGCGTTTGCGGCTCCACAAGGTTTCCCAGGAATTGGCTGCTCGCGAGGAGCGCGTGTTGCGGCTGAAGCGCGAGCGCTGGGAGCGCCTCTCTCTGCAATTGCACGAGCGCAGCCCGCTGAAAGTCCTCGAACGCGGCTACGCCATCGCCACCGACGCCGCCGGCAAGGTCGTCACCGACGCCGCCCAAGTCCAGATCGGCGATCCCGTCACCATCCAGCTCCACCGCGGCCGGCTATCTGCCGATGTTCGAAATAAGACAGCAAAGGAAGGTTAGCCCACCATGAAGTCAACTTCTCTTGGTCCGTTCCGATTAGTCAAGTGGTGTACGCAATGGCAGGAAAAGAAGGAATGGGAAAATGTACCGGTGGGGCTCTGAGGAATATACGCACTGCTCAAGAAGAATGGGCCAGACTGCCTCGATGTTGTTTACGTTGGAATGGCTGCATCCGGCACAGGTATCAAACGGCGATTGCGCAACCATGCACGCTCCAGGAGGAAAGGTGGTAAGTGGACCCATTTTTCTTTCTTCGTGGTCTGGGAAAACATTCGCAACGATGAGATCCGCGAATTAGAAATTCTCCTGCAAGAAATTTACAGGAAAGCTCGATTTGCAAATTCCCTAGCCAAACAGAAGGCAAGCAAGAAGATCAAGGCTATTAGACTTCAGAGGTCTAAAGAATGGCCCGGGTCCAAAGTTTAGGTGGGTTACTTCGCTAATCTTCGTCGCCGGCGTCGACTTTGAGGACCGCGAGGAACGCTTCCTGCGGAATGTCCACCTGGCCAACCCGTTTCATGCGCCGCTTGCCTTCTTTCTGCTTTTCGAGCAGCTTGCGTTTGCGCGTGATGTCGCCGCCGTAGCACTTTGCCAGCACGTTCTTCCGAATTGCGGAAACCGTTTCACGCGCGATGATGCGGCTGCCGATCGCGGCCTGAATCGGCACTTCGAACATCTGCCGCGGAATCAGCTTGCGCAGCCGGGTAACGAGTTCGCGGCCCCGCTCCACCGAGAATTCACGATGAATGATCAGGGCCAGCGCGTCCACAGGCTCTCCGCCCACCAGAATGTCCAGCTTCACCAGGTCCGATTCCTTGTAGCCCGCCAGATGATAATCGAGCGATGCATAGCCGCGCGAAACGCTCTTCAGCCGGTCGTAAAAATCCAGCACGATCTCGTTCAGCGGCAGCTCGTAGGTCAGCATCACGCGCGTCGGCGAAAGATACTCGAAGTTTTTCTGAATGCCGCGCTTGTCCTGGCAAAGCTGCAGCAAGCCGCCGACCGATTCGTCGTTGGTGATGATCATCGCGGTGATGATGGGTTCTTCGATTTTTTCGATGTCGCTGGGATTCGGGAATTTCGCCGGGCTGTCCACTTCGATCACTTCGCCGGTCACGCGCGTGATGCGGTATTGCACGCTGGGCGCGGTGGTAATCAGGTTGAGCCCGAATTCGCGCTCCAGGCGCTCCTGCACGATTTCGAGGTGCAACAAGCCGAGAAACCCGCAGCGGAAGCCGAAACCAAGGGCGACGGAATTTTCCGGCTCGTAGAAAAACGCCGCGTCGTTGAGCTGCAGCTTGCCCAGCGCGTCGCGCAATGGCTCGTATTCATCGGCCAGCACCGGGAAGATTCCCGCGAACACCATCGGCTTGATGGCTTCGAAGCCGGGCAGCGCCGGAGCCGGCCGCGCCGCCTCCGTCACGGTGTCGCCCATCTTCGCGTCGGCCACGCGCTTGATGTTCGCGACGATAAAGCCCACGTCGCCGGCCTCCAGCTCATCCAACGCGACAGGTTTCGGCGTCAGCGTGCCAAGCTGCTCCACTTCGTACACTTCGTTTGTCGCCACAAGCCGGATCTTCATGTGCTTTGTGACGCGCCCTTCCATCACCCGCACCAGCACCACCGCGCCGCGGTAAATATCGAACCAGGAATCGAACACCAGCGCCTGCAACGGATTTTCCGCGCTGCCTTTCGGAGGCGGAATGCGCTTCACCACCGCTTCCAGCACGTCTTCCACGCCGATGCCGCTCTTCGCACTGATCATCAGCGCATCATCGGCCGGAATCGCCAGCACGCTTTCGATCTGTTCCTTCACGTAGTCGGGCTGCGCCGCAGGCAAATCGATCTTGTTGATCACCGGAATAATCGTGAGGTTGTGGCCGGCGGCGAGAAACGTATTCGCGACGGTCTGCGCTTCCACGCCCTGGCTCGCATCCACCACCAGCAGCGCGCCTTCGCACGCGGAGAGCGCGCGCGAAACTTCGTAGGAAAAATCCACGTGGCCTGGAGTGTCGATCAGGTTCAGGCGGTAGGTGTTGCCGTCCTTGGCCTGGTAATGCAGCCGGATGCTTTTCGCCTTGATGGTAATGCCGCGCTCGCGCTCCAGGTCCATCGAGTCGAGCACCTGCTCGTGCATCTCGCGCTCGGAAAGCGCGCCGGTCATCTCCAGCAGGCGGTCTGCCAGCGTGGATTTGCCGTGGTCGATGTGCGCGATGATACAAAAATTGCGTACGAACTTTGGGTCCATTCGTGTCCGTTACCGCCAGGAATTTTCCTGAGGGTGATCCTGAGTGCTTGACGGCGGGCGCGCAAGCGTGCCGCGTAAACATCTAGTTTGCCATAAGTGGCGGCATGCGTCAGCCTGCCGGTGGGCGATAGACTTGTGCACTGGACCAAAGCGGCGGAATCTAATACAACGCTAGCCGAGAGCGTCGAACATGGCGGAGCTGACGGTTCTTTACGATGGGGCGTGCAGCTTGTGCCGCGCAAGCGTGGCGCGCGTGCGCGGCTTGGACGCGCGCGGCCGCATCGAGTTCCTTAATGTGCGCGACCCCGCTGTGCAAGCGCGGTTTCCCCAAATCGACCCCGAAGTGGCGTTGCGCTGGATGCAGGCTGTGGACGCGCAAGGCCGCATATCGAGCGGCGCGGTCGCCTGGGCGCGCATGGGCTTGCTGCTTCCCGGTTGGAGGCTGTTGGCCCGGCTCCTGCTGCTTCCCGGCGGGCGCTGGATTGCGGCGCGAATTTATGGCTGGGTAGCACGCAACCGCTATCGCTGGAACCGCGAAGCCTGCGCCGATGGCACCTGCTCGCTGCATCTCCCCGGGAATTCTCCCCAGTGACGCGGCGAGCAATGGCAGTGCCGTTCTGGGCCGTGTTCCCCGGCCGTACCCTTTGAGCTGCGCGGGCAAGAGTGCCTGTGCCACGCGTGCCACCCGCGCTATCATCGTGCCCGATGAACTCCTGGAAGCCGCGATTTTTGCGCTGGTTTGCTGGGCCGGGGCCCGCGGGTCCTCCGGGCTATCTCTTGCCGCGATGGCTCTTTCTGCGCGCTCTTGGCGTCATCTATTTCTCTGCGTTTTACTCGCTGGCGTTTCAGATTCGCGGCTTGCTCGGGCCGGAGGAATTGCTGCCCGCCCGGATATATTTGGAACAGGTCGCGCAAATGCTCGGCTTCGCGCGCTACTGGTTTGCGCCCACGCTACTGTGGCTTGATTCAAGCGATCGTGCGCTGGTGGCGCTTTGCTGGATCGGCATGGCCGCCTCCGTGTTGCTGGTGCTGAATTTATGGCCGCGCGGCATGCTGCTCATCTGTTTCGTGATGTTCCTGTCGTTCGTCTCGGCGGCGCAGGATTTTTCCGGCTATCAGTCGGACGGGATGCTCCTCGCAGCCAGCTTTGTCGGTTTCTTTTTCGCTCCCGGCGGCCTGCGTCCGCGGTGGGCAGCGAAAACGCCTCCGTCGCGCGCCAGCTTGTGGCTGCTGCGCATGCTCTGGTTCTCGATCTATTTCGAATCCGGCATCGCGAAATATTTTGGCGGAGATCCTTCGTGGCGCGACCTGACCGCCATGGACCAGTATTATCAAAACGGCCCGTTGCCGACTTGGATTGGCTGGTACGCACAGCAGCTTCCACACGGCTTCCACGCATTCACGGCGTTGCTCACTCTTGCCGTGGAATTGGCGCTCGTCTGGATGGTCTTTCTGCCGCGGCGATTCCGCATCACGTGTTTTTTGGTTGTCACGGCGCTGCAAATCGGAATCATCCTCACGGCGAATTACGCCTTTTTGAATTACCTCGTGCTTTCGCTGGGCTTCTTGCTGCTCGACGATCGATTTCTGGTGAAGTTCCTTCCGGCAGGCTGGGGAAGCGCGGTCCGCGAAAATCTGCAAGCGATGCCGCAACCGGAGCCCCAGGAACCTCTCGTCGAATTGGATCCGCATTCGCTCTCGCCCGCGGATTTGCCTCTGGAAGAAATCGCTGCTGCACCGGAAGAGGAGTCCAGCGCAGTTCCGGAGTGGAAACTTGCGCTCCGTGACGTTTCCTCCGCCGCTGCCCTATGGTTAAGCGGCTTTTTCTTGACGTGGCTTTTCTGTGCAAGCGGTTTTCAAATTCTGGCGCATGTTTTCCCCGGCATTCCGCTGCCGGAAAAACCGGTTGCCCTGCTCGAGCCTTTTCGCATTGCGGACAGTTATGGCTTGTTTGGGCGCATGACGTGGAAACGCTACGAAATCGAATTTAAGGGCTCCAACGACGGCCTGCACTGGACGCCCTATCCCTTCCGCAACAAGCCTCAGGACACCGCCGCCGCGCCGCGCATTTACGCTCCCTATCAGCCGCGTTTTGACTGGAATCTGTGGTTCGCTTCGCTCGATACGTGGCGCGACAATCCCTGGGTTTTGCGCGCTGAAGAACTCCTTTTGCTCAACGATCGCGACGTCCTGGCCCTTTTCGCCGCGAATCCCTTTCCCCAGTCCCCGCCGAAGCAGGTGCGCGCCGTGCTTTGGCGGTATTGGTTCACGGATCTGGCCTCGAAACACGCCACCCGCCAATGGTGGCGCCGCAAATACCTCGGCCTGTATGCGCCGGCGATTGAGCGCGGTGCGGACGGTAAATTCGTCGTCGAGGCGTGGCCCGATGCGCTGCCGCCTCCGCCATAAACCGCGTATTTTTACTTTTTGTTCAGCGCTTGAATCTGCTGGACCAGCGTGTCGATCTCTTCGGCCGTAAGCTTCCCAGTGAATTTTGGCATGTGCCCTTTGCCATTGGTGATGATGCCGCGCAGGTCGTCGGTGGAAGCCGCGGCCGTTTTGGCGTTGGCCAGCGACGGCCCGCCAAACGTGCGGCCCTCCGCGGTCTTTCCGTGGCATTTCGCGCAATTTTTGCCGTAAACGGGATTCGCCGTCAGGCTGCCGTCCACAGGCGCCTTTTGTGCGTATGCGATTGTAAAGCAGCTCAGCAGAGCGACTAGCGATAGGGGAAGCAGGGCAGTCTTCAAGGTAGCCTCGCAAAAATAGTGAGTTCCCGTTGGTAGATGCCGCCGCGTACCAAAGGGTTCCCTGCGGTGCTCACTTTTTTTCAGAGGCCTCGCCCCACAGGAGCTTCATCCACGTTTTCTCATCTTGCGGGAAGATCGGCGCGATGCCCGGCACATTGGAAAACATGCGCGTCAAGGAGCCTTGGCCGGAGAAGTAGAGAATCACGCAACGGTCGCGCAGCGGGTCGCGCCGGCCAATCTCGTCGGTCCAGCGTTCCATAAAATAAATGAACGCCAGATTTTCATTGTGGTTGCCGGAAGCGATGTTTAGCAAGCCGGGATTTTGCCGGTGAGCGTGTTCCTCGACCGCGGTCCTTGCTCCTAATGTGTCGGTGGCGTCGGGTGTCCCTGCGATAGCGACAACCTCGTCTGCGTTCATTCCGGGCCGCACGTGCGAAAATCGCTCGCGGGCTGCGGAAAGTTGATCCGGAGACTTGCGAAACACCGGTTGCGCCGGCGCGGCCCGCAATTCAATCGAGGAATCGCCGCAGCACTCCGGATGGTCTTTCAGCCACATGCGCACCGCCTTCCGCAATTCCTGTCGGTGGTTGCCTTGGCTGCACCACACAAAATATTCGTCCATGCGCATTATGTTCGGCCGCTTGTGCGCAAGCTCAGGCAAGAAATCGGGAACCCCGATGTCTCCGAGAACCATGTAGGCCACATCGCCGGCCACGAGCGCGCCCAGAAGTCGCTCCGTCCGCGGGTCGGGCATCCAGCGCGTGTCGGTCAGATGATCGGCAAGGCATGTCACGGAGTATCGTCCCAGCCGAAAGAGCGCGTCGAAAGTATCGTCCTCGACGTACCCCTCGGCGTTGCTGTCCGAAACTTCGGAGGAGATTCTTCTCGCCAGGGCGGGATCGAAATATTCGTTGAAGTTGCTGAGGTTAGGGAGTTGCGCGCACATCATTTCCGCCAATTGCGGCGCCTCGTTCGGATCCAATACCGCCCGCGGATACCCGATGGCGATTTTTTGCCCCAGGAAATGCGGCTGTGTACGCAAGACGTAAACGTCCAGCACCGCCTTCACCTTGGCGAACTGCTCGCGCACCAGCGTTTTCAAGGCATATTGCGGCGCCACGTCCGTTGCGTCGAAGCCAATCGCATCGATGCCGTGATGCCTGGCCAGGAAGATGGCGCGCTGGTTGTGAAAGTCCTGAGAAACGATGGTCACTTTCTGCTGCAGGAAAATCTCCTTCACGCGCACCACCGAATCCAGCGTGCGCAGCCCCGCGTAGTCCAGATAAATGCGGTCTTTCGGCACGCCTTTCTCAACCAGCGCGTTTTTCATGTCCATGGGCTCGTCGTAGCTCTGCACGTGGTTGTCGCCGCTCACTACCAGGAAATCCACTTTGCGCGCGAAGTAGAGTTCCGCGGCGGCCTGGATGCGGTTCTCAAAAAATGGATTGGACCCCCCGCCGGGAACGCGCTTTGGGCAGCCGAGCACAAGTCCGACGCGCCGGCGGGGCATTTTCGAGACGTCCGAGTAGGTTTTCCCGCGCGCCGCGTTGCGAACCAGTACGCGCGCGATCGGCAGCGACGCGCCGCACACCACCAGCAGCGCGCAAATCGCGAGGAGGATCTTGCGCCACATGAGAGGGACATCCTACCGCAACCTGGCGTGTGCGGTTTGCCCCGGTGTCCTCGCAGAAAAGAGCGGTCGCGCCGGAAATGGCCCTACGAGAGGCCGCTCATTGCACGGAATTGAGCACTTCGCGCGCTTTTGCCGCCACGCTGCTGGGCAGTTCCGCGTAGCCCAGGTTCCCGGCGATTTCTTGTCCGTCGGTCAGCGCCCAGGTCCAGAAATCGCGCAAGGCATGGCTTCGCGCCGCTGGCAAACCGCTGGAGGGCACATAGATCCAGGTGAAGCTTGCAATAGGATACGATTCCTTGCCTGGAGCGTTGGTGAGCGACGCACCCAGGTCGGAGGGCATCGATTTTTCGCTGGCCGCGCACGCGGCGATGATGGTGGCGTTGGTGGCGCGCACAAACTGCCCGGCGGCATTTTCGACGCTGGCGTAGCCGATATCCTTGCGCTTGGTATAAGTAAGCTCCACGTAGCCCACTGCGCCGGAGGTTGCGCTTACTTTGTTGACCAGGCCTTCGCTCCGCGCTACTTCCTCGCCTACCGGCCAGGCTGGAGCGGAGGTCCTCCCGATTTTATTTTTCCACTCGGTACTGGTCTTGGAAAGAAAATCGGAAAGGATGTAGGAGGAGCCTTTCACGCCGCTCAAATGGACGACGGTAATCGGCAGTTCTGGCAAGGCCACGCCAGGGTTCAGCTTGGCGATGCGCTCGTCCTTCCAATTCTTGATGTTTCCGAGGAAAATTTGTGCCAGCACATCGCCCGAGAAGCGCAATTCCGGCTTTCCGGGCAGGTTGTAGATTGGTACGATGGCTACCAGCACCGTGGGGAACTGCACCAGCGTGTATTTGCCACTGTGTTTCTGCGATTCCGCCAGCGGAATTTCTCCGCCGCCGAAGTCGCCCGTGCCCGCCTTAATTTCGTGAACGCTTTGCGATGTCCCGAGCGGCAGATAACGCACTTGCACGTTCGGGTGCGTCTTTGCGAATTCCGATGTCCAGGCGGCATATAAAGAGCCCGCCAGGTTCGATCCCGATCCCACCAGCGAAATTGCCTCTTGCGCGACCAGTGGGCTTGCCAGCATGCCCAAGCAAACTGCAACTTGCCAGAACCTTCTTGCCCTCCGCGCGGATGCCATCTCGAATGCCCTCGTTTCCTGGAGATTCGCGATCGATTCGCCGCTTCTTGCGGCGCACATTGGGTTATCTTGCCATCCAGATTATAGAGTTCTAATGAAATTCATTTTTCATGTGGCGCAAGGTAAAACACCCGGCCTGCCTGCCCGGCGCGGCTTGCGGTTCGTTGACACCAACCGCGAGCCGCCGGAGAATTCCAAGCTGATGACGGAGACCTACAGTTCCCGGCTGGCAGGGATTGCTTTGCCGGATGCGGACGAGCGAGATGTCTTGCTCGGCAGCTTGTGGGCAGCGTCGCCCGCGGTGATCGTCTTTCTGCGCCACTACGGTTGAATCTTCTGCCGCGAGCACGTCGCGCAGTTGCGCGAAAACGAGGCAGAATTCCGGCGGCGCGGCGCGAACCTGGCGGCCATCGGCCTGGGCGATCTGCATTACGCAAGAATTTTCCGGGAGGAGACGCGAATCACCTTCCCGCTCTTGGTGGACGCCGGCAGGATTGCCTACCGGGCAATTGAACTCCGGAAGACCACTTTCTTTGGCCTGTTTACGCGCGAAAATTTCCGGGCGCGAAGCCGGGCACGCGCCGCCGGCCACCGCCAGCACAAGTTAGGCAAGGATCCATTTCAGTTGGGGGCCAGCTTTGTCTTCGGCCAGGGCAACAAGGATTTGTACGTTCACCTGAGCGCTTACACCGGCGACAACGCGCCCATGGCCAGCCTGCTGGCCGCGATATCCTGAGCAATTTTTTCGATTGCCCTCTTGCCCGATTGCCCAACGCCCGCGGACTCTGTTTTTGTCGCCCACTTGGGCTGGGTATATAGTGGAAATGGTGTTCCTCGCTCGTGCAGGCAAGCGACGAATGCTACCCGGCAAGAAACTTAGGGCAAAGGTTGATGGCCGCAGACGTCAGCAAACAGCTGGAGCGGGCGAAGAAATACGTCGAGAAGAATCGCTTCGAGGATGCCATTGAAGCGTACCTCGCCGTCCTGGATGCCGCCCCACAGCACCAGGAGGCTTCCCAGGCGCTCGGGGATCTCTACGCGCGCATCGAGCAACCCGATCGCGCTGCCGTCTATTACGGCCACCTGTTCGACCTGCTGATCGATCCCAAGGACGAAACCAAGGCGCTGGCGCTCTACAACCGTTTTCTGCGCAATACCCTGGCCCCGCAATCCCCCGAACGCATCGCGCGTTACGCCTTCCTGCTGCAAAAGCAAAACCGCGCCGAAGAGGCCGTCGAACAATACGGCAAGGCGGCGGAAATGTTTTCCGAAGCCGGGCGGGGCGAGGATGCCTTGTTCTGCTGGGAACGCACCGCGCAGCTCGATCCCGACAATCTTTCGCGTCAACTGAAAGTGGCGGAGGTTGCTTCGCAGCTCGGTAAAAACGCGCTTTCCGCGCGGGCTTTCCTGCGCTCGGCGCAGTTGGCCACTGCTTCCGGCGCGCAAGCCGATGCCCTGCGCTTGCTGGCCCGCGCGCATGGACTAGCGCCGAATGAGCGCAGCGTCTCTCTGCTTTACGCGGAGGCGAAGTTGCGCAACGGGGAGCCCGCCGAGGCGGCGGCTTTGCTCGAGCCCTTCGCGGCCACGGAGGGTGACGTCCCCTTCCTCGATACATTCGCGGATGCTTTGCTGCAATCCGGCCAACTGGATCGCGCGCGCGGTATCCTGGAAAAACTGCTCAAGGAAAAGAACGAGGGCATCACGCGCTTGTTCGACCTCGCAGATGCCTACGCCAACGCCGACGGCGATCCCAAATCCGTCGAAATCCTGCAATTGCTGAAGCGCCGCATGTTCGCGGACAAAAAGGCCGCGGAGTTTACCGCACAGGTGGAGGCCTTGGGCGCCAAGCATCCCGAATCGATCCCGATTCTCGAGTTCTGGGCGTTGCTCTATAGCGAGCTCAACCGCGAATCCCAGTATTTCGAAGTGCTGATCCGCCTCTTCGATGCAAATTTCAATTCCGGCCTTTTCCCGAAAGCTTGCGAAGTGCTCGACCGCCTGGTGGATATCGACGCCTACGATTACCGCAACCAGGAACGTCTCGAACGCTTGCGGGGCCGCGCCGACGAATCCTTCCTGAGACGCATTGCCGGGCGCATGGCCAAGGGCACCAATGTCCAGCCGGGCGCTTCGGCTCCCCAGAAGCTGGGCGCGGGGCAGGAGGCAGCGGCAGTGCCGCCTGCAACCGAGGAAGGGCGCAAGGTTCAGGCGCTTGACGACCTGATCGTCCAAACGGAGATTTTTTTGCAGTACTCCTTGCAGAGCAAAGCCATCGAGCGGTTGCAGAAGATTGCCGCGATGTTTCCCGGCGAAGAAGAGCGCAATGCGCGCTTGCAGAATCTCTATCAGATGGCGAACTGGTGGCCCAAGTCCGCGCCTAAAGCGGAAGCACCTAAGAAAACCGCCGTCGCCGCGCCTGTGCCCGAGGAGAAGCCCACGTCTCCCACCGGCCGCACGGGGAGTTACACCGCGGAGACGCTGCGCGACCTGACCAAGATTTCCGAAATTAATCAGAAGATTTTCCGCCAGCAGACGCCGCGCGCGATGCTGAATACCACCGCGAACGAAGTCGGCGCTTACTTGAAAGCGACGCGAACGTTCGCCGTCATTGGCGTGCCCGGCCGCCCGCCGGAAATGTCCGCGGAACATTTTGCTTCCGGGCTCAAGCCGGCGCCCGCGGCGCAAATGGTGCTGCTGCTTGCGCAAGTGGAGAAAGCCGTCCCCGACGAACTCGGCGGACTCGTCGTCGATGTCACCGAAGAATCGATTCTGAAAGAGATGGGCCTTTCGACCGCGCTCGGCGTCACCATCACCGACAAGGAAACGCAGGCGCCCGCCGGCATGCTGATTGTGGCGCACGAAAAGCCGCACCACTGGAAGCCCAACCAGACCTATTTTCTGCAGGCCATCGGCGACCAGATGCTGATGAGCGTCAGCCACACGCGGCTGCGCAGCCTGGTGCGCCGCATGGGCGTTTCCGATGAGCGCACCGGCTTGCTGAGCCGCAGTTCTTACGTCGGCTGCCTGTTGAATGAAGCGGACCGCGCCCGCACCCAGGGCACGCCGCTCTCGCTGGCCGTCCTGCAGATCGACCGCGGCGCGGACATGCTCCGCCAACAGGGCGAAATGCCGCTGGAAAAATTTCTGGAACAGCTCGCGCGTTCCCTGCAGCCGATTGTGCGGCAGAACGACATGGCGGTGAAGTACACGTCCTGGGCGCTGGCCTTCATCCTGCCCGATACCAGCATTTCCGGGGCGCAGAACCTGGTGGAAAAACTGCGCCGCGCGGCGGCCGGCGTGCGCCCGCCTTGGGATTCCACGCAGGTCACCCTCAGCGCGGGCATCGTGGAGGCCGCGGCGCGCCAGGAGTTCGACAGCGAAGACATCGTGACCGACCTGATGAATCGCGCTGAGTTCACCATGGAAGAAGCCCGCAAGCGCGGCGGCGACACCGTGGTGCTCTCCGAAGTTCCCAAACTGTAATCAGAAAGGAAAAACATGTTTCCAACCGATGTTGTGATTGTTGCCGGTGCGCGCACGCCCATGGCGCGTTACACCGGTTCGTTCTCCGATGTTTCTGCGCTGGAACTGGGCGCTCATGCGGGGAAAGCCGCGATTCAGCGTTCCGGCGCTGACCCGGCCGAATTCGACCACGTGATTTTCGGCAACGTGATGCAGACCAGCGCCGATGCCATCTATGGCGCGCGGCACGTCGGCCTGAAAGCCGGACTCAAGATCGAAACGCCCGCGGTCACCGTGAATCGCCTCTGCGGCTCCGGCATCGAATCCATTGTGCAAGGAGCGCAGCGCTTGCTGCTTGGCGAATCCACGATGGTTCTCGCCGGCGGAATGGAAAACATGACCCAGGCGCCGTTTGTGATCCGTGGCTTGCGCAACGGGCTGAAACTTGGCGGCGGCGCGCTGGAAGACTCGTTGATGGTCGGCTTGACCGACAGCTATTGCAACCTGCCCATGGCGCTCACGGCCGAAAAGCTCGGCGAACAAAAGGGAATCACGCGCAAAGACGCCGACGCCTACGCGCTGCGCAGCCAGCAGGCCGCCGATGCCGCGTTCAAGGCCTGCTATCTGAAGGAGGAAATTTCTCCCGTGGAAGTGAAGCAGGGAAAGAAAACGATTCTCGTCAGCGAAGACGACCATCGCCGCCCGGAGACGACCATGGAAATTCTGGAAAAACTCCCGCCCTCGTTCAAAAAAGACGGCATGGTCACCGCCGGAAACGCCAGTGGCATCGTGGACGGCGCTGCGGCCGTCGTCCTGACGCGCGAGAAAACCGCGAAGGAGCGCGGGCTTAGGCCCATCGGCCGCATCGTGGCTTGGGGCGTGGCAGGTGTCGACCCCGCCATTATGGGAATCGGACCGGTACCTTCCTCGCGCAGGGCGCTGCAAGCGGCGGGGCTGAAGCTCGAGCAGATGGATCGCGTCGAAGTGAACGAAGCATTCGCCGCGCAATATCTCGCCGTGGAAAAGGAACTCGGGCTCGATCGCGACAAGACCAACGTTAACGGTGGCGCCATCGCCCTCGGCCATCCGCTCGGAGCTTCCGGCACGCGCCTGGTCATCACTCTGCTCAACGAACTGCGCCGCAAGGGCCTGCGTTACGGCCTAGCCACGGCCTGCATCGGCGGCGGCCAAGGCATCGCCATCATCGTCGAAGCGCTGGCCAAGTAGGGCGACATCCCCCGTTTCGGTTTTTGCCTCGATTCCGCCCATCTTGCCGGCCAGCCGCGCCGCTCAGGCGCAATCTGCATCGGCGCAGGCAAAATTGTGCGGCGGGGCAAACGGGTACGTGTTCGCAGACACAGCGCTGCGGGACGTGGCGTGTTACCCGTAGGTTCTGGAGGTGCCTATGGCCTTCAACATCATGACCATGTCCCGTGTCGCCGCGCCGGTCACCCGGGCGGAGCGCCGCAGGATCCTGGAGCTCGATCATTATTGCTGCCGCTATTGCGGCTTGGACGGCCGCGCCAGCTTCGAGAACGCGCTTGTGCTGTCCGTGGATTCCGTCAAGCCCCGCGCGCACAAAGGCAAAAAGGACCCCTCCAACCTGGTGGCCTGCTGCCGTCCCTGCAACATGATCAAGGGAACTCGCGCCTACAAGAACTTTGAGGGTGCGAAGAAGCATGTGCTCGCCTACAGGGAAGAACTCCGCGCGGCCTGGGAAGGGAAATTCATTCATTACGCGCAGCCATCCGAGATTGCCGAGCAAGAACCGTAGTTGTGCGCTGGACTCTAATGTTCCGGAAATGCTTCGCCCTCGATGGTGTTTTGCAAAACCCGATGAACTCGCACGCCAAACGCCGCCGATCCCCGCCTTGTTTGAACGTATCGCCGAACGGCCGAACGAACGTTCCGTCTTGCTTATCCTGTCCTTGTGGCCAATTCTGCAATTTTTCGGGCTAATCATTAATTGATTCGACTCCCACCCCGTATAGATTTCGAGACGTGGCGAGCGCTCGTCCTATACTGACGAAGCTGCCCACGTGGGTGCAGCTTTCATGACAAAATTGCGTGTCGTTGTCTCGCTCCCCAATGACAACGCGTATCAGCACGCGCAGGCCGCCGTGGCGAAAGCGACTGGCGAACTCCTCGGGCTGGAGCTCCAGGTGCTTCATGCCAACGACGACTCCATCACCCAAAGCCAGCAACTTCTCGAGGTGATTCAATCGCGGCCGGATAGCCGCCCGCATGGATTGCTGGTGGAACCCGTAACGGCAACCGGCTTACGCCGCGTCGCGGAAGCCGCCGTCACCGCCGGCATCGCCTGGGTGATCAGCAACAGCGATGTCGACTATATCCGGCAGCTTTCGAAAATCTCGAAGGTCCCGGTTTTTACCGTCAGCCAGGGGCAGAACGAAATCGGCCGCCTGCAGGGCAAACAGATGACGGCGCTGCTGCCGCAGGGCGGCAACGTACTGATGATTGAAGGGCCGGGCATAAGTTCGGTTTCTCTGCAGCGCCATGAAGGCATGGAGACGGCTCGGCCGCGCAATGTGCAGCTCACCACGCTGCGCTGCAAATGGAGCGAAGACACCGCGGCGCAAAGCGTCGCCGCATGGCTCCGCCTGGCGACCTCGCGCCCCGAAAAATACCACCTGATTGCCGGGCAGACCCACGAGCTGGCGCTGGGTGCGCGCAAGGCGTTCCAGAATCTCGACAATCCCGAACAAACCAAAAAATGGCTGGAGCTGCCGTTTCTCGGAATCGGTATTGCCAACCAAGTGAAGCCACTGGTGGACCGGCGGATTCTGACAGCGGCGGTGGTCACCTCGGTGACCATGGAACTTGCCTTGCGGCTGCTGGTACGCGCGCTGGAATCCAAGGTCCAGCCTCAGGAACGCAGCACCGTCGAAGTATCCTCCTATCCCGATCTCGAAAAGCTAACCCCAAAATCCTAGCCGCGCGGCGCGCCGCAGCCGGTCAGGCGATCCCGTACAAAGCGCCAGCAAGTTTGGCGTGAAAGCCTCGGTGCCGGTTGAAGACACCGGCCTCCTTCGGCCTCTTTTCATTCCTGCGCCAGCGATTCCGGCTTTAACCGGAACCCTCCGTCTTCCATGGGGTAATCCTCGGGGCCGAACATCTGGCGAATCTCCGTCTCGCCTTCCCAGGCCGGCCAATATCCGCGGTGAAGTTCCATGAATTCGCGCGCGCTTTCCACGGCCGCCGCTTTGGTCGCAAATTCCATGATCGCCTAGCCGCCGACGACCTCTCTCGTTTCCGTGAACGGACCATCGGAGACAGCGAGCGTGCGGTGGGAAACGCGCACGCGCGTGCTCGCGGCGCTCGGCGCCAGGCCGCCGCTCGCGATCATTTGCCCCGTTTGTTGGCCTTTCTGATTCATCGCCGCGATCGCTTCCATCATCTCTTTCGGCGGAGTTCCCGAGTTTTCCGCGGATTTCACCAGTATCAGGAATCGCATCGTTGCTTCCTTTCGGATTGCATTGGCGGGCGCGTGCTTTCCCCTGGAAGCTCCCGCAATATTTCCTTGTCGAACAATCGGCGTTGAATTCGACAAGCAAGCTATCGCCCCGCCGCATGTTTGTTCGGCTTGGACCTTTTGAACCTCGATCCCTGCGCCCATTGTCCGGGCCTGGTTACCAGAGATGCCGGAGGCATTGCAGTACGGGAGCCAGCGAGGTCAGCGTTCGGTAGCATTCGAAAAACTGCGCAAGATCCAGAAGCCGTCCGGCGAGGTTCCTTCCCGTTTCCAGCAGCAGAAAAAGCGCTAACCGCTGCAGTTCGCCAAGGAAGCCACAAACGAAATGCCCCGGCAGCGATGCTGCCCGTTGCCATATCCCATTGCCGAGCAACACGATGCTAGGATATACGGGCGCCCATCCGTGTCCATGGAAAGTTCTTGCTCCACCTTGCGGTACGACCATGACTGCCTCCCGGCGAATTGCCTTTCTACCTGTTAGACGAACAGGAAGCGGAAAAATCGACCTTCCGGAAGGGGGTGGGAGGCGGCAAACGGACAGGCGTAAGCCAGGGTGAGCGCAATGCGCCCGCTAAATCGGAGTGAACCGCGCTTAGCGCGCCTTATAAGAGAACGGTAGCGGCTCGGCGTTCCACCCGCGGATGGAAGCGGGCGAAATCAGGCTGGGTGTGCTTTTCGGCGAATTTTCGCTCATCAGCAGCGAATAGCCGTTGGCGAGGTACGAGGGAATATCTCGGTAATCCGTGATTGGGATATAGGGGCCCGATTTGCCCAACTGGACGTGGTAGCGATTGTCCTTAAACCGGTGTGGGACAAGTCGCGTTCCGGCCCGTTTTCCGCGCATCACCGTTGCGAAAAGCATCCGCCACCTCCAGCCGGCAGTTGTGAGGCGGCAATTCTACGGACCCGCCGTGTGCGCGGTAAGTAGCCTGTCTGTGGAAATTTGTGCATGCCTGTGCATGATTGTGGAGCCGTGACCCCTCCAGTGTGTCCCCCGCGTGTGAGTTCCGCAACGACCTTTGGTAAACTTGGACGGGTGGCTGTTTCCCGCCGGTAGTGCTTGTAACTACAGACGCGAGGATTGCATGGCGATTCAAATAGTCGGCGTAATCGGGTGTGGCCTGATGGGCTCGGGCATCGCGCAGGTGTGCGCGCAGGCAGGTTTCCCAACCGTGGTGCGCGAAGTGAGCGCGGAGCTTGTGGAAAAAGGTCTGAAAGGCATCGAGAAAAATCTGGCGCGGCTGGTGGAAAAGGGCGCACTCACCGATGCCGCGCGCAACGAAGTCCGCGGCCGTCTGAAAGGGACCACTTTGCTTGACGATCTGAAGGACTGCGACTTGATCGTCGAAGCCATCATCGAGCAATTGCCGGCGAAGCGCGAGCTCTTCGGCGCGCTCGACAAGCTTTGCCCGCCGCAAACGATTTTTGCCAGCAACACCTCCTCGTTGCCGATCATCGAAATCGCCGCTTCCACCGGACGCCCGCAACGCTTCGTGGGCCTGCACTTTTTCAATCCCGTGCCGGTGATGAAACTCGTGGAAGTGGTGAAAACCATCGCCACCGATTCGGCGGTGTACGAAGAGATGGTCGCCTTTGGCGCGAAGCTCGGGAAGACTCCCGTGCGCGCCAACGATGGCGGCGGCTTCATCGTCAATCGCCTGCTGGTACCTTACCTGCTCGATGCCGTGCGCGCGCTGGAAGAAGGCGTCGGCTCGGTCGAGGATATCGACAACTCGATGAAGCTCGGCTGCGGCTATCCGATGGGGCCGTTTACACTGCTCGATTTCGTCGGCCTGGACACCACCTATTACATCTCGCAAATCATGTTCGACGAGTTCAAGGAAAAGCGCTTCGCCGCGCCCCCGCTGCTGAAGCGCATGGTGCTTGCCGGATGGAACGGGAAAAAATCCGGCCGCGGCTTTTACGATTATGCGGATCCCGCCAATCCGAAGCCCATGCAACTCTAAGGAAGGATCATGGCCTACGAAAATCTGCTTTACGAAAAGAAAGACGCCATCGCGTGGATTACCTTCAACCGGCCGAAGGTTTTGAACGCTCTGAACCGCAAGACCATCGAGGAGTTTCAGCACGCGCTGCTCGATGCGCGCGACGACGCCTCCGTGCGCGTGTTGATCCTCACCGGCTCCGGCGAGAAAGCGTTTGTCGCCGGCGCGGACATCAACGAACTGGCGCAGCAGACTCCCGTGAACGGCAAGGAGTTTTCCCTCTTCGGCCAGGGCGTGTTTCATCTGCTGGAAACTATGGGAAAACCCTCGATCTGCGCCATCAACGGCTTTGCGCTCGGCGGCGGTTGTGAACTGGCGCTTTCCTGCTCGATTCGCCTGGCCGGCAAAAACGCCAGGCTGGGCCAGCCGGAAGTGAAGCTGGGCATTATTCCCGGCTACGGTGGATCGCAGCGCATGGCGCGGCTCTGCGGCAAGGGCGTGGCGCATGAACTTTGCCTCACCGGCGAAATGATCACCGCCGAAGAGGCGCGGCGTATCGGCTTGGTGAATCACGTTTACGAGCCGGCCGAGCTTCTGCCCGCAGCCGAGGCCATGGCCAAAAAGATTATCGAGAAAGCGCCGCTGGCCGTGAAATACTGCATGGAAGCCATTGAGCGCGGCGTGGAAATGCCGCAAGAAGAGGGGCTCTTCCTCGAAGCGTCGCTCTTCGGCTTGTGCTGCGCCACCGAAGATATGCGCGAAGGCACAAAAGCGTTTTTGGAAAAGCGAGTTGCGACGTTCAAGGGGAACTAGTGTGGCAAAGGCATTCCTTCCTGTGCGGCCGATCAACCTGCCAGGCCCTGGCGAGCACAAGATTTTCTGTGCGACCCGGAAGTGAGGAACATGATCCAACCGGCAAAATTAGATGGAGGACTTGGTGCCGCGGGTTTGCGCTTCGGCATCGTCGTCAGCCGCTTCAACAGCTTCATCACGGAACGCCTTCTGCAAGGATCGCTCGATGCTCTCGAGCGCGGCGGCGCCGCCGGCAAGGATGTGGATGTGGTCCACGTCCCGGGTTCGTTCGAATTGCCACTGGCTTCCAAGAAACTCGCGGCCACGGGACGTTACGACGCTCTGATTGCCATCGGCTGCATCCTGCGCGGCGAAACCGCGCATTACGATTACGTCTGCTCGGAAACGGCGCGCGGCCTGCAACTCGCGCAAATGGATACCGGCATCCCCGTGATGTTTTGCGTGCTCACCTGCGACACGCTGGAGCAGGCCATCGACCGCGCAGGCCTGAAAGGCGGCAACAAAGGATTTGAGGCCGGGCTCGGTGCGATCGAGATGGCGCGCCTGTCCCGCGCGCTGCGCGGCCCCGCCAAAGCTTCCGGCAGCGGCAAGAGACGGCGCAGATAACGTGTCGCTGCGTTCCAAATCCCGCGAATTCGCCATGCAGATGCTCTTTCAGTGGGACATGAGCCGGCAGCCCACCGCGAGACTCGAAGCCATATTCTGGAAGACTGCCAAGGCTGCCGAGCCAACGCGCGCGTTTGCGAATCAACTTTTCGAAGGCGCAGCCCGCGACACTGCGGCCCTTGAAGAATTGATTTCCAAACACGCCGCCAACTGGCGCCTCGATCGCATCGCCGCCATTGACCGCGCCATCCTGCGCCTGGCCCTGCACGAATTGCGCGCCACGGACACGCCGGCCAAAGTCGTCATCAACGAAGCCGTGGAACTCGCTAAAAAATATTCCTCGGAAGATGCCGGCGGTTTCGTCAACGCCATCCTCGACGCCTACCGAAAGTCCCTGCCAGCCAAGTGATTTGTTCTCTGGGACCGCGAATCGCATTGCGCCGCTATTCCGACGTTGTGCAACGCGAATGGCCAAAAAATCTGAGTCTTGAAGACAAGGAGGGACTCTACCCTGGCCCCGTGAACCCACTAGATTCACTGACTTCGGCCGGACGCAATGCCTGCGGATTTACTTGCCTGCGAGCGGGTGCTCTTGAAAGAACTCCCACATCTGCCGAGTCGCGTCGATGTTGCGGCTGTAAGGACCGAGCAGCCATTCCGCCGCCACCCGCCTGCCGCCCGGCCATTGATGGCCTTCTCCCTGAATTGCGTAGAGCTCCACATCCGCATTCTCAGCGCAGTTGGTGTATTGCAAGCGCGTGACGTTGGCAGCGATGGAGGCTTCGAGCGGACTGGGACCACACTGGTTCCGCTTCGACCAATTCGCGAAGAAATCCGGAATGCTTGGAAAAGCGCCGCCGGCAAGTTTTGAATAGCCGCCCTTGTACGGACAAACTGGATCGGCGGTTCCATGGAAGGCAATCACGGGCACTGGCCGATGGTCCGTGCACCAGCTCCATCCAGGATCAAGGCCGGCCGAAATCAGCCCCACAGCCGCGATCCGATCCGAAAGCGTGCAGGACACCACAAACGCCATGCCTCCGCCGTTCGACATACCGTTCGCGTAGATGCGAGCCTTGTCGATATTGTAGGCGCCCTCCAGCTTATCGATCAGCGCGGTTATGAAAATCACATCGGGCATGCGATCGGGTGTTTCGCTTCCCGCCATTTCCCAGGATTTTGAACCGAAACCGGTTCCCTGAGGGTAAGCCACGAGGAACCCCTGCTCGTCGGCCACCTGGTTCCATTGGCTGATGGCCATCGCGGCGCTATCCCAAGACATCGAAGTGTGCAGCGTAATCACCAGGGGCGCCGGTTTGGCCGGGTCGTAGCTCTTTGGGACGTACAGCAGGTACTCTCGCTTTTCGCCGGAGGCGAAAATTGTTTGGGTGACGGCGTTCGTACGATTCGGAAAGTAGAACACGGAGTAGAAAAATCCCACGAGGAGCAAGAGCAATGCGATGGGCGCGGCAATCAGAACCAGCACTGCCCGGATGACGATTTTCCTGAGGTTCATGGCCTTCCTTGAACAAACTGCGGGTGATATCCAAATCCGCGACGTGGCCCGGCGCTCCAGCCTACGTGCGGATCACGCCTTCGAATACTTTCACGGCGGCGCCGCTGACGCGCGGCGTCAACTTTTTGCCGGACTGTGAAACTTCTACTTCGATCTGACTGGGCCGCCCCATCTCCACCCCTTGCGTCACGTTCAGCGTGTGCCCCGCCCCCAATTTTCCGTGCTTCACCAGATACGCGCCCAGCGAGCCCGCCGCGGAGCCCGTGGCCGCGTCTTCGTACAGTTCCCACGGCATCATGCCGCGCGCATGCGCGGAAGAATTGCCGCCCAGTGCAAAGCAATATGCCAACGCCCCCTGCTTTCCGAATAGCCGCGCGAGCTCCACGATGTTCATCTGAATCCGGCCGAGCGCCTGGCGATTTCGCAACGGCACCATCAGGTTGAAGATTCCCGTGGACACAAATTCCGGCTCGAGCGCGGGATCAAAATCCTGAAGCGACAATCCCAGCGCTTCCGCGAGTTTCTTTTTATGAATTTTCGAAGCTCTGAAGGCAGCTTCCTTTTGCGTCATGGTCACGCGCTGCGGCCGCCCATCCTTGAAGCGGATCTCCACCGGCAGGATGCCTGCGCCGGTCTGCTGCATCACGTGCACGCCGCCTTCCTGCGCGGGCACCACGCCGAGTCCCGCCAGCAGGAACCACGTTCCAATCACGGGATGCCCGGCGAGCTTCAACTCTTCCTTCGTCGTGAAAATGCGCAAGCGGGCCAGGGCGCGGTCGTCCGTCGGTTTTTGCACGAAAACCGTCTCCGACAAATTCATCTCCCGTGCGATCGCCAGCATTTGATCGTTGGAAAGTCCGTCGCCGTCCGTAATTACGGCCAGCGGATTGCCCTGGAAGCGCGTGGTGGTGAAAACGTCGAGCGTGTAGAAGCGGTGTTGCATGGGTGGATCGATCCTTCAGCCGAACTGCCAGCCCGCTATTCTATATCCGTTCCAGGCGGCTTACCGTTCTCTCATTTTGAATATTGCCGGTGTTTCGCGTCGTGCGCGGTTCGATGAGGACAATGTGCGCTTCCTCGTCCGCCACGGGGCAGTGCTCCACGCCGCGAGGCACGATCACGAATTCTCCTGCCTGCACCACTGCTTCGTGATCTCGGAATTTCATGCGCAGCGTGCCCTGCACCACCAGGAACATTTCGTCCTCGTTGTCGTGGTGGTGCCACAGGAATTCGCCCTTGAGTTTAACGGCTTTTACCTGGCAATCGTTGATTTCGCCGATCACGCGCGGGTTGCAGTAATCCTGGAACTTCGCGAATTTGTCCCGAAGATTCACGGTTTGCATGGAACGCCTCCTTAAATTGCCTGGATCGCAGCGACCGCCGCATCCAGCACGCGGCGGGTTAGTTCTGGCCGCGGCGTTTCGGCATAAACGCGCAGAAGGTTTTCCGTGCCGGAGGCCCGTACCATCACCCATGTGGTTCCGCCGAGATACAGTTTGATTCCGTCGAGACTCTCGCGCCGGGTGATTTCCCAGCCATCTAGTCGCTTCGTTTTCTCGCTCCTGAAGTATTCGATGCCTTTTTCCTTTTGGCCGCGGTGGACGTCCAGATCGATGCGCCCATAGTGAAATTCGCCGAATTCCGCGTGCAGCGCAGCGATCAGTTCTCCGAGCGATTTCTTGTGCCAGGCCATCAATTCGGCAAGCAGCAGCGCGGAAACCGTGGCATCCCGCTCCGGCAGATACAGGCTGGTGCCGATGCCGCCGCTTTCCTCCCCGCCAATCAAAATGTTTTGTTCCAGCATCAGTTCGCAGATGTATTTAAAGCCCACGGGAACTTCGTACAGCCTGCGGGCATATTTGGCGGCCAGCTTGTCGATCAGTTTCGTAACGGAAAATGTTTTCGCGATGCCGCCGGCCAATTGGCGCGTGCCGATCAGGTGCCAGGCCATCAGCGCAAAAATCTGGTGCGGATTGACGAACGAGCCGTCGCGGTCGATCGCGCCGATGCGGTCTCCGTCGCCGTCGGCCGCAAAGCCCGCGTCGTATTTTCCGGCGAGGACCGCTTTCCGTAGCGCGCCGATATGCGGCTCGATGGGCTCCGGATTTACGCCGCCAAAGCGCGGATCGCGCGTCCCGCGAATTTCGTCACACGCCACGCCATTGCGTTCGAATAAAGTTTTCAGCACGCCCGCCGCGGAGCCATGCATGGAATCCACCACAAAGCGGAACTTCGCTTCCCGCAAGCGTCGCCAGTCGATCAACTTTTCAACGGTATCGAGGTACGCTGCACGGGGTTCGAGGAGTTGGATTAATTCCTTGCGGGGCGGCAAAGACGGCGCTTCGCACGCCAGCACGCCCTCGAGTTCTTTTTCGATTTGCGCGACGATCGTGGGCAGCGCGCTGCTGCCATAGCTGGCCTTGTATTTGATCCCATTCCAGTTGGACGGGTTATGGCTCGCGGTGATTACCAGTCCCCCTGCCGCCCGGCGCTGGCGCACCAGCAGAGAGATCGCCGGAGTGGGACAGGGCTTGTCCGCGAGCCACACCCGCGTTCCCGTCGAGCTAATTGCCTCGGCGACGACGTTCGCGATTTTGTCGGACTCGCGGCGATGATCGTAACCCACCAGCACGCCCCTGCGCGCGTCTTCTCCGCGCACGACGTAGCGCGCAATCGCCATAGCCACAATCCGGGCGTTCGATTCGTTGAAATCTTCGCCGATGATGCCGCGCCATCCATCGGTGCCAAATTTGATTGGAGTCATCGAAGAAAAGTATACGCGAGGAACCCTGGCGCCCCAACAATACGCGCCGGAAAAACTTTCCGGGCGAGCCGCAATCGGCCCGCCCGGAAGGCATGCGATAGGTTGTGGATTGACGTAACCGGCTAGGCTACCACTGCACTCCGGGATACAAACTCGGCAACCGGAAGCCTCGATAGGCGTTCGCATTACCTGTGCTGAGTTTCCACACGACCTGCGGGCTACTGCCGGGGGTTACTTCGAAGATGTTCGAATATCCCGAAGTAGCGCCGGCGTTGAAGTCTGCCTCCAGATTGCCGTTGGCCAATTGTTCGGCGTTGCCACCCCAGAAGGAATACTCCATCGGGCGAAAGTCAGTGACGATCCCGGCAGTTTTAGCGGTTTCGTCGATTTGGAAGGTTACCCCTCGGCTATAAGTGCAACCTGACGTGCAACCCGGTTGCGTGGGGCGGTCATTCCCATTGTCAAACACCGCCAGTCCGAACTGCCCCGTGGTATTCGTCGTTGTAAACGAGGGACCGTGCTGCATGTAGAACCAGTCGTATGGATCAGTGCCACCCTGCAACGTGAAATCCCCTTGAGAGCCAAGGTGCCAGAGAATAGCACCTGAACCTGCACCATTTTCATAATCGATTTTGATGATCCAGCTCTGATGACGAATAGAAAGAAGCAGATTGCCGTCATCGGGCGAGTACACCAGCGCATTGGAGTGTGTCCAGTCCGGGTACCCTTGCGGTGCGCGGTTGATATCCAGGTGGTCGAAGGTGCTCCAGGTCCAGACCGGCAAAAAAGTTCCGTCGCCTTGCGGGGCAAGATCGACGATGCCATCACCCAAGATATTTCCCAGCCCGGAGCAATTTGCAATCGCTGAGCAGGCTACGTACATATTGAACAACGCGATCCAGTGGCCGTTGGGCAAGCCGATCACATCATGATGAAAAGCATTCAACGTGTAATTCAGACCTTGATTGTTGAACGCTGTCTGAAGTTGAGCGAGTGTCTCCTGCTGGATGGTATTGCCCGCCAGATCAACTTCCATAAGCGCGCTGGGAGAATCTCCAAACAGGAAGTGGCCGTTCGGGAGTAAATGCACACCCTGTACACTTCCGCTGCTCAGTGCCGGGTACGACCATAGCAGATTACCGGAGAGATCGAAGGCCGCCAGGGGAGAGGAGCCACTCGGACCAATGAGAAGATCTAGAACCTCGACGCCGGATTGTGGAGTCATGCCTTGCGTCGTGGTGGTCGTTACCGGAGGAATTTGTGCGGCGGGCACCGCCTGTGTGGTGAACGTGTGATCCACGTCGGTGATCATCGAGCCGTTTGGGCCCGGAAGCACCGCGCGCATGTGATATTGCGTCGAGGCAAGCATGCCCGCCACATAAAAGCTGAGCGGACCCGACGCCGGCGCCGGCTGCGTCCAGGTGTTCAATTTGTAGGATGTGTCGGTGCCGAACTGGATGTACGCGTTCGTCCCGGAGGGAAGATTCAGCGTGTACTGCGCAACCTGCGGATTATTGGTCGCCGTTACCTGCCCGTTCGGAAATACGTTGATCGTGGCCGAGGCCGTCTTCGTCGGGTCGCGGTGGCTGGTTGCGACGACGGTTATCGAGGTAGGCTGCGTCACCGTGGGAGCCGTGAAAGTCCCGTTGGCATCGATGTAGGTGCTCGCTATTCCGGCGACTCCGGGAATGGATGTGACCGACCAATCCACATCCGCATCGCCCGCGGAATCCGTGGCGGTGAGTTGCACGGTCTCCGACGAAAAGACCGTTGCACTGGTTGGTGTTACCGAGAGAATGACCGGAGGAGAGGAAGCGCAACCTGCAAGCAAGATTAAAAAACCACACAAACAGAAAAACACCCCTGCAATTCGAGTCATCAAGTGAACCCCAAGTGGAATGAGGCCGGGCGGCCGAAATCCCCAAATTGCGACCGTACACCGAAGCAGCGTAGCACAACACGCAAGGTTGTCAAAAGTGTTCTTGCGGCCTTGTTTGCTCAAACGATTGTTTTCGAAGCAATTAAAATGCGTTCTGTTCTTCACCGGCGGATTTTCGAGTGGAAATGGTGCATGTTTGGCGGAAATTCGCTGGCAGCGGAATGATGTGATCCTACAGCAGTTTCTTCTGCTTGCGGTCTTCCAACGCTTTCACAATCTTGCCAACGTCTTGCGCGCGATCGCGAGGGCAAATCAGCAGCGCATCGGGAGTTTCCACCACCACCAGGTCCCGCACGCCGATGGCCGCTATAAATTTGTCGGGACTCCAGAACAAATTTCCTTCCGCATCGAGCGATTGCCCCGGACCCGCAAAAACATTTGCTCCGGGATGCTTAGCGAGCAGTTCATAGACCGCGGCCCATGAACCGATGTCGCTCCATCCGATCTCCGCGGGGATCACGAAGACACGCGGCGCGCCAGGCTGCCGCGTGGCGCGTTCCAGGATGGCGTAGTCCACGGAAATGTTTTCCATCTGCGGATAGATACGCTTAAGCCAGGTTTCGTAGCTCCGCTTGCCTATATGAGGCGCGAGTTCTTCCAGCAGCGCGTAGGTGGCCGGTAAAAATTCCTTCAGCGCCTCCAGAAACGTCGAAGCGCGCCAGAAAAACATTCCCGCGTTCCATTGGTAGTTTCCAGAAGCCAAATATTCCTTCGCCACGGCGCGCTGTGGCTTCTCCGCAAACCGCCGGACCGCATATACGGGTATTCCCAGCGAGGCGAATGGCTCGCCTTGCCGCTCGACATAGCCGTAGCCGGTTTCCGGCTGTGTCGGAGGAATGCCGAGAACCACCATGCGGCCTGGCTCGCGCGCCACCTCCAGGGCCGCCCGCACGATGTCTCGATACTTCTCAGGTTGCGCGATGTGCTGGTCCGCCGGCAGCACGGCGAGCAACGCGTCGCCGCTGGCGGCATGGCGTACATGAATCGCCGCCAGCCCGATGGCCGCAGCGGTGTTCCGTCCGATTGGTTCGGCCAACACTTGCTTGCGCGCGGCCGTGGGGAGTTGTTTGCGCAGGGTGGCAACTTGCTCGCTGTTCGTCACCGTCCAGATGCGCGGCGCGGCAACAAGGGGAGCCAGCCGCGCCACGGTCTGCTGCAGCATCGATCCCTTGCCGACGATATTCAGCAGTTGCTTCGGCGTGCGCGTCCGGCTGCGCGGCCAGAAACGCGTGCCGCGTCCTCCGGCAAGAATCACCGCGTGCGCTGAGAGTTTCTTCTCGCTCATCCGATATCCGCCAGCAGCACGCGCGAAATCGCCGCTTCTTCGAATCCCTGGTTTCGCAATTGCCGCCGCAGTTTTCCGGGGTCTGGCACCGTGACACGCAACACCGAACATGCCCGGTCCGGTTGCAGCAAAATCGTCGGCAGGCTAGCCGGGAAAAACCAGGCTTCGCCGGGACGGAAGCGATAATCCTGATCGGCGTCGTAAAACGCGCCCGTGCCGATCAATCCAAGGAATAACTGAAACTCTCCCTCCTCGCTCTCGATAGGCGTTGTTTTGTGGCAGTCCCAACGCTCCGTGGCGAAATAGTCGCAGGCGGCCAACAGGTGCTTATTCGCGTCGGGAGAGTGCAGTGCGAGGGGTGCGATTTTTCCGCCGTGTGCCTTGCCGAATTTCGTCACCTCCATCGCCTTCTGGATATGCAGTTCGCGCGGTTTGCCCGTGGATTCCACGCGTCCGTAATCGTAAACGCGATAGGTGAGGTCCGAATATTGTTGGATTTCGCAGACCACCAGGCCGGCCCCCATGGCGTGTTGCGTGCCGGCGGGGATGAAGTACGTCTCGCCGCTCCGTACGTGGAAATGTTCGAGCAGGTCTTCCACCGTATTCGCCCGCAGGGAGCGCCGAAATGCTTCCTGGTCTACACCGGGTTTCAGGCCAATCAAAACCTCCGCCCCAGGCTCGGCGCAGACGATGTGCCACATCTCGGTTTTCCCGCGGCCGCCGGCGGCCTGCTCGAACTTCGAGGCGTACGCGTCGTCAGGATGCACCTGGATGGACAGCCTGTCGTTGGGGAAAATGAATTTGATCAGCAGCGGAAATTCCGCGCACGAAGCGAACTGCGCGCCGCGCCATTCAGCCGGCATCGCTTGCCACGCTTCGCGCAAGGTTTTCCCCGCGAAAGGCCCGTTGGAAATCCGCGAATCAAACGCCGTCAGCCACGCCTCTCCCACGGGTTCCGGCAGATTGGCCTTGTCTGGATACCACGGAGCCAGGGAGCGCTGGCCCCAGATCCTCGGGGTGAAGAACGGCTCAAGACGCGAGAGAACGGGTTGCATCGCAGTTCAGGATGCGGCCTCCGCGCGCGTGAAGAATTTTTCCAGGCGCCGCAAGCCTTCCTCAATCCGATCGAGCGAAGTGGCATAGGAAAGCCGCAGGAAGCCCGGCGCGCCAAACGCTTCGCCTCCCACCAGCGCCACATGGGCCTTGTCCAGCAGCACCTTGGAAAGTTCGGTGCAGTTCTTTGCCAGCGCATGTTTCCCTTCGCCCAGATGCGCGGAAACGTTTGGAAAAGCATAAAATGCGCCGCCCGGCCATTCGCAAGTGACGCCGGGGAGCGCCCGCAGCCCTTCCACGATACGCTTCCGGCGCTTGGTGTACTCGGCCAGCATCGGCGGCACAGTGTCCATCGAACCGCGCATCGCCTCCAGCGCCGCGTATTGCGCAATCGAGGTCGGGTTCGACGTCGACTGGCTCTGGATCTTGATCATCTCCTGGATCAATTCCTCCGGTGCCAGCGTGTAGCCGATGCGCCAGCCGGTCATCGCAAA